>CAZHRT010000052.1:0-1698 GCA_964534665.1 uncultured Methanosarcinales archaeon | reverse complement strand
ATGGTGAATATACTGTAAATGATCATGGGCAACTTATACGTCAAAAAAAGGACGTACCAAAACTGCTAAAAATTCGTGATTTTATGCTTGAAAATTCTCATTCATATAGACTCATTGAAAAAGGAATCATAACTATTTTTTATAAATTCATTGGTAGGAATGTTGTAGGTAAGGTAAGAAACTTTGACCTTTCATTGGAATTTTCTTTAGTTGATCCTCCAAAGAAAACTTTAGATAAGATGAACATTACAACTAACTTATTAAAAGAAATTAATGATTTCACTAAATCAAAGAACATTTCATTAGTTTTAGTTATGATACCAACCGCTTCTCAGGTTGATAATCATTTATGGAACGTGTACATAAAAGAGAATAAATTAGATCAAACAAAGTATTATTATAGAAAATCACAGGATTTTCTTATCAAATGGGCAGAACATAACAACGTAATGATCATAGATTTATTACCTTCTCTTAAAGAGAAGAATATAGATAATGACTTTTATTGGAGTCTAAATGCGCATTTTAACAAAAAAGGGAATCAAGAAACTGCAAATATATTATATTATAATTTAATTCAAGATGAAAGTATGATTGAATTATTGGAAAATTAATGAAATGAAAAAAATACCTAGCATAAAAGAACTAAGAAAAGAATTTGGAAAGAAAGGTACAAATGGTTTTATTAATCCTGCTTGTGACTTTCTTGCATTTTATCCAGCTAAGATATTTCTATTATTTCCTTTTACACCAAACCAAATAACTATAATGTGGGTATTATTAAAGGTCGTCATGGCATTATTTATGTTATCTGGTAACTATATAATAACCGTAATTGCATTGTTAATATTTCAGTTAGCATCTATAATTGATGGTGTAGATGGGATTGTAGCTAGATATAGAAAACATTATTCATTAAACGGACAATATTTGGATTACATTGGTCATTATTTAGCCAATTCTGTCTTACTAATCTGTCTTGCAATCGGAACTTACAAGAATACACTTGATACTAGTATTTTAATCATCACAGCAATTGGAGTATTTTCATTTCTTCTTGGAAAAGCTCTTACCATTCAACTATCATGGTATAATGGTCCTGCAAGAAAAAAGATTGATAAGATAATCTATACAAACAATCTGTCAATTAAGAATCAGGGTAAAGGTATGATGTCTATTATTGGAGATTTTCTTTTAATGGACAATCCATTAAACTTGATGTTTTGGGGTGTTTTATTAGGATATCCAACATTAACACTAACAATCTATTCAATCATGTTATTTTTAGATATGATCAGAAAGTTATTTTTACAATTTATAAAAATCTATAATGCAGAAAAAAATTAAGATTTCTTTTTAAATTTAAGACTTCTTTTAAACAAATCAAAATCTTCTTGATTAATTTCTCTCATAACAAATAACATAACAAAGTATATTATCATAAGTACTGCATAACTTATTAATAATAGAATTCCTGAATAATGCCAAAAATAAGTGATGATGAAAATAATTATTGAAGCAATCAAAATTCTAATAAATGATTTAATTTTAATCAATACTTTATATTTTAAGTAAATATATACTGCTAAACTTGACAATGCAAGTAATGAAGTTAATGACAAAGCAATAGCAGCCCCAGCAATTCCAAAAATAGGGATTGCTATGATATTTAATATTGATAATAATATTATTGAAATT
>CAZHRT010000051.1:0-1798 GCA_964534665.1 uncultured Methanosarcinales archaeon | reverse complement strand
GAAGCTTTGAAAGTTGTAAGACCTTCTGCATTAAGAGAAGTATTAATTGAAATTCCAAATGTAACTTGGGATGATGTTGGTGGTTTAGAAGATGTTAAGCAAGAATTAAAAGAAGCTGTTGAATGGCCACTTAATCATCCTGATGCATTTACAAGATTAGGGGTTAAACCGCCAAAAGGTATTTTACTTTATGGTGCTCCTGGAACAGGTAAAACAATGCTTGCAAAAGCTGTTGCTAATGAAAGTAAAAGTAATTTCATTTCAATTAAAGGTCCTGAATTACTATCAAAATGGGTTGGTGAATCAGAAAAAGCTGTAAGAGAAATTTTTAAGAAAGCTAGACAAACATCACCTACAATTATTTTCTTTGATGAAATTGATAGTTTAGCACCTAGAAGAGGTGTTGGATCTGATAGTAGAGTTCATGAACAAGTTGTTAACCAAATATTAACTGAACTTGATGGGTTAGAAGAAATGCATGATGTTGTTGTTATTGCTGCAACTAATAGGCCAGATATAATGGATCCTGCACTACTAAGACCTGGAAGATTTGATAGGATTATTTTAACTCCTGCTCCTGATTTAAAGACTAGAGAAAAGATATTTGAAGTTCATACTGAAGGTATGCCATTAAAAGGTGTTGATTTAAAAGAACTTTCAGCTAACACAGAAGGTTATGCTGGTGCAGATATTGAATCTGTATGTAGAGAAGCTGCAATGCTTGCTTTACGTGAATCAGACCTTAAAGCTGAAGAAATAACTAAGAAAAACTTTGAAGATGCTTTGGCAAAAGTAAGTCCTTCTGTTAGTCCTGAAGTTGAAAAATCTTATGAAGAGTTAAAACAACATTTCTCAGCTGCTCGTGGTAAACAGATGCAAGAAGAAAAACCTAGTTATTATGGTTAGTTAGTTTTCTTAATCGAAAGATATTTATATGATATTGCCAAAGAATTAATTGGTGATATAATATGGCTTATATATTTGGATATGGTTCGTTAATGTGGAGACCTGATTTTGATTATACACAAAAGTTTGAAGGTGCTGTACTTCTTAATTATCACAGAGAATACAATAAAAAATCTACTGTTGAATGGGGTACAAGTGCAAACCCTGCCCCTACAATGGGTTTAGAAAATGGGGGACAATGTGCAGGAGTATGTTTTCAAGTTGATGATAATCAGCTTAAAGTAGCTCTGAATAAACTTAAAAAAAGAGAAGGAAAAACTTTTGCAGATAGTTTTACTGGAAATCCTCAAGGTAATGTTAAGATTGGCAGACAAACTGTAAAAGCTTATTTTCCATTAAATAAAAGAAATAAGACGTATATTCCACCTAGTGTTAGTTTAGAAAAAAGGGCCGAGATGGTTATGGTAGCAAAGGGTAAATCCGGAACAGGTATTGAATATGTTAGAAAAAATTTGTTTGATTTGGAAAGTAGAGGTATTAAAGATAAAAATTTGGAACAAATGTGGACTGAAGTCTCAAAATTATTAGGTGAGCATAAAATACCAGTTACATTGCAATCTTTTAAGGCAGAAACTATTGAAAAAGCAAAAAGAGATTTAGGTATTGTCAAACCAGTTATAGTTGGATTATCACCATCAATTAGAAGGATGGCAGGAGTTAGACCAGGGGATACAATAACTCTAATTGGACCTCGTCATCTAGTAGGCCATAAACATGCAGAACCAATTGTTGTGAGAGCTAACGAAGGTAAGATACCTTTAACAGCAAATACACGAAAACTTGTTGGAATTAATAAATCATGGGTTAAAAAAACTGTTGAGATACATGTTTT
>CAZHRT010000050.1:0-2812 GCA_964534665.1 uncultured Methanosarcinales archaeon | reverse complement strand
GGGTTTATAGGTAGCCAGGTTGTAGATAGGTTGATAGAAGAAGGCCATGAGGTTGTAGTAATCGATAATTTATCAACAGGTAAAGAATCTAATATTAATAAAAAAGCAAAGTTCTATAATATTGATATTCAAGATCAAAAAGTTTCTGAAATATTTGAGAAAGAAAAACCAGATTATGTGAATCATCATGCTGCACAAATTGATTTAAGATTATCAATTAAAAAACCAATACTTGATGCTCAAATAAACATCTTGGGGTTGATAAATATTTTAGATAATAGTGTTAAGCATAATGTAAAGAAATTCATATATGTATCTTCTGCTGCAGTTTATGGCATACCTGGAAGTCTTCCTGTAAAAGAAGATGTGGCTAAACTACCTTTATCGCCTTATGGTATAGGTAAATGGGTTGGAGAACTTTATTTGAATTTTTATAATCAAACATTTGGTTTGAATTATACTACATTAAGATATTCTAATGTTTATGGTCCTAGGCAGCAAGGTGGTGAAGCTGGCGTAGTATCAATATTTATTAGAAAAGTATTAGCTGGTGATAATCCAATAATTTTTGGTGATGGGAAACAAACAAGAGATTATGTTTTTGTTTCGGATGTTGTAGATGCAAATATTTTGGCTTTAACAAAAGGGGATAAAGAAGCATTTAATATTGGGACTGGTGTTGCTACTTCAGTTAATGATCTCTTCTCAGAAATTAAGAAAATTACTAATCATCAAGAAACTGCTGAACATGCAGAAGAAATTAAAGGTGAATTAAAGGAAATCTTTTTAGATTCTTTAAAAGCAGAAGATATGTTAGGATGGAAATCTAAAACATCTTTAAACGATGGTTTAAATCAAACTTATAATTATTTCAAGAATCTTATTTAATACTTTAACTTAACTTTTTTCTTGTTTTTTGAGAAGATTATATCTTCAATGTTATATGTTCCGAATCGTGGAGCTTCTGTAAAGCCGTTCCATGCATATTCAGCTAAAATGCCATTATTAAGCCATTCAAATAGCCATTCATTAGTATATTTAGGATTTTCTTGTGGGATTCCTGCACCCATTGTTGTTAACCATTTTTGGTTTAATATTTCATGTGCGCCTAAAGGTGGTGCAATTATAATTGGAATTCCTAGTGCTGTGTAAAATGAGAGTTCACTGGGTTTTGTCCAAAGAATGTCTGTTGTATGTAATGTTTTATTGAAAACTTTAAAGAGATTTTCTTTATCAGCAGCACAAATAATGTTAATGTATTTGTCTATTTCTTTTTCTAATCCTAGATTTGTAATTGTTTTATGGTAATATTTGTTTACATCTAGATGTGTTCCTGCTATTAGATTAATTCTAATTTTATGATCTAGAATTTTATTTTTTAGGCTCTTAATTATATCTGCACCAATTTCTTTTTGTGCACCAGCACCACCAACTGCGAATGTAATAGTTAATGGATGGTCTTTTTTATTTTTGTAAAATTTTCCTAATTGTTTTTTGATTGTTTCTTTATATCTTGAAATATATACTCTTTTTGGGTCTAGATTGTGAAGTCTATAATTAATATCTTTTTTAGCAATATCTAAATTTTTTCCAATATTTTCTTTTGGTAATGGAAAACCTGTAAAAAATATATTTTCTCTAGGAACACCATATTCAACAAGTCTTTTAGTACTATGTTTAGTTGGGGTAAAGTAATGTAATTTTTCTTGTTTAGGAAACTCTGGTACCCAAACACGGTTAATGTCTGTGTCTGTTATAACACAATAAACATTTTTTAGGCCGTCATGTGCTGCTGCTAGTGCTGGCGCAAAGAATGTTGATACCAAAGGAATATTTTGTTTTTTTATGTAATGAATTATGTCTGAGATAAATCCTTTATTAATTAGACGATGCATATAAATTGAGCCCATGTTTGGTCTTGATAAATCTCTAAATGGATAATATGGTGATATTGATTGAAAGTGATCATATATTTTCCAGAGAAGTTCTCCAATTAATGGTAAAGATCTTATTTTTGATATCCATTCATAGGAAGATTGTAATCTAATCCATAATCCTCTTTCTTTTTTGCTTACTATTTGATCTGTGTTTGCAGTAATTACTCTTTCATAAGCAAGATTTGTTAGGGGATATGCTGCTCTTTGATGACCATAACCCATATCTACTGTAATGATCCATGCTTTATGTTTCATAGTTGTTTTTTTTTAATTAGAACTATATAAATTTAACGCCAGCGCTCGGATTTGAACCGAGATACGAAGAAGAGCAAAGCTCTTCTTGTACAAGAAATCCAACGCTGCGACCCGGATTTGAACCGGGATATCCTAACGGAAAATCGCTGTAACGCATAAATTCGTAAGTGAATTTAATGCTTCGAGGCGATCGCAGTACCGGGTTGTGCCATCGCAGCGTAATTGAATTTCTTTGTATCCAAAAGGAAAGACGCTTTCTATAATATTTATTCGAGGTGACCGCAATACCGGATTATGCGACGCTGGCTTAATTAACAGTAAAAATAATTTAATTATAAATCTTTTGGCAGTCTAACAGTAAACACACTACCTTTACCAATTTCACTTTCAACTTCGATTATTCCTTTATGTAAATCAACAATTTGTTTTGCAATGGTTAAACCCAAACCTGAACCCCCTGCACTTCTAGTCATGTGGCTTTGAACTTGGTAGAATTTGTCAAAGAGTTTAGGAAGTTTATCTTTCTCAATTCCATCTCCTGAATCTTTAACTATTAATCTCCAATGATTATGGTTTGTTTCTGCAATAATTGTAATATTTCCACCTTTATGTGTAAATTT
>CAZHRT010000049.1:0-3215 GCA_964534665.1 uncultured Methanosarcinales archaeon | reverse complement strand
TACCAACTGTAACTTGTTTTTCCTGCATTGATTCTAACAAAGCTGATTGTGTTTTTGGAGTTGCCCTGTTGATTTCATCTGCTAATACAATATTAGCAAAAAGTGGACCTGGTTGAAACTTAAACTGCCGCTTACCACCAACTTCTTCGATAATATGAGTCCCTGTTATGTCAGAAGGCATTAAATCAGGTGTATTTTGAATTCGGTTAAACTTTAAGTCCATTGCTTCTGCAAGTGTTTTAACTACAAGAGTTTTAGCTAACCCTGGATAACCTTCAAGTAAGGCATTGCTTTCACATAACACAGCAATCATCACCTGTTCTATCATTTCGTTTTGGCCAACGACAACTTTACCAATTTCTTTGTATAGTGTTTCAAACACTACTTTATAATCTTTCATTTTATCCCTCCGCAAGTTTTAAAAAATAATTTTTAACAAGATCTTGTTGTTCTTTTGGTATGTTTTCTTCAAAAGCATCACTAGATTCTGTTTGAATATTTGATGCATAAGTGTTGTCAAAAGTTTTGCCTTTGAATTCACCTTCTTCTCTAACAGATATTTCATAAGAAGAGGGCATAAGTCTAATATCAAGTTGTTTGTTGCCTAATTGCAGTATATCTGCTTCGCCATAAATATCGTCAGTGATATTAGTTGCGTAAGAATCATTAAACGTGCCATTCAAGGGTGTTTTTCCACCAAAAGAAAGTAATCCTGGAAGATCGTTTGTTATAAATTTCTTAGCAGTAATTGAATTAGAAGTTATGAAAACAATTCCAAAAGATAATAATACAATTATTGCAAAACTAACATAAACTCTTTTTAATGGAAAAAATGTTGAAGACCTGACATATTTAACTTTTTCTTTAATTTCTTTCTTTAAAGCATCAACAATTGGATTGTTTACTTTGATATTATCTCTTGCTGTTGTTATTTCTTCTTTAAGATTAGGGTAGCTTTGTTCAACTTCTTCAATCTTATCTTTCTTCCATTCAAGAACCATAACAACAATAAAATAAATTAAAGAAGTTAAGAAAGCAAAAGTTCTAGATATGGGAGTTAATGTAAGAATTAAAAGTAAAGATAGATATATAATTATAGCATAGAGAAACTTAACAAATATCTCTTCTGAGATGATTGTTGAATTCAATTCCTCTAATAGTTTATTAAATTTCATTCTTAACAGTCGGCATGGTCTAAAGCATTATCTACGAGATAATCGCAGATAGTATCAATATCATCTTTCAAACTAGTTATTTTTGTTTTTGCAGTATCTAATTCATCTTGTGTTTCTGTAAGTTCAGATTCTTTAACAGCAAGTTGTTGCTTGGATTCAGCTAAATCTGTTTTGGTGCTTGAGAGCTCTGTCTCAACTGCAGCTTTTGCTGCCTCAACTAACTCTTTTCCTGTACGTAAAGTATCATATTGTTCTGATAAAGTTTGTTCACGTTGTTGTTTTACCTCAAGTTGTGCAGTTGTTTGATTTAGTCTTATCTTTTCTTGTTGTAACACACTACTAACATCAGTTAATTCACTGATTTTGCCTTGATAATTTTCGCTTATATTTGTAAACGTTTTTTCTGTATATGAGCTGTAAAAAGCAAAAGCTACTATTACTAATGCTAATAACACAAGTAAAATCATATTTACGTCTCGTCTCATATATGCCATTTTATTCACCTCGATTTACACGGTACTGGTTAAGTCTCCTTATTATTATTTCAAATAAAAGTAAAAGTAAAGCAAGTAAAGCAAAAATCCAACTATAGCTTACAATTTTTACTTCTGGTTTTTTTGATTGTGTCTTAATAGTATTAAGAATATTTTCAGTATCATCTAGATTAAATATTTTTCCACCAGTATTTTCAATAGAACGGATAAAACTTGGGTTAACGCCAAGATTCATATATTCTTTATAGTAATTTATTGCAATTTTGCCATCCATGACATCATAAATTCCTGTATGTTCTGAAGAAAATTCACTAACATATTTGTTAACATCTTCTTTTCTAAAGTCAAAAGTTTCTGAAATTGGTGGTTCAATAGAAGTTATGATTATTTCTGAAGGTTCATTTATAGTTGTGTCTAAAATTGAAACATCGTAAAGACTTTTTCTTGTTAAATCACCAATTGCCCAATTAACAGTTCTTGTTATTAATTCAGAAGTGTTTCTTTTAAGTAAGTCACCAGACCATTTTGAACCGTCATCAGTTGAAAAAGCTGCTATACGTCCTAAGCCAAACCTCCAAACAGTTAGGATAGGAATTTTTTTGTTTGTGCTAACTAAAAGTCTTGCTGATGGTTTAGGAATAACAAAATTATAACCAGTTACAGTTGCATCTATTGAGAATTGTCTTGTAATAAAATGATAGGTGTCCAATAAAACTAAAGAGTTTAAGAATTCTTTATCTTCTTGGGATTCTCCAAACAATACATTAAGTTTATTTTTTACATTAATTGGAAAATACATCCCATTACCGAACAAAGCAAGCTGGCTAAGAAATTGATCATCACGTGTACTGCTAACAACACCGCCTGTTGAAGAGTCTGTTCCTGCACCCACAGTATAGATTTTTGTCCCCATTGACGCAACTTCAATTGCCTTATCACGTGTCTTTTGTCTTAAAGCTTCATTTGTTGTCTGACCGTCTGAAATAAATATAATGTTTCTGCTTCCTGGTTCATTACGAAGCATCTTAAAAGCTTCATTTAGTCCATAGTCAAAAGGTGACTGGCCATCTAAAGTTAACCTAGAGATTCTCCAAATAGTTGTATTTTTATGTTCACTAAGCGGTGAAATATCGGAGATAACTCCATGCTGAGCTGAAACTCCACCTGGTGCACTAAAAGCTATAACACCAACATTATGACTTTCGTCAAGACTTTCTATGACTGATATTGCTTGACTTTTCATTAATGGAAGATGTCCTGCTGTACCCTGAGAACGATCAATAGCTATAACAATATTAACATCACTATCTTCGCTATCTTCTCCTGCACCAGAAGTTACTGGAAGTAAAGTTTCTACTAAAGTACCTTTGTAACTTCTTTCATAAGAATTTTCTCCACCAATAAATATAATACCGTTACCATTAGAAATATAATCAGTTAATTGATCTATCTTTGGTTGAAGAATTGAAGCAGGAATGTCATTAAGTATAATTGATAAGTAATTTGAAAGGTCTGATGGAATTTCTGAAGTAGTAGTAAGATCATA
>CAZHRT010000048.1:0-3504 GCA_964534665.1 uncultured Methanosarcinales archaeon | reverse complement strand
GCAAAGACAATGCGTTCGATACCGGAACATAAAGTAGGCATTGATGTTGAATAAGCATAATCTCTAACTTCAAAATATATAGTTACATTAGATGTTGTTACAATTCTTGGAGTTATAGTATATTGTTGAATGTCTGCTGCCATACGATCTTTTGTAAGCTGAACATCATAAGAACCTTGCCAAGCACCAGAAGTACTAAATTGATAAAAGTAAAGTGTTCTTCTGTCGCCAAAATCAGCTGAAGTTGTATAATGACAATTACCTTCAGGATCGCAGTCAGTAAATTGGTTAGATGCTGACATGTCACCTGGTGCTGGTGTTGATGAAAATCTTACTCTTACCCTCTCAGTTATTGGAACTCCACCATCTTCTGCAACTAAATCAACATTTACAACATCTGGTTGAAGATCTTGTTGATAATCTGGACCACGATAATAACCTTCAACTTCTTGTTGCCCTGAAACTCTAATGTTTGAAAATGATGCAAACACTGAAGCACTGTAAAGAGGAATAGTTAAAACTAGAAAAATCATAAACATAGATATTTTCTTCTTAAAGCTCATCTACCATACCTCGGTTGAAGTGAATAACCAAATTGTCCGGAATAAAATCCTAATTTGCTAACTTGTTCAAGATCTGATATTTTTCTTTGTGATTCTGGAATACCAGGAATGTTAGGTGATACTGCAATAAATGTAATATCTCCTTTGTCCATGTTGAATGTTGTAAAAGTATGATTCAAATAAAGGCCACCGTTAGGGAAATCACCTTCAAATGTTCTGCCTTCTATTGTATAACTATCATCTCCTGCTGTAATTGTTTCTGGAGGGAACACTACATCACCAACATGATAAAGA
Organism: uncultured Methanosarcinales archaeon; assembly: GCA_964534665.1. Taxonomy (GTDB): domain Archaea; phylum Nanobdellota; class Nanobdellia; order Woesearchaeales; family JAHJBD01; genus JAHJBD01. The sequence continues at coordinate 2,647 of CAZHRT010000048.1, read as the reverse complement.
TCAAGATTAATTTGATACACTCCGGGAGCAATTTCTATTTGTTGTTTTGGGCTTCCGCCAAAAAAGTCAACTGCTGTGGAATAAGGTTGTTCATAAATTGTGCCGTGCCTTACTAAAGTAATCAAAGCTGAATCATTTAATGAAAGATTTAATGGTTTTGTAAAAGTAGAATGTACAGGACTAAAGATATTAGATGAACCCCTAGTTAAAAGAGATTTCTTAACAATAAAATTAGTTGTAATAATAGGAGTCATCTCAATATCAATTGTATCTTCACGATTAAGGTCTGTACTTATTGGAGAAGAAATACGTAAATAGTCTTCTTTTGCAAATGTAACTAATCCACCCATACAAATAGGTAGTTTAGAAGTTAATTTTCCAGCTGAATTTGTTGAACCAATATAACAACTATCTGTACCACAATTAAAAGAAACTTCAACATCAGCTATTGGGCTGTTTGATATATCTTCAACCATCATCTCAACTTCTCCAGAATTTCTTTTATCTTGATCACAAACCATTGTACCAGATTCAATACCTGTAATTTCTATAGGGACATATTCTGTTAATAATGCACGATTATCACGAACATTACCTTCAAGCATAAAATTAAATATATAACCTTGATTATTGAAAGCTTGGTCATCTTTTAAAGTGACTTTAGTTGGAAAACTCACATCAAATAGAAAATTGTATTTTTGTATACCAAACAAAGCTAACATATCAACACTCATTGATTCTGGTTTACAGATTTCGTTTTCACAGTTTAAATCAATGTAAGGTTCCCAACCAAGATAATCAAAATCAACAATGATATCAGACCAAGAATCATCTCCAGGAATAGTCATCCCTTCATTCAACATATGTTCTTTAAAGTTATTACCAGGAAAATTAAATTCTTCATAATTCTTAGTACCATAAACTTTTAAGTATTGAATATGCCTAGCTATCTGTTCTTTTACATTTAACTGAACAAGTTTCTTTGGCCAAGTTTTTTCTGAACCAAATTCAAAAGCCATGTCATACATTGGAGGTATTTCTTTTTCAAGTCCACCGTAAGCCACAATTAAATTTAATGCAAGCCTTTCTAAAAATTTATATTCTGATTCCATTACAGTAATCATAGTGCCTATTTCCCAGATCTTGTTAAGATTGACTGGTTCTTTGACAATATAACTGGTAATATCTTCAACAGAATCACCAAGACTAGCTCTGATTGGATAATCAACAGTAAACAAAACTTCTTCTTCTAAAACTTGAACAGTTGGATCTAGAGCACCAATAACTTGAATATCAAAACCTTGATCTTCTAGAATCTCAAAATCACCAATACATTCACCTAATTTTTCATTAAGATAATCTTCTAACTGACTTTCGACTGAAACACCATCGGTAGTTTTGTGTAAGAAGACTTTTGCGCCAGGTACAATTGAAAATTGACAATCACCAGTGCATCTATTATCTGAAGTAAGGTGGAACCAATAAGGAATAACCCAATTTGGTGCCATTCTAACAGCGTTATAATCAGTAACACCACCACCAGAAACAATACCATTACGTTCAGGATAAATAAATCCACCTCTTTGCCCTAACAACCTCAAACCAGTTTCTGAAGTTTCTTTTATACAATTATCAACATAATCATAAACTGGTTGAAAATCAGTTGAAACATCTGTAATTTCAGAAAGTTGACCTTGTAAGCCTTGCTCTGTGGTCCTTACTCTAAGGAAGATAAATAAGCCTCCAGCTATTACAAGTACTAAACCTATAACAATGAACAATGTTATCTGTCCTTTACGCCTCATAATTTTAAGTCCTCCAAAGCATTTTGAATAAGTTTTAGATCGTATAATTTCTGTTCCATTAATTCTCTAATAAGAACAGATTTCTTTTTGCCTAGTTTTTTAGCTACTTTACTAAGAAGTAAATCTATTTCTTTTGTAAGCGTAATTCTAATCTGGACACTCATTAAAACTATTTATGAAATAACAGGTATTTAAACTTTGTTATTTTATTACTTAATTTAGACTTAATTAAGGCTAAATAAGGTACAAATATATTAAATTAGTACTTAATTAAGTATTAACTAAGTACTAATTAAGTCAAAAATTAATAAAATATAGCTAAAGCTAGATTAAATGATTTATGAGAAATACATAGCTAACGCTAAGTTAAAGATTTTTATCATAGAATATAGCTAAAGCTAGATTTAAAAAATATTTGATCTTTTTTAAAAAAGAAAAAAGAAAAAAAAGATAAAAAACCGTACATAAACAAAAGTAAAGGCTGTTGGTAATCGCATGCTGAATACGTCGCCGAAGCTTCGTACTTACACACCGATTCCATCAAACGAGTGTTTTTCTCGAGCCTAAATGTCTCTTTTTTAGGTGGGCTTCGTGCTTAGATGCTTTCAGCACTTATCCCTTAATGCGTAGCTGCCCGGCATACCTTGTCAGATAACCGGTAGACCAGTGGCATCGAGACTTCGTTCCTCTCGTACTAGAAGTCCCTTCCTATCAGACATTAACACATCCAGTAGATATCATACAAACTGTCTCACGACGTTCTGAACCCAGCTCACGATCCCTTTTAATGGGTGAACACCCCCACCCTTGGCTGCTTCTGCACAGCCAGGATAGGAAGAGCC
>CAZHRT010000047.1:0-3612 GCA_964534665.1 uncultured Methanosarcinales archaeon | reverse complement strand
TATCTTAATGGATTTAATTAAATATGACAGCACAAATCATAAACGGAAAAGAAATTGCAGCTAAAGTTAGGGCTGGAATTAAAGAAAAAGTAGATTCTATGGAACAAAAGCCTGGTCTTGCTGTTGTTATTGTTGGTGAAAATCCTGCATCCCAAGTTTATGTTAATATGAAGGAGAAAGCTTGCAAAGAAGTTGGTTACTATTCTGAGAAAATTGAGAAACCTGCTGATATTTCTGAAGAAGATTTGTTAAAAGAAGTTGATAGGTTAAATAAAGATGATAAAATTCATGGTTTTATTGTTCAATTACCTCTTCCAAAACATATAGATGAAGATCTAGTTATTGATGCAATTAATACTAAAAAAGATGCAGACGGGTTTCATCCAATGAATCTTGGAAATTTATTATTAGGGAAAAAAACAATTGTTTCTGCAACTCCTAAAGGTGTTATCAGATTACTTGAAGAATCTGGCATTGATTTAGAAGGAAAACATGCTGTTGTTGTTGGAAGAAGCAATATTGTTGGAAAACCAGTATCGATTTTGCTTCAACAAAAGAATTGTACTGTTACAATGTGTCATTCACGTACTAAACCATTAGAAGATTACACTAAACAAGCTGATATATTAATTGTTGCTGCAGGTAAACCAAAATTAATAACTGGTGATATGATTAAAAAAGATGCAGTTGTTATTGATGTTGGTGTGCATAGAATGGATGATGGTAAATTATGTGGTGATGTTGATTTTGATTCAGCAAAAGAAATAGCTTCTAAAATAACTCCTGTTCCAGGTGGGGTAGGGCCTATGACTATTGCTATGCTTCTTGAAAACACTTTAGAGTGTAAAGATAATTAGCTTTTTAAGTCATTAATTAATTCTTTAGTAAAATGAGTGATTTTATTGATGTTCCATCAAATGAAAGGGTAATGGGGTTATTAGATAGGACTCAAAGATTTTATGATCTTGGTATTTCTAGAGTTGTTAAAAGTCCTGAAACATTTCCTAGTTTAGTTCAGTTGATAGATGATATAAGGGAAGTAGTTAGTATGCCTATGAATCCTGAATTTGCTACTGGACTTAGATTAGAATTATCTTCTCTTGATACAATGGCTGCACATACAATTGCGGCTAATGGAATTAAAGATGGTGACCATTTAGTTGATCCAACACCTTATCTAGAAGAAGCATTAGAGATTAATCCTGAATTTGGATCAGCTTGGCATGTTTTAGGAAGACATCAAGGAATGGTGGGGAGGATAAAAGATTCTATTTATTCATTAGAACAAGCAGTAAAACATTATCCTGGTCATATGGGTGCTCACAAGGATTTAGGTACAGCTTATATGAATGATGGACAATATTTAATGGCTATTATGCAAATAACTTATTCTATGCGAGATAGTGAAGATATGCATTTAAAATTTTTAAATAGGGCAGATGCTTTTATTCATATGCACATGTACGATGCAGCTTTGCAAGATGTTGAATCTGCTAAATCATTAGATGAAGATCATCCTGCTTTTATTTTAAGATCTCTTAGGATGGAGGGTGATTGTCTTAGGTTACTTGGAAATCAAAATGCTGTGTTAACTTATGAAAAAGCAATTGAGCAAGCTCTTCTTTGCAAAGAAGTATTTGGTGATGATCCTTATTCTTCTGAAGAGGGCTATAAAGCTGAATTAGGATTAGTTAGAATGGGTGTAAAACCAAAAGTTACTTTTGATTCTGATGTACACAAAATTGGAACTCAAGCAAAACTAAATGCTGATTTTATGCTTTCTTCTTCACATTTACTTCCACGTTATGCTTCATCTGGTAATGATATGTTGTAAAGATAATTAGGTTTTTAAATTGACAGAATTCTTTCTATGTTATGAGTGTAATTAAAACGTTTGGACCTGAACCTAATACAGCTATAATTGATTTTTTTGTAGAAGAACTTGGAACAGAAGTTGAAATTGAACAATTGCCACAGCTATCTTATGCTTTATCAATTACTAGACCTAATGAAGTTATTGATGAATTAGCAGAACATCAGTTTGTAATTCATGATAATGTTAGATTTTGGAGAGCAGCACATAATGCCGTGTTTGAAGGTTTAGATGATGGTTATGTTAACGTTGATATGATGGGTTCTAATGAAGGTGGACTTCCAAAACTTGCTAGAGAAATAACTCATAGATTTAATAGGTATTTAAGAGTGGGTATGGCTGGTAGTTGTTTTAGAGTGCCTCCATCTCATGAAGATAATATTAGTTTAAAAGACAGGGCTGCTGTAATTTTACCTACTATTGGTGTGCCTGTACCTAGAACAGTTGAAGCTGTTGATTTTGAACACGATTTTTTCCCAGTATATCTTAAGAAAAAGAATAGTGCTTGTAATAGGGATAATCATTATATAGCTGTGCCTGATGATTTTGATGTTCATACTGGTTTACATTTAGAACAATATATTGTTCAGGAAGAGGTAATTTCACCTACAACTTTATATGGGATAAGTTCAAATCTTAGGTTTATTGTATATGGTGAACATGTTGTTGGTGGAATGATATATTATAATTCTAATCATGATTTTCAAGTTAATGGTATTGTTGGTTGTGATGGTATTCCTTTAACAGAAGAAATGCGTAGGCCAATGACTGATCTTGAAGCGTATATTACAGAATTGTACAGTTTATCAAGTTTTGAAATTGAGAAAGTTACAAAGTATGCTTCTAGGGTAGGAGAGTATGGTAAAGAACATGGTTCTCCAATTGCTGCAGTTGAGTTTGTAATGGATCAAGGTACAAGAGAATTCAAGTGTATAGATATTAATGCAAGGTTTGGACTTGGGTTGTTTCATGTTTTATACCATAATGATCAAGAAAGAACTGAACCTGAAAAACTAACTGAAATGGCTGGTAGAATATTTGCACGCATGTGTTTAGAAAAAAATATGTATGAATTATAATTCTTTAGCATAATCTTTATAAATGACTTAATGTTTTGTTTTATACGGTGTTTTAAAATATTAAAAATAGCTGTGTTAGGAAGTACAAAAGGGACTGACTTACAGGCTATAATAGATGCCATTGATACAGGCAAATTAATTGATGTTGAGATTTCTATTGTTATTAGTAATAAAGAAGAAGCGTATATTCTTCAACGGGCTGAACAGTATGATATTCCTGCTTTATTTATATCTGGAAAAGATAGAACTAGGGAAGAGTTTGATACTGAAGTAATGAGAATTCTTGATGAAAAAGGAATTGGTTTAGTTCTTTTAATTGGTTATATGAGATTTATATCAAAAGGTTTTGTTGATAAATGGAGTAATAAAATTATGAATGTTCATCCTTCTTTATTGCCTAAATATGCTGGTGGCATGGATAAAGGTGTTCATGAAACAATTCTAGCAGCAGGCGAAAAAGAAACAGGTTGTACAATACATTTTGTTGATGAAGGTGCTGATACTGGTCCTATTATAATACAAAAGAAGTGTGATATTGAATTTGGGGAGACAATTGATACTTTAAAAGAAAAAGTCCAGAAACTTGAAGGTATAGCGTTTATTGAAGTTATTGAATTGTTTAGGGATGGGAAGATTAAAGTTATAGATAATAAGGTGATA
>CAZHRT010000046.1:0-4182 GCA_964534665.1 uncultured Methanosarcinales archaeon | reverse complement strand
ACTCTGATACTGTTAGGTCTGAAGGTAAAGTAATAGGATTTGTTCCAACAATGGGTTATTTGCACGAAGGTCATTTATCTCTTGTAAAGAAAGCTAAAGAATGTGATGTAGTAGTTACTTCTATTTTTGTTAATCCAACACAGTTTAGTGAGAATGAAGATCTTGATGATTATCCAAAAGATTTTGAAAAAGATAAAGAGTTGTTAGAAAAAAAAGGTGTTGATGTTTTGTTTTATCCTAGTGTTGAAGAAATATATCCTGAAACTAATTTAACTTGGGTTGAAATGTTTGGATTAACTGATGTGTTATGTGGAGAATCTAGACCAACACATTTTAGGGGTGTAACTACAATAGTTTCAAAATTATTCAACATTGTTAAACCAAAGAAAGCTTATTTTGGACAGAAAGATTATCAACAAAGTCTTGTAATAAGAAAAATGGTTAAAGATCTTAATGTTGATGTAAAAATTATAACTTGTCCCATTGTTAGAGAAGAAGATGGATTAGCAATGAGTTCTAGAAATGTGTATTTGAGTTCTGAAGAAAGAAAAAGTGCTTTATCTTTAAATAAATCTTTAGAAATGGCTAAAGAATTGATATACCAAGGCGAAGATTCTGTTGAAATAATTAAGAAAAAGATTGTTGAATTTATTTCCAGATATGAATATACAAAAATTGGTTATGTTGAAATATTGAATGGTGATAATCTTAAGAAGATTGATAAGATTGAAGGTAGAATTGTTATTGCTTTAGCAGTATTTGTTGGTAATCCTAGATTAATTGATAATATACTTATTGAAAAATGAAAGCAGGAATAGATTTTGGATCAAGTATGACGGATTTAGTAGTTGTTGATGGAAAAAAGATAGTTGAAAGAATAAGCTTTAAACAAAATAATAAGATAAATCTAAAAGGGATTATCAAAAGTTATAATGTTAAAGAAATTAATGTTACTGGTGCTTATGCTAAATCAATAAATGGTTATAAAGTTAAGAAGATTGACGAAATTAAGTCTATAGGTAAAGGTGGACTATTTGTTTCTGGTGCTAAAACAGCTTTGGTTGTTAGTATTGGTTCTGGAACAGCAATGGTTTCATGCAAAAAAGAGTTTAAGCATATTGGTGGAAGTCCAATAGGTGGGAAAACAATAGAAGGTTTAGGAAAACTTTTGTTAAATACTAATGACTTAAACAAAATTGAAAAGATGGCTGAAAAAGGTAAGATTGAGAATGTTGATCTTATGATTAAAGATATTTATCCAAAAGGTATTGGGTTATTAGGAGCTAAAGCAAGCGCATCACATTTTGGTAAAGTCAAAGGTAATAAGAATGATATTGCTTTAGGTTTATTGAACATGGCTGCACAGAGTATTGGAACTTTAGCTGTTTTTGGAGCTAAATCTGCTGGCCACAGAAAAATTGTGTTAACTGGTGGCTTAACTAAATTGAAGATGTTTAGAAAAGTTATCAAAGATAGAATCAATACATTATCAGATATCCCAGTTGAAATTCCAAGAAATAGTAGTGTTGCTACTGCTATTGGTTGTTTGTTAAATTAAAGAAGTATATGTTTTAATATTTCTCTTAAATCTTTCTTATCAATGACTATATCTGCTACTCTTTTTAATTCTTCATCTTTTGCATCAAAAGCTATTGCTAAACCTGCTTCTTTTGCAATCTGGATGTCGTTATGATGGTCACCAATAAAAACACATTCTTCCATTTCAAAATTATGTTTTTTTGCAACAAGTTTTAGTGCTTCTGCTTTTAATCCCATATCATATTCTGTTACGTGGGCTTTCATGAATTTCCCATCTTCGTCAAAGAACATCTGTGAAAGATAATAATCATCAAAGAGTTCTTTGTAATTAGGTAAAAGGTGATCTAAGATTACAGAAACTGTTCCAGATACTATTGCTAGCTTTAATCCTGCTTGCTTTATGGTTTGAATTGTTTCTAAAGCACCATCCATTAACTTGATATTTGCTTTAATCATTGCTTTTTCAAAGTCTCTTTTTGTTACGCCTTTTTCTTTCCACATCCCAATATCATGTTCTGCCCATTCTGAATAAGTGATTTCGCCTTTGTAGAACTTTTCTTTTGCGTGTTTTCTTTTATTCATATCAATTTCAAAGGCGTTATGAAAAAGTTCCCAAGAATATACAATATTATCTACTAAAGTGCCATCAACATCAAAACAAACTAGTTTATATACCATATTTAATAGTGAATTTGATTGATAAATAAAAAACTATTCATTACAAAAAACTTTATAAAGCTAAGAATAAAACCCAGATTAGGTGATGTTTAATGACAATAGTCGGATTTGGATTTAATAAAATTGAAGTTGAGAAAAAAGAAGGAGCTAAAGGTAAGATTAACATTAGTAATAATGTATCTATAAAAGATGTTAAAGAAACAACCTTAGCAGTTGGTAAAGATAACCCAACAGTTCTTAAATTTACATTTGAATTTGTTTCAAGTTATGAACCAAAAGTAGGAAATGTATCTTTAAGCGGAGAATTAACATTCATGGAAAGCTCTGAAAAAATAAAAGAAATTCAAGCTAAATGGAAAAAAGAGAAAAAGCTACCCACAGATGTAATGGGACCTATTCTTAATACTGTTTTGGCAAAGTCAAATATCTTAGCTTTGATATTAAGTCAAGAAGTTAATTTGCCACCACCAATTCCATTACCTAAATTAAAAGTACAAGAATAAATTTCCTTTTAAAATAAGGTGAAGAAAGATATGCCTAAAGAGATTAAGCTAAAAGTTGCAGAAGCTATACAAGATGATGTCAATAAAGGCATTGTTCGTATTGATAGTAGTTTTCTAACCCAGATTGGTGCAAGAGTAGGAGATATTATTGAAGTTCAGGGTGAACGAAAGACTGTTGCAATTGCTGATAGAGCTTATCCAGGTGATATAGGACTTAATATTATTAGAATGGATGGTATAGTTAGAAAAAATGCTAAGACTGGTATTGGAGAACTTGTAATTGTTAGAAAAGCTGAAGTTAAAGAAGCTAAAAAAGTAATAATTGCTCCTGCTAGAAAAGGTATTGTTGTGAGAGCTTCTCCTGATTTATTTAAACAAGGTTTGTTAGGCAGAGCTGTTGTTAAAGGAGATATTGTTAGTTTGGGCGGAACAAGAAGAAGACGTACAGCTACCACACAAAATCCTTTTTTTGATGATGTATTTAGTTTATTAGATGAAAGTCCAATGAGTGGTTTTGGATTTGGGGACATAAAATTTGTTGTAGCTGATATATTACCAAAAGGTACATCTGCTTTCATAGGCGACCATACACAAGTTGAGTTTAATCCAGAAGGTGTAGAAGTAGCTGAAGAAAAAGTTCCTGAAGTAAGTTATGAAGATATTGGTGGATTAAGTGAAGAGATAAAAAAAGTTAGGGAAATGGTTGAATTACCATTAAAACATCCAGAAATTTTTGAAAGGTTAGGTATAGAACCACCAAAAGGTGTTTTGTTACATGGCCCACCTGGAACAGGTAAAACAATGCTTGCAAAAGCTGTTGCTAATGAAACAAATTCACATTTCATATTAATTAATGGTCCAGAGATTATGAGTAAATATTATGGGCAATCTGAAGAAAACATCAGAAAGAAGTTTGATGAAGCTGTTAAGAACGCACCATCTATTATTTTTATTGATGAAATTGATGCAATTGCTTCAAAAAGAGAAGAAACTAAAGGTGAAGTTGAACGTCGTGTAGTTGCACAATTATTAGCTAACATGGATGGATTACAAAACAGGGGAAAAGTTGTTGTAATAGCTGCAACAAATATACCAAATGTTTTAGATCCTGCATTACGTAGACCAGGTAGATTTGATAGAGAAATTGAAATTGGTGTTCCAGATAGTAATGGGAGATTAAATGTTCTTAAGATTCATACAAGAAATATGCCTTTGTCAAAAGATGTTAAACTTAAGGAAGTTGCAGAAATAACACATGGTTTTGTTGGAGCTGATTTATCTGCTTTAGCAAAAGAAGCTGCAATGATTGTTATAAGAAGAATATTACCAGATTTAAAATTAAAAGAAGAAGAAGCAATATCATCAGAACTTCTTGAGAAACTTAAAATTAAAAATAAAGATTTTATCGAAGCTTTGAAAGTTGTAAGACCTTCTGCATTAAGAGAAGTATTAATTGAAATTC
>CAZHRT010000045.1:0-4587 GCA_964534665.1 uncultured Methanosarcinales archaeon | reverse complement strand
GTTTGCAAAAGATGTTTTCTTTAAGTCAGATGTTATTGTTATATGAAGAATTAAAAAACGCCGTCGCCCGGATTTGAACCGGGATATCCCGAAGGAAAATGGCTTTCAATCGCCAAAAATTTTATAGATTTAAGGCGTCTCAAGGCCATCGCAGTACCGGATTGTGCCACGACGGCATTACAAGCACGTTGGCACAATGTTAAAAGTTCTTATTGACTTTATAAATTTTGCCTATATAAAAGTCTAGTCTAATACCTGATGGGTAAGGCATATATCTTTGACATAAAACTCGACTTTTATATCCCACAAACTTGACCATTGTTATTGTAATTCTTCGGAGAAAGGTTGTTTGTAATATAGATTGTGGTCAAGTTTGTGTTATCAAAAACTTTATTAACTTACTATCTTGTACTTTTTGCATGGATACTTATGAATCAATTCAGTGGATTAAAGAAAGGGGTCTTGATGAGATTTCTCAGAAATATGTTAACAATATTAAGAATGTCTTTGTTCCTTGCTTAAATGTTAAGGATGAAAAAGTCTTAATTATTGGTGACATAGGTTTTGAAGGTAGACATATTAGTCCTATACTTGCTACTTCTTATTATCACGCAGCACAGGAGTTAAGACTTAATGTCAAGTTAGTTTTGCAAGAAGTTAAGCCAAGAGGTTCTGTTGCAGACTTAGATGTTATTCAATCATTAGAAGGACTTGAACAAGGAAATATTGTTGTTATGTGTTGTTCAAATAAACTTGGTAGTATTGGTAGTTTGGGAAAAAGTATGAGAAAGTATTGTGCAAAAAAGAAATTAAGGTTTTTATCCTCAATGAGTCTTGGTGATTTAACAAATGAGCAATTGCCTGATGTAATTTCAGCAATTGATATCTCTTATAAGACTATACAAATGAGACAAAATGAAGTTAAAGAAAAACTTGATAATGCGAACGAAATTCATGTTAAGACTAAGGCTGGTACGGATTTAATTATTGATATTACTGGGATGAATTCAATATCTGCTGATGGTGATTATGGTGAAGATGGTGGTGGTGGAAATATGCCTGCTGGAGAAGTTTACATACCACCAAAGGGTAAAGGTGTAAATGGTGTTGTTGTTGTTGACGGATCATCAAGAAGTCATGCTTGTACTTCCTTAATTAAAGATCCTATGACTTTAACTATTAAAGAAGGAAGTGTTGTTAAAATTGAAGGCGGCAAAGAAGCTAAGTTGATTGAAGATACAATTGAATGGGCTTCAAAAAAATCAAAACATCCGGGTTCTCTTAGAAGAATTGGTGAATTTGGTATTGGTATGAATCCTAATGCTAAGATTATTGGTTCAACTTTGGTTGATGAAAAAGCAATAGGGACTGCACATATTGGGATTGGTTCAAATTATTGGTTTGGTGGAACCATTTATTCTATAATACATTTAGATCAAATATTTAAAGATCCGGAGATATATTTAGATGGTGAGAAGTTAGTTATTTGATTTATCTTTTTGTTGGCATTACTGAAAATGGATCTATAAAATTACTTTTTCTTTGATTATAACCTGTTGCTCCTTTGCCTTTGAATACTCCTAGGTGTAAATGATTACCACTGCTTATACCAGATGAACCTACTTTGCCAATTATTGTTGTTGTATCTACCATTTGTCCTGATGTTACATTTATGCTGCTTAAGTGCATGTATTCACTCATATAACCATTTTGATGGTCTATTATAATCAATTTCCCCGCACTTCTTGAATTTCTATTAATTGCATAAACTTTGCCTGTTGCGATAGAATAGACTGGTGTTCCTCTTTTAGCTTTAACATCGATTCCTTTATGGTTTTTGGATGCTCCTTCAACATCAATTTCTCTAGGACCAAAACCATCGCCCATGGCTTTATAAGTTTTTAAAGGAAAAGTAAATTGTACTTTTGATTGGGGGTTTGTTGCCTTTTTCTTCTTTTTTTCTAATTCAACTCCTTTTTCAGTTAACATATTGGCTTTAATTGGTTTATTTCCAACTTGAACATGTATTGCTCCATCTTGATAATTAAGTCCTAAAGATTTTGCAATAGCTTGCATATCTTCTGGTGTTGCCCCTTTAATTATTACGTCTACAGCATCTGTATATATTCTTTCTCCAGCACCCCTTACTTTAACTGGAATTACAGGTTTTCCTTTTGATTCTGTTCTTATTCTTTCTAAGATTGGAGCAATTCTAATGTCAATAGTTATTGCAGTACATCCTTTAAATGCAAATTCCCTGATTCTGAAATTTTCTGAGATTTTTTCGTTTTCATCTACGAATAAATAAAAGTTTCCCCCTTTCCCGTCGGGTATTTGATCAACATACAAGTATCCTGCTGTACCCCAACCAGTATTAATATCAACAAAGAAGTGTGTTGCCATAGTAACTGGTAATGGGACTTTTTTCCCTAGAAAATTATCTGCAATCCTTAAACATTGCTGCCATTCTCTTGGTGCATATCTTTCTGGATCTTGAAGTTTTGGGTATACTGCTCTACTAGGGTTAAATGTTTTAAATTGTCCTTTTGCAAGTAAAACATCGTGTACATTTTTTGGAAAGCTGGGTGAGTAAAGTCTGTACATGACAACAGAAGCAAGCCGTCCTATACCTTCATCACTACAGCCAAGACCTTCACCAAAAAGCATTCGTGCAAATGTTATATTTGCTGCTTCATCTCTGAAATTATGTCCCGGATGGTGATATTTTCTTTCTTGTTTTGGTACTTCTCCTCTGAGCGGGAATAGGATTTCTTGTCCTATGCTTAATTTTGCCGGATTAAAATTAGGATTAACTTGTGTGTTAATATCTATTAGATGTTCATAAGGTATTGTTCTTGTTTTATATCTATAATATATCTCATCGAAAGTTTCATCTGGTTTTACAATATAATGTAATAATCCACCCATAACCTTATGAACAAATATTACACAGAAAACTAATATCATGGCAACTTTTCTAAATGGGGAAGATATTCTAATTGTTGTAACACTTTGAAAGGGTATAATATCTTGGGCTGTGAATGTGTTTAATATATTGTCAGACTGGATTGCGAGTCTATTGTAAGTTATTTCTTCTCTTCTTCTTTCTCTTGCAAATCTTTTTCTGAAATTCTTACTTTTTCTTTGTAATATTAATTCTTCTCGTCTTACTGACTTTCTTAATTCTCTAAAATTTCTGAGGTTTCTTATAAGGAATTCAAACATAACATCATAAGCTATTCTTGGAAGATTTTCTTGGTCTACTAAATGCATAATCTTATGTTGATGAGAAATTAGTGCATGAGATTGTGTTCTTATCTGATCTATTATTGGCATTTCTTGTGATTGAATAAGGTCTAATAATTGATCAGGTGCTTTAAGGTCTAAGCCAAGTTGTTGGACTAGTAGCCTTTTTCTTTCTTGGATATCTTCTGTTTGAGCAACAATTTGCCTCATACCTTTTTCTACTGCTCGAAGATATGAATTTAGAGTAAACATATGTTGGTCTTTAAAATACTGGTATAAATAAGTTTTGGTGGGAACATTTAAATATTCAGCTTGAATAATTAAAGTTATGAAACAAGTAATATTAGTTAGAACTGATCTTAATTTGCCAAAAGGTAAATTAGCAGCTCAAGTTGCTCATGCAAGTTCTGAAGCAGTTTTAAGGAGTCATAAAGATGATCTTACTAAATGGCGAACCAGTGGTATGAAAAAAGTTGTCTTGAAAGTTGAAGATGATAAAGAATTGTATAAATATAAAGGATATGCAGAAGATGTTGGTTTGGTTGTTGCTTTAATCACTGATGCTGGTAGGACAGTTGTTGAGCCTGGTACTGTTACTTGTTTAGGTATTGGTCCAGATAAAGAAGAAAAGATTGATTTGATTACTGGTAGTCTTAAGATGCTGTAATTTCTTTTTTTGTGTTAAATGAAAAACATTTATAAATAATTCCTGAAACTTAATATTTCATGGGCCCATAGCTCAGCCTGGTTAGAGCGATCGCCTCTTAAGCGATAGGCCCGGGGTTCGAAATGAGAAATCACGAATGTCCCCGTGGGCCCATATTTTTTTTAATTATTTTATTAATCCTTTCACTATTACTGCCAATTATTTTTATATACTTCTCAAGGTTATTTCTTCCATTGATAAATAAGTAATTAGTAATGAAATAATTCTTGGTTATTTTATGAAATTCCCTTCTATTCTCATATATGTTTGCTTTAATTCCCAGTATTTTGAATGCTTTTTTGCAATCATTGACTAGTTTATTGCTTGAAGTTTTTAGTTGAAAAACAGGATATTTTTCTGTCTTCTTAAAACAGAGGCCAAAATCAGTGTCCATTATTCCTCTTAAGCAAGAGGCTATGTATTCCTTGTTTGACCAGATTATCTTTGGTATCCCAATATCTCCTTTTTTGTTCACTGGAAGTCCAATCGTCTTATGGTAAAATTCCACTAACCCTTTAGAGCAAATTTTGATTCTGATTTCATTCTTTTTGACTTGAGAGACTGGAAAATCAAGATTATATAATTGTTTTTTGAGAATATTTACATGATTAGAAATATAACTTTTTTCTTTGGTA
>CAZHRT010000044.1:0-4782 GCA_964534665.1 uncultured Methanosarcinales archaeon | reverse complement strand
TCTAAATAATTGTTTATTCCTTCTTTGATATTAATTTGGGTTTTATATCCTAGAGATTGAATTTTTGATATGTCTGATTTCCAGTTTATTGGATCACCAATTTTTATTAAACCTGTAAAGTTATATTTTATGTCTCTATTTTTAAAGAATGTTTTTACAGCGTCTTTAATAAATATTTCATCACCATTTGCTATATTGTATATTTCTTCTTTAAATAAACCTTTAGAGACTATTAGATTCATTGAGTTGATAAAATCACTTATATATATGAAGTCTCTGCTTTCATTACCAGTACCATAAATATTAATTTCACCTTGTTTTGATCTTTGATGGAGGTCCCAAAATATTTGTTTTCTTAGTCCTGGTCCATATATAGAAAAAGGTCTAACAATTGTAATCTTTATATTATGTTTTTTAGCATATTTGTTACATAATTGTTCTGCTATTAGTTTGTTTTTGCCATAAATTGATATTGGTTTTTTGGAAGAGTTTTCTTTAATTGGTAAACTATCTGGGTTTCCGTAGACAGCAGCACTTGATATCTGTAAAAGTTTGCATTCTGGATTATAATCTTTTATTGAATCTAGAATTTTTTTTACATTGTCTACATTTAGTGTATAATCTAGATTAGGATTAGTTAATGATAATTGAATATTTGAAGATCCTGAAGCATTTATGCATAAATCAAATTTGTTTTCTTTGAATATTTGAGAATAATCTGGATTAGTTTTAATAACTTGAAAATAATTTTTATTTTTGTCATTAAGTATATCACAACCGTAAACCTTATGTTTCTGAGAAAAATAATTAAATAAATTACTTCCTAAAAATCCTTTTGAACCGATCATTAATATTTTCATTTAGAACAGATGTTTCATTATAGGATTATTTGTATTTTTTCCAATAATAATTTATCCCCCAATAGTTTTTGGTGATTTTTATTAATTATAAATCTTTCTATAATAATAATTAGTGGACTTTTTTGTTATAATCATAACAAAATGTATTTAAATAACTTGAATGTTCTGATTCCTAGGTGAATATATATGAATAAAGAAGAAAAACAAAATTTTTCTGAATCTCAGAAATCTGTGATTTCAGAGAAATTAAAAGTTGGAGTTTTAGGCGGAACTGGAATGGTTGGCCAAAATTATATTAGATTATTAGATAATCATCCTTGGTTTGATGTTGTTTATGTTGCAGCTTCACCAAGGTCAGCAGGTAAGAAATATTCTGAAGCTGTTGCTGGAAGATGGCAAATGCCAACACCAATACCTAAATCTGTTAGAGATATTGTTGTTGAGGATGCTAGTAATATTGAAGCAGCTAAAGGAAAGGTTAGTTTTGTTTTTTCTGCAATGGATCTTCCTGAAAAAGAAGATACTAGAAATTTAGAGATGAGTTATGCTAAAGAAGGTATTCCTGTAGTTTCTAATTCATCAGCTAACAGATGGACTGAAGATGTTCCTATGTTAATACCAGAAATTAATCATGAACATGTTAATATAATACCTATTCAACAAAAGAATAGGGGGTTTGATAAAGGTTTTGTAGCTGTAAAACCAAATTGTTCTTTGCAAAGTTATGTTACTGCAATAGAAGCGCTAAGACAAGCCGGGTTTGAAGTTGAGAAAATAATCTTAACAACTTTACAAGCAGTTTCAGGAGCTGGCTATCCTGGTGTTCCTAGTTTAGACATGGTTGATAACATTGTTCCATTTATTGGTGGGGAAGAAGAAAAAACAGAGAAAGAGCCTCATAAGATTTGGGGTAAAATTGAAGATGATAAAATTGTTAATGATGAATCTATTAAAATATCATCAACATGTACAAGAGTTCCTGTTATAGATGGACATACAGCTTGTGTTAGTGTGAAATTTAAAGATGAAGTGCCAAGTGAAGAAGAAATTTTAAAGGTCTGGAAAGAGTATAAGTCAATTCCTCAAGGACTTGAATTACCTTTTGCCCCTTCACAACCTATAATTTATCTTGAAGAAGAAAATAGGCCACAACCTAGAAAAGATAGAGATAATGGTAAAGGCATGGCTTTGACTGTTGCACGCCTAAGAAAATGTGAAGTCTTTGATATTAAGTTTGTAGCGCTAAGCCATAATACTGTTAGAGGAGCAGCAGGTGGTGGAATATTAAATGCAGAACTTTTGTATAAGAAAGGATATATAAAGGAATAATTTTATTCCTTATCCATAAATTCTTTTTGTATTCTTTTAGCTTCGTTAAATACACTTAAGAATATCTCTTCAACAAAGCCTTCTTCTAATCCATTTTCTTTTGCTACTTTTTTTAATCGGTCCATAATTTGAACTTCTCTTACTTCATCGAAAATAGGAATTTCTTTTTCTTTTTTATACTGTGCAATCTCTGGCATTAAACTTAATCTTTCTGCCATTGCAGTTATTAAAACCATGTCTATTCTATCAATATGCTGTCTTATTTTTTTGATATAATCTTCGTCTACCATAATTGTAATGAAAATTAAGAACTATTTAAAGCTTTTTATTCACTTTGTTCTAGTTATCATAGAAATTCGCTAACTCTTGATTATACAGCGAATTTCTGGGATACAAAGAAATATTATTTTTTAATTTAAAAAATTTCTTTGTATATTATTCATAATATAGGTTTGATTAGCATATAACTTAAATATCATTTACACTGAAATAATATTAAAAAATGGTTGTTGTTAAAATTAAAAAAATTAAAGATAATGCTATTCTTCCAAACTATGCTCATGAAGGTGACGCTGGTGTGGATCTTTATTCAACAGAAGACTATGTTTTAAGACCTGGAGAGAGGACTTTGGTTTCTACTGGTATAAAGATTGCTTTACCATTAGGTTATGAAGCGCAAGTAAGGCCTAAATCAGGTTTAGCTCTTAAATCTGGGTTATCAGTTTGTAATACACCAGGTACTGTTGATGCTGGTTATAGGGGAGAGGTTGGAGTTATTGTGATTAATCATGGGAGCGATGAATATAAGATTGAGACTGGATCTAAAATTGCACAGATGGTTTTTACAAATGTTGAGCAAGCCCAGTTTGAAGAAGTTTCTGAGTTAGATGAAACTACGAGAAATGATGGTGGTTTTGGAAGTACAGGTTTGAGGTGATAAGTTTGGGAGTTAGTTATAATACAATTAAAAAAAATACTACTTTAGGAGATTTTGGGTTAGCTGATGAAGAAGCTCAATTGGAAGAGGAAGAGTAGTCATTGATTAGTAGTTCTTTTATGTTAAGATTTATAAACTAATTCTTATTACTTAGTATAAAATGATGCACAAAAAAGGTGTAGTTGAATTAGGTGTAATTGTTCTGGTTGTAGTTGTTCTTATTTTCTTAGGTTGGTGGATTAATGTTGGAAGTAGAGAGTGTACCGGCAACAATGATTGCGGTTCAGATCAATACTGTGGCTCAGATTTTAGTTGTCATGATATACCAATAATTGAAAAACAAGCATCTGTAAATAAAGTAAGTCTTTTAGGTCCTGCTTGGATTTTAGGATTAGCTGGAATTGTAGTTGCTTTAATCTTTAGATGGGAAAGATTATTTCCAAAGAAACCTAAGCAAGTTGAAGAAAAGAGTGAGCAAAAAGTATATTATAAAGGCGCAGAAGACGTAAAAAAGAATTTTTAAATTTTTTATAAACTTTTTTCTTAAGAATAATTAACCCATGTAATTACTATTTGTTGGTATGTCCATTTTAGCCCAACCACCTGAAATATTAAATGTATCACCCTTCTAACGACGTTAATACCTGAATTAGCGTTAGCATAATCAGGCCCAAGATCCCATCCACTTGTAGTAATTCTTCTACCATCACGTACTATTGTCTCAGTAGATAATTGAATTGGATATTGTGGTTCAGAACTAACTGCTCCAATGTGTTTCATTACACCAATAATTGCTGCAACTACTCTTTCGCTTAAAGCAGGTCCATTATTTATTTTAACTTCATCATGTGGCATATTATATAAAGATAGCTTTGCTTTTATAAACTTTTATCAATCTCAAATTTAATCTGTTCAAAAACTTCTTCTTTTGTTTTAGAAGCGTCTATGATAATAATATTATCATCTAATTCGTCTTTTAATCTTAAGAAATTATCTCTTAATTTATTCATGAATCCTAATTGTTCAAATTTTTCTTTTGGGTCTCCACGTTTAGATATACGCTCTAATGCAATCTTAGCAGGCAGATCAAGAATAAATGTGATCTTTGGTGTTTTGAATTGTATGTTCATTGCAATTAAGTCTTCAATTGGAATACCTTGAGTATGCTGAAATGCTATAGTTGAATAATAATATCTGTCGCAAATAACAATGCCATCAAAGTTTTCAATTTCTTTTAGATGTTCTTCTCTATCTTTAATAAATAATTGAAGACATTTTTCTGAATTTGATTTTGGATCTGTATCGTTTTTTAGAATATCTCTTGCTTGTTTTCCGTACTGGCCATCTGTTGGTTCTCTTGTTACCAGTACTTTATTGCCTTGTTTTTCTAATAGTTCTTTAAGTTTCTTTATCATAACACCTTTTCCAGAACCGTCTAAACCGTCAAATACTATGAATTTTTTCATTTTCTCCTATAAGTTATAAATGAGAATTTAACATTGATTTTATTTTTAACATCCATTGCTTCATGGTCTTCTTTAGCTATTTCTTCCCATTTACTAAAGTTTATTTCAGGATAAAAAGTGTCTGCTTCATAATCATGATGTATCTTAGTTAGTTCAAATACATCTGCAACATTCATACCTAACTTGTATA
>CAZHRT010000043.1:0-5165 GCA_964534665.1 uncultured Methanosarcinales archaeon | reverse complement strand
CCACAGATTAAAGAAAGATGTTTTGAAATTCTAGAATAGATTTCTAATTATTAATATTAAAAAAATTAATAAAAAAAGATAGAATTATTTTTTTTGCCAAGCAAAACTTCTTAATTTAGCAGAGTTACCAAAACCGCATGAGCTGCAAGTTTTCTTTCTCATATGATAAGCCCTTTTACCGCAACGTCTACAGTGCATAGTATTCAGTTTACCTGATTTCTTTCCTTGTGATGGTGTTCCTTTCATTTTACTCTGGTGAAATTATAATTATTGTGTCCCCCCTTAAGAAGACTACGCCTAATTTCCTTTTTGTTTCGCCGTTCTCACGTTCTTCTGCATTTTCAAGAACAACATTAATATGAATGTCAAAAGCTTTAAGGTTGCCAATAAATTGCTTCCCGTTTTTTAATTCGATTATAACCCTTTTATTTCTTGCACGATTTAGTGCGTCTAAAGGTCTTGATTCTTCAACCATAGTTTTCCACCTCAAAATATTCAAATAGATAGAGTGCTTGTTTAATATATAAATGTTTCTTATTTTTAACGAAAATTTTTTAAAGCTATGATTAAAGGCTGATAAACATGACTAAAAAAACAGCGAAAAAGACAGTCAAGAAAAAAGCAGCTAAAAAACCTTTGAAAAAAAAGAAGGCTATTTCAAAACCAAGTAAGCCTCCAAAACCAGTAAAACCAATAACAAAAAGGAATAGTTGCCCAGAATGTGGAAGTTTTAATATAATATATAGTAAGATTACTGATAGAGTTATATGCCAAGACTGTGCTGCAATTTTCGCATCTTTAACTCCTGAAGATGATGAGAAGTTTAACGCCAGTTAACTTCGATGTCATCAGTCCTTTCATAAGGATTTATTCTAGTGTTTGTAATAGACTGCCTCTTACCAGCTTTATACTCAATAATACCTTGCCAAGCAATCATTGCTGCATTATCAACTAAAAATTGCATATCAGGAACATAACTTTTCGCACCCCTGTCTTCACACATTTTCTTACACATCTCTTGTAAACGTTTATTGCAAGCAACTCCGCCACCTAAAAGCAATTCTTTCTTTTCACAGTGTGCTAAAGCTCGCTCAGAAACTTCAACAAGCATTGCAAAAACTGTTTCTTGAAGACTATAAGCTAAATCTTCAACCTTGTATTTGCCAGAATCATATTTTTGTTTTAAATTGGTAAGTAAACCGCCAAATGATACATCCATGCCTTTAACAGAATAAGGCAGTTCAATGTAATCTTTACCTTTAAGACTTATTTCATATATCTTTGGACCGCCTGGAAAACCAAGACCAATATGTCGTGCAAAAGAATCAATAAAGTTCCCTACGCCTTGATCAAGTGTTTCACCAAATATTCTATATTTGCCGCCTTCATAAGCAATTATTTGAGTGTTGGCTCCTGATGCGTAAAGAAGTACTGGATCTTTTGCTTTTGTTAACAAACGACCAATTTCAAGATGTGCAATACAATGATTTACGCCAACAATTGGCTTTTTGTAAACATGTGCTACAGATCTTGCTGTAAAAGCACCAATTCTTAGACAATTTCCAATGCCTGGTGATTGTGAGAAAGAGATTAAATCAATATCTTTTATCTTTTTGTTAGCTTCTTCAAGTGCTTTCTTTATAATTTCATCACAGAAATGCACGTGATGTTCAGCTGCATCAGCAGGGATAATTCCACCAGATTCTGTTGTATAAGTATGTTTAACATTAGCTAAAACCTTGCCTTTATCTGTTACAATACCTACGCCAAAAGTATGCGCAGTTGACTCAATACCTAAACATATCATTTGCTTAAAATCTTTTTTAGAATTGATTCTTTACCTTTCCAAACTAATGCTTCTTTAAGAACTTGTTGGATGTTATCTACAGGAATAATTTTTACTTTGGAAATGTCTTTAGAATCAATTATTATATCTTTAAGATTTGATTTTGGTACAATAACGTTCTTTATGCCCGCCTCTATTGCAGCTTCAACTTTAGATGTTACTCCGCCAATTGGTAAAACTTCACCACGAACAGATAAGCTACCAGTCATTGCATAATTTTGTTTGATAGGGATATTCTTAAAAGCTGAGATTATAGATGTTGCAACAGCAATACTTGCGCTATCACCTTCAACACCCTCATAAGTCTGTAAAAACTGCACATATATATCTGATTTCTCTATTAAATCATCACCAAAGTATTTTTTGATAATAGCTGAAACATTTTTAACTGCTTCTTTAGCTATCTCCCCAAGTTTACCAGTTGCAATAATCTCTCTTTCTTTACCACCAGGAGTCACTTGTGACTCAATAGGTAAAATAATTCCTGAATAAGCAGATTCACCACCAATAACTGCAAGACCATTTACTCTTCCAACTTTTTGACCTTCTGTGATTATAACTTCGTATGCTTTTTTACGTTCAATATATTTATCAGCTAATTGTTTTTCTAAAGGTCTAGCAAATTTCCTTGAATCTAAAATATGTTTCTTCTCAACAACTTTTGCATTTTGTTCTTTTGCTATGTCCCCTGCTGCACGGATAAGGCCACCAAGTTCACGTAATCTTAATGTTAAATGCCCTTTACGATTTGCCATGATTTTTGCTTCTTTAATTATATCATCAACAGCATCTTTTGAAAAGTGTGGAATCTTTTTGTCTTTAACAACTTCTTGAGCAACAAATACGGCAATTTTATCACGATTCTCAGGAGTGTCTAGCATTGTATCTTTCATATAAACTTCATAACCATATCCTCTTATTCTGGAACGTAATGCTGGATGCATATTTTTAATTGTTTCAAGGTTACCTGCAGCTATTAAGATAAAATTACAAGGTACTTGTTCTGTACGTACCATTGCACCAGCAGACCTTTCAGACTGACCAGTGATAGAATATTTACCTTCTTGTAAAGCTGTAAGAAGTTCTTGTTGTGTATGAGCTTGCAAAGTAGCAATTTCATCTACAAATAAAACCCCCATATTGGCTTTATGCATCATTCCTGCAACAACCCTTTCATGTGCTGGAGTTCCTAAACCGCCTGACTGGAAAGGATCATGTAAAACATCTCCAAGTAAAGCACCAGCATGTGCACCTGTTGCGTCATAAAAAGGAACTTTTTTCTTATTAAAATTATCAACAATAACTTTTGGGACTTTAGGCTTTGCTGCACCCATTTTCTTGCCCATTGATATTGAAAAGATAAAACTAATTGCAATGATAATGAATGTAACCATTGAAGCTGAATAAATTATTGCATTTGCTGTTTCTCCAAGTTCAAAAAAGTTTGTTCGCCATATCCAATAAGGTACAAGCAAAGCAATAAACAAAAGAATCATCATTATAAGAGATTGATTCTTAATTGAACCAATATTTTGAACTCTTGATTTTGCAACTAGAGTTCTACCTTGACCAGCAGGAACAGTTCTAATCAATGGAGTATTCTCATCATTAGGATTATCAAAAGAAAGAACATCAACAAGTTTTTCTTTAGGTAATGATTCTGCTAATCCAAGACCAAGCATAGATTTCCCAGTACCTGGTTCACCTATTAATAGAACATGCCGCCTTTGTTGTGCAGCTTTTTTGATAACTTCAACTGCATCACCTTGTCCAATAACCTGTTCAATTATAGTCTTTGGAAATTTGATATCAGCTGTTGTTTTAAATTTCATTGGAATAATAAAACCGTATGGGTTTAAAAATGTTTTCTTATCATATCAAATTTTCTGAAGGATTTCATAAAATGAACTAAATATAGATTTGTCAGTTGTGATTTGATGAAAATGATAGCCTAATGAATTACACATTTTTTGAATTTGTGCAGAATGTTTATCTAATAATCCTTTGTAATGTTCTCGCATATGACTACCTATATAAGTAATCATTTCAGCATCTGATTCTGAATCTTTTAATTTAAAATCGCCTTCAACATTAAGCTTTTTTTCAATAGGATCTAGAACTTGAATAACAGTTATATCATGATTCCCCAACATCATTAAAGTTTCTTTAATTTCTTCAACATCTACAAGAAAGTCAGATATCAAAACAATCATTGACCTACTACCGATAAAACCCCTGTACTGAGAGATACAATTTTTTAAGTTAGAATGTCCTTTCATCTTAAGATTGTTAAGATATTCTACCATTGAAGCTAATTGTGACATACCTTTTCTTGACTCAAATATTTCTATATTCTCTGAAAAAGTTGAGAATTGGAACTTCTCATTATCTTTCATTGCAAGATAAGCAAAACCAACGCCAAGCATAGAAGCATAATCAAATTTTGAAACAGGTTTCCCAAAATTCATACTCCCAGATATATCAACTATGATATGAACGTTAAGGTTTCTTTCTTCTTCATATGTTTTAACATATAAATCGTCAGTACGAGCAAAAACTTTCCAATCAATACTTCGAAAGTCATCACCTGGAGAATAAATTCTATGTTCTTTAAACATAATACCCCTACCACGAGCAACACTTTTCCTAGGACCAATATAACTAGAAGTAACCCTTTTGTTAACTACTAAATTGAATCTTGCTAGTTGGTCAAGGAAAGATGTATCAATCATTTTACTTTCTTTAGTATATCAATTATTGCATCGTCTGTTTTCATGCCTTTTCTTTCTGCTTCAAAGTTTAAGATTATTCTATGCCTAAGAACAGGTAGTGCCATCACACCAATATCTTCAGAACTGACATGATTACGGCCGTGCATTAGTGCCCTTGCTTTAGCAGCAATGACTAAACCTATTGATGCCCTTGGAGAGGCACCATATTGTATAAGGTCTTTTCTTTCTCTTGTAGAGCGAACAATGTTTATTGCTTTACGTTTTAATTCGTTTGAGATAGGTACTTGTTTAGTTGTTTTTTGAAGATGTAATAACTGTTCTTTACTTAACAAAACTTTAATCTTTGGTTTTTCAGAATGTGTTGTATAAATGTCAACAATCTTTTCTTCTTCAGCTGCTTTTGGATAAACTGCTTGAATCTTTAACAAGAATCTGTCTGATTGTGCTTCTGGTAAAGGATATGTTCCTTCTTGTTCAATTGGATTCTGAGTTGCTAGCACAAAGAACGGAAGGTCTAACTTAAAAGTTGAATTACCAACTGTAACTTGTTTTTCCTGCATTGATTCTAACAAAGCTGATTGTGTTTT
>CAZHRT010000042.1:0-5701 GCA_964534665.1 uncultured Methanosarcinales archaeon | reverse complement strand
GAAACATTTATAGTTTCTGCATTGCGTGCGTTAGACTTAGTGTTGGGCATATTCTGGGGTTTCGGACTTTGTTTGGAGGTGCTGGTCGTGAAATATGTAAATAGTCGTCTTAGTTTTTTAGATGAGCTAAGTTCATTAAGAAAATTAGTTGAGAGTCGCTTTCCATCTGTGAATAGTCGTCAATTTGATGATATTTTGAGTAAGTTGGCTCATTATCATTATAATAAAAAGAATTTAATTGTTCTTGGCTTGGAAAGAGATGTTTATGATTATTTGGTTTCTAAAAGTTATAATCCCTTTACTATTTATCGTTGGTTACTTCTTGAAAGAGTTCCTGAAGAAGTAAGATTTCAAATTAGAAAAGGAGAGCTTAATCAAAAGGAAGCTTTGAGAAAAGCTTTCAGAATAAAGCAAGACAAAAAAGATATTGCAGGAGAATCATTAAAAAAAATAGGCTTAGAGCTAATCAAGAGGATGTAAAATGGGAAAGAATTATGCAAGACCAGTAAACACTCGAAAGCTTCCTAATGTCTTTAATAAACAGCAACTTATTGATTTGTTTTCAAAGATTGAAGAACCAAATATTTTTATGGGTTCAATGATGGCTTTATTTTGTGGTTTAAGAATTGGTGAAGTTTGTAGTTTGAAGAAGTGTGATGTTGATTTGGTTTCGGATAAAGTCTTTGTTAAAGAAGGTAAAGGTGCTAAAGATAGGGTTGTAATGTTGCCTGTTAAGTTTAAACCTTTGATTGAGAAATGGTTTAACATTAATGATTCCGAATACTTTATTTGCACAGGATATAATAAGCGAATGAATGAAGGAGCTTTATCTAAGAAGTTTGCTAGAGCATTGGAAAATTCTAATCTTAGAATTAAAACTTTCACAACAAGCATTGGACAACAAAGATATGCATATAGTTTTCATACTTTAAGGCACACTTATGCAACTTACTTACTTGAGAAAGGTGTTGATTTATATTATGTACAAAGAAGTCTAGGACACGTAGATATTCACACAACACAAATATATGCCTACATAAGCAATGCAGATTTAAGAAACAAAATTAATTTTGCATTTGGAAAAGTTGAAACTTCTAATAAGAATAAAAGAAGTGTTGAAGTCACTGATCCTTTACAATTGCTTAAATTAAAGTTTGCAGATGGGGAAATAGAGCTTAATGAGTTTAAAGAAAAGTATAAGTTACTAGCTAAGTTAGAAAATATTTAATTACCTATTTTTTCAAGGGTGTAAGCTAGTTTTTACATAAGTATATATACATATACAGAGTCTCGAATAATGGAATAATAAAGATTATTATAGTCGATAAAAAGAGTTAACACTCAAGATTGTTGGGTGTCGATTTTTAACCATTTTTTTAAGGTTTTCTCCACTTGACTTCTTTGGGTGGAGAATCCGTATTTTTTGTATTCTGTTAGCAAATTCTTGTTAGATACTACAAATAACCATCTATTTCTGTATTTATTATTTAGATAATTTATTTTCTCTGATAGTTGCTTTTTCTTTTTAAGTAAACTACCTGTTTCTACTTCAATAGCATAAATCTTATTTTTATGTTTAAATGTAATATCTGCATCAATAGTTAAATGTTCTTTAATATTTTGCATTTCCAAATTTTCAAGTAACTCTTTGATTTCATAAGATAAAAATATGTGCGTGTTAGAATGATTCATTATAGGTTTTACTAATACAGTTTCATTTTCTTTTGAAAAAATAGAATACTCATTAGACTGCCTAAACCCTTCATTTTTTAATATTTTTGATTGTTGCTCAGATATATCTTCTTTGTAAAACAAAGTTTCTTCATCAAGATTCATTTCGTCTTTTATTTCTTCAAGTTCATCTTCTTCACCATTTTCAAGTCTCCTTTTTTCTAATTTCAGATCATTTATTTCATCATTCATCTGTTGTTGCTCTTGCTTTAATTCTTCAATATTTTCTTCATACACAAGTTTTTTGTAAAGTTTAGTAGCTTGATTCTCTTTCTTGCTTATTTGGTCAGCATATTGCTCTTTAATATTAGTCGAAAACTTTCGAACTAACATTTTTCCACTAAATTCTTCTATTTCCTTAGAAGTAAAATAATCTAAATCAGTATTTAAAAAATTAGTAATAAACTCCTCTTCTTTATTCCATAATTCTTTAAACTCTTTTTTTTCTAAAGCAGAATTAAATAAACTCTTATGAAATTTATAATTATAATACTCAACACAAAACAAAAATACAACAACAAATCCGATATTAAAATATGTATATTTAAAGAAAAACAAATAATGAACTCTATAAATAAAATACACAATTATTGAAATAAACAGTAAATGTTTAGCCATATCAAACAAATCCATTTTTATTGCTCCCAAATCTTTTGAAAATCATCAATAACCCTTTTACCAGAATAATTGAGATAAATATCAGTAGTAACAATAGAACTATGACCTAAAATACCCTGTAAAGCCCTCAAATTGCCACCTCTGTGCAAATAAGTAACAGCAAAGGTATGTCTTAAAACATGAGGACTAACAACCTTCGTAATCCTTGATCTCTCAGCAACATTCTTAACATACTTCTGAATAGTCCTAACAGCCAACTTAACTCTAGAACTACGAGAAAACAACTGAGTCAAATAAAATCTAACCAAAGAACTCATAGGAACAACCCTCCGCTTATTACCCTTACCAATCAAAGTTATACAACTTCTCTGCCAAGAAACATTATCCTCCTTAAGATTCGCAAGCTCCGAAACTCTTAAACCAGTTTCAAGAAGAACATTAACAACAAACTCCTCATCAAAACTCTTACAAGACTTCTTCAACAAAAAAACTTCATCCTCCTCCAAAGGCTCTCTCTTATAATCCATAATTACATCACCATTAACTTAATGGCAAACATAATATAAAAGAAAGTGTCGGAGAACGAAACGTAAAAATAAAGAAAAAAATAATAAAAATATTTATCTTGTTGGTTTAATAGTGTTATTCACAACAGAACTATTATAGGGTGTAGTTCCGTTATTAATACAAGCACCATCAATACAGCCATTTGAACATTCTAAACTTGTATGTGCATCAGATAAATTAGGCATACAATGAAATTCAATAACATGACAATCTTCATTACCTGTGCAATTATAAACCATGTTTACCTCATTAGCTATTGCATGTCCACTAGTTCCAATATCGGGATTAAGAATACAATAATCTTCTCGTTCTATGCCTGCACCATAATGATTAGGGTCATTATGAACTCGATAACCTTTAATATAAAATTCATCACCATAATCACTATCAAAACAAGTCACATTGGTTTGATTATTAGATGAACCATTTATACAAATTCCTCCTTGACAAATACCATTAGGAGATAGATTTTCACAATCAATATAAGTTGATCTTGGTTCATCACCATCACAATAATATTCTGTTACAGCATGACTATTCTTACAACTATCATTATAAGTCCCATTAAAACTAAACACTAAACCATGAACAAATGGTTCTATACCAAAATCAGTATCATTACAAAAAGACTGATTCCTAACAATTTTAACAGGTTCACTTGTTTTAAGACTAACATCTTTTTTAACACCTTTAATGGCATCACCACTAGAACAACCAGAAATCACAAATAAAGCAATAACCATTAACACACTTAAAATAATTAATTCTTTTTTCACTAAAAACACCTCGAATAAGTTTATTATTTATTCACACACTCTTTTTAAAAATAAATTAGATTTATCTTTTAAAAACTTATCCCTTAAAATAAAAAAAGTCAATAATTCAAATCCCACAAACACCAGAAAACATTGATAACTTTTATAAAAAAACAAAGACACTAACCTCTGTAAAGCAAGAATTTAAGGGTTTAAGACTCCAGAAAGCGAAGTGACTCAAAACATAAAAAAACAGTCGTTATTCGTGTGAGCCACGAAAAGCGACTAAAAGGCTAACTTCGCCGACAAACCAACACACAAAGATATTTACTATAAAGTAACAACAAATACAGAAACATTTATAAATTCTTTTCTCTTTCTTAAAGTATAAACTTTTATTTTAAATAAAATTAGGTGATAAAATGGCATTCAGTATGATGAAAATGAAGAGTGATAAAATAATTAATACTTATGATAAATTAGCAGGACAAGAACAAATTAAAAATCCTTTTTTGACATATGCTAGAATTAAAGGATTTAAATCTGCTTTATTTTTGAACACTACATTTGATTATCCTCCACCTGATTACAATGTAAAAGAAACATTTAATTCTCCTCATAGATCTGCTTTAGCTAAGGAAGCAAAAAATTGGAAAAAAAATAAAGGTGTTGAATTATCAGATACATTTGACTCTCCTAATGGTAAGGAATTATTGATTGGTACTAAGATTACTGATTTTCCTAGCTTTGAAATTAGTGGTGTAAAGTATTCTGTGGCTCAGGTTAATAAAAGTTTTGTATTTATTCAAGATGATAAGATTATCTCTCATGCTCCTACACCAACAGAGATCGGTTCTAGAACTGCTTATAATTTAGAAAAGGGAATAATACATGAAGATAATCTTTTTCTTATTAGTGCTGTTCATGTGCCTCATGATGGAGATTGGGCTGGAATGAATTATAGTATGATTAAAGTTGATTTAACTGCTGGTAATTTTGATTTTAGACATTTAACCGCTTTTAGATTTCAGAGGGGGGTAGATCGTATTGTTAAAATTTCTGCTTCTGAACTTGAATTACATAGAATTCCAGATAGTGGTAAGCCTTTCAAAAGAGTTTTTAATCCTCAAACAGAATATTTTGGAGAACCTATTTCTTCAAAAGAAAATGTTTTTGGTCGCGCTTTTAAAGCATATTATAGTAAGTAATAAAACTTTTATTTTAAATAAAATTAGGTGATAAGATGGTATTCAGTATGAAAATGAAGAGTGATAAAATAATTAAAGCTTATGATAATTTAGCAGAACAAGGAAAAATTAAAAATTCCTTTTGGGCATATGCTAGAATTAATGGATTTGAGAAAGCTTCAAAGGTAAAAGGAGTGTTTGATCCTTATAAATCTGCTTTAACTGAAGAAGTAAAAAATTGGAAAAAAAATAAAGGTGTTGAATTATCAGATACATTTGACTCTCCTAATGGTAAGGAATTATTAATTAGTACTAGAGTTACTGATTTTCCAAGTTTTGAAATTAGTGGTGTAAAGTATTCTGTGGCTCAGGTTGATGAAAAATTTGTATTTATTGAAGATGATAAAATTATTTCTTATGCTCCTTCGCCAAAAGGTATGGGTTCTGGATCTGTTTATGGTTTAGATAAAGGTGTAATAAATGAAGGTAATCTTTTTCTTATTGGTGCTGTTCATGTGAATGCTGTTAGAGGCTGGGCTGGAAGAAATTGCCATATGGTCAAAGTTAATTTAACTAGTGGTAAATTTGATTTTAGTCATTTAGATAGTTTTGAATATAATAATGGGGTAGATAAGTTTATTAAAAATCCTGCTTCTGAACTTGAATTGCATAGAATTCCAGATAATGGTAAGCCTTTCAAAAGAGTTTTTGACTCTGAAACTGAATCTTTTGGAGAACCTATTTCTTCAAAAGAAAATGTTTTTGGTGATATTTGGAGTTCATTTTATAAGAAGTAATTTTGTTTTTTTAATTCTTTTATTTTTTTCTTAGAATTTGATTAAT
>CAZHRT010000041.1:0-5907 GCA_964534665.1 uncultured Methanosarcinales archaeon | reverse complement strand
AAATGTTAGAGTATTATTGCTTGCATCACCTGAGAAAAGAACTGTACATACTGGTGAAGAATTACTCCCTTTCTTAAGAAAAAAATCAAGTAATGATTTGAGTGTTCAAACAGATGATAGATTTTATTGGACTCGCGCTGGTATGTTTTACAAAGACTCCATAAAAAAATCTGAAGCAGTCATTGAATTATTAGAAACATCTTTCCAATCTTATGATGTCGTTGTAGTAACCACTCACAAAGAAAATATTGGCACTTTAGGTATTGGTATTCCCAAACATTATGATATACCCTATTCAAATGCATTAAGTCCATGGATCCGGCCACCTGATGATGAACAGTTAATAGCAATGACAATGGAAAATGAAACTTTACCAAGAGATGAAGCAATTCAATGGCTAATACAAAAATATCCAGAATACTTTACTTATCCACCTAGTCATGGTATCTCAGAAGCATCAACTTTATTCTTTGATCTTGAACAAAAAGTTGTTGAAATGTTAAGTTGTGGTCTAAGAAGTGTTGGATAAAAATAAAAAAATTAATAATTAACCAAGATCTCCACATCTTTACCAAATATACCCTTCAGATGTTCAAACAACTTTTCTTTGATAAAAGTTTTAGGTGGAATCTTAGCTTTAGCAATATGTTTTTCCATCTCTTCAAGATCAGTACGTTTAGGTGTTCCAAGAGTACCATCTCCATTAATCTTAGCTTTACTAATATCCTTTTCTTCTTTATCAATATCATGGATAATAAAAGCTACATTATCTAAAAGTAACACTTCACCATATTTATTACCGTGCTTAACTCTAATCTTAGCTCTGTTTAATTCTCTACCACGTTTACGTTGCATATATTCAACTAAAAATTTGATGAATATTCCAGAATCTTTCTTAACTCTTTCAACTTCTTGTTTTGTTAGCTTTTTATCATCATAATCCCTTTTAGCTTGAACAATCTCATTCAAGATTCTTAAGAACTTAGCTGGGATCTTACCTTGAGCAATTAATTCATCCTCAAAGATTTTAACAACTTCTTCATCAGCTACCCTTTCAATGCCTTCCATACGTAATACATCTCTAATAATTGTAACAATTGATTCATAGACATGAACCATGTCTTCTTCTTCTTTTGTTTTTTCAATTTGAGTAAATAATCTTTTAATTCTTTTTAGATATGATTCAGCATCTTTCAAAAGAACATCTACTTCCTTACCTGTTAAATCTTTTTTAGTACCATGCTCAATATCTTTTCTAAGCTGAATATTTCTTTCTAAAATATCAACAAACTTTTTCTCTAACAACTTTTCTTTTTTAACAAAAATATCATCCATTAAAGTTGCTGTTTCTTTAGGTGCTGGAGGTGGAATACCATACAACATTAAAGCTGCTTGTGAAGGTGTAAGAATTGCATAATAAGTATCTTCCATTCCAATATTCTTAAGTTCAGTCTTAACTCTTTTAACCATCTGTTCACCAGAAGCCATAAACATATCAATAGCTTCAGCTGAAGGTTTTATCTTACCCATCCTTAGTAATTGTTTCCAAGGCATGAATATACCTCTATCATAAAATGGAACACCATCTCTAAGCAAAGTAAATATTACAGGATTAGCTTCTTTAAGTGAATCCCAAAAATCAGTTAAGATATAAACTTGAATATTAATCTTGTTTTTAACATTAGTTATTTCTCCAGCTTCAATACCCATTCCAATAATTATTGCTCTTAACTTATCTTTAAGTTCAGCTCGAGTCATACGCTTAACATCTGTATCATCAATAACAATCCATACATCAATATCAGAAGTTTTAGTTGCTCTACCTTGAACCAATGAACCAGCTAGAACATAACTAACAATATACTTTTCAAACTTCTTAATAACCATATTTTTATGAACTTCTGCAATCTTTATAGCTTGTAACATGCCTGTATCATGTACAGGAGCAGACATTGCAACTAAACTAAGAAGATCATATTTTGCATCATAACAATTTTGCCAAAGTTCTGATAAAATAATAGTTCTAGGCACAAGATTAGGATCAATTTCTTTTCCAATATTAATAATAATTGAACCTAACTTATCTTTAAGTTCTCCTTTAGACATCTTTTTACTATCAGAATCATCAACTAATACAATAACCTCAATCTTATTAGGATCTATCTTTTCACCTTCTTTTGGTCTTGGTGGAGGTAAAAGTGATATACCAACAATATATTTATCAAACTTACTTAGAACTTGTTTTTTAAACTTCTCAAGCTTTGCTTTTATTTGTTTAAGCTTTTCTTGAGCTTCTTTAGGTAATTTAGAAACATCTGGTATTTTTGTAGCAATATTTTGTTGTACTTCTTGTTTTGGTACTTGTGCTGGTTGAATCTTTTTATTAGCTTTTTTCTTTGGCATTATCTATCCCTCACATATACAATATAATATATATTATCTAATGTAATTAAAGAATACTATTTAAAGCTGATTATTTAAAGGTTATGGTTACTTCCCTTTCTTTTCTTTCTTTTGTTTAAGATGATAAGCCTTCATTCCGCCTTCGCCAAAATCACCTGTTTTTAAAGCATTATACAAGTTCGCATATTGAGGACCAGCCATATCCATAAACCTAGCTTCATCAACAATTTTATATTTTTTCTTTTTAGCTCTCTCTTTCACATGATCAGCTAACTCCAAATCATGATATGTTCCTAAGAAATGATTATAAGCTTGAGATTTTAAGGATTTAATACTGCCTATAACGTGATTTGCCTTTCTCTGATATAGATCCATCTTAAGCTCAGCCATAGTTTTTGCCTTATTACCAACATAGTTATCAATTATTTGATCAATGCCTTCCCCATTTTGCGGATCTGCACCTACATGTTGATTATACTCCCTAACAAGTCTTTTATACTTCTCCTTTGTACTCTTAATACCCTTAACAGCTTCTACAACACCAGGCCTTGTTTTCTCAAAAAAAGCTTCTAATGCTTTGATTGCTGCTTTTCTAACCTTTTTTTTGTGTTTTGATTTAATATATGTATCATCACTTAATCCTTGAATTGCATCAAGTTCTGCAGTGAAAGTGCTATAAAAATTGTCAACACCTGGTTGAATGTTCTGCACAGCTAAAGCATTTAACACTTTTGAATCTGTTTTTTCAGTATAATGTTTAAAAGAATCTCCTAATTCACCATGTTTAGTATCACGCATATCTGCAAAGAAATCATCAATACTATCAATCCCTTTCTTTTTCTTCTTCTTTGCCATATTATATTGCCATATAATATGAAGAATATAAAGTTTTCGATTATGGAATTATATAAATGCTAAAAATCCAATAATTTTTTATACACAAAAGAGCAAAACAAACATATGCGCAGAAAAAATAAAAAAAAGTTCAGAAAAATGATTTTTTGGCTAAAAGGACATAAAATCCTACTAACATTAATCATAGTAATAATTGGAATCCTATTAATCACATTCGGTACAAAGATATATCTCTTCCTAAACTTTATTCTAGGCAATGATGTTTTAATGAAATTAGAAGTTAACAAGCAAGACATAACCTTACTCAATAACGGGGAAGAACAAGTTGAATTTGAAGTTAAAGTAACAACAAATCCATTCTGTAAAGCTGTATGCAACTCAGTATTTGAAGACATCAGTACAAATACAATAATTGAAACATCAAACTTCAATTTAAGACCAGGCATACCTCTAAAAAAAGAATATACTCTTAGTTCTCCTGAATTTGGAGAAGGTCTTAAACTTTATAGAATGTCAATGGAGTGTCAAAGCATTCCAAGCTTATTTTGTCACACAAAAGACTTCCCTTCAACAAGAAAAATATTAGTTACTCTAAAATATGATTTAAATGAAGAAGAAAAAAGATTAAAAAGTTCTTTAAAATCTAAATTAGAAAACATTCTAAAAAATTCTAAACTCCAAAAACAACAACAAGAATTTTCAAACCAAGCATTCTTAGAACTAAGTAAACATATAACAAAAATAAGTTTCACACCATACAATATTATTAATATAAGTCCGTTAATGGAATTATGGAAAAAGCAAGACTTCATTTCCCTGAAAAGCGAATTGACTAAGACCAAAATAAATAATAATGTTGAAAAACAATACATATTCTTCTCAGAATCAATTAAAAATTATAATAAATTTATTTATTTGTTAGACAAAACAAATAGAAATCTAAAAAGTTTAAAAAACAAAGAATTTGTAAACAAAACAACTGTAAATACAATAAACAAAATTATTGATGATTATAATACACTAATCTTTGTTTTCAGTAGAAAAACATCACTTAAACAAAAAGAAGACTTAGTAAAAAACATGCATAATCAAACAAAAGATATCCTTAAACAAACAGAAATTGAGTTTAATAACACAATTAAAAAACAACTTCAACTAATAAATCATAATTATGAGCTTATTTGTAATGCAACAAACAATTGCACTACCACCACAAACTACAATTGTGATGTTGTTGAACACCAAAATAACTGGATAGATATATTTAATCTAACTAACATCATAAAAACAAACTGTATAATATTAAACACAAGTTTAAATGATATAACCACTACAAACTTCAAAAACATTACAATTAACTTATCAATAACAAATATAGAAATAATTCTAGAAGAACCAACACCTAAATGTTGTCACCAAGGAAAATGTGAAAGTTGTTGTCAAGATTGTATTGATAAAAACTATCCTATTGTATTTCTACATGGCCATGCATTTAACAAAGACCTTTCTGCAGAGTACAGCCTTGAAGGCTTTAACATGCTTGAACAAAAGCTAGAACAAGAAAAAGGCTATCTTAATGCAGGTACAGTAACATTATTTACTACACTTGACTCTCCACAAGGAATATGGGGTCTACCTAATACACCATTAACCATTAGAGCAAGTTATTATTTTGACATATTTAAAAATCCAGAAAATTATGTTGCTGTTCAAGCACAAAGTGAAAGTATAGATACATACGCTTTAAGATTAAAAGAATTAATAGATACTATAAAATTTAAAACAGGTAAAAATAAAATTAAGATTATAGCATATAGCATGGGTGGTTTGGTCGCAAGAAAATATATACAAGTTTTTGGAAGTAATAGTGTAGATAAACTTATTTTGATAGGAAGCCCTAATCATGGCATTGTTGGAGATGTGGCTGAATACTGTCCATTAACCGGGGACAATCTAGAATGTAGAGACATGAACTCAAATAGTTTATTTATCAATAAATTAAACAATGCTCCAACACCAAATATCCCTATATATAACATAATTGGTACTGGTTGCAGTTCCAGTCTAGGTACAGGGGACGGCATTGTATTAAAAGAAGATGCATGGCTTGATGGTGCTATTAATTTTGTTGTAAACGGCACATGCAAAAGTAATACATATCCCTTACATGTTGACTTAGGTAATATAATAGAATACCCAGAAGTGTTTGATTTCATTAATGAATCTGTATAATTATTTTCAATAAAGTATTTAAATGTCAAGAACTTTAAAGTTTCTTAATCATGCTCAGGAATAATTATTCCTGAAAGTACGAAATTAAGATTATAATATGTATGATTTCTTTTAGATATGGCTATACCGAAAAGCTTAAATACGATGAAGTCATACCTTATTTAAAGGTTAAGTAAAGTTTATAATATACTTATTCAAAGGGGGTTTTAATTATGGCTGATCTTGCTAAAAAGTGTCCTGAGTGCGGAGGATTAAATTTATCCTGGCATAGGGAAAAAGGTGAAATTTCTTGTAAGGATTGTGGTTTAGTTATTGAAGACAAAATGGTTGACTTTACCCAAGAATGGCGTGAATTTGACAGTCAATCAGGTGAATCAAAAAGAAGAACAGGTGCACCTATGACCTATACTCAATTTG
>CAZHRT010000040.1:0-6214 GCA_964534665.1 uncultured Methanosarcinales archaeon | reverse complement strand
TTGAAGTTAAAGATGTTTCTGAATATACTGGTTTTCCTGAAATGATGGATGGTCGTGTAAAAACATTACATCCAAAAGTTCATGGTGGATTGTTAGCTTTAAGAGATAATCAAGAGCATATGAATCAAGCAAAAGAAAATGGAATAGAAATGATTGATATGGTTGTTGTTAATCTTTATCCTTTTGAAGAAACAGTTGCTAAAAAAGACGTTAAGTTTGAAGAAGCTATTGAACAGATTGATATTGGTGGACCTTCAATGCTTAGAAGTGCTGCTAAGAATTTCAAAAATGTTTTAGTTGTTACAGATCCAAATGATTATTCCTGGATTATAGAAAAATTATCTAAAAATGAAGATATAACTTTTGATGAACGTAAGGGTTTAGCTTTGAAAGTTTATGAAAGAACAGCTGTATATGATGCTTTAATTACTAATTATTTGTATAGCACAAATGAAGATAGTCAATTTCCACAGAAATTCTTATTTCCTTTTGAAAAAGTACAAGAATTAAGGTATGGTGAAAATCCTCATCAAAAAGCTGCTTTTTACAAGGATAGAGTTATTCATGAAAGTTGTTTAGCAAATTCTAAACAGTTATGGGGTAAAGAATTAAGTCATAATAATATATTTGATGCAGATGGTGCATGGGAATTAGTTAAAAGTTTTAAAAATCCAGCTGTTACTGTAATAAAACATGCTAATCCTTGTGGTGTTGCGGAACGTGATACAATTGAAGAAGCATTTGAAGCTGGTTATAATGTTGATCCTATGTCTGCTTTTGGTTGTATAATTGCTTTAAACAGGCAGTGTACTATGAAAATTGCTGAAATGACTAAAGGTAAATTTATTGAAGTTTTGATGGCACCAGGTTATGATGAAGATGCTTTAGAATATCTAAAAGAAAATAAAAAAAATTGTAGAATTCTACAGATGAAAGATATGGATATTTCTGATAAAGGTTATGATATGAAGAAAGTTGTTGGTGGTATGTTAATTCAAACAAGATCTTGGCCTGATATTGATGAAATTAAATTAGAATGTGTTACTAAAAGAAAACCTACTGAAAAAGAGCTTGAAGATCTTAGGTTTGCTTGGAAAGTTAATCGTCATACAAAATCAAATTCTGTTGTTTTTGCTAAAGATAAGACTGCTTATGGTATGGGTGTTGGTCAAATGTCTAGAGTTGATGCTTCAATTATTGCTAAACGTAAGTCTGAAGGGAGAGCAAATGAAGGCTCAATGTCTTCAGATGCATTTTTCCCGTTCCCAGATGCTGTTGAAGCTGCCGGGGAAGCTGGAATTAAAGCAATAATTCAACCAGGCGGTGCTAAACGTGATAAAGAAGTTATTGATGCATGCGATAGGTTAGGAATAGCAATGGTATTTTCTGGTGTAAGATTATTTAAGCATTGATTATTTCTTTTTACTTGCATTCCAGAAAAGTAATCTTGATGCTGACATGTCAACGCCGCGTTCTTCACTAAAAGTTATTATTTCTTTAATCATATTGTAAACATGTTCTTCTTTTTTAATTCTGTATATACCTAATAATCCTGTAATACCTGTTTCTAAAGCGCCGATATCATCATCAGTAAGAACTTTTTTATCTTTAATATTCATAAAATCATTATTGATTTGTTGCAGAATCTCTTCTTTAAGGCTCATTTTTTGCCTCTTTTCATTGGAGAAGTTTGAACATTAAGATCTTTGTCAAGATAATATAATAATTCAGGTTTTCTTACTATACCGAGTTTTAAGACTTTTTCACGTTTTGCTTTACCTGTTTCATGATATTTTTTCATCCTTGATCTTGAAATGTCACCTTGTTTGTCAATATAATAAAGCCAACCAGGTTCTCTTACTAATTTCTTTGCTTTGATTAATCTTTTAACATAATCTTTTATTTGTTCATAAATGTCTTTATATTCAGGTTTATCAATATCAGGATGTTCATCTTTATCTTTTTCTTTGCCAACATTTTGGTCACAGAAATAGCAGTATCTTTCATCTTCTTCTAAAAGTCTGTGACAATAAGGGCATTTTGCCATAAATAGCAAATAGAAAGGGTTGTTTATTAATTTTATGATTATATTAGTTGTTACATAAAGAGTTATGGTGTTTAATCATTTACTTACATTTATAAATGAACTAACACATTCAACATACATGGTAAGAATAAAAGGATATGATTTTAAGGAAATAAAAATTAGAGATTCATATAATAGAAGAGCATTGCAATTTAAAAATAAAATAATTAACCTTCTAAAGAATTTTGGTCTTAACGAAGATCAGGTAGATATACCTTTAGAGACTAATAGTCTTAAAAAAGCACAAGCTCAAGTATCATGGTATCTTTGGGACCATCACCTGTTTTACAGTTATAATAATTCAGGTAAATATGTTGAGAATATTGCAATGGTAGCTCAGGTTATTGAATATTTTATTTCTTTATTAAGTGAAGAAAAAATTACTTCTGAAGAGTTTATTCAAGAGTTTCAAGAAGATAGTGATATCCTCGAACAAAGAAAAAAAGCAAGAGAAACGCTTGGCGTAGAAGAAAACGAATTAGATTTTGAAAAAATGCATAAGAATTACAAACAACTCTCAAAAGCCCATCATCCAGATATGGCGAATGGTGATACAGAGAGATTTAAAGAGATAAATAACGCTCATAAAGTGTTAAGAAAAGAAATGAATGAAGTATAAAAAAGTTCTTGAATAATCATAAATTTGATATAAATATCAATCCTGCTGATAATATTGCCATTATACTCCAAACTGCTTTATTCCAGTTAAATATTTTCTTACCATCAAACATTGCAATTGGAATAAGGTTAAAAGCTGCGAGTATTGAATTAATAAAAATACCATAATAAGTAATAATATTACTTCCAAAAACAAGCGCAATTATTAAAAATCCCAGGGCCACTAATAAATTAGATGCTGGGCCTGCAGCTGATATCTTACCGTTTCTACGTTTACCAACTGGTCCTGAAATCATTACTGCTCCAGGAGCTGCAATTAATAATTTTAAAAATAGTGCTAAAAATATTGATATTATTAGAAAATTATCAAATGCTCTAAATTCTGCTTTACACCCGTATTTTTGAGCAACTATCTTATGTGAAAGTTCATGAATGATAAAACCAATACCAACTGTTAAAGCAGCAACGAAAAATGAAATTATTAAATTAATTACTTCTAATGTTCCTGAGAAAAGATTAAAATTGGATAATAATATTGCAAACGCAAGAGAAATTGCTGCCCAAGATTTTGTTAAGTCTTTTAATTCACGTTGGCTGGTTGTATAAGGTCCTATTTTAATAAATGAACTAGGATTTTTCATCTTCTTCGCATTTTTGCTATTAATCTTTCTAGATTATCAATTTTTCTCATTAATTCTAGCTTTTCTTTATCAGTATCTTGCATTTGTTTATTGAATTGAGTAAGTTCAAAATCTTCCTTCTTGATGCTTTTACTTATATCTGAGAATTTGTTGATTTCTAAAGAAAGTCCTTCAATATTAGTGATTGTTGAAGAAACTTTATCTTTAAGTTGATTATATTCATTAAGATCGTTTTGAAGTTTCTCAGAGTTTATGCAAAGATGGTTTCCTAGTTCTGTTTCAAACTTTTCTAATAATTTCTTTTGCATTTGAGTTTTTAGAAGTTTAAAATCATAAATTTCTTTTTTTAACTCTTCTTTAGATGTATTGATTATGTTTAAATTTTGACTGAATAATTTAGCAAATTCTTCATTATTAGATTTCATTTCATGCATACTTGTTTGTAGAGCTGAAACTGTTTCTTTTAGTTGTTCAACAGATTTAGAATGTTCTTTAACTGTGTTGTTAACTACTTCAATCTGTTCATTAATAGCCATTAAGTTTTTTATTTTTTTAATCATTTTTAAGAAAGATTAGTATCTAACATCAACAAAAATTCTATGCTTTTCTTCACCATTAATTTCTTTTAAGATTCGTTTCATGATAGCTTTTTCTGGATCAGGTAATAATTTAACCCTTTTTTTAAGATCTTCAAAACTAGTAAAAGGTTTTTCTTTTCTTTCCTCTAGAATTTCCCACATATGTTTCTTACCAAGACCTGGTAAAAGTTCAAGTTGGTGCATTCTTGTACTAAGTGGTTGGGCTTTATTGAAAAAGTCGATAAATTTAGCACTATCTTTTGTTATTAAATCTTTAATAACAAATTCTAGTTCTTTTGATCCTGTTTGAGTTAATCTTTCAATAGGTAATCTACCAATAATATGATGAATTCTTTCACGTTTTCCTTCACCGATGTATACTTCTTCATAAGGTTGAAGGTGAATTTCTTTTTTTGGAACAAGTTCTAAAAGGATAAAGTTCTTTTTGCCTATAGCTTGAGCTATTGGTGTCTTAACTGCTTTATTGTCAAATGGATAACCATTTGGCAAAAAGTCCAATACAATTACAGTTTCTTCTTTTTCCATTTTTTTTGTTATAATCTTGAAGCAGCTAACCATTCAGTTATAGCTTTTTTCCATTCCTTTGATTTTTCTGGATGGTCGAATCCTTTTCTTGTTTCAATGTGTTTTAAAATGAGTGAATTTTCTTTTATTATTTCTTTGATTGTTTTTTTAATCTTGACATCATCTTCAACCCATGTTTCAAGGCCTGCGAGGATTGCCATTGTTGAGGATGTCCAATCGTCCCAATGTTTTAATAATTTTTTATTGATTATTTTTGGTGGTGGAAGTTTTGCTTCCAATGAACATAACAATGCTGTTTGTTTTCTAAGATGCTTTTTTCGTTTTAATGTTGCAATCCTAGGTTTTTTAAAAGGTTTATTTTTTAATGCGTTTTTGATTTGTGTTTCTGTGAATTTTAATCGTTTAATTTCAATTTGTCCAAGTCTGTAACGTTTTTTTTGCAAACGTCTTATTGATTTACCTCTTGGCTTTTTTTGTGTTATTTCAATATAATAATTGATGTCTCTTAATTTCTCAACCAGTTTTCTGGTGATGATTATGTTTTTTTTGAGTGTATCAATATTCTTGTTCTTGAATGTGTAAACCAACTGAGCATGCAGTTGCTTTACTAGCATATGCCGTTTTTCTGTTGGTGTTATATTAATGCTGTTTAATATTATTTTTGGCTTGATTGACTTACTATTAAGCTCTTTTATCACAGCACTATAACTATCCACCCTCTTTTTTTCTAAATACATACTATAGAAATACATAAGATATGGTTGTTTATAAATATTCCGTTATTCGTTAATAGCTTCAACAATCTTCTTCATGTTGTCTGCCGTAATGGTTAACGGATAGTTTGAAAGAATTGTTTTAAGGTCTTTAACACTTATTGGTTTTACATCAACAAGCTTAACAATATGTTCTTCTTTTAACCTTGGAATTTCAAGTGCTTTTAATTTTTCAAGTAACTTATCTGCACCTTTATCAGTAAATTGGTTTAGATATTCTTCTGTTTTACCTGACCTAAAAGATAGTTCTTCATCTCTCTTTTTGATCTTTTCAAGTTCTTTTTTAACAAAAGCCATTGTTACAGGCTCTTCAGATATTATATTCATCTTTTCTTTAAATGGACAGGGTGTACTATTAAAGTTTTCGCTTTTC
Source organism: uncultured Methanosarcinales archaeon (assembly GCA_964534665.1). Classification (GTDB taxonomy): domain Archaea; phylum Nanobdellota; class Nanobdellia; order Woesearchaeales; family JAHJBD01; genus JAHJBD01. The sequence goes on along the minus strand of CAZHRT010000040.1, from coordinate 599 downwards.
CATCATTAATTTCAACTTCGTAGCATCTGCCAGCTTTACCTTTGATAACGCCTGCTTTACCCATAAAACGTGGGTGATACATGCCTTTTTGTATTGCAGGTTCTGCTATTAATTGTACTTTGTCACCTGTATTAAACTCTTGAAAATAAGCTCTAAGACTAATCTTTCCTTTATCCTTAACAGATTTACTTAGTTTATTTCTTGTTTTTCTTCTAAAACCGCCTATTCTTTGCATTTTAATAAGGATTTAATAGGTATTTAAAAAGGTTACGAAAATGTGAGAAACAATAGTTATTTCTTAGGTTTTATTTTTTGGTCTTTTGTCCTAAGAACAGCAAGTTTCATTGTTGCTATAATTTTTTGCTGTTTATTAGTAAGTCTTATATATTAAATAATCAGATAAAATCTTAAAATGCAATATATGTTAGCACCAATTGAAGATATTACTACTGCTTTTTTTAGAACTAAATGTTTTAAAAACGGGGCTGATTTAACATTTACACCAATGGCTAGGTTTTCTGCTTTGGCAAGGAACAGTAGAGCTTCTTTAGAACGTATCAAGTTAGTTGATGATACACCAACAATGATTCAATTAATTG
>CAZHRT010000039.1:0-7062 GCA_964534665.1 uncultured Methanosarcinales archaeon | reverse complement strand
TAAGATAATATAAATGTTATTATCTCAATATCCCTAAACCTTCATATAATGGAAATCTTTTACACAATTCCATGATTTCATTTTTAACTTGTTCTAATGCACCTTTATCAGAGAAATTGTTCAAAACTTTAACAATAGCCTTACCAACGATTTCCATCTCAGGCTCTTTTAACCCCCTAGTTGTCAAAGCAGGTGTTCCAAGTCTAATACCTCTTGGATTAAAAGGCGTACCAACCTTTTTTCCTCGAGAATCTAATGGCAATTCTCCTCCAACGAAAGGAACCATGTTCTTATTTGTATATATGTGAGCTTCATCTAAAGCAAGTTCTGCTTCTTTACCAGAAACTTTAGCAGTTTCCCATACATCAACTAACATTAAATGATTATCTGTACCATCCGACATTAATTTAGCACCATTATCCATCAATGTTTGTGCTAAAACCCTAGCATTTTTTACAATCTGTTCGTTATATGTTTTAAAATCAGGTTTAAGATCTTCACCAAATGCAACAGCTTTTGCAGCTATTACATGATCAAGTGGTCCACCTTGAGTTCCAGGAAAAACTGAAAAATCAATTCTTTTAGCTAAATTCTTTTTTTCATCAGGAAAATATTTTTCTTTTAACCTATCTTCTTCTTGACAAAGTATCATAGCCCCTCTTGGACCTCTCAATGTTTTGTGAGTAGTTGTTGTTACAATATCACAATAAGGCATAGGATTTTGATGTACACCAGTTGCACAAAGTCCTGCAATATGTGCAATATCTGCCATATGATAAGCATCAACTTCTTGGGCTATTTCTCTAAATTTAGCAAAATCTAATGTTCTAGGATATGCAGAAAACCCACTTAATACTAATTTTGGCCTATGTTTTTGAGCTAAAGCTCTAACTTCATCCATATTAATTATACCTGTTTTTGGATCAACACCATATGGCACTATTTTATACATTTTACCAGAGAAATTAACAGGACTTCCATGTGTTAAATGTCCACCAGCATCTAAACTCAATCCTAAAATGGTATCACCAGGGTTTAAGATAGAGAAATAAGCTTGCATATTAGCTTGAGAACCTGCATGTGATTGAACATTTGCATGAGGTGCATCAAACAATTTCTTTGCACGTTCTATTGCTAGATTTTCAGTAATGTCAATAATTTCATTCCCACCATAATACCTATGACCTGGATAACCTTCAGAATACTTATTTGTTAATACTGTTCCCATAGCTTGTAAAACAGCTTTAGAAACAAAATTTTCAGAAGCAATCATCTCAACACCCTCTTGAGCTCTTTTTAACTCCAGATCTAATGCATTAGCAACTTCTGGATCAGACTTAGTAATATCATCCATAATATTCATTATAAACCACCCATAAGAACGTTAATTGAATATGTTTAAATAGTTTTTGATACATTATTACATGAATTGAGTGAATAATATGATAATAAGAAAAGCAGAATTAAAAGATATTAAACAATGCGAGAAAATTAGTCACATTAAAGAGTTTAAAATGCCATATGGAGATTTTCCAGATACTAAATCATTTGAACAAAGTTTAAACCAAATTTTTCTTGTTGCTGAAGAAAATAATCAAATTATTGGGTTAATATTAGGGTATAAACTAACAAAAAAATCTGTTTATCTTGATTTAATTACAGTGCACAACGATTTTAGAGACAAAAAGATAGGCAAACAATTATTATTAGAATTTAAAAAAGAATTAACAAATCAAAAGATGAAAGAATATTTTCTAATTGCACCATCTTTAAATGAAAAAACTCTTAATTTTTATAGAAAAAATGGATTGGTTGAAGGAAAACAATTCACATTATTCTGTGAAAAGTTTTAAACCTTAATCTTGCCTTTCTGCCATTTAGTTAATATCATACGAGCCATCCTAACAGTATCAGGTTTTCCAGCTTTTATTAAAATCCTCTTTTTAAGAGCAATTTCTTCAATTGTTTCTTCACTATCCTCGTGGATAGCAACATCATAAATCTTTTCAATAACTCCTGGATATTTATCAATAAGTTCCATTACAACAACATCTGGTTGTTGAGTTTTTGTAAAATCTAAAGTACCACTTATAGCATGTTTCATAAAATCTTTTTCACCAGCAGGAACCACACCAGGTGTATCAATCATCATAATCTTCTTACTAACTTTAACTTTTTGTATTCCTCGTGTATATCCACTAAGACCGCTTGTTGGAGCTGATTTTCTACCTTTCATTGCATTTATCAAAGAAGACTTACCAACGTTTGGATAACCTAAAACCCCCACAGTAATAACCTTTTTCTTAATATTTAGTTTGTAAATCTCTGTTTCAAGTATTTTTACACCATAATACTTCTTTGAAGAGATGTAAACAAAAGATTTTAGATTAGCGGCTTTTAATTTCTCTTTATCAACAAGATCACATTTTGTAACTACATAGAAATATGGTTTTTTTGATTCAATAACTTTCTTTTCAAGCTCTGCATTCCTTGTTTCTTCTATCATTCTTGCATCTAATACTATAAGAATTACATCAGCTTCCCTGATTATCTGATTTACCATTGACCAAAAGCTTGTCATAAGAATCCTATTTACTTGTCCATTTAATTACCTTTGGGTTAAAAAAAGAAGAATTTATATATTATCATATAAAGAAAAAAGTTATGGCAGATGCCCTTATGCTTAATATTGGAATAGGTATTGGAGCTTTAATTCTATTAATGATTTGTGCAGAAATTGCTGTAAAAAGGATTATTTCATTGATTAACCATTTTGGTTTTTCTACTACTTTTGCAGGTTTAACAATATTCTCAATAACTACAAGCCTACCTGAAATTTTCTCACATTTAGCAGCTTCGTTTGGTATATTATCAGGATCACTAGACTATAAGATAGCATCATCAACAGTTTTAGGTGCAAATATAGGTTCTGATGTTATACAACAAACTTTAATCCTAGGCATAGTAGTTATATTAATGGGTGGTTTATATTTTAAAAAAGAATTCTTAAAAACAGCATACACACCAATGATTGCAACTACATTAATGTGCATTATTCTTGGTTTTGATGGAACTTATTCAAGATTTGATGGTTTAATATTATTATCAACATTTGTAATTTACATGATTTTTCTATACAAAAGAGAAAAGAAAACTAAAAAGCAACGTAAAAAACAAGTAGATGCTAATATTGGATATGATATAATAATTTCTCTTTTATGCTTTGCACTTATGATTATTAGTGCACATTTCCTACTTTCATCAACAGAACATATTGTTTTTGCAACAGGATTAGGTGGATCATTGATAGGTGTTATAACTTTAGGTATTGCTTCCGCTTCTCCTGAAATGTTTACTGCTATATCTGGACTAAAACAAAAAGCAACAGGGATATCTCTAGGTACTCTAATTGGAAGCAACATTACAAATCCGTTAGTTGCTATTGGTGGAGGAGCTTTAATATCAACATATTACGTACCAAAACCTCTTGTTTATTGGGACCTTCCAATGGAAACAATCAGTGCAGCTTTGCTCCTTATTTACTTGATTAAAACAAAAGGAAAACTTGGCAAAGGTGGAGCAATATATCTAATATTGTTATATTTTGTATACTTGACAATTAGAATTATTTTCTTTTCAATAGATTAAAAAAAATAAAAAAATTATTCAACAATAAAGTTGCCTTCCATTCCTTGAGCTCTGTGATTTCCAACACTACAAAAATACTTATAATCTCCTGCTTTGTCCGCAATAAACTCTACAAAAGATGAATCCCCTTCAGCGATTTGAGATGTTGCTGCATCAAATTCGCTTACAACCCAGTCATGAAATCCTTGTGTACTTGAAAACTCAATCCTAACTTTCTGCCCAACCTTTACACTAATGTCAGGATTTTCCACTCCATCAACCATAAATTTATAATTTTCACCTGTAATTACAATGGTTTCCATTTCAATTGCATCTTCCATTGCAGCACTATCGCTGTCTTCTACATCATCCTCAGCAACATCTTCCATAGCAGCAGCACTATCTTCAATAACTACCCCACTACTACTTTCATCACTTGCACAGCCATACACAAAAATTATTGCTAAACACATTATTAATATTATTTTTTTCATTTTATCACCTTTTTTTTATATTATACTCGCCAAATTCACCTATTACAGTAGCAATTACTCTTAAACTTAAACTTCTTATTTTTACTTTCTCTAATCTTTCAGCCATATTTCCCAAACCGATAATTCCTATTTTTAACACAAACACGTGAAGGTATATACATTTTCTAAAAAACTAGTTTTATCGTATATAAATGTTTCTGGCAAATGTATTATCCTTAAACAATTAATACAAAAATAATATAAATATCCAACATATTATACATAAAAAATGAAACTTTTTAGCATATTTACGAGGTGAAAAATGTCCAAATATAAAATTGAATTTGAAAAAGACAAATGTATTGGCGCAACATCCTGTGTAGACAGATGCCCTGATAACTGGGAAATACAAAGTGATGGAAAAGCAGCTTTCAAAACAGAAGAAATTACAGAAGAACAATTAGCATTAAACATGGAAGCTGCCCAAGCATGCCCTGTTCAGGCTATACACATTGTCAATACTGAAACTAAGGAAAAACTGATATAACTGTTTTAAAATAGATAAAAACTTCTTCACTATAGGAGTAATTACCATTTTAAATAATTAAATTAGTCTTGACATTACAAAAGTATTAGATTTTTTTAAGTAATTCATTTCCATAAACTCATTTTTTTTATAAAAATTCAATGAAGGATTTTTTTCAAAAACAAAAACCCTTAATTGTTTTCCCTTCAATTCAAGAACTTTATTTATAACATAATCTAATATTTCAGTACCATAGCCTTGTTTTTGAAACTGTTCTACAACATGAATATCATTAATCATATACGAATTATTATGATCTTTTTCAAGATTAAATGATACATATCCAACAAAAACGTCTTTTAAAAAGAATAATCGAACAAAACCATTATCAAGACTATTAAAAAATTTCTTTTCACTAACTGAATCTGACCAACCACCAAAATTGTCAATAAATAACTGTTCCATGTTTTGCTTTGTAAGAAATTTAATATGACTTTCATAATCTCCTTTGATATAATCTCTTGAATTAAGTTGCATTTTAGAATAATAATCCATTTTGGTATTTAAATTATGCCAAATTTTATAAGTTAATGAAAATGTTTAACAATCATGAAAAAGATATTACTTGTTTACTTACCCTTCTGTACTCCAGCTAGCCCACCTTATTCAATAACTAATTTGTATTCTTTTCTAAAAAATAATTCTAAACATAATGTTGAAGTATTAGATCTCAACATAGAGTTTCATAAATTAAAGTTTAAAGAATTCCAAGATTATTATCATGATATAAAAAAGTGGGATAATTACAATAAAATTACAGATGATTATCGTAAATTAACATCCAAAACATACTCAGAAAACAATAAAAAAGTTGTACTTGGTAAAAAACCTGAATTATTAGATTTATTCTTAAATAAAATAATAGAAAAAAAACCTGACATTGTTGCATTCAGCATTGTTTATTCAAGTCAAGCATTTTACGCTTATTCCCTGATAAAAGAATTAACAGGGGTTAAATGCGTCTTAGGCGGGCCTGCAGTAAATGAAAAACTTATTAAGATTGCAGATGTTGTATTAAAAAATGAATTAGAACTTCTTGAATACGCATCTTCAAAAAAAGTTAATCATGATGAATTAAATCTAGATTATGGTCTTGATTTTTCAATATATAATCTTAAAGATTATTTTACACCAAAACCAATAATTCCCTTGAAAACTACAAACACATGTTATTATAAAGGTTGTACTTTTTGTACACATTTCAAAAATACACCCTATCTTGAATATTCTCTAGATATGATTAAGAAAACCATAATTGATTCTAAACAAAAACATTTTTTTCTAATTGATGATATGATTCCAGTAAAAAGACTCTTAGAAATTGCAAAAACAGTAAAACCACTTAACATTAACTGGACATGTCAATTAAGACCAACAAAAGAATTAAATAAAAATGTTTTAGAAAAATTAAAAGAATCAGGATTAACTCTTATCATATGGGGTGTTGAATCTGGAAATGATAGGATATTAAAGTTAATGAATAAAGGAACAAACAAACAAGATATTAAACTTGTTTTAGAAAATTCACATAATGCTGGAATAAAAAATATTGTATATACAATATTTGGGTTTCCAACAGAAACTAAAGAAGAATTCTTAGAAACAATTGATTTTCTAAAACATAATGAAGAAAATATTGATCTTGTTTCTTCTGCAGTATTTGGACTTCAAAAAAATACTACAATATATAATAATCCTGAAAAGTTTAAAATTGAGAAAATCATTGAAGAAGAAAGAACAGTACTTGAACCAAGAATCACATATAAAACATTAAAAGGTCTTTCACAAAAAGATGCTAGTAAGTTACGAAATAACTATAAAAAAACAATAGATAAGATAAATAAATTCCCTAAGTCCATGAATTACTTCAGGGAACACATGTTCTGTATGATTTGATTTAAACTTAGGCGCCTATAAACTTAAGCAATTCTAACACTAAAAATACTGGCCAGACTGCAGCCTTTAATAATCCTAAAACTCCAATCCAAAAACTAGTTGAAGTTGATATATAATATACTGCTGCTCCAATAAACCCAAGTATATAAGAACATCCCCCGCAATTAGTACCCATCTTAGTTTCACAAGATACTTTATTTTCTTTTTTTATATTGGCCTTTTTTTTCATTTTCTTTACCTCGTTTTATTTTTTTTAATAAATAATATAATATATTCTATTCTTAATTATTAAGTTTATATAATTTTCTTTTATTTTTGGTCATAATAACTAAACAAATTTTAGTATTGCAAATCTTTAAATAAAATTCTAATTATATACTAATTATGAGAAAATTAAGAAAACTAGCAAAGAGAATACCCATAATCCCACTTATTTACAAAGCATTTATTCATATTAAGTTAAAATTTGGAAGTACTGAA
>CAZHRT010000038.1:6045-7121 GCA_964534665.1 uncultured Methanosarcinales archaeon | reverse complement strand
ATCTGCTGGACATAAAGTTGGTATGTACACTTCACCACATCTTAAAAGAATTAATGAAAGATTTTTAATTAATGGTGAAGAAATAAGTGATGAAGATTTTGTGAGATGTTTTAATATTGTAAATGAACAATACTCTAACCAAACATATTTTGAGATGATGACTGCTTTAGCTTTTGTTTATTTTTCTGAAAAAAAATTAGATTATGTGATATTAGAAGTTGGATTAGGTGGAAGATTAGATGCAACCAATGTAGTGGACCCTTTAGTTTCTGTTATTACAAACATTTCATTAGAACATCAAGAATATTTAGGCGAGACTATCTTGGAGATTGCTGGAGAAAAAGCAGGAATAATCAAAAATGGAAAAACAGTAGTTACAGCATGTTTGGGAGATGCTTTAGAGGTTATTAAGAAAGTTGCTGAAAAGAAAAAAGCTTCAATTGTGATGGTTGAAAAAATTGAACAAGATAATGGTTTTTTTAGTATAAACGGACATAAACAACTTGAAATGAACCTGAAAGGAGAATTTCAAAAGATCAATGCGGCAACAGCAGTAACTGTGATTGATATTATTGGTGGTATAACTGAAGATGCTATCAAGAAAGGTTTAGCTAATGCGATATGGCATGGACGTTTTGAGTTTGTTTCTGATAATGTATTAGTTGATTGTGCACATAATGCAGATGGTTCTAAAGTTTTAGCTAAAGAAGTTAAAAAATTAGGAAAGAAAGTTGTTTCTGTTGTAGGAATATTAGATGATAAAGATAAAGAAACAATGGTTAAAGAATTTTGTAGTTTTTCTGAACATGTGATTTTTTGTAAGCCAGATAATTCTCGTGCTGCTGATCCTAATGAATTAGTTGATTATTGTGGTTGTTCTAAAGAAATAATTGAAGATGTTAAACAAGCTGTTTTAAAAGCTAAAGAATTAAATTATGAATTAGTGGTTGTTTGTGGGAGCATTTATACTGTTGGAGAAGTTTTAATTAAGTAATTATTGAATATATTTATGATAAAGACTAAATTTATCTTAAAAAACTTTGTTTAACAACAAAAATAACCAAACTGGCTATTTT
>CAZHRT010000038.1:0-5945 GCA_964534665.1 uncultured Methanosarcinales archaeon | reverse complement strand
TGAATGTAAAAATGCAATTTATCCAATATTTTATCAAGAACATTTGTTACATAACAAAAATAACCAAACTGGCTATTTTTGAATGTAAAAATGCAATTTATCCAATATTTTATCAAGAACATTTGTTACATAACCATAATCTTTAAATATAATCTACATTTGCATTTTATTGTGAGATTATGGGAAATGTCGACGTTGAATTAATTGATGTAAAAGGTATGTCTGATAAAGAACTATTAAAGTTCATGAAAGATAATGCTATTTCTCTAAAAGTATTTGAAGCTAAGAAAATTGTTGAATTGATTGGAAGAAATCCGTCCCTTACAGAACTTCATATATTTAATATTGAATGGAGTGAACATTGTTCTTATAAAAGTTCTAGAAATGTTTTGAAAATGTTGCCAACTTCTGGACCAACAGTTATACAAGGACCAAAAGAAGATGCAGGCATTATCAAATTAGGTGAACATGAAGGTGACATGTATGGTTTAGTTATTGGGCATGAAAGTCATAATCATCCATCTCAAGTTGTACCATATGAAGGTGCAGCAACTGGTATTGGTGGTTGTGTTAGAGATATACTATGCATGGGCGCAAGAATAATTGGTTGTGCTGATCCTTTAAGGTTTGGAAATCCTAATGGAAAAAATAAAAATAATGTTAGGTATATTGCTAATGCTGTTGTTGATGGTATTGCAGGTTATGGAAATCCTTTAGGTGTTCCAAATATTGGAGGAGATATTAATTTTTCAGATAGTTTTGATGATAATTGTTTAGTAAATGTTGTTGCTTTAGGATTGATTAAAGAAAAAGATATAATCCATTCAGCTGCTCCAAAAAATTCAGAAGGTTATGATGTTGTAGTTATTGGAAAAGCCACTGATAATTCAGGTTTTGGTGGTGCTGCGTTTGCATCTTTAATACTTGATGAAGAAGATGCTGAAATTAACAAAGGTGCTGTACAAGTTCCTGATCCATTCTTAAAGAATGTATTAATTAGAGCAACTGAAGCTGTGTTTAAAGAAGCAAGAGAAAAAGGAATTGTGTTAGGTTTCAAAGATATGGGTGCTGGTGGTATAATGTGCGCTTCGTCTGAACTTTGTCAATCTGGTGGATATGGTGCCAACTTAGATGTTGACAAAATTCATGTTTCAATGAAAATACCACCTTATGTAACTGCATGTTCAGAAACACAAGAAAGATTTACTTGGATTTCACCACCAGAGTTTACTCCAAGAATAATTCAAATTTATAATGAAGAATTTGAACTACCAAATGTTGCAGAAGGAGCACGTGCTTCTGTAATTGGTAAAGTTACAAAAAATAAAGATTATATAATGAAATCAGAAGGTAAAATAATATGTAATGTTCCAATTGATGTTGTTACTGAAGGTATCAGATATGAAAGAGAAAAAGTTGAAAATAAAAAGAAATTTGAAGAACCTTCACTTGATGAACCAAAAGATTATTCTAAAGAAATATTAGCAGTATTAAAAAATCCAAATGTTGCTTCAAAAGCTTTAGTATTCAAACATTATGATACAGAAGTTCAAGGTTTAGCTGTTATTAAACCGGGTGAGGCGGACGCTGGAGTACAAGCACCAATACCTGGAAGTTCACTTGGTTATGCTTTATCAGTTGATTGTAACCCAAGATATTCAAGAATCAGTAGTTATTGGGGTGCAGCAAATGCTGTTGCTGAATCAATGAGAAATGTTGCAGCTGTTGGTGCAACACCATATGGTATGACAGATTGTTTAAATTATGGTAATCCTGAGAAACCTGAAGCGTTTAATGATTTTTATGAAGGTGTAAGAGGAGAAAAAGAAGCTGCTGAGAATCTTTATGTTAAAGGAACAAAAGATCCTTGTCCGTTTGTTTCAGGTAATGTTTCATTTTATAATGAAAGTGCATCTGGTAAATCGGTTGATCCATCTGCAATAATTGCTTGCGCAGGAATGTTTGATGATTATAGTAAAGCAATAACTATGAAGATTAAAAAAGCTGGTTCAAAGTTATTTATGATTGGTGAAAGAAAAGATGAACTAGGGGGTTCTATTTATTATGAAAATCATAAAGAGTTAGGAGCAAATGTTCCAAAAGTTGATTTTGAAGCTGAAAGAAACAGGATTTATGGTGTTATAGATGCTATTGATAAAGGATTAATTTTAAGTTGTCATGATATATCTGATGGTGGCATGGCTACTTGTGTTTCTGAAATGATACTTGGTGGTGAAGCAGACGGTAAGATTGGTGCTTCAATTAAAATTAAAGATGATCTTATACTAGGATTATTCAGCGAAAGTTCTGGTTTTGTATTTGAAGTTGAAACTGATAAAGTTTCTGAAGTTGAAGAGATATTTGACAAACATAAAGTTGAACTTGTTGAATTAGGAGAAACAACTGAAGAAAGTAAATTAAAAATTAATGAGATTACTCTTGATATTAAAGATATGAAACAAGCATGGACAACTGGATTTAGAGAGGTTATGCAATGATAGCGGTAATCCTTTTCCCTGGAACAAATTGTGAGAATGAAAGTGTAAGAGCTTTGCAAGCAGTTGGGTTGGAAGCAGAAATAATCAGATGGAACACTAGTAAAGATGTTTCTGCCTATGATGGCTACCTTATACCTGGTGGTTGGAGTTATGAGGATAGAATTAGAGCGGGAGCAATTGCTGCACAAGACCCATTAATGTTAAAGATAAAAGAAGAAGCTAAAAAAGGTAAGCCAGTAATTGGAATATGTAATGGTTGCCAAGTATTAATTGAAACAGGAATAATTCCTGGATTAAAAGATAAAGTACAAATGGCTTTAGCACCAAATATTAGGGATTACCCATCAGGATTTTATTGTACATGGGTAAATATAAAGAATAGTTCTAAAGTTTGCAAGTTTAATTCTGAACTTTCAAAAGATGAAGTTATTCCAATACCAATAGCACATGGTGAAGGTAGATTTACAACAGCTAACAAATCATTGTTAGAAGAATTACAAAAAAATGATCAAATAGCTTTTGTTTATTGTGATTCTAAAGGAGAAGTAAAGAATAGGTTTGATGTTAATCCTAATTCATCTGAATTAAATATTGCAGGCATATGTAATAAAGAAGGTAATGTTTTGGCAATGATGCCGCATCCAGAAAGAGGATCATTTAATAGACAAGTTCCTGGATTTAAAGGAGATTTTAATGAAAGTGAATCATTAGCACCTGCTGCTAAGATTTTACAGGCAATGGTTAAAATAAAATCACAGATTTCGGGGATGTCAAAAAACCAAGAGAGTTTTTAAACATGAAAAAAGTAGAACTATATGTAAAGTTGGTAATACCAGACACAACAGCAATAACTGCTTTTCATACTTTAGAAAGAATGGAAGCTGGTGTTGAGAAATTAGAAAGGTATGAATATTATAGTTTTGAAGGTGATTTTTCTGAAAAATTCTTTGATAAGATAAAGAAAGTTGATGTTTTGGTTAATGCTAACAAACACGATGCATTTGACCATGTTGAAAAAGGTGAAGCAACAAATGTTCTTGTTCAAGATATTAAAGGCGGTTCTGGTTTATTGAACACTTTACGTGAAAGACTTGGCTTATCTGAAATTAAATCAATGGAAAAAGGTGTTCTTTGGAAGATTTATGGAAAAGCTGATATGGATAAAGTTAAGAAGCTGTTGCATAACGAAAATTATCAAAAGATAAGTATTCTGGAATAAAAAGTTTTAAAAAGTCTTAAGCATTTATGATTATATGCTGCTAGTGATTAATTTCGGTGGACAAACTTGTCATTTGATAGCAAGACGAGTGCGTTCTTTAGGTGTTCTTTCTGAAATCTTACCGTTCGATGTTTCTGTTGACAAAATTAAGGAATTAAATCCATGTGGAATTATATTAAGTGGTGGTCCTAACTCTGTTTATGAAAAAGGAGCTCCACAACCAGACATGAAAATATTTGAACTGGGTATACCAATATTAGGCATATGTTATGGTCATCAGTTGATAGGTAAACAATTTGGAAAAGTTACTGCTAAAGAAGTTAAAGAGTATGGTAAGGCGGAGATTGATGTTAACAAACAAGGTAAATTGTTTAAAGGATTAGATAAAAAAGAATTGGTTTGGATGTCACATGGTGATCAAGTTGTTGAACTGCCAAAAGGGTTTGAAGTTTTAGCTTCTACTGATAGTTGTAAAATTGCTGCTTTTGAATCTGAAAAATTATTTGGAGTACAATTTCACCCAGAAGTTACTCACACTACAAAAGGAATAAAAATATTAGAAAATTTCATTGATATATGTAAATGTCCTAAAGATTATAATATTAAAGACTTAGCTAAACAAATAATTAAGGAAGTTAAATATGAAATTGGAACAGATCAAGTAATAATGGGTTTTTCTGGTGGTGTTGATAGTACTGTTGCTGCATCATTAATACACCAAGCTATTGGTGATAATATACATTGTGTATTTATTGATCATGGATTGATAAGAAAACACGAATGGGATGAAGTTAAAGGTTTTTTCAAAAGATTTAAGTTTAAAAATCATTATATGGTAGATGCATCTAAACAATTTCTAACTAAATTAAAAGGGGTTACTGACCCAGAGAAAAAAAGAAAAATTATTGGACATACTTTTATTGAAGTGTTTGAAGAACAAGTTAAAGAAATTGAAAAGAATAACCCAGAGATTAAGTTTTTAGGTCAAGGTACAATTTATCCAGACAGGATTGAATCAGCTCAACCTTCAAAAACTGCATCCAAGATTAAAAGTCATCATAATCTAACACTTCCTGAAAAGATGAAGTTAAGAGTTATTGAACCATTAAAAGACTTGTATAAAGATGGAGTTAGGGATTTAGGAAGAGAACTTGAGATTCCTGCTGACATATTAGGAAGACACCCTTTTCCAGGCCCAGGTTTAGCAATAAGAATCTTAGGTGAAATAACTGATGAAAGGATTAAGATATTACAAGAAGCTGATTACATATTTATTTCTGAATTAAAATCAAGTGGTTTGTATGATAAGACATGGCAAGCGTTTGCTGCATTATTCCCAGTAAAATCTGTTGGAGTAATGGGAGATGCAAGAACTTATGAGTATGTGATTTCATTAAGAGCTGTAACATCACTTGATGCTATGACTGCTGACTGGTCTAAATTACCAGATGAGTTCTTAGAAAGAGTATCTAACAGGATTATTAATGAAGTTAAAGGTGTGAATAGGGTTGTATATGATATCACTCAGAAACCTCCTGGAACTATTGAGTATGAATAAGAAGATTAAGATAATAAGTCTTGTGTATTAAATCCAAATTTAAGAATTTCTCTTACAATAGGAAAAGCCAATTTTGCAATTTCAGGATAATCTCTAGGTCTTTCATTCATTAGTTGTTCAAATTTTGCCCTATCAAATCCAACATCATCAGCTGTAGAATCAATCAATCTTTCGAGACATCCAGGAGTAAAACTCAAGAATACATTACTAAAACCGCCTTGGTCACCATACCCTATTTCTGCGAATGTAGTGTTTGCTTTATCTCCCCACATAGAACTGTCCCTCCTCCTATAGTCTGGACTTATTCCAGGTAGCATTAAGACAACATTATTTAAGTATAAAGACAGAGCATTTACTCCATCTACTTGATCTTCTGGAGGTTGACTAGCATAGAATCTATCCCTCTTGGCAATCTCGTGGGCCAATAAAGCTATTTTAAATTCATGTACAGTGGTTTCTTCTGTAGGTAATTCCATACAATAATCACCTTCAAGAACATATGCAGACCCTTTTTCAAGATGTAATACTGGCTCATGGTATTTTCCTGGAATAACTTGAGAGAGGGTACTTAAACCATCCCCTGTCCCGTTTAAAACAATCAATTGATAAGCAGAAGGGTCTCTTGAATCAGTAGGTCCTGCAGCATAATCAAGAAAAGCCATTAAAGCAT
>CAZHRT010000037.1:0-7262 GCA_964534665.1 uncultured Methanosarcinales archaeon | reverse complement strand
TCATTACATTAGAATAATGTCCATTAATACTACCATATAAAGATTTAAGACGGTCTAATGATTTTTTTTGAAGATTTATTTGGTCAACACTACGTGCAATTTCTTTTTGGCAATCAGCTATACGTTCAATTCTTTGAACAATGTGTTTGCTTGTATGAAGATCAAGTTGACTCATCTGCAAAGAGTTTGCTAGACGAGGATCAATAATAGCAGCACGAATTTCACGATAAGCTAAAAAATGAAGCCGGTTAACATCAGTGTCTCTTTGAGCAATATTCTCAACATCTTGTTTTTTGTCAAAAAATTGTAGAACATCTTGAGCCATTGCACGAGTAATATTATCCATCCTTCGAATAATTAAAGGTATGCTGATTTCTTTTTTATCGATTAAATATTTAGCAACAAGTTTGGTTGCAGTCTGCTCCATTACTTCCATGCCTGCTAAATTTCTTAAAGTATTTTTTATTGTTAAGGCATTCTTTTGAAGATCGTTTGAAAGAACTTCAATTGTGTCAGCATTACCAAGATAAGCTGAAATTATTTCAGAAGTTAAAAGAGGAATTGATTTATTTTCTGCAGGAATAGTAATAGACTTCTTTTTTGCTTTTGTATCTGAAGTCTTAGCTGAAATTATTAAACCATCAGATGTTTCTTCAACACCAATTAAATGTCCCTTAGTGAGGTTATGTTTTTCAGTCCATTTTTTTGGAAGTGAGATTATAAAAGAACCTTTACCAAATGCAATAAGTTTTCTAAACTCCATTTTTCCCCCTTAAATCTTTATAAATACCTTATAAAATTTTAATGTTGCATATATAGTATATATGCATTATATATTATATAGGACAAGTATATATATTTAAAAGTTTCTATAATAGGTATCGAAGAAAAAACGGAGGGATAAAAAATAGCAAAAATTGGGGTGTGGTTAACGGATATTAAAATAGATTTTAAAAAATGTTGAAAAGATAATATCCTAAAAAATAATATCTAAACATTAAAATAATATCTAGATCAATAGATAACTATTGAAATAATATCCTAAATCACACCCAAACATTTCAAACGGGGTGAAAAATGGTACAAAAAAAAGAAGAGTTATTTGAAGACGACATAGAAGACTTTTTTGCCAGGTATGAGTTGAGTATTGATAAAATGGGAGAATTTGCTGACAAATAAGTTTTTTATACTTTTTTCTTTAAATGTGCAATCTGAAGCATAGTTAATGCTTTAATTTCATTTTTTAAGGATTCTATTTCTTCTTTAAGACCATTAATCAATTCATAATTAAAATTAATATTAGAAGTATTTTCAGAAATATTAGTTGAACTGTTCTTTATTCCAGAGAATTCACTATTAATTTGTTTAATCCACGAATCAACATTTGTTTGAAAAGCATCCATTTTCATTGTAAGGGGAGAGTGAGACAGCACAGTTGGCGAAAAACAGTGGGTACCTGCTGGACGAAGAACATAATGTTTTCCTATGCTGCCGTCACCTCTTTTTGTATTTCAGTATACTATTAAGTATATTAGTAGTATATAAATGTTCGTATTTTAATGTAGTTTTCAATATATATATTGAATTAGTAGGAATCTTTTTAAAATAATGATGTGTTCTTAGTACTATGGAAAACATTAACAATACATGGTATTCAACAATATTTAAACAAAAAAATATATTTATAGAATTCTTTGCAGTAATATTTTCAGTTGTTGTATTAGGAATTTTAGCTAATATTACAGTTCCTTTATGGCCAGTACCAGTTACAATGCAAACTTTTGGAGTTTTCTTAATAGCATTCTTCTTTGGATCTAAAAGAGGGGTTATTGCAATATTATCTTATATTGTTGCAGGATTAATTGGTTTTGGGGTCTTTGCAGGGTATAAGAGTGGCTATGCTGCTTTAATTGGACCAACTGCAGGTTATATTATAGGATTTATTTTTATGGCTATAATTGTTGGATTACTTATTGAGAAAGGTTTTGGTAGAGATTTTAAATCTGTAATGTATTGTATGTTAGTTGGGCAAGTAGTACTTTATATTTGTGGATTAATTGGATTAAGTTTCTTTTTAGGACATCCAGGAATAATGACAGTTTTACAATTAGGATTTTTCCCATTTATAATCGGAGATATGATTAAAGCTTTAGCAGCAGGTGCTTTATTTCCAAAAGTTTGGAAAGGATTATCTAAAATAAGTTCCAATTAATTTTGTTTGTTCTATAGTAGAAGTTTAGAAGTCAACAACACCACCAGGTTGAAGTTCTATTGGATTACCTACTGTTGTTCCTCCTGTTCCACTTGAACCAGAAGCTGTTGGTTGTGCATTTGGATCAACATAACCTGTTGCACCACCCTCATATCCAGTTATTGCATTACAAACAGTATTCCTTGTTTCTCCTGAACTACCAAACTGATCAACTGGATCTTCAAAATTGATACAAATTTCTGGATAAAGATTGCTTGAATATTGAACAATTGCATCTTCACCAGAACGAATCTCTTGGTCACCAGGACTTAACCTAAACAGTTGAGGATACATAGGTCTCCTACTATTACCATTAACTAAATAAACATTAAATTCAAGTTCTTCATTTGCTTGTTCAGGATTGTTAACTGCCCAAGTAATCTTGTAAAGGTATTCTGTTCCGTTAGGCCCAATAACATCAGTACGTTCACCTTCTGCATGAGCTAAGATATGTGGTAATCCATCAGGTGTTGCAATTGTCATAATACTATCTTGAGGTGTTTCATACTGTGATTCACATATCATTGCTTGCCAATAATCTTTACCTAAAAACTTACCAAAACTTTCGTCAATAGATCTTCTCCAATTGTCAACTGTTTCTTCCCCTAACAAGATATTTGAAAGGCCTGAAAGACCTTGGAATTGAGTCATCCAACGTTCAAAGTGTACTTGTGAATCTTTCCCTTTTTTGTAGTCCCAAGCACCTTCTGCTCCAGGTACACCATTTGGTTTTTTATCGTAGTATGTTGAGGTTCCACCATTTGTACCCCAAGCCATACCAACTAGTTCCCCTTTTCCATTATAATAATAAGTTTCTTTAAAGAAAACATCATTATCAGCTCTAACTTCAGAATACACTACACCCACCCTTTTAGTTTTATCATCATATTGTTGGCCAATGATATCATTAGAAGTGAATGTTTTCCATTCTTTACTATCAAAGTTATCAGAACTTGCAAGATTTTTATATTGTGCTTCATCCAGAACCCTATCACCTTTAACATGATAGGTCTTTTGTTCTGCTCTTAGGAAATCTGATTGGTGGTTTTCAGCTGGGTTGTATTGACTAATATAAACAGGTTCTTTTCCAGAGGTTGATACTTTTATTACATTAGCTCCAAAAAGAGTATCCATTTTATCGCCTAAATCACGAGTATTACTTGGTGTTAAAGTAGAAGTAGGAGGGTTTTCTTCTAGCCATTTTAAATTCTCAACAGAGATTAGTATATTTGGATCTGTTGTTAATTGTGCATAAAGTGGATCATTTGCCTTACCATCAGAAACAGAATAACGTATATCAAAATTATTCCCATTTCCAATATCTTTGTTAAGTGTTATAACAGTAGGTTTTCCACCAGTTTCGTCTTTAAGTGGTGTTGCTTCAAGTTGAGCATTGTTTTTATATACATATAACGTTCCTCCTCGTTGAAGCAAAGCGTCACCGCTTTCAGTTGTAAAACCAGATACTTCATAACCCTCATCTATATAGTCCCCTAGATAAGATCTAGTAACTGAAGTTGTTAATCCAGTATTTGATAATCTAGTTTCTAAAGCTTGTTTTTCCGCTAGTGTTAAAGATTGAATTGTTGTTTCAGTACCAACCTTAATCTCATAATTAAGTTTTCCATCACTATTCGAAGTTCCACTAGCACCTTGATCGTTTCTAGTATCAATTACATTTACTTGAAAACCTGCACTTGTCAAAGTTTTTCTAAGCTGTTCGGCTTCTATTTTAGTTTTATCAGTCAACCTAGTATTACCATAAGTTACTGTGAATGTTTGTGCTTCTACACTATGAGCACCCCAATTATTATTGGTTGCGATAGCAGCTGCTGCTTTTTCTGCAGTTCCTTTATCTTTAGCACCAATAGTAATGCTGCCACCACTATGTGTAACAATAAAAGTTGAGTGGCCTGCGGCTTCTTCTGCTCTTTTAACATCTGCAGTATAAGGAGAATAAGTTGCACCAGTAAAAGATGCACCAGACTGATAACTAGCCATAAAAATATCAAAACCTTTTTTAGCTTCACTAGGCTTAGCTGGAAAAGTACCTAAAGTTGCGCCTTGATAAGTTACTTTATATTCTTGAGGAGTTTCTGGTTTTTTTGCAGGAGGACTACTAAACAATTCACCTTCTTCAGGAACCAATTCAGGAGCTAACAACTCACCCCCTTGTGGAATCAATTCAGGTGTTACTGTAGGTTCTTTTATATTCTCAGTTATAAAACCTACAAAAGTAAAAAACACTATAAGTAATGTAAGTGTTACTGCAGGTCCTATTTTAGGTGAAGTGTATTTCAAAAGAATCCTCCGTCATCGTCATCATCTTCACCGTCTCCAAACTCTTCTTCATACGCACTATCAAAAGTTTCACAAAAATCATCTTGAACTTTAAAGCCGCCATCCATAAAACCTTGTACATCCCCTACTATTTCTGCAAACATGGTGACAAAAGTTAAGGAGTTACATAATGGCTTATTACTAACCCAACTTATTGAAGCGTCAACAGAACCCTTACAAGATACAACCGCGGGCTTACAAAACATACTGCCAATTATACCTATAGCTGATAAAGGATCTGAGATTGCTGAACGTATCATGCCAAGATAATGGAATAATAAATTAACAAAAGGAACTACTGCAAAGATTTCGCCTGTAATATATTTACAAGTCATGTAGGATTTTTGTTCTTCGCATACAGATATAGGAACATTTGTTTGGTGAGCTGTGATCATACAAGAACCATACATACAATTAAGTTGCCTATACTTATCAACATTTGAGATTATTGCAGGGATGCACATCGTACCAACAGCAACAATCAAACTATCTTCTGCATTAAGATAAGATGCAGGATCTTTTGAAAAGAATCCACCTAGCCATCCAGACTTACTTTTTGCACCAGGTTGTTGAACTGCAGCATTCCTATAACCAGCATAAAAACCATCTTGCCAACCCTTTATACCTTTACTTATCTCTCCCCAAGTTCCTTTCCCACCTTCAGAAGCTTGACAATTTACAAATTTACATAAACCTTCAAAAGCTTTGAAACTTTGTTTATCTACTTTATCAAGTGCTTTACTAGCTACACAACTTTGTGATTTAGCAGCTGCAAGCAAAGGTTCAGCAGGAGATTTAGATGCTCCAATATGGGCAAGGGTTACTTTATTTGTAATAAAACCCCAAGCAAGTGTTAATTTACTAATAGTATTCAAAGCTCGACATATCAATTTGATATAACTAATTATTTTCTTAAGTATACCAACAAATTTCCAGATGCCTTCATTAAATTCTTTAACATCTTCAATTTTTGTTTTTATACTTTCATCAACATCTCCTAAAATATTATTGTAAAGACCAATCTCAACTTCTGCCCATTCTGTCTCCATAGTTCCTGTAACGTTTTCACCAACTCTAGATAAGATCTGGATTGGACATTTAATATCAATTTTGTCAACTGTTGCTTCTGTTTGAGCGATTGTAAGTAAAATGTAAGGGTCTGTTGAACCAGGTTGCATGTTCATGCTTTCAGCATTTTGTATCATAGATATTGTTGAACTGTTATGATTATCTTCACACTGTCCAAGTGCTAATGATACAGGTTCTGCATCAAGTGAGGGATTAGTTTTTGATAAAGTAACATGGCAATATGTTCTTTGATTGATTAATGTTGCAATTGATCTATCAATTAAGTTTGGAGTACAACTTACACTACTTTTCCAATAATTAAATTCGCCAGTTGCATTGAAACTTATACCTAAAATATCAATAGGTATGCCAACATCAACTGTGTTACCGCTTGTGTCTGTAAAAACAAAAGCCATTTCATCTGAAATGTGGCCTGGTATGTTTATTGGATCTGTTATCCATCTATAAGTATAAGAATTACCATTTTGTTCAACCATTGAACCTGCAATTGCATCTGCATCTTCAATAATCATGGAAAGGTTAGCTATGCCTGAAGTTATGCCTGTATCATCTGTAACAGTAATATCAATCTGCATTGCATCTCCTGCTTTAAAGACATTTTCAAGTGGTTCAATACCTTTGTTAACAATTGTATGTGAACTGTAACGAGGATTAGATAAATCAACTATTATTGAACCTGAAAGTTCGCCAGTTACATCATTACCAATATTATCTTTAGTTGTTGTCTTAACGCTAACTGCTTTTTGACCAGAACTTGTTGGTGTTAAATTATACCATGTGCATAACCAAGTTGAGCCAGAACTAGTACAATTCTCAGTACGATGGTTAGAAGAACCACCAACAGAAGATAAATCTATGAACGCTTCAGAAACACCAGAACCGGTTTCTTCAAATTCAACAATAATATCCCCTGATTTACCTAGATATGCAAGATTATCAAATACCCTATCAGTATTAATACCTTGAACAGCAGGACCTGTAATATCATAGTAAAGTTGTTTGCTTAATCCAACTGTTTCCATTCGGTTGCCTAATGTGTCTGTTGCATTAACAAAAATTGATACAACCTGGCTTTGGTCAATGTCAACTGTTAAGCCAGTTATTGAACAATCATAAACACCATTACCATTATCAGTACATGTTGCATCCTTGGATGTGTAAGAAGAAGGTGCGTCTTTATTAATCTGTGATACATCAACAACAACAGCATCCAAGTCTTGTTCAGGTGCTTGCATTGTAAAACCAATTTCTGCACCAGAAATTGCCTCACGTAAAAATTCAATGTCTTCGTTATCTTTTTTGAGAGTAAAACTACTAGAATCAACTGTTGGAGCGTTAAGATCAATATCAAATGAAGCAGTTGCTTCTGATATATGACCAACCCTATCATAAACAGTCATTAAAATTGTAATTGTTTCATGGTCTGCACCAGAACTTAATTCAGATATATCAACTTCAAAGGAATCTTGGAAATAACAATCTTCTGGGTCTGTTACATTTTCATAAGTTTTTGAGAAAGTGTTTCTAGCAAAGACAATGCGTTCGATACCGGAACATAAAGTAGGCATTGATGTTGAATAAG
>CAZHRT010000036.1:0-7904 GCA_964534665.1 uncultured Methanosarcinales archaeon | reverse complement strand
TTGATGAACCTTATTGTGGTGACAATATCCTCAACAGAGAAGAAGAACTTTGCGACGGTCCAGATATTGGGGATAATACTTGTCAAGCATTAGGTTTTGATAGTGGAGATTTAGATTGTAAAGATGATTGTACTTTTGATAAAACTGAATGTGTTGCCTTACCTATATGTGGCGATACTTTAGATAACGACGAAGATGGTTTAACAGATTATGGATTTACTTATTCAAATGATCCGGGATGTTCAAGTAAATACGACCCTGATTCATCAGAGGAAGACAATCTGCTACCACCTTCAATAACATCAATAACTGTTAATTCAAACAATTTTGAATCTGGAGACCACTTAAACACTGCAGATGTAACTTTTAACATTATATTCCATTCTGACGTAGAACTTAATTCAGTTATAATCAGTAATGATGAAATTGGTGAGGTCACTTTACCTTTTACACCTATTAGCGGCAATGAATTCAACGTACCTTCACAAACACTTTCAGAAGGTACATTTTATTTAATAATCACAGCAACAAACCATCGTGGACAATTACCCTCAACATACACTTTTACCGTAGATTTAACAGACCCAGAAATATTTATCAGCGAAGGAATAAACACTAAACGTTCAAATCCTAATGTTATGATAACTGGAACATATATTGAAAATAATCCTAAATTTGTTAGCGTGTACAGCGCAACAGCATCTCTAATAGAAGATACCTTTGAAAGCACAATAGAACTGCCTATAGGTTCAACAACAAATGTTCAAGCATCTATTGAAGACTTCGCAGGAAGAACAGATGTTGATTCAATCTTAATAGAAGTTTTAGATGGGGACGCAACTTTAACAGCCCAACTTAATCCAATATTAACAAGAACAGGAGTTATAACTCTTGCAGGAACCGCAGACATTGATTCAACTATTAGTATCACTTTGAATGATGCAGACCCTGAAGAATTTGTTTTAACAGAAACGTCCTTTACTAGACCATTAACACTTACTGGGGAAGGTAACAACGTAATTATAGTTAAAGCAATAGATGAATACGAAAGAGAAAAAGAACTTACATTATTCTCCACATTAGACCTCTCTGGTCCAACAATCTTAAGTGCAAACCCTCAAGATGGGGAACAAGGTAAATTTGATTTGATTGAAATAGAATTAATTGATGAATCAGATATTAACCCAGATACAATTGAACTTAAATTTGGTGCTGGTGAAACCGTTACAGTTCCACACACTTATTCAGAAGGAATAATCTCTTATGATATCTCAAATGCCCTTGACGATGTTTACACAATTGAAATTAATGCTCAAGACACTTTAGGTAATCCAAGTAGTATTGATCCAATTACATTTAATATGAAACGGTTTGCCCCAACAATCTCGCTTATTCAGCCAACCAACGGTTTTTCAACAATTAGAATACCTGATTTTGTAGTTAATATTGACGATTATGATTCAAAACAAACACCAACACTTTCAAGGTCAGGAGAATCCTTCAGTTTAATACCTTATCCGGGATTAATTTATAGGCTTCCAGCTAGCCATGCAGAATTAATTGAAAATTCAGAATATGAATTTAGAATGGTTGCAACTAAAAATAACGTTGATACGATTTTTATAGAAACAATCTCTGTAGATACTAACGGCCCAACAATAACTATTGATAGTTTAGCAGCTGCAACAAATGCAGATTCATTTACAGTAACAGGCACATACACAGAAGAAAATTTAGATCAAATAACTGTGGCAATTACTGAAGAACCAATAACTGCAATAACTGTTCCAAATACTGCAGGAACAGGTGGAACCTTTACAGTCCAAAACATTCCTTTACCAACAGGAGAAATTGATCAAACATTTACAATTACTGCACAAATTACAGATTTAGCAGGAACAAGTAATTCAGATACCTCAACTATAAGGGTAGATAGGGTTGACCCAGTAATTACATTTGTTGCACCAACAGAAACAACATTTGGCAACACTGGAACTTCAATAGATATTAATCTTGAGATACAAGGTGAAACAGGGGCAGTTGTTTCAATAACTGGAGAAGGACTAATTGGAACACTAGAACCAGAAATAAATTTACCTTATCAATATACACTAACTGAATCAGGTCCACACACAATTACAGCAATCGCAACAGACCTAGCAGGAAACACTTATACAGCAGAATTACCTGTATATTATGATAATCAAAAACCAGAAATAATAATCACAAACCCAAGCGGAACTTCTAATAATCAAAATCCTACAATAACTGCAACAATTAATGATTATTCAAATCTTGATTTAGTTACTTTAAGTGTTAATTTAGATGGAGATTCACCTTCACAAATAGATAGTATAGATCCTGATGGCTACAGTCACGATTTAAGTTATGAAATTACACGGCCTGATGGAGATTATATAATTACTATACAAGCAACAGATGAATTTGGAAATACACAAACAACAACTCAACAATTTTCAATCAATACAGATACACCTTCAACCCCATCATTTAATCGTGATAACCAATTCATCCAAGATAGAAGCCCTGAATTAATATTTACATTTACAGAACCAGTGGCAGTTGAACCATTACAAGTCATTGAAGCTAGTCAAATTTCTGGAGATACACAAACATTTACTTTCTCAACAACCAATCTTGCAGACGCAACTTATAATTTTATAATCAGTGCAAGTTTAATTGGGGGAACAGGTGAATTAGGACATTATCCATTTACATTAACAATCGACAACCAAGATCCAATAATAACCTTAGATACCTTACTTAGTGCAGTATCTGGAAGTACAGTTGAAGTCTCAGGAACATGTTCAGATGCAAATAATTTAACAATAACTTTTTCAGGAGATGGCTCAGCACCACAAACAATCTGTGAAGAAGGAACATTCTCATCAACATTCACTTTTAGTCCAGGCGACGGTTCAAAAACAATAATTGCAACAGCAACCGACCAAGCAGGGAACTTTAATAATGCACAAGATACAACTATTGCAGATAGCAACGCACCAGGGGCTTATATTGATGATATAACTGTTAGTGGTGCAGATTTAATCCTTGGAATACCTAATAAAACAAACGCAACAACAATAATTGTTAATGGCCATTATGATGATGATAGTTTTGACAGTATAGAATTACTTTTAGATAGTGAGGTACTTGATATAATTCCAACTGTAAACACAGATAAAACATTTACAGTTCAATTAGCATTAAACACTGGCGACAATCAGGATACTAATAATAACATAACCATTATTGTAACAGACGGAACAGGATTAAAAGGCCAAGATTCAAGAACCGTTATTCAGGATAGTAGAACTCCTGAGATTACTTCCTTTAGTCCAGAAACACAATCAACAACAGACTTAAAACCAACAATCTCTGTAACAACAGATGAACCAGCTTCATGTGACGTTGATTATACTGTTGGAACAAGCGACAAAACACAACCATTTGTACCACTTAATACATATAGTCTTACACATACACTGGGCTTTGCATTTACATTAGCTAATAATGAAGAATTACAACAGGGCGTAACAACAAATTTACTAATCACCTGCCAAGATGAATTTGGCCATACCGGTACGATTGCAAGTTCAATTACAGTAGACAATAATAATCCTAGTATTACAGAAATAATAACAACTAATGAGAATTCTGTTTTAGAAGTTCAAGAAGCAGGTTTAAGAAATTATATTATGTTTGGGGATAACAACGAAACAACATTTAGTTTAACAGCAAATGAACCAGTTATCTGCAATTATGGAACCTCAACAGATGCAATTAACATTCCATTTATTGAAAATCCAACATCTGTAGATTATTCAACATCTCAAACAACAAGTAGTTTAGAAGTGCCACAAGGACAAACAGATTATTTTGTACAATGTGAGGATAAAGCCGGCAATGTTTCAGAAGCTTGGACTTTAACAATAAACTATAATGAACAATTTGTAATACCTATTAATCAACTTACACCCCAATATGTTAATACTGTAGATCCAATATTGTCTGTCTCAACTTCAGCAATACAATCTAATTGTGAGATTACTTTCTCAGGCGGAACAGCAAGACAGTTGGAAAGATCATTACAAGACAATGAATATATTCATTCAATAAATGTAGCTGAAACAAGCGCATCTCCATTACCTGAATCTGTAATAGGTCAACCCCCTCATGAATTTGAAGTTACTTGCAGCCCACCGGCAGGAGTAAGTATAGGTATAAATACAATTACACTTACAACCTTTGTTGATACAACACCACCACAATCAGCACCAATACTTGACTCACCTATTAAAACACCTACATCAGAACAGAAAGTCAATATTACTGGAACAGTTAATACTCCTGGAGAATTAATTTTAGTTTATGTTGGCGATGAGCCAGTAGCAAACGCAACAGCAGGTACAACAACATTAAATCCAAAATTCAAAGCAACCAATGTTTCTTTAGAAGCAGGTAATAACACAATAACAGCAAGAATAGTTGATAAAGCAGGAAACATGGGTCCATTCTCACAACCAATTTGGATTGTGTTTGCTGAAGTTGGTCCAGATGTTGCAGAAACAAGTCCTGGAGATCAAGATGTAGTTAATAATGTTTCAGAGATAGTTATTCAATTCAATCTTAAAGCTGGTACAGCTATTAACTTTGCAAATACTGGAGTTATTTTAAGAGACGCTGCTGGAACAGAGATTCCAACTACTCCATTTGATAATGCAAGGGATACAATGACTTTTACTAGTGGATCATTACCTAATGGTGCTTATTCAGTAACAGTATTCTCTGAAGACATATTAGGCAATCTTGGAACACCAGATAGTTTTGTCTTTACTGTTAATAATGGAGTTCCAACATTAGAAATCTCAAGTCCAAGCGGTGACCCAATAATAACAACTTCAAGCATTACTATTCAAGGAACAGTTACACCTCACGATCCTGTTTCACCAATAGATTCTTTAGAGTTACACCTTGATGATTTAACTATAATACCCATAGGGTTTGATTCAGGAACATTTGGTATTGACTTATCTGAACTTGAAGAAGGAGATTATGAACTATCTATTCATGCAACAAACATTGCAGGGGAAGTAGCAATAAGAACTGCAGAATTCACAATAGATACTATTGCACCAAAAGGCTGTATTAAAATTATGGATGAGGTAATCTGTTCATGAAAACTAAACAAATAATCTTACTTGTAATGTTTTCATTAGTTTTTGCTATGTCTGTAAATGCAGCAGTTAATACATTAATTCCTAATATTGAGATTAACTTTACTGAAAAGATAGACATTACTACTCTTAATGTAACACTTATTGGTTTAGAAGGCGAACTAGAAGAAATAGAACGTACTAGTCCAGACGAACTTAATCCAATCTTCATATATCGTCCAACTTCAGCACTTCAAGAAGGAATTGAATATACTGTTAGAGCAGAAGCAGAAGATGAAGGTGGAAACCCAAGTGAACCAATAATTCTTACATTTACAATTGAACTAGATCCAATGTTAATCGGTTTAGTAAACCCCAGACATTATCATACACCTACCCAAGTTTTTAATTTTATTATCAATACCACCAGACATGCAAATTGTAGATTTAGTAGATATAATGCACCATATTATGCAATGGACCATTTTGAAGAAACAGGCGAGATGATACATTACAAAAATAATTATTCAATCCCTGTTAATCCATTCAACGCACATATTATTTGTAATGATACTGTCCGTAACGAATTAATATCTAATTTGTTTGTTATTCACTTTGATGCAAGTAGACCTAACCTTATAGCCTCGGCAGATCCAAATCCAGTTATTGAAGAAGATTTCCTTTACTCTACTTTAATTGCACAAACAGACGATCCAACTATCTGTAGATATAGTGCAAATAATGAAACCAATTACACTTTAATGGGTGGAAGATTCTCAGAAGAAGAGTACGCATTTAGTACCAGGCACACTAAACTAGTTCAAATAGCACAAACACAAGGTTCAGTAGATTTCTATGTCGCTTGTAATAATTCAGCAGGATTATTATCAGATACAAGAAAAGTTAGTGTATACCTGAGTCTTGATACTGGATTATCAATTAGAGTAAATTCACCAACAGGTTACGCATCTGGCTTTGAAGTAATTTATAATGTAACACCAAACAAACAAAACAATTATTTCTGTGAATTAGCTGACAATACTGAATTTATAGGAGCAGAATCCTTAGTACATAGCGGCAAAGATTTCTGGTTGCAAAAAACATACACTCAAACAGGAGCATATACAAGATATATCCGTTGCTTAAAAGGAGAGAATGTTGCACAAGTTACTGTTTCATTCTCTATTGATAATACTGTACCTGTTATGACTAATCTAACAACCATTTCACCTCTTGAAAACGAATCTTCCATTACTTATGATGATGATGAACTTTGTGCTGAATGGTCAGCAACAGACGCAGAATCAGGTATAAGTCAATATAGGTATTATGTATATCTTCAAAATGGGTCCAACGATGAATTGATTGAATCAGGCAATACTAATGCTAATGAAGAATGTGTTGATGTTGATTTAATAGACCTTGAAAAATATTATTGGAAAGTTAAAGCAAGAAATGGTGTTGGTTTATGGAGCACAAATAAAACAAGTTCAGATATCTTATTAGATATTAGCCTGTCACCAGTAAGCTGTACAAATGATATTAAAGATGGTGATGAAAAAGGAATTGATTGTGGCGGGGCATGTACTGCTGGCTGTGAAATCGGTGTTGACTGCGATTCAGATTCAGATTGTGATACAGATTATTGTGGTAGTAATAGTACTTGTCAAGTAACTTCTTGTTCTGACAATCAATTAAACGGTGCAGAATCAGATACAGATTGCGGTGGAACTTGTAGTAATGATTGTGATATTGGTGAAAACTGTGATGATGATAACGATTGTGATTCAAATTCATGTAGTCAATCTACTGGACTTTGTGAAGATGTTGTAGATAGTTGCAGTAACCACGTTTTAGATATAGATGAAACAGACGAAGATTGTGGTGGAAATTGTCCAAGATGCGATACAGGTTTTAGTTGCGATATAAATGATGATTGTGTTTATTCAGCAGATTGCGTATTTGGGATATGCACAACCAGACCTCAAGACTCAGATTCAGATACTGTTGATGATAGTATTGATAATTGTCCTTTTAATGCAAACACTGATCAATTAGATGTAGATTCAGACGGTAAAGGCAATGTATGCGATGATGATTCAGATAATGATGGTCTACCTGACAGTTTTGAGCAACAATATTTTAATTGTGATACTTGCGCAGAATCAAATATAGATTCAGATGATGATGGATTAACAAATCTTGAAGAAATGCAACAGCGTACAAATCCAAAAAATGCAGATACAGATGGTGACGGAATTAGCGACGGAGAAGAAGTGTCACAAGGGACAAATCCATTAGACCCTAATGATAAACCAGGAAATGTTCTCCCAATAATCTTACTTATTTTAGCAATTGTCGCAGTTTTAGGTGTTGGTGGTTTCTTTTTTGTAACACAATTACTTCCTAAAATGAAATCAGGCAATATTGCTAAATCATTTAAACCTTTAAAACCACTTGGTACCCCACAAAAACCACCTATAACTAAACCAATTATATCAAAACCTCCAATAACTAAACCAACAATTAATAAATTAAATACAAAGACTTCAGTTCAAGTAACAAAACCTGCTTCAAAAGGTACCAATAAGAAGATAGTGGGTATTGATGTCTTTAAACGGTTAAAGAAAATCTCTAATAAACAACTTACTAAAAGATCACAACGAGAATGGTACCCTAATGTTAAGGGGGTCTCAAAAGGATCTAATGGCAAGATTTCTGATAAAT
>CAZHRT010000035.1:0-11104 GCA_964534665.1 uncultured Methanosarcinales archaeon | reverse complement strand
GAGCCCAATAGACCTCAAGAATTGCATCTGGATTTAAAAATGTTTTGGAATAATATTCCAAAGCCCAGAAACACAAAGTGTTTCTTTTGTTTTGGAATTATGAAAAAAAATTAAAGCCTAGAAATGGTTAGGATACCTCCATGTTTTTGTGCTTTTAAGCCACATGTTCATTATATTGTTTTGTTAATTTATCTTTATCTAATTCGTTTGGATTCCAGAATGAGTATGTCTGTGGCAGCCTTGCTCTGATAAAATCTGCAATTTTGCCTTCATCTTTGATTGCATAAGTGTCAAAAACATCGTTTGTTGGGCAAAGTTGTTGTAATAGTCCTGCAGAGACCATCTTATCATGCCAAATTGCTGTTGCCATTTCTACCACTTCTGGGTCTGTGTGAATTCTTTGTGCAATTTTATCGTAATTATCTACTAAGAACTTTCTTCTGGATAGTGTTTGTGCAAGAGCATCTAATAAATGGAAATATGGGCGATTACTGCTGCCCTTTGTTCTTA
This sequence comes from uncultured Methanosarcinales archaeon, assembly GCA_964534665.1. GTDB lineage: Archaea > Nanobdellota > Nanobdellia > Woesearchaeales > JAHJBD01 > JAHJBD01. The sequence continues at coordinate 10,594 of CAZHRT010000035.1, read as the reverse complement.
AAATACCTGAATCAATATAAGTTTGCCAACCATCTGGATTCTGCATTGATTGAGGAAGTAATGAGGAGTAAGCAAAAATAGCGTCTTCAAGTGAAATAGTCCTATTAAGTCTGTCATAATTTGGATTTATAGCAAGTTTAGCATTAAATCCAGGTAATTGTCTAAAATAATAAACAGTTCCATCTGCCTGCTCTTGGCAAATAAGTTCTGATTGAGGCCCAATATCATCCCCAGTAACGGCTACTTCGCCTAACCTTCTTTCCAAGCTTTTTCTAGCAAGATTAACAGTTCTAGAAAGCCAACCCATATCATCTATTACTGCAAAGGTTGAGTCTCCATAGTGCAAGTGTTTTGGTATTTTAAATCTAGTTTCAGCCGTAACAGGCACAAAGCCATCAGATATCCTGCTTAATCGACCATATTTTTCTCTTAATCGTTCTCTGGCTCTAGCTATCTGGCTTTTTACTGTACCTAGTTTTCTACCTAATGTGGATGCAATTTCCCCGTATTCCATATTTTGAAAATATCTTAAAACATATGCATCCCTCATATGCCCAGGTAAATGATCAATTTCATTCTCGATTAAGGCTTTAATTATTTCAAATTCTGCTGTCTTAGCAGGTGTTAGAACATTTGGATCAGGTAATTGTAACTGTTGTTCATCACCATCAGCATTATGAGTATATAAGGGAATTCCATCAGTAAATCTTGCACCTAAAAAACGAAACTTATTTCGAATTGTGTTTTTAGTTATTGCATAAACCCAAGTGCTGAATTGTGCTTCTCCGTTAAATCTAGGCAAACCTTTCCAAGCCCTTACAGCAATATCTTGCACAAATTCTTCAACATATTGATTTCCTCTTCTGTCAAAAGCTGCACTTACTATACTAGTAATTTTTGGTTGAACTCTAGCAAATTGTGCATCAAAATATTCTCGCATAACAGAAATATTTGTTCTATCATCTGGAAGTGTTGGTAATTCTGAACCCATGAAGAATCAAACAGTAATTCATTTTTAAATATATGTATATTTGTGTTGCAACAAATTTTATATACTTCTTCTGTAAAGTTAGAGAATATGGAAACAAAACAAGGTCATGAACAAATCTTTGACATACTTTTTGAGAAGGATGAGATTACTTGGCAGACAATTATTATGGAACTAGTTAAAAGTGGTGAGATGGATCCATGGGATGTTAATGTTTCTTTATTAACCAAAAAATATCTTGAGATGGTTAAAAAGATGCAAGAATTAGATTTTAGAATATCTGGTAAAGTTTTACTTGCAGCGGCTTTACTTTTAAAGATTAAATCAAGTAAATTAATGGGGGAAGATCTTGCTTCATTAGACAGATTATTCCAAGAAGAGGAAGACCATGATAACCTAGATTTTGAAGAAGATTATAGCCATTTAGACTTGGGTGAAGAAAAACCAACATTAATACCAAGAATGCCTCAGCCAAGAAAAAGAAAAGTTTCTGTTTATGATTTGGTTAGTGCATTAGAACAAGCTTTGGAAGTTAAAAGGAGAAAAGTTCTTAGAGATATGCCACCAACAAATGTTAATATTCCAACTCAAACAAGAGATATTAGCAAGATAATTAAAGGAGTTTATGGAAAAGTCAAACAGTTTTTTGCCTACAAAAACACTGAAAGACTTACATTTAGTAAACTTATACCTTCTGGATCAAGGGAGGATAAGATATATACGTTTATTCCACTATTACATTTAACTAACCAAAGAAAGATTGATATGCACCAGTTCCAACATTTTGGTGAGATTGAAATTGAACTTAAAAAATCTGAGCAAGAAATCTCAAAAGAACTGGGCATTAATAAGTAAGCTTTTTAAAGCTACTAAGATTTGTATAAGGTAATATAATGGCTAAAAGAATATGTTTAATATCTGGCAGTGCGAATAATGAACTATCAAAGGAGATTTCAGAATATTTGAAAATTCCTTTAACTCCAGCAGAAATTAAGAAATTTAATGATGGTGAAAGTTATGTCCATATTGAAAAAAGTGTTAGAGGAGCTAATGTTTTTGTTATTCAACCTACAAGCCCAGATGTAAATGATCATGTAATGGAACTTCTTATAATGATTGATGCATTAAAAAGAGCAAGTGCAAAGGAAATTACTGCAGTGATACCATATTATGGTTATTCAAGACAAGATAGAAAATCTACTGCTAGAGAACCAATAAGTGCAAAACTTGTTGCTGATCTATTAGAAAAAGCAGGTGTTAATAGAGTTGTTACTTTTGACCTTCATGTTGATCAAATTCAAGGATTTTTTAATGTACCAGAAGATAATTTAGAGGCTTTACCATTAATTGCCGAATATATTATTGATAAGAAACTGAATGATATTGTTATTGTTGCTCCAGATGTTGGTGGAACAAAAAGAGCAAGAAGACTTGCTCAATTATTAGAGGTACCATTAGCAATAATTGATAAGAGACGGCCTAAGCATGGTGAAGTTGAAGTTATGAATATTATTGGTGATGTTGATGGCAAAACTGTATTGATTGTTGATGACATAATTGATTCTGCTGGAACAATTTCTAGTGCTGCTAAAGCATTAAAAGAAAAAGGAGCTAAAGAAGCTTATATTTGTGCAACTCATGGGTTATTAACAGGACCAGCTATTGAACGTTTATCAGATCCAGATATTAAAGAAGTTATCTTAACAAATACAATAAAATTACCAAAAGATAAAATGATTGATAAAATTAAAGTTATTTCTGTGGCACCTTTGCTTGCAGAAGGTATTAAAAGAATATATGAAGGAGAACCAATGGGTGTTTTATTAAATGATTTATATTCAAGGGTTAGTGAGAAAAGATGAATAAAGAAATTCAAGAAAAATATATGGAATATCAAATGGTTGCTGAACAAATTCAGGAACTTCAAAAACAAATTCAAGCATTATCAGAAAAACAAACTGAAGTGCTTAGTGTTATTGAAAGTCTTGATGAACTTAAAAATACTAAAGAAGGAAAAGATATTTTGTTTCCAATCAGTTCAGGTATATTTGCAAAAGCTAAAATTCAAAACACAGAAGATTTGCTTGTAAATGTTGGAGGAAATGTTGTTGTATCAAAAGACATTGAAGGAGCGAAAAAATTGCTTCAAGAAAATATTGAAGACATTAAGCAAACACAAGTTACAATAACAGCACAGACAGAAAAGTTTGCAGAAAAAGCTCAAGCACTTGAAAAAGAGTTAGAAACTGCTAGTAAAAATGTTTAAATTCTTAAAAAAGAAATTACAAGATGGTATTTCTAAACTCTCCAAAGATATAGACGAGCAAGGAGAAGAAGAAATAACTGAAGAAGTGCCTGAAGTAAAAAAGAAAGGATTTCTAGGTAAGATTTTTGGTAAAAAAGATTCTGTTGAAGAAGAGATTAAGGAAGAAATTAAAGAAGAGCCTATTGAAAAAGAAGTTAAGACAAAAGTAGAAGAAAAGGTTGAACCAAAAGTAAAAGAACCTATAAAAGAAGAAGTTAAACCAATAGTTGAAGAAGAAAAACCTGAAATTAAAAAAATTCCTAAAGAAGTTAAAAAAGATATTGAAGAAGTAAAAGAAGAAGAGAAAGTTTTAGAACCTGTCAAAGAAGAACCTAAAGTTGAAGAAACTCCTAAAGTAGCTGAGATTAAAAAAGAAAAACCAGAAGTTAAAGAGAAACCTGTTGAGAAAGTTAAGGAAGAAGAAGCAAAAGTTAAAGAAGTTCTAGAACCTGTTAAGGAAGTCTCAGAAACAAAAAGTGTTTCTGATGATGCTCAGAAATCTTCGATTTCTAACAAGCCTAAACCAGAAGTTAAAGAAGAGAAGAAGGGATTCTTTGGTGCAATTAAACAAAGAATTGTAACAAAAAAGATTGATGAATCTAAGTTTGAACAATTGTTTTGGGATTTAGAAGTTGCTTTACTTGAAAATAATGTTGCAGTTGAAGTTATTGAGAAAATTAAGTCTGATCTTAAGATTAATCTTACAAATGTGCCATTGAAAAGAGGCCAAATTGAAAATATTATAATTAATTCACTTAAAAGTTCTGTTAGTGAAATATTAGATGTTGAAAGTCTTGACTTTATTGAAAAGATAAAGGAAAAGAAACCTTATGTGGTTTGTTTTATTGGAATAAATGGTTCAGGTAAAACAACATCAATAGCTAAAATTGCTTATATGCTTAAAGAAAAAGGTTTATCTGTTGTTTTGGCTGCAGCTGACACATTTAGAGCAGCTGCTATTGATCAGTTAGGTATTCATGCTGATAAACTGGGTGTTAAATTAATTAAACATGATTATGGTTCTGACCCTGCTGCTGTTGCATTTGATGCTATATCACACGCAAAATCAAAAGGTATAGATGTAGTTTTGATTGATACTGCAGGTAGAATGCATTCAAATTCTAATTTAACTGATGAAATGAAAAAAATAGTTAAAGTTGCAAACCCAGACATGAAAGTGTTTGTTGGTGAATCTATTACAGGTAATGATTGTGTTGAACAAGCTAAGAAATTTGATGAAGCAGTAGGCATAGATGCAATTATATTATCAAAAGCTGATATTGATGAAAAAGGTGGTGCTGCTGTATCTGTAAGTTATATTACTAAAAAACCTATAATATATATTGGAACTGGTCAAGAATACAAAGATCTTACCAAATTTGATTCTTCTGTTGTTATGGATAGCTTAGGTCTTTAAGCGTAAAATGTCAAAAACCGCTGGTTTTTTTAATCTGCTCAGAAACTTTTCATAACTGGTGGAAAATTTCCGACATTTTTATATACTTAAATTTCTAAAATGATTATTGGTGATGCTTATGGCTAAAAAAAAGGCTAAGAAGAAAGTTACAAAAGTTAATACTAAAGAACTAGAATTTAAAGATGCGTTTAAATATCCATTTAATAGGCCTGGTGGAATGTTAAATATTCTTTGGCTATTATTGCCAATAATTGGATGGTTTCCACTTTTTGGGTATACAATTAGAATAATAAAGAATTTTGTTAAAGGAGATTTTAAAGAACTACCATCATTTAGTTTTGGAAGTGATTTTAAGCTTGGGTTTTTTATGTTTTTTAAATCAATACCTTTTGCAATTGTCTATTATGTAATATTAATGGCAACACAAAAGATACAAATGTTATACATATTGGTAGCAATATTCTTGGGAGTATTTGTAGCACCGGTACTAACAATTAATTTCTTTAAGAAAGAAACAATTGGTTCTTACTTTGAATTTACCAAGCTAGATTATGTTTTTGAGAATATTGGTGATTATCTAATTGCAATCTTGAAAAGTATTGGTCTTGGATTAATATTCTTGGTAATGATGTTAGTATTAGTTGGAATTCCAGCAAGTGCTTTTACAAAAAACATTTTCTTAGCTGACTTCTATAGAAGAAAAGTTAAGTAAATTCTTTTTTTATTTTATTTTTTATTAAAATCAACTTTACCATCTAAATATATTCCTTGATGTAATTCTACTGGTCGCCAATTATCTACAACTAAGTTAGCACCTAACCAAGTTGCTAATTCTTTTGGATTACCAATTGTTGCGCTAAGACCAATTATTTGTAGGTTTTTCAGAAGTTGTTTAAGGATTGTTATTAGGATTTCTAATGTTGGGCCCCTACCAGGATCATTCATTAAATGAATTTCATCTATTATTACGGTACATATTTGATTAAGCCAAGGCGTATGATGCCTAATCAAAGAATCTAGTTTCTCGCTTGTACAGATAATTAAGTCATATTCTGAAAGGTAAGGATCAGATTTGTCCAAATCTCCAATTGATAAAGCAACTCTAATGTTTTCACCATATTTTCTATTGAAATCTTTGAACTTCTCAGCTGCTAATGCTTTTAACGGAACAATATAGATTGCCTTGCCCTGATTCTCTAGTATTGATTTTAAAGCAGCCATTTCAGCTATAAGTGTCTTACCTGATGCAGTAGGTGTACATACTAAAAGACTTTTTCTTTCTAAAAGACCATTATCTATAGCTTTAACTTGAGAAGGTCTAAGCTTTGAAATACCTTCTTTTTCTATGATAGTATAAAGCTTTTCAGGTAGTTTATCCTTAATGTCTTGTAATTCCATAAGGTTGTCATTCTGGTAATGAATAAAAAAGTTTCCATAAAATATAAATACATGCAAGTGCCATTAAAAAGATGGTGATATATTGCACTCTAAAGAGCTACTTAAATGGTTAAATGATCATAATCTTATGGCAATTGCAAAGAATAACTTTGTATATTACAGAAATGTTCTAAAAAATTGTCTCAATGTTAAAAAAGAGCAAATTGTAATTGTTGGAGATTATGGTTTGCCTAATAAAAGGGTTGCTCCTTTAATGACAGCAGGATATTATTATGCTTCTAAAAAACTTGGATTAAAAACTAACCTTGTAATACAGGAACCAAAGATTAAAGGAGATTCTGCAGACGAAAATGTTATTGATAGTCTTAAAGAACTTAAAGATGAAAGTATAATTATATTGTGCTTATCAAATAAATTAGGCAAGATGGGTGATATTGGTAAAAGTTTTAGGAGGTTTAGTTATTCTAAAGGACATAGGTTTGTTTCTGCTCCAGGTCTTGGAAGCATGAATACGTCTAAGCATCACGCATTAGTTGAAAGTGTAGGTATAGATTATAACAAATTACAACAAGAACAAATTAAAGTTAAAAATATTCTTGACTGGGGAAAAGAAGTTAATGTTAAAACAAAGAAAGGAACAAATATGATCTTTTCTATTAGAGGTAGAAGAGCAATATCTAATGATGGAGATTATTCAAATCCTGGAACAGGTGGAAATATACCTGTTGGAGAAGTTTATATTGCACCTATTGAAAAGTCTGCTTACGGAAAGATAGTAATTGACGGAACTATAAAGCATAGATGGGGTGCAACTGTTGTTAAAGATCCTGTTACAATAGAAGTTGAAAAAGGAAAGATAGTTGAAATAAGGGGTGGTTTTGAAGCGGGATTAATTCAACGAACTTTAGAATGGGCTTCTGCAAATGCTAAAAATAAAGAAAATGTTAAGATGCTTGGAGAGTTTGGTATAGGAACAAATCCTAAAGCAAGTTTAATAGGTGCTACAATAGTTGATGAAAAAGTTAAAAACACTGCACATTTTGCGTTTGGATCAAATTATTGGTTTGGCGGAGACATTTATTCAATAATACATATTGATCAAATATTTAAGAACCCTATAATAGAAGTTGACGGCAAAAGATTGATAATATAATAATTGATTCTTAATTTTATTTATTGAAAAATGGAACTTAAAAAATGGGTAAAATAGGCAAATGTTTTTAAAAAATGCCCTGATTTTTAATATAAAATGGGGGGATTTTAAATGAAATGGTCAAAAGCGTTTATTCCTACACAGAAGGATACACCTTCTGATGCAGATATTCTAAGTCATGCTCTTATGACAAGAGCAGGTATGTTACATAAACAAGCACCGGGTGTTTTTTCTTATCTTCCGCTAGGATTAAGAGCTATACAGAAAGTAGAGGCTGTTGTAAGACAAGAAATGAACAGAGCTGATGCAATTGAAGTTCTTATGCCACACTTAAACCCAAAAGAACTATGGGATGAAACAGGAAGATGGGATAGATATGGAGATAATATGTTTAAATTAACAGATCGTAAAGGTCAAGCCTATGGTCTTGGTCCAACTCATGAAGAAGTTATAACAGATATTGTAAGAAGTCATGTTCATACTAGTAGAGATTTACCAGTTACATTATATCAAATTCAAACTAAATTTAGAGATGAATTAAGACCAAGAGCAGGTGTTCTACGTGGTAGAGAATTTGGTATGAAAGATGCTTATAGTTTTGATGTTGATGAAGGTGGAATGATAGAAAGTTATCAAGCAATGGAACAAGCTTATTTTAGGATTTTTGAGAGAATGGGTCTTGACTTTGTTGCTATTAAAGCTGATAGTGGAGCAATTGGTGGTGATAATTCTGTTGAATTTATTGCACTTACACAAGCACCTGATGCAAGATTTCAAAATGCTGGAGATGTTACAGTTGTTTCTTGCAATGGGTGTGAATATGGTGCTAATATTGAGAAAGCAACTAGTTTAGAAGAAACAGTTGAAACTGATGATCCAATGAGGGTTCTTGAGTTATTAGATACTCCTAATATGGGAACAATACAAGAACTTGAAGATGGTTTAGGAATAAGAGCGGATCAAGCAATTAAGACAATATTATTTCAAACAGATGAACCAAATAATCCTGTTGTTGCTGCACTAGTACGTGGTGATCAAGATGTTAATGAAGTTAAGCTTGCTAATGCATTAGGTGTTGGAGAAGTTAGTGCTGCAGGTAAATATATTGTTCAAGATACAACAGGTGCTGATGTTGGGTTTGCTGGGCCAATTGGATTGCCAGAAGGCACAAGAATTATTGCAGACCCAGGAATAAGAGGAATTGTTAATGGATTAATCGGTGCTAACCAAACAGATAGACATTATGTTAATGTAAATTATGAACGTGGAGATTTTGAAGTTACTAAATTTGCTGATTTGCATACAGCAAATGAGGGCGATACATGTTCTCAATGTAGAGAAGGAACACTTGAATATAGAACAGGCATTGAGTTAGGACATGTATTTCAGTTAGGATTAGTTTATAGTGAACCAATGCACGCTACTTATGTTGATAATAAAGGAACAGAACAAACAATGTGGATGGGATGTTATGGTATTGGTACAACTAGAGTTTTAGCAGCAATAATTGAACAAAGTCATGATAAAGATGGAATAATCTGGCCAATGGAAATTGCACCCTATCAAGTGGTTGTTAGTTCATTGATGCCTAGGGATGAGACTGTTAAAGCAGCAGCAGAATCATTATACCAAAATTTACAAGAAAATGGAGTTGAAGTTTTGTATGATGATAGGGAAGTTAGTGCTGGTGTTAAATTAAAAGATGCAGACCTTGTTGGTATACCTTTACAAGTTGTAATTGGAAGAAATTATCTTAAAGATGGGGATGTTGAATTCAGAGTAAGACAAGGCCACGAAACTGAATATCTTAAGCCTGAACAAGTTTTAGGACATGTTAAAACTATTATGAAAGGTGAATAATATGACAGATGTAACCAAAGTAGCTGAAAGATTAAATCCTGCTGTTAGAGAAAAGTTTGTAAGTTTTGCAGATTCTAATTATCTGGAAAGATATCATAAGGGGGCAGAATTAAGAGAAGGTATGGTAACAGATGTTTCTGCTAGTGTTGATGCTATAGCATGTTTAGATGATGCTATTGCTCCAGTTGCAGTGGGTAAATGGTGTGGATTATACATGCCACAATGTTATCCAGATGAAATGGATCAACCATTCCCAGAAAGAGGAGAGCTTGGAATTTTTCTTAATTGGTTAATTCTTGAACAAGATAGATTATTAGAAATTCCAACTGATACTTCTGATATGATGTTAAGCCATCTTGCGTTTGCTACAATTAGCAAACCAAAAGCTAAAGAAGGTTTAGAAACATTAGCAGGAGTTTATCAAAGACATGAAGAATTATTACTTAGTTTACCTGAAGATGTGGTTGCAAAAACAGCAAATTTAATTGGAAGAGAATATTCAAATTTTGGTGTTAATGAAACTGGAGATTTGTCTGCTATTTATGTTGTAAGAGAAGTTAAAGATAATACTGCAATGTTACCTTTAGTTGTTTCAAATTTACTTCAAATGTCTTATGTAACAAGTTGGAGACAAGTTGCTGATTTTTATAGAGCAAATGTTAAAGTGTATAAACAAATTGTAACTGCGCTTAGAGATTCTGGTTATGAAGATGCTGAGAAGGTAGCTTTTCTAGAAGCTAAAGGTGCAATGCATAAAGTAGAAAGTTCTCTTGGTTTAGCAATAAATTACAACGAATTAGGATTAAGTGAAGAGTATGCCAAAAGGGTTATAGGAGTATTAAGTGAAGGACGTTTAAGTTCAACTGATGCCATTATTCATTCAAGACAACAACATGTAATTGATGGACAACTTAGAAGTGCTGCAGAAGAATTAGGAGCAGATTTAGGAACAGTAAGAAATTTAATTGCAGCTCAAGAAGAGATGAAAAGGGGACCAGGAGTTAATTAGTTTTATCTGCCTTTTCCAGGGGGTGGAGGTGTAAATCTCTTACCAAAATCATCAAGCCTAAATACATATGCTCTTTGACCAGTTGTTTCTAAACCATAAATACCTTGTGCAAAAACATGGGGAATTGTACCAATCTTTATTAAATTGGCATAACTATTTTCTTCAGATCTTGTAGCTAACGTTTCTGTTATAAGAGAACCTAAACGATTATTGGGATTAACTTGTCCTGTTTCTTGGTGGTCTTTATCACAAAAATAAACTTGCCCATCTGGATCTACACGAAATTTACCAAGATATTGAGAGGACCTTAAATCACCATTAGAAGTACTTCTCAAACATAAATCTAGATAAAGGGGTGAACCTTTAAGTTTTCTTTCACATCCTGGCCTACCCCATTCTATATTAAAATTATTTTCTCCAGGAGGATTTGTAAGTAGATCATGAACAACATCAGTTAAACCAGT
>CAZHRT010000034.1:0-12963 GCA_964534665.1 uncultured Methanosarcinales archaeon | reverse complement strand
CAGATTCTTTTGTAAGAAGTTTTTCTTTAAAATTATTTTCTTTCATTCTTAATATATGTTGTTTGATTGCTATTTTGTCAAACTTTAGAAATTCTTTTTCTTCTACACCCATTATGTAAAGAGTATCTTTAGTTTCTTTTAATACTTTGAATATATCTTTATAGATTGTTCTTATTGTATTCTTACCTTTGATAACTTCAACAGATGTATCTTCTTTTTCAAGTTCATACATTACGTTTAATTCTGGAATAATTGATTTTACTTGATTTTTTTGTTCTTCAAGATAATCAAGAATCTTTTCTGGGTATAAAGGTCTGAAATATTTTTTATGATTTTTTGAAATGTAGGAAACAAAACCTTTTTCTAATAATCTATCAAGAGCATCATAACAAACTTGTCTATGTAATCCCGATCTTGTACCAATTTCATTAACACTCATCTCACCAGAATTTAGTAATGTTAAGTATATATCTACTTCATTACTTGTCATTCCTAGCTTTTTTAATATTTCTTTTATCATTATATTACCTTAATTATCTTGATTATTTAAGCTTTTCGTAATAATTATTACTACGATAATTTATATGATTTATGTAATTACTATATAATAGTTAAAATGATAAGCGAGACAATGATTGGATCTGTAGGAGTAGGGTTGCTTTTAGTAGCTTTCTTTCTTAATTTATTTGGTGTTTTGAAAGCTACTTCAAGAATTTATATTTTATTAAATGTTCTTGGAGGGTATTTATCATGTTATGCTTCTGTTTTGATAGGATATATGCCTTTTGTTATATTAGAAGGAACATGGGCTTTAGTTGCTTTAGTTAAGTTTGTTATGTCATTTAAAGATGGAGGCAGAATTTGTTAAGAATTAATAAATAAATCTAAAACAATTCGTCTTCTTTAAGAATTATTGTTTGAGATCTTTTTGGACCTACAGAAAGTATTGAGATTGGAACACCAATAAGTTCTTCTAATTTTTTAACGTAGTCTTTAGCTGCTTGTGGTAGTTGATCAGTTGAAGTTACATTTGTTAAATCTTCTTCCCAACCAGGCATTTCTTCATAAACTGGTTTACCTTCACCAGTTAATGGGAAATCTTTTACTTGGTTCCCATCAATATCATAAGCAGTACAAATTTTAATTGTTTTTAATCCAGTAAGAACATCTAATTTAGTACAAGCCACTGAAGTTAAACCATTGATTCTAACTGAGTATTTTGCAACAACTGCATCAAACCATCCTGTTCGCCTAGCACGGCCAGTTGTTGTACCATATTCTCGGCCAATTAAACGCATAGCTTTACCTTCATAATATTCATCACCAGCATTAGCTTTTTCTAATGCTTCTTTAAGTGCTTCATCAAAATTATCTTTAATATTATCCCAAGTTCCTTCTTCTAATGTTTGTTTATCAGTGCCTAGCTCTGTTGGGAAAGGTCCACGGCCTACTCTTGTGGTATAGGCTTTCATTATAGCAATAACTTTGTTAATTTTTGTAGGTCCAATGCCTAATCCTGTACATGCTCCGCCTGCTGAAGGATTGGATGAAGTTACATAAGGATATGTTCCATGGTCAATGTCAAGCATTGTTCCTTGAGCACCTTCAACCAAAATATTTTTGCCTTGTTCTAAGGCTTCATTTAATGCAATATAAGTATCACGAACTAATGGTCTTAATCTTTCTGCTTCTGGTGAATCGCCTTTAACAAATTCAGCTATTCTTAAGCCAGTTCTGGCTATTTTTGCTTTATAACAAGGACCTATTCCTCTACCAGTAGTTCCTACTTTGCCACCAGTTTCTATATCTTCATTTATTTGTTCTTGTGTTATAACGTGAGCGTTTGAACTAACTATTAATAATTCAGAATTTACAGTTCTGTTATCTGCTTCTAGGGTTGATATTTCTTTACACATAACTTTTGGATCAATTACCATACCATTACCACAAATAGATAATTTTGTTGGGTGGATTACACCTGATGGTAGAATATGAAATTTGTAAGTTTTATCGCCAACTACAACTGTATGGCCTGCATTATTTCCGCCAGTTGCTCTTGCAATAATATCAGCTTTTTCTGCTAAGAAATCAACAACTTTACCTTTGCCTTCATCTCCCCATTGGCCACCAATAACAACAATTGTTTTTCCCATGTAAAAACAGAAATGCTGATTATATATAAAGTTTTCTAGACTCAAATATACACCAAAAGGTTTATATAAACTGTTTTTAAATTTTATAGTATGGCAGTGCCGAGAAAACAATGGGCTGATCTTAACGAGCCATATGTTAATATTAGGTACAAAGGAGTCTGGGATATGCAGGACTTGTATGAGAGTATGGTAGATTGGTTTCTCAGAAAAAAGTATAAATTTTATGAACAGCTCTATAAACATAAACATCCTAGTCCTTTTGGTGTTGAAAGACAATATACATGGGTTGCTGAAAGAAAAGAAACAGATTATGTTATGACTAAATATAACATATATTATCATGTTTATGATGCAAAAGATGTTGAAGTTGTTTTACCATCTGGTGAAAAAAAGACATATACAAAAGGCCGGCTTTGGATTGAATTAAAAGTTGCTTTTATTTCAGATTGGGAAGGAAGGTTTAATGAAAGATTGTTTTTTTCACATTTAAGAGATTTTTATAATAAATATATCTTAAGAAAAAGTTTTACACAAGGTTGGGGACCTAAAAACAGATATGAGATGTATGAACTTAAAGCTATGATTCAACGAAAACTTAAAATGGAGGCAGACGAATTTGAGCACCAACACTTTGTAGGTGTTCATAAGAGGTTCTAATATGGCGTTTGTTAGGGTTGTTGTTGATCATATGAAGCTTGAGTATTCAGGCTTATTTGATTCTAAAGAATTGTTTAAACATATTGCAAGTTTTGCTAATAATAATAGTTTACAAAAAAGAGATACAAAGAGTTTTGAACAGGATTTGCCTGAAGGTAAATGTATAGAGACTGAATCTGATTATTGGAGAAAAGTTACAGATTATGCAAGAACAACTTATAGAATTAGAATACTTATTCATAATCTTAAGAAAGTTGAAGCAATGTTAGATAAAAAGAAAAAGAACTTATCAAGTGGTAAAGTTGTTATTTGGTTTGATGCATTTTTAGAACAAGATTATGAGCATAGATGGGAAGATGTTCCAATGTTACTTTTTATTAGAACATTGTTTGATAAATGGTTATATCATGGCTATACAGAAAGGTTTGAGCAAAGAATAACGCACCTAACAAATCATTGGTATGATCAAACAGAAAAGTTTTTTAACTTTTATAGACATTATAAGACAGTATCAAAGATACCGCATTTTGCGCATTAAGAAAACATGGTAGAGAAAAAATTTTGTGTTGAGGGATTAAGGCTTCATTATACTGGGCTGTTTGATATTGTAGAATTTTATAAGTTTGTAGATCATTGGATAGTTCAAAATGATATGGAAAAAGAGTTGAAGAAAAAAGCTGAGCATGTAACTAAAAAGGGTAAGAAGATTGAATGGTTGATTGAGATATGGGAACAGCCAATGGATTATGCAAAAAGAGTTGTTCGTTTGAGAGCTTTGTTTAACAATGTAACTGAAGTAAATATTAAAGGAAGAAAACTTAACAAAGTTGATGCTATGATTGTTATTGATGGAATTTTAGAAACAGATATTGAAGGGAGATATGAACAAAGTCCTTTGTTTTATTTTATTAGGGCAATGTATGATAAATTAGTTAATAAGTTCTATACAAACAGATTTGAAGCTAAGTTAACAGCAAATACATACAAATTGCATAAAGATTTAAAGGAATTCTTTGGAAAGTATAAAAATATTTAAATAGGCAGTGTGAATTCTTTGATTATTGCGCGAGGGTAGCGAAGTCTGGTCAAACGCGCAGGACTTAAGACACTTTCAGTTGTACTGTAAGATATCCTGTCTCTTAGTGAGTCCGTGATAGGTTTGGTAATCCAAATCTACGGGAAGGTTCGAATCCCTCCCCTCGCATGTTTAAGTAAGGTCCCTGGGACTAATAGAGAAAGGGACCTTATTTTTTTCTTTTAATAAAATATTTAAACTCCAAAATATTATCTTTTATTTATTCCTAAGGCCTTTATGAATAAGAAGAATATATTAGATTTTGAAGATTTCTTAAATACTTATAAAAATAAAGGGGTTGCCCTCTATGTTAAACATCTTTTCCCAATTAGTTTAGATAGTGAATTATCTATTGAATACGCATATTTGATTGGGAAAGTTATGGGTGATGGGAATCTTGATGATAAATATACTTTACGATTTATTGGGCAGGAAGAAGATCTATTTCTCTTGCGTGATTTAATTATAAAAAGATTATCAATTAAAAAAGAACAAGTATCAATAAGAAAAAAAGAAGCTTATGGTATATCTTATACTTTGCAGGTTAATTGTGCATATCTCGGTAGGATATTGTCTTTGTTGGGTGCTCCAATAGGTAATAAAACTAAATCAAAGTTTGAAATACCTAATTGGATTATTAAAAGTAAGAATCACCTAAAAATATTCCTAAATGCTTTACTTGAAGATGAACTCACTACTATTAAGATTGATAAATGTAATTATGCAATAAAACCTAGATTTAAAATGGCCAAAAAAGAAAATTTATTACCAAATTTAAGATATTTCCTAGGGCAAATTAAATCAAGTATTGAATCTTTTGGGATTGAATGCAGTCATATATCAGAACCAGTTAAGGGAACAAAAACAAAAGAACTCTATTTTTTCCTTAATCGCAAGAAAATAAATATTATTAGATTTCAAGAAAATATAGGTTTTAGACTAAATCAAGATAAAATTAAGGAATTGAACAAATGTTCTGAGATATTACGGAGAACATTATAATCCCCCCCTCGCATTTTCTTTATTTTTTTAATAAGGTAAATCTTTAAATACTAAATATTAAATTCTGCGATAATAATTAAAAATAAATAATAATGTATATTATAACTAAAAATGAAAGTATGGATATTAACTAGAAGATGTTGGGAGAATTCTTGGCACGCTAGAAAATTTAAAGAAGCAGCTAAAGAATTGGGTATTGAGTGTTATACTGTTACGCCTGAAGATTTTGATATTATTGTTACAAAAAAAGGAAAACCTAGTATATATTATAAGGGGAAATCTGTAAAATTGCCAGATTGTGTCATACCAAGAACTGGTCAGTCGTATTTTTTTCGTGCTGTGATGAGACATCTTGAACATTTAGGTGTATTGATTTTAAATTCTGGTGAAAGTATTGATTTAGCAGCAGATAAATTAGCAACATTACAACAATTAAAAATGCATAACCTTCCTATTCCTAAGACACTTTTAGCAAAGTTTCCTGTTGATGTAGATTTGGTTAAAAAAGAATTTTCTTTTCCAATTATTCTTAAAACTGTGTCTGGTTCATGTGGTAAAGGGGTTTTTCTTTGTGAAAATAAACATAAATTACAAGATACTATGGAGTTAATAGAAGCGTCTAAGAATTCACAAGTAAATATCATATTACAAGAATTTATAAGATCAAGTAAGGGAAGAGACTTAAGAGTTATTGTTATTGGTGGTAGGCCGTATGGTGCAATGCTTAGAACTGCAAAAAGAGGCAAGTTTAAAGCTAATTTTGAAGCTGGAGGATGTGTTGAATTTTATAAAATGGATCCTGCAATTGAATGGTTAGCAGTTGAGTCTGCCAAGATATTGAATTTGGATATTGCTGGTGTAGACCTTCTTTTTGATGGTGACAAATATGTTATTTGTGAAGTTAATTCTGCTCCAGGTTTTGAAGGGTTTGGAAAAGCAACAGGGATTAATATACCAAAGATAATATTTGAATATATTAAAGTGCATTTATCTAAATAGAATTTAACTTGAACAAACAGTTGAGGTAAGTGTATAGATTTGAAGAAATTATGGTGGTTTAATAACTGATGAATAAACTGTAGAATTATTTATTTTAATGTCTTCTTCTTGGTCCAGATCTTCTTGGTCCAAATCGTCTAGGGTTAAAACCGCCCCTTCTTCCGCCTTGACTTCTATTACTGTCCATACGAATAACTTTTACTTTTTCTACTTGTGGTCGTTCGCCTTTTTCAATGTCTAGGTCGTTATCTCTTAGAACACGATCAAAATTATCATAATCTTTGTTTGAAAGTAAATTTATTGCCATACCTTCTTTGCCTGCACGAGCAGTTCTTCCGATTCTATGGACATATTGTTTACTTTCTTTTGGAATGTCATAATTGTAAATATGTGAAACACCCTTAATATCTAAACCACGAGCTGCAACATCTGTACAAACTAATGCATGTACACTAGCTGAATTAAATTGTTTCATTATATTTGTTCTTTTTGCTTGTGTTAAGCCACCATGAATAGCAACAGCATCAACTTTGTTAGACCTTAAATTCTTAGTTACGAAGTCTACTGTACTTCTGGTATTACAAAAAATCATTACTAATCCAGAATGTTCTTCTTTAAGAAAATGAACTAATAAAGAGAATTTTAAGTTATCAGGTGTATCATAATAAATTTGTTTGAGTTTTTTTGGATCAACATATTGTACTGCGTTGATTTTAACTGGATTTTTCATGTATCTGCTAGAAAGTCTTGTAATTTCTGGTGGTAGTGTAGCTGAAAAAAGTAATGTTTGTTTTTCATTTGGGCATTGCTTGACTATTTTTTCAACATCTTCAATAAAACCCATGTCAAGCATAACATCTGCTTCATCTAATACTAAAGTTTTTACTTTTGTTAAATTAATAGTATTTCTGCTAATATGATCTAATAATCTTCCTGGTGTACCAACAACAATTTCTGATCTTGGTAAAGCATCCATTTGTGGATTAATTGATACGCCACCATATATTGGAGTTACTGTTAAATTCAGATTTTTTGAGAATTTTCTAAGACTTTGTGAAACTTGTTCAGCAAGTTCTCTTGTTGGTGTTAATATTAATGCTTGAATACCTTTACCTTTATTTGTATTATGAATAATGCCTGCACCAAAAGCTAGTGTTTTACCTGAACCAGTAGCAGAACCACCTAATACATCTTTGCCTTCAAGAATGATTGGTATTGTTCTTATTTGAATCTCTGTAGGTTTTTCAAACCTTTCAGCTTCTATTACGTCTAGTATAGCTTTACTTATACCTAATTTTTTAAATTCTTCCATTGTTATTATAATAAAGTTAAGAAAAAGTCTTTGAGTAAAAGCTTTTTCTTTGTCTTATAATATATTAGAACATGCACCCATTTATAAGTGTATGGGTTTATCGTTTCTATTCTCTATATAGCATTATATAGTTAATTTGATATTGTTATAGAAATAATTAATTAAAATTATAAATTTTGAACAGGGTTTCAAAACTTTTATAAACAATAATTTATCTCTTTTAAAACGTATATGCCTCGGTGGCTTAGTGGTATAGCGTTGCATTGGTAATGCAGAGGTCGCGAGTTCAATTCTCGCCCGAGGCTTGACACCTTTATTACAATTTTTAGTAAAACTTATTTGAGTGATTTGATTACAAATGTAATAGCATAAATCTAGAGATTTTTTCTTAATGGTGCGTAAAAGAAAGATTATGTGTAAGAAATTGAATGGGGAACCTTTCTATAACCCTATCCTTCTCTGATTATTAACATTACCTTGTTAATTATTAGATTTTAGAAATCATTGATTAAAAACTTTTCATTTCTTTTTACAAGAACATTATGTTATTTTATTAAGAACGGAATAATTAACATGGAATAATGAAACTCGTAACATAATTAGGGGTAGACGTATCCACAATTGTTAAGTTTACTGAATAGTTTCCGCAATATTGGAATAAACCTGTTCTAGCAAAAACATAACCCCAATAGTGTTTTTCTCCGTAGGAGATATTTTGGTAGATATGTGAAATTCTATTTGTTTGACTAGAATTAATTGGATTAGTAAAATGCATCATGACCTCAATCGTAGGGCTTAGCGCTGGGTTGTCCTCGTTATCGACAATCTCAGAATATATTACAAAGTTAGATGGTGTCCATGGATCTTTTTCAACCCATACTCTCTTAACCTCGTAATCGCCGAGGGAAATACAAGCACCGTTTTCGCAACCATATTGACAGGAGTATGAAATTTTACCAGTACAATACCATTCAGTTAATCTGTTCCCATCACAATTATCGGTATTGGTAACAGGTATTAGATTATCTAACCAAGTTATGGCCCCTTTAACATAATAATTCTTTCCACCATCTGTATCATTGCATTTAATACTAGTATCTTCATCATTATCACATATATCATTTGAATTCTTGTCTAAACAGCATGAAGAACCATGATTAATATTTGGTGGGTAACATTTTCCAGTAGCATCAAAAAGTGATTCATGTTCAAAATCATATTTCCATGGATCTGCAATAAGTCTCCATTCATTTCCTTCTAATACAAGATCTATTGAATAACCATCATTAGAACCTACCGAGAAATCAACTGTATATAGCTTATCATAAGTCTCTTTACTAGATACAGTCCTACCATCACCAACTAAGCCCAGATAATCAGAATAATCATAATCATATACTGCTGTTAATTCATCAGCTTCCACACCAAATAAAGCATATGATAAAGATTCTCCAGGATTAACCCACTCGAAAAATTCATCATAAAAGCTATCAACTATTTCTGGATTTTCTTTTTTTGAGTGTATTTTTTTAACCTCCTCTACATTATTAGTTTTTATTGCTTCAATAAAAGCATCAAGAGCTTTTTCAGGAGTTGAAAGGTATAAGGCATTACCTGAATTTATAGCGTCTTGATTTTCAATTGAGGGTGAACTCAACATGATAATTCCAAAAATCACACCACCTACAAGGCTTAGAGATACTAATATAATCATAATTGTTTTTGATGTAAGAGCACCTGTGGTATAAACTGTTGATATAGCCTTATCCACCATTTGTTGCCCGTAGCCTTGCAGTAGCATATTCTGCCTAAGCTGCTCTTTAGAATATCCTGCTGCTTTTTGTTTCTTCAAATAGTCAATAAGTTTCTTCTGTATGACCATTTACAAATCTTGGTGCTTTTTGTATATAAACTTTTCTCAACCAAACAGTACAGGAATTGTATATTATGTGTTCTTTTTAGTAACCTTTTTATTCTTTAAACTATTTTAATAGTATATAGTATTTCGGGAGATAAGTTTTACTATAAATTGTTTTTTTGGTATCATTACCGCCCCCGGATTTATTAATAAATAACCACAAGATTTTTTAGTTATTAAAATAATCCCCATCTTGGTTTTCAATAACTTCAAAACACCATTCCCTTGTATTTTCAGAGTATAAATTGACTAGCTTCTCACAGAACTCAATATTGCCTGATCTAAATGCCATCTCTATATAACAGCTATTTGCTCTACGTGCACTAACTTCTTCTTTCATCTCATCACAGAAAACGCTACTATTAAGTCTAGCTGCAGATTGAAATAGGCATTCAGCTTTGGCACTTTGAATTTGTGTGTAACCTTCCTCTTCTTCAGCAGGGACTATAATTCTCCTACAATAAGATGGTTCTTTAATAAGCGTTGATAATCTAGAAAAACATTGGTATCGGAGAATGTTATAATTTGTTTCCTTTTTTTGTAATTCTCCGCTATAAGATTCTCCTCTATAATAAGCTACCATTTCTTCACAAAATTTGTCGTTTAAAGGTATTCCTTCACCATAATAGCAAGACATTTTGAGCAACCAACCTTCCCAACTTACTTGTCTACAGGATATTTGTTCTAAATAACAATTGTCGCGGTGAATTGAATTAGTTATTTTAGAACAGTCTTGCCCACTGCCTGGGATATATTGATTGCACGCAGTTATGAAAACTGTGCATAGGAGAAATAATATTAACCATATTCTCATAAACTGTTCTTTTAGATAATAATATAAAAACTTTTTGTAAATAACCACAAGATTAATTCTTGATTTAGCTTTTATGAATAATAGAAAATAAGAGTAAAAGCCCGTAATAAACATACTGGACTTTTACAATGCAGTCATCCCTGCCCCCGAATGATATTTCTTGTCTTTAAACAATCTTTATGAAGAAACCTTTAAATATCCATTCTTGTTTGTATTATATTGTATTTCGGGAGATAAGTTTTACTAAAAATTGTATTTTTGGTATCATTACCGCCCGAGGCTTTTTTTAAAGGGCCCATAGTCTAGCGGCTATGACGTCACCTCGACATGGTGGAATAGCAAAAGGGTGTTACCCTTAACTACCATCTTTGAATTGGTGAAGGTCGCCGGTTCGATTCCGGCTGGGCCCACTTTTATTAGTTGGCTTGAGCTTTGCGAAACCTACGATGGTGCCAGCTGACATCTCAGCTGCGCTGTAGTTCGATTCCGGCTGGGCCCATTTCTATTCTTAAGCAATACATTTAAATATGATAAATGTAGAATTGTAGTTGAGGTGTGAATATTAAACGAAATAATACTTTATTTTGGGCAGTTTTTGCAGGCTTAGGAATATTAGTATTTCTTATACTAAAACCTTTTTTAATAAACATACTTACAGCTGGTATTATTGCGTATCTTTTTTATCCTTTTCATAAATGGTTAAGAAAATATGTTAAAAAGAATTCTCTTTCAGCATTCATTGTTACATTTATTATTGTAATATTAGTAACTATACCTTTATCGCTCTTATTTACACAGTTAGTTGGTGAAGCAAGAGTTAACTATTTAGTTGCTAAACAAGCTATTAATTCAGGTATTGAAAGTTGTGAGGGTGGTGAATTTGTTTGTTTATTAGTTGATGGTTTTAATAAATTTATTTCAACATCAATCTTTAAAGGACATTTTGATATGTCTTTGCAAAAAATAACAAATTTCTTAATATCTAGTGTATCTGGGTTGATATTAGCGATACCTAGATTCATACTTGATGTTTTTATTATGATTTTTATTATATTCTTTGCTTTAAAAGATGGTGAACATTTTGGTAAAGCAATTGAGCGAATATTGCCTTTTAGTAAAGAATCTAAGAAAAAAGTTTTAGGACGTATAGATGATATGACTTACGCAGTTGTTTATGGTTTATTTGTTGTTGCTTTTATTGAAGGTATTCTTGGTGGAATAGCGTTCTGGATTTTTGGTGTACCTGCTCCTGTTTTTTGGGGTTTTATTATGACTATTTTGGCAATAATACCTATTGTGGGTCCGCCATTGGTTTGGGGTACTGCATCAGTAATCTTTTTACTTCAAGGATTAAGTATTGGTGATAGCGGTTTAATAACCAAAGCAATATTATTAGCACTTTATGGTTTTATTATTATTTTACCAATTGATGTCTTTTTGAAACCTAAGATCATTGGAAGTCGGGGTAAGTTACATCCAGCAATTGTATTGTTAGGAGTATTTGGAGGGATTATGTTTTTTGGTATTATGGGTGTTATCATTGGGCCAGTAATTCTAAGTATTTTTGTTACTTTTCTTGATATTTATGAGAAAGAGATAGCATGAAACTCAAAGTTAAGGATATGGATATAGCAACAGGTGGTGTTCTAGTTGCAATAATAAATAGAAAAGATGCTGATTTAATGGATTTTCATACTTTGGACAGAATTAAATTAAAATCTGGAAAGTATACTGAAACAGTTGTTCTAGATATTGCTGAATCTGATAAGGCAGTGCCTAAAGGTCAGATTGGATTGTTTGAGGAAGTTCTTAGTTCCTTAAAAGCTAAATCTGGGAAGGAATTGGAGATTCTTCCTGCAAGAAAACCATTATCTTTAGAATATATCAAGAAGAAACTTGATGGTAAAAAACTTAACAAGAAAGAAATAAATCAAATTGTATGGGATATAGTTCATAATAAATTAGATCTTGTTGAACTTGCTTATTTTGTTTCTGCTTGTTATTCAAATGAACTTGATATGGAAGAAACAACTATTCTTACTAAAGCCATGGCTTCACATGGTGATATACTTAATACAAGAAAATATCCTGTTATGGATAAACATTGTGTAGGTGGGGTTGCTGGTAATAGGACAACTATGATTATTGTTCCAATTATTGCTGCTGCTGGTTTAACAATACCAAAAACTAGTTCAAGGTCAATTACAAGTCCAGCAGGAACTGCAGATACAATGGAAATTCTTGCTAGTGTATCAATTGGCTTGAAAAAGATGGGTGCAATTGTTAAGAAAATTGGTGGTTGTATTGTTTGGGGTGGTGCTTTAAATTTGGCACCTGCTGATGATAAGATTATTCGTGTTGAGAAACCTTTGGCAATTGATGCAAGAAGTAATTTGTTAGCTTCTGTAATGGCTAAAAAAGCTTCTGTTTCCGCTACCCACTTGCTTGTTGATATTCCCGCAGGTAAAGGTTCAAAAATACCTGAGAATAGAAAAGCGTTGAGATTGAAAAGAGATTTTGAACATCTTGCTAGAAAACTTTCTATGAAGATTAAGGTTATTATTACAGACGGTAAACAACCAATTGGTAATGGGATTGGTCCTGCTTTAGAGGCAAGAGATGTACTTTATGTTTTATTAAATGATATGAGGGAACCACTTGATTTAAGAAAAAAAGCATTGAAAATGGCTGGATTAATGCTTGAGATGGGTGGTAAAGCAAGAAAAGGTGAAGGATTAAAGAAGGCTAGATATATACTTGAATCTGGTCAGGCATATTATAAGATGATTGAGATTATTAAATCACAAGGTAAGAAGGTTGTTGATCCTGATAAAATAAAAATAGGGGATGTTTTTTATGATTACAAAGCAAGAAAATCTGGAATGATTAAATACATTTCAAATGAAGCTGTTTCTAAGGTTGCAAGGGTTGCTGGTGCACCTAAAGATATTGGTGCAGGCGTTTTTATCCATAAACACGTTGGGGATAGGGTTAAGAAGGGTGAAGTTATTTTTACTATATATACTCATAATG
>CAZHRT010000033.1:0-13376 GCA_964534665.1 uncultured Methanosarcinales archaeon | reverse complement strand
TTATCCTCTGTGTATAACCCTATATGGCCATCTCCAATCATTATCCCTATATCCTCAGCTAATGGATTGCTTATGTGTGTAGGTAAGGTTAAACCTCTTTTGATATCAAATTTACTTAAACTGACTTTTGAGATATCTAGTTCCATTGATTTATTGGATGTTTTCATAATAAATAAATGTTTTGGAAAATCTTCAATAATCTAAACTAGATTAACGCTAAGTCTTTTGGTAATCTCGCTGGGCCCATTCTACTTTTTACTAATTAAACTTTGCAAGCATTCGTATGCTTTAGAACTATCTTTTTCTTTTAATAGTATACTTAATTCTGTGTGTGTTGAGATTATTTCATAGATATTGATATTTTCCCAAGCTAATTGTCTGATTATATTAAATATCATTCCAGGGGTTTCATAGAATTTATCTGGAAATTTTAAACTTAATGAAACTAAGTTACTTTGTTTGGTTAGAATCTTTTCTCCTTTTAATGCTTTTAATATTTTTTCTTGATATTTTTCATTAGTAATTATACTTTGCTCAAAGTTTCCAGAAATTATATTCAACGTGTCTCCTTTGTCAAGATCGACAATCCCATAGAATTCTTTTGCAATCGTACTTGTTTTTTTTGATTTTGAAATATTTATTGCGCAAAGATTTGTTTTAAGATTAATTTCACAATTAAAATCTAAGGCTTGATTGTTGTTTATTGTATTGTTTAATTCATCTGAATAACGTCTTAATGCCATAACTACTGCAGAATGTTTGATTTTTTTGTTTAATTCTTGTTCAATCTTTGGAAGAATTTGTTCTGCAAGGTTACCATATGCAATTAACCTTTTTCCTAGTGCTTCTTGTAGAAAAGGCTTGTCTTTAATCATTCCTTTTACAATGTGGGCTATTGTTACCATTTTTATATATTAACAATTTGTTATAATAATAACAGAAAGTTTATAATATATATAAAGGTTTCTTTTTACAGTAAATAACTTTTTAAATGGTTTTGATTTACTGTTGGTTAATATGAAAATAGCAATTATAGGTTATGGTGGAATGGGCAAGATGATTGAATCAATTGCCCAAGAAAAAGGAATTGAAGTTGTTTCTATTGTAGATCCTAAATGCAATGAAGAAGGAATATTTTGTGAAGTTAATGAAGAGTCTATGAAAGATGTAGATGTTGCTATTGATTTTACACTACCAACAACTATTATGGATAATATCAAGAAATATTGTGAGTTAAAAGTTAATGTTGTTGTGGGAACAACTGGCTGGTATGATCATATTGATGAAGTTAGGAAAATTGCTGAAGATGCTAAAATAGGGTTTTTGTGGAGTTCTAATTTTAGTGTTGGAGTTAATATGTACTTTAAGATGATTGACGCTGCTTCAAAACTTATGAATAAAGTTGAAGATTATGATGTTTGGGCATTTGAATTGCACCATAACAATAAAGCAGATAGTCCTAGTGGAACTGCGAAAACATTATCTCAAATCTTGATAGATAATATTGATAGAAAAAATAAAGTTGTTTATGATAAATTAGATAGAAAGATTGAGAAAGATGAATTACATTTTTCATCTGTTCGTGGAGGAGCTGTTAATTTTGAACACACTATTGGATTTGATAGTGATGCTGATTGTATAACTATTAAACATGCTGCAAGAAACAGAAAAGGTTATGCTTTAGGTGCAGTGCTTGCAGCTTTATGGTTAAAAGATAAAAAAGGTTATTTTGAAATGGAAGATTTTTTATCAAGTTTATTGGAGGCAAAATAAAAATGGAATTTAGGGGGGTTTTCACAGCAATAATTACACCATTTGATGAAAATGGGAAATTAGATGAAGAATGTTTAAAGCAATTGATTGATTTTAATATCTCAAATGGTGTTTGTGGAATTGTTCCTTGTGGTACAACTGGAGAAAGTCCAACACTTACTCATGAAGAACATGATAGAGTTATTGAACTTACTATCAACCACGTTAATAAAAGAGTTCCAGTTATTGCTGGTACTGGATCAAATTCAACTGCAGAAGCTGTAAGGTTAAGTCAGCAAGCAGAAGCTGCAGGTGCTGATGCATTATTAGTTGTTAATCCTTATTATAATAAACCAACACAAGAAGGTTTGTATAGACATTTCAAAGCTGTTGCAAATTCAGTTAGAATCCCAATAGTACTCTATAATATCAAAGGGCGAACAGGTGTTAATGTTGAAACTTCAACCCTAATGAGGATAGTTGGAGATTGTCAAAATGTTTTGGCTGTAAAAGAAGCGTCTGGTGATCTTGAACAGATGAAGGATGTAATATCTAAAAGGCCTCAGGGTTTTTCAGTTTTATCTGGTGATGATGGTATTACTTTAGATTTGATTAAGGAAGGAGGAAACGGTGTAATTTCAGTTGCATCAAATCTTGTTCCTGATAAAATGTCTAAAATGGTTTCTTTAGCTTTAGAAGGAAACTTTGATGAAGCGTCAAAATTAAATTCTGAGTTAGATCCTTTATTTGATGTTGAGTTTATAGAAACTAATCCAATACCAATTAAATGTGCTTTAAGTTTTAAAGGGATGTGTAAAGAAGCTTATCGTTTACCAATGTGTGAATTGCGTCCTGAAAATAAAGAAAAGTTGAAGCAAGTTTTAACAGAAATGGAGGTTATCTAAATGCCAACAGTTGAAGTTAAATGGTGGGAAGGACGTACAGAAGAACAAAAAGAAAAAGTGATTAAAGGAATAACCAAAGTTTTGGAAGATGTTGGTGTTCCAGCAGATCATACAAATATAATTATAACAGATTATCCTAAATCAAATTGGGGAGTTAAGGGAGTTCAAGCTTCTAAATTATAAAATGGAATTTAATGTACCTTTTACAAAAGACCAGGTTAAGGAATGGAATGTTCCTACACCGTTTCATGTATATGATGAGAAAGCAATAGTTGAAAATGCTAAGAAGTTTTTAGAAGCTTTTTCATGGGCACCGGGTTTTAAGAATTATTATGCTGTTAAAGCTTGTCCTAATCCATATATTATTAAAATTCTGAAAGCGTTAGGTATGGGTACTGATTGTAGTTCTTTACCAGAGCTTATGATATCTGAAAAAGTTGGTATTACTGGAGAAGAGATTATGTTTACTTCTAATGATACGCCTGCTGAAGAGTTTGTATATGCTAAGAAGATTGGTGCTATCATTAATCTAGATGATATTTCTCATATTGAATCTTTGGAGAAAAGTGCTGGAATGCCTGAACTTATTTGTTTTAGGTATAATCCTGGCCCTTTGAAAGTTACTGGGTGTGATAATGTTATTGGTAATCCTGAAGATGCTAAATATGGTTTTACAAAAGAGCAGTTGATAGAAGGTTATAATATTTGTAAAGAAAAAGGTGTTAAAAGATTTGGGCTTCATACAATGGTTGTTTCAAATGAACTTAAAGAAGAATCTCTAATTCAGACTGCAAGATTATTATTTGAAGTTGTTTTAGAAATAAAAGAAAAAACTGGAATTGTAATTGAATTTGTTAATTTAGGCGGAGGGATTGGTATTCCTTACAAATTAGATGATAAACCAGTTGCTCTTCAGAAGGTTTCAGAGGGTATTAAGAAATTGTATGATGAACTTATTGTTGCTAATGGTATTGATGGCTTAAAAATTGTAATGGAAAATGGTCGTTTTATTACTGGTCCTTATGGTTATCTTGTAATGAAAGTAAGGCATATGAAACACATATACAAAGATTATGTTGGAATGGATGCTTGTATGACTGATAATATGAGGCCTGCAATTTATGGTGCTTATCATCACATTAATGTTTTAGGTAAAGAAGGCAATGGTCATAAATATGACGTTACCGGTTCATTGTGCGAGAATAATGATAAGTTTGCCATAGATAGAGTCCTTCCTGAAATAGAAGTTGGGGATATTCTTGTTCAACATAATGATGGCGCACATACATATGCTATGGGTTTTAATTATAATGGGAAATTAAGATCAGCTGAGTATCTTTTGAAAGAAGATGGTTCTATTGAACAAATAAGAAGAGCTGAAACAACTGATGATTTGTTTGCTACTTTAGATTTTAGTAAATTGTAAATTATATTTTTGTTATCATTCATAACGATAAACTTATAAATTCATCTTTGGTTCTTCTTGATAAAATGACACAAGCAAATCCACACGAAGCAGCAAAAGAAACAATTACCAAAGTAGCTGATATTCTAAAGTTAGATGATTGGATAAAAGAATCTTTGTTAAATACTCATAGAGAGATTAAAGTTACATTTCCAATTGAAATGGATGATGGTTCTATAAAAGTTTTTACTGGATATAGGATACAACATAATCATATGATGGGTCCTTTTAAAGGTGGCATTAGATATCATTGGAATGTTAATCTTGATGAAGTTAGAGCTTTAGCTACTTGGATGACAATTAAAACTAGTGTTCTTGATCTTCCACTAGGTGGTGGAAAAGGTGGAGTTATTTGTAATCCAAAGGAAATGTCAAAAGCAGAGTTAAAAAAAATGACTCGAGGATTTGCAAGAAGAATTGCTCCTGTAATTGGTCCAAAAATTGATATTCCTGCTCCTGATGTTTATACAACACCTGAAATTATGGGTTGGATAGCTGATGAGTATTCCAAATATAATGGGAAGTACACACCTGCAGTTATTACTGGGAAATCTCTTGATAAAGGTGGTTCTGAAGGTCGAGTTGAAGCTACTGGTAGAGGCGGTTTAATTGTTCTTGAAACTTATTTAAAAGAAAATAATGATTCAATAAAAGATAAAACAGTTGTTGTTCAAGGTTTTGGTAATGCTGGTTCTATTTTTGCAAAGTTAGCATATGAACAAGGTGCTAAAGTTATTGCGGTTTCAGATTCAAGTGGAGCAATAGTTGATATGAATGGATTAGATATTCCTGCCCTTATTGATCACAAACAAAAAGATGGAAAAGTGTGTGATTTTAATGGTAGTAAAAATTGTTCAAATGAAAGTATTCTTGAACATGAATGTGATATCTTGGTTCCAGCTGCTTTAGAAAATGTTATTGTTAGAGAAAATGCTGATCAAATTAAAGCTAAAATTATATTAGAGCTTGCAAATGGACCAGTAAGTTCTGCTGCTCAAAAAGTTTTGAAGATGCCAATTATTCCTGATGTTTTAGCAAATGCTGGCGGTGTTACTGTTTCATATTATGAATATGTACAAAACCTTGCAGATGAACATTGGAGTGAGGAAGATGTTAATAATAAACTTAGAAAAGCTTTAGAAAAAAATACAAAAGAAGTTATAATTACAGCAAGTAAGTATAAAGTTAATTTAAGGTTAGGTGCTTATATTCTTGCAATAAGTAGAATTACTAAGAAAGCTAAAGGGGAACTTAATCTAGATCATTATAATAATTAGGTGTTTTAATTGGTTAAAAGAAATTTAAATTTTAAAAAGTTGCAAGCAGGTTATTTATTTCCTGAAATTAATAGAAGGAAGAATGTTTTTCTTGAAAAAAATCCAGATGCTAAGATTATTAGTTTAGGTATTGGTAATACAACTGAACCTTTAACACCTCACATAACTAAAGGATTGGTTGATGCAGCTACAGGTCTTGGAAACCAAGAAGGTTATTCTGGTTATGGTGATGAGCAAGGTATGACTGCATTAAGGGAAAAAATTGCTAAAGTTTTCTATGATGGGAAAGTTGAAGCAGATGAAGTTTTTATTTCAGATGGTGCTAAATGTGATGTTGGTAGATTTCAGTTAATGTTTGGTTCTGAAGTTAAAATTGCAGTTCAAGATCCTGCTTATCCTGTTTATGTTGATGGTTCTGTTATTTTGGGAGCAACAGGAGAATATAATGGTGAACAGTTTGATAATATTGTTTATATGAGTTGTACGCCTGAAAATGATTTTTTTCCTAATTTAAGTGATTTGCCTGATGTTGATTTGATATATTTTTGTAGTCCTAATAATCCAACTGGCGCAGTTGCAACTAAAGATCAACTTAAACAGTTAGTTGAGTTTGCTAAAAAAAATAACTCAATAATATTGTATGATGCTGCTTATAGTGAATTTATTCAAGATGATTTGCCTAAATCAATATTTGAGATTGAAGGTAGCAAGGAAGTTGCGATTGAAATTAATTCATTTTCAAAACCAATTGGGTTTACAGGTGTTAGACTTGGTTGGACAGTTGTTCCAAAAGAGTTGAAGTTTGATGATGGAAGTTCTGTAAATCAAGATTGGAATAGAGTTATGACTACTATCTTTAATGGTGCTTCAAACATTGTTCAAAAAGGTGGTTTAGCTGCTTTGGATGATGAAGGCATTAAAGAGATGAAGGGAACAATTGATTATTATATGGAAAATGCTAAGATTATAAAACAAGGGTTAGATGAAGCTGGAATTAAAACTTATTGGACGGGTAATTCTCCTTATATTTGGGCACATTTTCCTGGAAAAGATTCATGGGATGTTTTTTCTAAGATTTTAGAAGAAGCTTTAGTTGTTACAACACCTGGTGTAGGCTTTGGACCTGCTGGTCAAGGTTTTGTTCGTTTTAGTGCTTTTGGTCATCGTGATGATGTTACCCAAGCTGTTGAACGTGTTAAAAAGTTAGAGTTTTAACAGCAAACTTATAAACAATTCATTCTTATTTATTAATATGAAGAAAGAACATAAAGGGGAAATATTCATTTTATCTTCTTCGATATTTTTTGCAATAACTGCAATACTTGTAAAAGTACTTACCAATACTTTTAGTGCTTTGTTTATTATATTAATTAGATTTATTATTGGCATTACTTTATCAATATCTTTTATTAAGATTACAAAATCTAATTTTAAAGGATTAAAAAGTTGGGATTCTGTTTGGAGGGGTATTACTGGTGCTGGTGCTATGGTTTTGTTTTATGTTTCTATTCAATTATCAAGTAGTGCGCGTGCTTCTATGCTAAACTTAACATATCCTTTTTTTGTGTTGTTGTTAGGTGGATTGTTTTATGGGCAGAAAATAACTAAGAAACATGTTTATAGTTTAATATTAAGTGTAATTGGTATTTTGTTTATTTTTTATGATGGTACTACTTATGGCTTTTTAGGAAATTTAATGGGTTTATTGTCTGGATTTTCTGCTGGTTTTGCTATACATTATATTAGTAGGTTAAGAAAAAAAGGTGTTTCTTCTTATACTGTTTATTTGTCTGCATGTTTGTTTGGATTAATACCTGCATTATTTGCGTTCAAAGAGTATACTAAGATTGATGCTAGTAATATTATTTTGCTTGGTATTATGGGTGTTTCAATATTTATTGCTCAATATTTGATGACTAAAGGTTATAAGTATGTTACTCCAACTCGTGGTAGTATCTTAATGTATTCATATATCCCCATTACAACATTGTTAAGTTATTTCTTTGTTGATGAAGTAATTACTTTAAGATTTATTATTGGTATGGTGTTGATATTCTTTGGGATATTAGTTAAGGATAAAAGTACTGCTGACAGTAACATTTAAATAAAAAAGTCTAACTTTTATTGTTAAGAATGGGAAAAGAAAAAGATTCATTGCATTGGGCAGATCAAATGGCACGTGCAATTGTTGAAAGAGAACAGTATGAACCTTTGCTAAAAGAAATTGTTAAGAAGCAAGGTTATTTAGTTTATGATGAAAAAACACCTTCTGGTAAGATTCATATTGGTTCTGGTAGAGGTTGGGTTATACACGATGCTATTGCTAAAGCTTTAAGAGATATTGGAGTTAAGGCTAGATTTATTTTAAGTAGTGATGATATGGATCCATATGACAAGCCTAACAAAGATTTACCTGAAAGTTTTAATCAATATTTAGGAGTTCCTTTTAGAAATATTCCTTCACCTGTAAAAGGTTATGATAGTTTTGCTGATTACTATTTTAAGCAAGTAACTGATAAGTTTAAGGACTTTGCTATTGAATGTGATTTTGAAAGTACTGGTGAAAGATATATTAAGGGTGATTTTAATAAAGCAATTAAAAAAGTTTTAGATAATTTTGAAAAGATTCAAGAAATTTATGAAAGATTTTATGGTGAAAAACCTAATACTTTATTCTTTAATCCAATTTGTGAGAAATGTGGTAAGATTGCAACAACTTGGGCTTATGAATGGGACGAAGAAAAAGAATTAGTTAAGTATAAATGTGAAAAACATCATGTTAAATGGGTAGAAGGTTGTGGTCATGAAGGTGAAATGTCTCCTTATAATGGAGGAGGAAAGTTACCTTGGAAAGTTGAATGGGCAGCTAAATGGCCAACAGTTGGTGTTGCTTGTGAATTAGCAGGGAAAGATCATTTTACTCATGGCGGTTCAAGGTCTGTTGCTATTGCTATTGCAGATGAGATTTTAGATTTTCCACCACCTTATCCATCAACAAGAAAAAAGATTGGAAAAGGTTATGAATTTTTTACAGTTGGTGGCAGAAAAATGTCAACTTCAAAAGGTGCAGGTATGGGTTTTGTAGAAAGTACTGAATATGCACCAGCACACATTTTAAGATATTTGTTAATTAGTACAAGGCCACATGCAGTAATTGATTTTGATCCTGTCAATAAGAATGACCTTATATTATTGCATGAAAGGTTTGATAAAACTGAAAGAATTTATTTTGGTGAAGAAGAAGTTTCTGAATCAGAAGTTGCTAAACATAAAAGAGTATATGAGCTTAGTCATATTGGTAAGATCCCTTCAAAAATGCCTATACAGATATCTTTTAGTTTTGCAGCAATAATTATTCAAGTTGCTTTGGATGTTGATAAAGCAATTGATCTTTTGAAAAAATTTGGACATATTCCAAAAGAAGCTGAGAAAAAAGATCTTAAAGAATTGATTGAAAGAATAAAATTTGCACAGAACTGGGTTAATAATTTTGCACCAGAACAATATGTTTTTAAGATTAATGATAAAGTTCCTGAAGATGTTAAAGCTAAGATTGAAAGTAAACAATTAGAATGTTTGTTTAAATTGAAAGCTTATTTAAAAGAGCATAAAAAAGTAGATGAGAAGGTATTGTATGATGAGTTTTACAACATCGCTAGATCTGTTGATGTTAATCCTGGTGAATTCTTTAAAGCTGCATATTATGTTTTAATAGGAAAAGAAAAAGGGCCAAAATTAGCTAATTTTATTGTGACAATTGGTCAAGATAAAGTTATTGAATTGATTGAACAACTTTAATTGTTAATATGTCATAAATATATTTATATTTCTGAGCATGCTCAACAATCGTTGATTGTTGCCATTCTAACAAAATGTTTTTAAATGATTGCTTGAAACTTATTTTATAATGATAGTAATGAAATTTGGTGGGAGTTCTGTTAAAGATGCAGAACGTTTTAAGAATGTCGTTAGTATTGTTAAGGCTAGACTTGATAAAAAGCCAATAGTTGTTCTTAGTGCAGTTAAAGGAGTTACTGATAATTTAATTAAAGCTTTAGATGAAAGTTTAGAAGGGAATTTTAATGCTTATGAAGAGATTGTTGCAAAACATAATGAGATTATTAAAGACCTTGAATTAGATGAAAGTGTAATTGATCAAGAATTAAAAGAATTAAAAGAAGCATTAGATGTTAATTCTAAGATTAAGGAGAAAAATGCTAAGATTCTGGATTACATATCCTTTTTTGGTGAACGGATGAGTACAAAATTGTTAGCAGCTCATTTAAATAAAGTTGAAATAAATTCAAAAGCTTATATATCTGGTGATATTGGTTTATTAACAGATAGTAATTTTGGTGATGCAACTTTTCAAGAATCTTCTTATGAATTAATGAATAATAATTTATCTAATCTTGATCATGTTGCTATTGTTACTGGTTTTGGTGGTAAGGATGATAAGGGTGAGTATGCCACATTTAATAGAGGCGGTTCTGATTATGTTGCTGCTTTAGTTGGTGCTGCTGTTAATTCTGAAGAAATTCAGATTTGGACAGATGTTAATGGTGTTATGACCACTGATCCAAGAATTGTTGAAACTGCAAAGACAATACCTGAATTGAGTTTTGCAGAAGCTGCAGAACTTGCTTTTTTTGGAGCAAAAGTTTTACATCCAAAAACAATTAAGCCTGCTATAGCAAAAAATATTCCTGTTAAGGTATTGAATACTTATGAACCAGGGAATGAAGGTACAACAATATTACCTAGAATAAATTGTAGTGAAAATGAAGCTGTTAGAGCGATTGCAACTAAAAAGAATGTAATAATAATTAATTTATGTTCTTCTAGAATGTTAAATGCATATGGGTATCTTGCAAAAGTTTTTGAAATATTTCAAAAATATCAAAAAAGTGTTGATATGGTAACAACTTCAGAAGTTAATTTGTCTATTACTATAGATAATGATGATAATTTAGATCAAATTGTTAATGAATTAAAAGAGTTTGGTAATGTTCTTGTTGAAAAAGAAAAAGCAATTGTTTCTATAGTTGGAGATTGTATGAAAAAGACTCTTGGAATTGGTTCTAAGATTTTTTCAATACTTGCTGATGAAGGAATTAATGTTGAAATGATTTCTCAAGGTGCATCTGAAATTAACCTTAGTTTTGTTATTGAAAATGAAAAAGCAAAAACCGCTGTTAAGGTTCTGCATAAAGGTTTATTTTAGTCAAGGTCTTCAATTCTTATTACAACTGTTTTTTCCTTAACCACATCTAATTGATTTATTTCTTTTACAGCATTCATCATTTCTTTTTCTTTTGCTTCATGGGTGTAGATGGTAATTGGAACAATCTCTTTTCCAAGCTCTTTTTGAGAAACTCCAGAGATACTTATATTATTCTCACCTAATATTTTTGAAATCTTAGCAAATACTCCTGGTTTGTCTAAAACCTGTGGTCTAAGATAGTATCTTGAAGTTATTGTGTTAATATCTTTTATTGGCTTATCTTCAAAATAATATTCTTGTTTTTTATTATTTGCTAGATCAATAACATCTCCTAATACAACAGTTGCTGTGGGTAACGAAC
Source organism: uncultured Methanosarcinales archaeon (assembly GCA_964534665.1). Classification (GTDB taxonomy): domain Archaea; phylum Nanobdellota; class Nanobdellia; order Woesearchaeales; family JAHJBD01; genus JAHJBD01. Next base: position 2,392 of record CAZHRT010000033.1, on the reverse strand, counting down.
CAGCGCCTTTTCCAGAAAGTAATGAAGAGCCTATGCCTTCGCCTTCAACAAAAACAGCGTTATATTCAAATCTAACGCCGGCTAGGACGTGATCATTAGGTATCATTGTTGGATGAACTCTTAGTTCAATTTCGTTATTGATATTTTTTGCTATTGCTAAAAGTTTTATTGTATATCCTCTTTCTTTTGCATATTTTATATCATTCTGACTAATTTTTGTAATACCCCAAGTTAGAATTTCTTGATTTATATTTGCGTTAAATGCTAAACTAGATATTATCTTTAGTTTTTGAGCTGAATCTAGGCCATCAACGTCAAAACTTGGGTCTGCTTCTGCAAAACCTAACTCTTGAGCTTGTTTTAGAGCTTCTTCATATGACATGCCTTCTTCCATTTGTGTTAGTATGTAATTTGTTGTGCCGTTAAGAATTCCATAGACTGTATGTATATTATCTGCTGCAAAACTTTCTCTTATTGATCTGATTATTGGTATGCAACCACCAACTGCTGCTTCAAATAATATATTAACATTATTTTCTTTAGCAGCTTTAAATATTTCTTTACCATGCTTTGCAATTACAGCTTTGTTTGCAGTAACAACATGTTTTTTAGCTTGTAGTGCTTCAATAATTATTGTTCTTGCAGGTTCATATCCACCAATAAGTTCGATAACTACAGATATTTCTGGGTTGTTGATTATTTCTTTGTAATCTTCTGTGTAAATGTCTGCTAATCCTAATTTTTCTGCTTTATCTTTATTTTTATCACAAATTTTTGCAAGTTCTATTGTAGTGTTTGTTCTGTTTGTTATTAATTGTGAATTGTTTTTTAGTATATCTACTACGCCTGAACCGATTGTTCCAAGTCCTATTAGTCCTATTTTCATTTTTTTTCCTCCCTAATTCTAACTATGGTTCTTATCTAAAATTGAGAACCAACCTCCAATGCAGTAATCACATTGTAGTTGTAGAACTAGTTAAAGTTGTAGATGTTGGCATAACATTTGATAACATCTTAGATTATAGGATGATTAGGTTGTATATAAACTTTTTTACTAAAAATAGTATGATTGGAATATTCGGTTTTTTTTGTCACCTAGTTATAACTAATCTACCGTCAGTAAAATGAAAAGGTTTTTAAATAATTAATTCTTGTTTATTTTTAACAAAAATTGTTGGGGAATTAAAACGACAAATAAATTTTTAATAAACTATTTGAATTTTTTCTTAGATATATTTATAGAATATAATGTTAGGATTAATAGGGAGGACATATAAAATGAGAAATGAATTATTTGAAGATAATGAAGCTTTTATGAGCTATGATTTTGGTAGTCAGGGTGTTAGTGCTTCGTGGGCAAGACCTGCAACAGGAGAAATAGTATTTTCTGATGTTCCTTTTGGTGAATTTGCAGAATTAGGATTGACTAATGATGGGGTCTTGCCGTCAGAATATGAAGGTCAAGCATTTCAACCAGTTGCAGCTAATATTAGGGCTTTTGATTTAGTAACAAGAAGTTTAAGAGCTAAAGTGGGTTCTGAAGGTATGAAATTAGTACAAAGAATAGGTGTTGATGGTCAACAACATGGTAGTACTTATTGGACAAAAGAAGCGCCGGATAAATTTTTTGCGTTAAATAGTTCTACAGATATGACTGAATGGTTAGTGCCAGCATTAGCATCACCAAATGCAAGAATATGGATGACATCTAGTTCTGGTGATCAAAGAGAAAGAATGACTGCAGGTATGGGTGGAATTGAGAATTATGTTAATAAAGCAGGATGCCAACCTTTTGAGAGATATACTGGAACTGTGATTGCAGATGTTGATGCAAGACAACCATTAGTTTTAGATAGAACAGCAGGAATAAGGTTAATAGAACAATTACCTGTTATGATCATGACTGGTAGTTTTAATTCTCCAATGGGTTATGGTGGTGCGTGTGGAACAGCATTATGGGATCATAGAACAAAATCCTGGGATCCTGAATTGCTTAATTTAGCTCTTGAGCGTGAGGGAGATGGAGCGGCTGTTCTAGAAAGTATGCTTACACCAATCGTTGCACCAGGAACTGCTTTACCAATAAGTAATTTCTTTTCAGATATGTCTGGGATAAGCACTTTTGCTAGAGTATATGAACCAACAGGAGATAATCCTGGAACAAGAGTAACAATAAAAGACAGAGAAGATGGAACACCATCAACTGTTATTAGTTTAGGGACAAGCATTACTGGAAATATTGGTTTAGCAGAAGAACAAGTTGATACATCAGGAAATCTAGCTTTGATGTTTGATTATGTAGGAAGGCCATTTTATCTTGTTTGTAGAACAAATGGGACTGCAAGATGGGATGAAGCAAGAGACATTAGCAGAAGTGATTATAAAGGTCAAG
>CAZHRT010000032.1:0-13391 GCA_964534665.1 uncultured Methanosarcinales archaeon | reverse complement strand
TTTTGTTCCGTAGTTTAGGAATAAAGAAACTCCAATTGTTAATAAAAATAAAGTTGATATGAACATGAAGAGTTTTGCTGCTTTTACTTTATCTTTGAATATTTTTCTTAATGCTAATTCAAGCATTCTTCCGCCATCTGTGATTAATACTGGGAGTAAATTAATCATGCCTATTAAAAAGTTTAATATGAAAAGCCATCTGAATAATCCTTTTAACCAATAGAAAGGTGCTTTAAGGCTTTTATGTTCTTCTTTAATATCACGTTCGTTTTGTACAGAAACGCCAATATAACCCCATGCATTTCCTTCAGGATGTTTTATAGGTGTAACTGTGTATTCTTTTTCTTCTGAGTAGAATGTAAGTGGTTTATTTGGAACTGATGTTTGCATGATTCCTAAAAATTCTTCATAATCTTTAATTGGTTGGTCATCTATTTTGTTAATAATAACTCCTGGTTCTAGGCCTGATGCGTATGCTGGAAGAGCTTCTTCAATTTGTGGAAAGGAAATACCCAATGGTTCTGTAATTTGTTCTTCAAAGGGCGCGTATGCAAAAGGGTTTACCACGAATGGTAGGATTAAAACAATTATTAGTGCTACAATAAGGTTTATTGCTGGACCTGCAGAAAATATTGAATATTGTACAACATCTTTTTGTTTTCTTAATGATTTCTCATTTGGTTCAACAAAAGCTATTGGTATTATTGGAAGTATAAGTCCGAAAAAACCTACCCCAGATGATTGAACATTTAGTTTATGGGCTCTTGCCATTACACCATGAGCAAATTCATGTATTACTGCAATAAAGAAAACACCTATGATAAAATACCAGAAAGAAAGGTAGCCTACGCCTGGTACATTTGTAAATGGTAAGATTAAAGCAACACCTTGTGAAGTTTCAATTGGTTCTTTAATAAGCATAAATATTAATCTGAAAAACGAGATTGAGATGTAAATCATTCCAAAAAATCCTAATCCAATAAAACTGTAGCCTAGAAGTTTGATAAATTCTCCATATTTGCTTGCAAGTTTATTCATTAATTTTAAACCAACTTTGGTTCTTATTAATATTAAATAAAGTACTGGGAATGCGATTTTCTGCATGTCAATTTTTTCTCTGTTTAAATATAATAGAATGGCCACGACTATAGCAAAAATTATTGCAGAAGCTTTGTCAAAATCTAACCATTGTGATAGAATAGAAACTGGGACTGCGAAAAGTACGCCGACACCTATGAATTTTAGGAATTTCATGAAGTTAAAAGAAAAAAGATGTTATATAAATGTTCCGAAATATTTATATCTTCTATATATATGGTTAGATTATGGATATTATAAAGTGGTTATTTGTAGAGCATGAAAAAGAAGCAGAGCTTGGTTTAGTAAAGCGTCAGAAAATTGGTGAAGATGTTTTTAATCATTTTTATTCTTTTTTTAGTGAGAAAAGTAAAATCTTAAATGTGCGTATGCCTAAATTCATTGCTGTTTCTGAAATTGGGATAAGGATTGCTAAAATAAACCTATCATTAATTGATTCTATTAGGCAAATGCAGTTGAATGATATTTTGATTAGAAGAATACTTGTTTTGTCAGCAACTAAACTTGAACATGTAGAACTTGGAATAAAGGCTTTGCGTTATGGTTCAAGAATTAGGCGTGAAAGTGATGTAAATGGTATAGAAGAAGGAAAACGTAGAAGTTATCAAGTTCTTGGTAATAAAGTTTTTTTTGCTAGAATTATTGCTAAGTGTGCAAGAAGGTTAAATGTTGCTAGAAAGTTGTTTGTGGAATATCAGGGAGCATTATTAAGACAAAATCATGTTATTAGTGTTAAAGGTTCTGATGATAATCTTAAGAGTTTGTTTTTGAAGGAGATGACTGTTATAGCAAAATTGAAAACATCATTAAGAAAGCTTGTTTTATCTGTTTTAGCAAGTGCAAAAACAGATAAGCGAGAAATTGAGCTTAGAAAAAATTCTTCTCTAAGTATTAATCAAGGTAATCCAGCTTTGTTGATATTTCATGGTAATGCAGATAATCCTTTTGTTATGCGTGATATGATGGCATATTTTAGACAAAAAGAATTTTCTGTTTTTGCACCTCGTTTGCCTGGAAGAGGTACTACAGATAATGAACTTTTTAATACTTCAGTTGAACAAGTTTGTATGTTTGCGCAAGAAACATTAGATTATTTCTATAATGTTACTAAAAAACCTGTTTTTATTACTGGAATGTCTTTAGGTGGGATGTTGACCTTGTATCTTGCTTCAAGGCCTGCGAATAAAGATAAAATTGCTGGGATTATTCCAATTAATGCTTATATTAAAGCGCCAATTGAAAGAAATGAATCTGTTAAAAAAGCATCCGGACATTTAATTAAAGGTTTGTTTAGTGTTGGAATTAGATTTCTTAGAAGGTATCCTTTAGGTATATATAAAAGAAAATTAAAACATGCTTTTAATGCTGTTTTAAAATTTGAAAAGCCAAATTATGAAGAAGAACTGGTTAAAATGTTAAGGGCTAGGTTGGATGATGAGTTTGGAATTGTAATATATAGGAAAATTAGGGAAAATCCTGAAAAAAGAGAAAGGATATCTCATGCGTATGATAGGATGAAGGAGATTTGTGTTGCAAGACTTAGAAATAATTATCGTGCTGGAAATTATGGGGCTTTTCAAGTATCTGATATATCACAAGTTTTTATGGGTGATATTGATGATTATATATCTATTAAGGGTTTAGTGCAACTTAATAAGCTATCAGAACATTTGCAAGCTGAGATGCCTAGAATTTCTGTGCCTGTTTTTGTTATTCAATCTGAAAAAGATACTTGTGTTGATCCAATAAGTGCTGAGATTATTAATAAAAGTTGTAGAGATTCTGAATTGTATATTGTTCCAATTGCACAACATGTTTTAGTTTTAGAAAAAGAAAGGTTTGATGTTTTTGATAGAATGTATTTATTTATTCGAAAGAATTATAAATAAGTATTTCTGAGATGTTTTTATGAATAAATGCAAAAAATCAAAGATTTTTGATCACGTTGAGAAACGTCGTTTATCAACGAAAGCACAAGGTTTAAGTCTTAATGTTATTATAGTTGCTGCAATTGCTTTAATTGTACTTATTGTTCTTTGGGCTATTTTTACTGGTAGAATGGGTCAGACTGTTACTAAGTTAGAAGAATGTAATTCATGTATGGATGCGAGTAAATGTGAAATAGCTGATCCTGCAAAAAATGCAGCTTGCCCAGGTTATGTTCCTCATCCAAGTACTGGTTCACCAAGTATTCCTGTTGGTTCAACAGGACCTGTTTGTTGTTTAATTGAGAAAAAATGAATAAAAAATCTATTTTAGGAATATGTATTTTGATGTTTCTTGTTTTAGGTTCTTTTAGTGTTCTTGCAGCAAATACACATGATTTGTATTTTAATAATCATGATGGGCTTAGGGTTGAAATACAAAATGGGCATTCTTTTGGAATTACAATTGAGTATGATGGTTTCTTTGCAGGGGAGCGAAAGTATCAATTTATAAATAATGGTGATGGTACTTTTACTGAGATTGAACGGGCTGTTAATCCAAGTTATTCTTTTGCTGATATTAAAGATATTGTAATGTATGGTCTTGAAAAAAGTGCATATGTAACACTTGCTGTAGATCAGCCAAAGTATGATTATACAAGTTTTACGCTTGATAAAAAGAATGTACATTTAAGAGAAAAAAGTACTGGAATTTTTCAAAGCTTTCCTTCAAGAGATTGGTCAAGATCTAATGAGCATGATGTTGCGGAAAAGTTATCTTATATATTTGGTATATCTGGTTCTGACCCACTTATAGATTTATCGACGCAATCTGAAAGGACTGCTGAAAATAAAAGAATTATTGAGTATCTTAGTGATAAGACAGAAGAACAATTTCAAAAAATTGCTTTTCATTTTAAAGATTTTACATCTAAAGATCTTGAAACAGAACTTAGTGCTAAATTAACAGCAAGTGAATATACTAGGGCTCGTGGACAATTATCTGAAAGTGATTTTAATGCTCTTAGAGAATGGCTTGATAATAACGAATTTCAATATAATTATAATAATCCTGATTTAAATTCAAAATTGGTTGGTTTATATGAAAATAAAGGACATTTTGTATTTTTTATGGTTGTGGAAGATGCATATAATAAAGATTAGGCCTATTAATGATGGAGGTGAGTTTTTACGTTCTCAAAATCAAAAGCGTGTTGATACAAATTATTATATTTTCTCTGCTAGTAAAAATGTTGTTGGTCCTTTATCTCTTGGACGGATGTTAAGATCAGATTTGTTTAGAGGTCTTGTAGGGGTTGTGAATCCTTCATCAGTTGATACTGTGGATTCACCTCATTTTGTAGAAGATGTACAAGAAGTTATTCGAAATATAAAGGTGCCTGGATATATAGATACTGTATTAATGTATTATCTAGAAATGGATTCAGAAGACGTATCAGAGTTTTTCCCAGAAATGGATGCAGCTCCATTTTTAACAGGTGCTGTTGCTCTTGGATTAAATAAATTGTTAGATATTCCAGAAGAAATGCAGATTTTGTTTGAGAAATTGATAGGTGGTATGGTTGATAAGACAATGGATGGTGTTGTTCCAATAGCTAGTACTTATTGGAGTAATAGACCATCAGGACCCCATTTTGTAAAAAGAAAAGTTGTTGCTGATCATGCTTCTATTCAGAAGGCTGAAATGACTCATGCAATGATTAAACATATACTTTTGGAAAATGAGTTAACAACATTTCAAATTGGAAGTCCTGTTAATCTTTATGTTTACGATAAAGCTGGAAATATTGTAGGTATGAAAGAAGGTGAATTACAAGAAAAAATACCTAATGCACAATTCTTTATTGAAGGAGAGAATGTACAAACAATAATAATTGAGGATAATGAAGAGTATAATATTGTGATTGAATCTTTTGATAATGGTAGTTTTAGTTTTTCTTCTGTTCAAGAAAATGATAATCAAGCAATTGCAATATATTATGATGAAGTTAATATTACTGATAAAAGTCAAGCATTTTTTAAAATGGATGATGAGTCTAGTCTTTTAAGGATTGATTATGATGGTGATGGTAATATATTGATTATGATGTTCAGCCAAATGATGTTGAGGTTAATGAATTTGAACAAGAAGAACAGGATTTTACTAAAAGTTTTGATGTAAACATGCCTGTAAGGGATGACCAGAAAAAAGGAAACTTAGTTGTTCCTATCGCTGTTATATCATTAATTCTAATAATTGTTGTATTATTAATAATAAAAAGAAAACAAAATGTTTAAGTTTATTTCTTCTTAATTGGTCTAAATGCATGAGATCCACAATCTTTACAAGTAACCTTGCCATCTAAAACCTTTTGATTAGATGTTTTTATTGTAGCTTTACATTTCTTACAAACAAATTTGTTATGAAATATTCTTGCATCTGCTTCTGGGAATTTAGCCATATTTAATCACCTTTTACCTGTTTCATAACTTTATCATCAAGAATTGTCCAGTAAACAACATTGCAACCTTCAACAACTGTATCTTTTAGTTCTTCGGGTATGCTCAAGTCAAATGTTTCGTATGTTTCTGCATCCATAACATTTGCTGCTGTTCCTGAGATTGAAAGTACTTGTGCTACTTTTTTTCCGATGATTGGTACATCAATATGATCGTGACCTGGTGCTACAATAACACGCTTTTTTCCATCAATTAATCCAACTGCTTCTAGTCTTACTTTAGCGTGACCGTGTTTTCCTGGTCTTGAAGTTGAAGTTCCTGTTACCCTACATGCTGCTCCATCAACGACAACATATGATCCTCTTTGTAATGTTCCTATTCCGACTGGTTTTGTTTCTCCCATCTTATTTTCTTGAAATCAAGGTTCCTTTAAAAGTTTTTTGTTAAGTTTCTTACTGAAAGCTCAATATCCTCTGATTTTACAGTTTTTCTCCCTGCATGTTCTGCTGCTTTGATACTAATCTCTGCAATTGTTGTTGCATAGTTGTTAATGATTTTTTCTAAGGCGACTTTTGCAGTCTCTGAAACTCTAATATCTGGTCTAACTTTTTTAATAACTTTTTCCATTACAGCTAAAGGAAATAAAGTTCTTTTTTGTCCCATTTGATTTTCACCCCTAGTTTAATGTTAATTTGGAGTTTGGGGCAGTATTTAAAGATTTCGGAAGAAAAAACGCTTAGTTTTGCTTTTTCTGACTAATTTACTTAGTTCTTTCTCTAGAATGTCTGAATCCTTGAATTGTTTCTCTTTTTTTCTAAAATTAGTAGTGTGATGGTAACTTCTACCGTTTTTGGTATAGAATTTTTCTTTTTTATGTAACATTTCATGGTACATTACATAATCAAGAAGAGAAGGATGTTGTTCTAGGGTTGTACTTATTGATATTGTATCTGTGCCAAATTCATACGAACCAAGTTTGTTTATGCCATTACCCCATTTAAGGTTAGGTTGTTCTATTAAATCGAGGAAATATTCATTGTTAACTCTTTTGAAAGATTCTTCAAGAACTGGGTCAGATTTAGTTTTAGGAATAGCAATATGGATCTTTTGCATGAAGAAATTGTAAAGTTGAGTGTTTGTTGTTTGTTTTTTTTTTGATTTTAATCTTTTTTTAAGTATTTTTAATAGAAGTTCTTGAACTAATCCAATTTGAATTTCTCTTGAAATGTTTTTCCAGGATTTGCTTAATTTGAAAGTTAATTTTTTGTTGTATAATTGAACATTTGCATTGTAAGGTTTGAATTTACCAGAATACTTTACTTCTGCTTGATATGGGAATTCTTCGTATAAATCATCAATTGCGTCTTGTAGCATAGAAATTAGTAGTTGGCTGTTATTAATAAAATTATTGAAATCATGATAAAATTTAAATATAACTAAAATAAATAATTGTAATATGAAAAATATATGGATTATTTTTTTGTTTATTGTTTTCTTTATACCTAGTGCTTATGCATGTGGGTGTGGGATGGCTATTGCTAATCCAACAGTATTTAACGCGTTAAAAGAAACACAAGCGTATTTGATGATTGATGTTTTAGATGAAGATTCTTATAATGAAATGCCGTTTTTTAGAATGGTTTCTATGGATGAGCCTTATGATGTAACAATTGTTTTTCCAATTGATGGGGTACCATATGATGTTGAAGGTAAAACTATTTCTGCTGGAGAATTTTTGGATGATTATAATATAAATACTGCTGAAAAACATATAACCAAACAGAGTTTTTCTGGTTTGGTTAATCGGGTTGGAAAAGATTTGAAGGAAGGTAGTAAAGCAACTATCTCTTTAACTAATGGTTTTATTGGATTATTTCCTTTCTTGTTTATGGGTTCATTTGGTTCGGTTGAAAGTGATATGCAGTTTAAAAATGCAGAAACTTTAGGGCCAATGGCACATTTTGAATTTGAAGGTGGTAGTTTAGATATATATGATGTTGATTCAATGGATACTTTAGAAGAGTTTGTGGAAACTATTGATATTGAACTCACTGGAGATGTTAAAGAATTGGTTACTAAGTATAAGGATTATTATGTTGCTGTTCTTTATTTGAGTGTTCCAAGTGCTATTAATTTTGAATTAAGAGAACAATTAAAGGAATGTCCCGAACAAACTGAAAATATTAAGAATGAATTGCAGGAAAAAACAGAATTTACATATGAAGAGATTAATGATTTAACAAGTGGGCCTTGTAGGGAATCATTATATGCTTTGATTAATTCAGTAACCGACGTAAACTCAAATGTTAATGGTACATTAGTTAATATGATGTTTAAAGGTACAAATCAATTTTTTTATCCAACATCTATAGTTAATTCTTATAAATATCCTATAACAGATGAAAAATATTTCATAAGGGCGCCAATAGGATTGAATGTTGAGCTAGAATCGTCAATAGTTGATAAAAAAGCAAGTTTTGGTTCAAAAAGGTGGTATAAAGTTACGTCAAGTGAAGAAGATATTAAGGGGAAAATTGTTAATGCTGGTTTTTTTGTTAGGGCAGGAGATGTTCTTAGAAAGATTAATGAAATATTTTATAACGGTTCTGATTGGATTGTTCTTATTATTTATCTTTTGATAATAATATTACCTTTTGTTTTCTATCATTCAAAAGTTAATGAGTCTTTGACTAAAGGAGATATTTGGTGGTCTGTAGGTATATTTATTTTAGGTGGTTTGTTTTTAACGTCTTTGGTTATGTTAATTAAACGTAAGAAAAAGTTTGCTTTAACTATGTTTTTGTTATGGTTATTCTTATTAATTTTTGGAATAATTTTAAGCTTCATACCTTAGAATAGCTGCAGCTTTTCCAAGATCTCTTAATTGGCCACCTTCCCTGGTTTCAATAGAAATAATTTTAACACTACTTCCAACAATTTCTGCTTCTTTTTCAAACTCTTCAATTTTTTCATCATCTAATTCTTCTGAAAGAAGTAATACCTCAACAGCACCAATTTTTAGTTTTTCCATTGTTTCTTTTTCTCCATATGCTGCTTTTCCAGGGGATGTGTTTAATGTCTCAAAAAATTGGTTCATTACTTTTTTTTCATCAGCAATCTCTTCTTCTGCTAAAACATCTTGAGATTTGTCAACAAGTTCTTGTAAACCAAATTCTTCAGTATAAGATAGATCTTTTATTGCTATAATTTTGTTTTTAACGTCTGCGGTTATATAATTGCCTTCAACAAAATCATATTTTGTAGGGCCTGGGCCACCAACAATGATACCTTTTAAGCCTTCTAGCTTAAGAAATTGATCTTTTGCATAGTCTGCAACTTTTTTGTAATGTGCTTTTGCAGCTAGTTCTCTGTTTCTTGCAAACCTTACTGATGATTGTCCACCTGCTTTGAATTTTCCAGGAACTTCTGAATGGGTTTTTACTAATGGGATGATGCTTTTGCCTTTTAATAATGCTAAGCTAGCATCTCTTCTATCAATAACTATCAAACCATAAACTTCTTTAGAATCCATCATATCTGTTAAAGCATCAAGAACAAATTCTTTATCACACCTATAAATTCTAGTTTTTAGTGGAACAGGAGGTTCCATACTCCAAACCTTAACATCTGATTGACCTTCACGTTCAGCAACATTTCCTGAATATACTATTAAACCGTTAGGTGGTGTTTGTTTGAATAATCTTAAATGTTGAATCATTCTTTCTAAAGCATCAGTAACATTCTTTCTAGTTGATGTTGACTTAATGTTTGTTGCTGTGCCTTGTTCTTGGCTTAAATGCTGAATTATTTTATTCATGTCATAGCCTTGAGGGATGTATACACTAACTAATTCTGTGTGTCTACCACGATGTTTCTTCAGTTCCTTGATGAATTTTTTTAATTCATGCTTTTCTTTGCTAGATATTGACATAGTATTGGGATTGTCAGGTTGATGTCAAAAACCATCTATTACAGATGGGAAGTCATGTTTATAGCATAGCTACCTAGATTTAGTGGTTTTTGAGCATGCTCAGAATTCCACTGAATCTTGTTTTTGGTTTTAAACCAACAATCATATATGTTGGTGGAATTCTGACATTTAAAAAAGTTTGTTAATTTATCAGCAAAATACGAAAACTACTTAAATAGGCGTTCTAATAAAATATATGAAAATGGGAAAAACTATAGGTGTAATCTCAATTAAAGGTGGTGTTGGTAAAACCACGACAGTTTCTAATTTAGGTGCCACTCTTTTTGAAATGGGTAAGAAAGTGTTAATGGTTGACGCTAATTTTTCTGCTCCTAATCTTGGTTTACATTTGGGAATAGTTAATCCTGAAAAAACAATCCATCATGTAATGCAAAATGAAGCGCATATAACTTCTGCAATATATGAACATGAATTAGGTTTTCATGTTTTGCCTGCATCTTTAATGGGTAAAAAAGTTAATCCTTATGTGTTAAAGAATAAGCTTGAGGGTATAAAACATATGTATGATGTTATATTATTAGATAGTTCTCCTAATCTTAATGATGAAATTTTAGCAACAATGCTTGCTGCAGACGAATTGTTAGTTGTTACGTCACCAGATTATCCAACATTAAGTACAACATTACATGCTGTTAAGGTTGCTAAAGACAAGAAAACACCTATAACTGGTTTAATTTTAAATAAAGTTAGGGGCAAGAAGTTTGAATTGTCTTTGAAAGACATTGAAGAAGCTGCAGAGGTTCCAGTACTTGCAGTTTTACCAGATGATATTAAAGTTTTGGAATCATTGTATCATACAAAACCTGCTGCAATGCATGCTCCAAGATCTAAAGCGTCTATTGAATATAGGAAATTAGCTGGTTCATTAATTGGCGAGAATGTTAAAGATCCAAGATTTTTTAAGCGTGTTTCTGAAGCTTTCTTAAAAGATATTAAGAAAGATGTTGTTAACAGACAACTTTTGATTAATGAAAGACAATAATTTCTTTAGTTGTTAGATTCTTACATAATACTTATTGTAATTCTTATCATTTATATATAATTATTATTACATAGTATTCTTTTTTTCTTATAAATAACCTAAAAATAGAAAAATATTTAAATAAAATCTTACAGAATATCTATTTATTAGTATATATGCAAGGTTTAGAACGTAGAAAAGGGGCAAAAAGAGTAGATTTCTCTAAATTAAAGAGTTATAATGCTGATGAAGTTGAATTATTCAATGATTTTATTGGCTTTTTGAAGCAAAGAAATGAATTTGATCAATTCTTAAAAGAGAAAAAACAACTTAGGAAAAATACATTCCCATTATCAATATTTAGGAATAATTCTTTAGCACCTTTAGAAACTTTAGTTAAATATCTTAGAGAGAATTTAGATTATAGTTATGTTGAGATTGGTAATATACTTCACAGAAATGCAGGACCTGTTGGAGTTAGTTATAGAAAAGCTAAACTTAAATTCTCTGGAAAATTAGATGTGTCATCAAAAGAAACTATTCCTCTTTTGATTTTCAAAACTAAGAATTCTGTTTTTGAAACTATTGTTGTTTATTTGAAAGATAAAGAGGGTTTGAAATTCAAGAAAATAGCTGAATTGCTAGACAGAAATTATCGAACTATATGGACTGTGTATAATAGGGCAAAGAAATGAGCAAAGGTAAGGATTTAAGGAAAGGGAAAGGTTCTCTTAGTCATAAAGAGATAATTTTGCCTGTATTGTTAGCTTTAGTCTTAACTTCATTATTTAGTTTGCTGTTATTTAGTAAGCCAACAATTACTGGTTATGCTATTGTTGAACAAAATTATACTGATGTGATTGATGAAACATTTTATACATCTGGTGAGAGTGCATGGGTGCCTAACAATTTAGGTGTGATTAATTCAGTTACTTTGAATGGTAGGATTGCTCAAGGTTCAGATGTTAAAGTTTATCTTGATAATTCAGTAGATAATTTGTTAATGTTTAATTCAAATGATTTGGCAGTTGATCAAACAATTGTTAATGTTAATGATGGAGATATTGGTTTAACTTTAGAATATAATTCAGGAACAGAGTTTGATGCAGATGATGATGGTGTTGAAACAGTGGATGGTGTTGTTGATATTAAATTGAATACTGATGTTATTTCTAGTGATAAGTTATGTACTAAATGGGAAGTTTATTCATATGATGATGATTTAACTAATACTGTTTGTTATGGTAATGAAAATTGTTGTTCTTTCTTGGATCTAGGTTCTACTGGGGAATGGGATGATATATTTTATTTGAACTATGGGAAATTAGGTGCTACAACTTATAACAAAGTTTCAGCAATGGTTGTTAATGCAGATTATAATTTATCAGTTGAGAATTCTTATTCAAATATTACGTATAGTTCTTGGTATTCTGTTATTGCCAATTTCTTGCCTGATTTTGTTTCATTGGATGAAGTTTGTGAAGAAACTTGTTCACGATTAAATTTAAGTGATGAAAGTTTTGTACTTGATGTTGAAGTTAATTCTGGACAGATTAGGATAGATTCAATTGATTATGGTGTTGAAGAAGAAGCTTCTGGCATTTCTGAAGAGCCAATGGGCATATTGGGTACTATTCAAGGTGTGGATCAAGCACCAAATATTAACTTTACTGCACCAACTCCAGATAATGGTTCTAGTCAGACAGCTACTAATTTTATTGTTAATGTATCGATAGAGAATGCAACTGACATAAGTGAGATTATCTATAATTGGAATGGAACAAACTTTACTATGTATAATGATAGTTTGGTTGCTATGTATAATTTTGATAATATAAGTGATTTAGGTGAAAGTGATACTTTATTCATAGATGCAAGATCAGGATATAATTTAAGTTCTGTTGCTAATACTAAGTCTAATGCAACTGGAGTTTTTGAAAGTGCAATTTTATTTGATGGTTCTGGAGATTATGCTCAGAAAACAGGATTCCCTGCTTTTTGTAAGGGTGATTTTGCATTACAATTATGGATTAAGCCTTTAGAATTTGATGATACAGATGAAGGATATATCTCATTAGGAAATTATGATAATTTTAGACTTAGCAGATATAGAAGTGGATTACTTTCTGGTCAATTGTATATTAGTGTTGGGGCAGATACTGACGATACGTTTGGATATTCTTTGAGCAATACAGGTGTATGGAGACAGGCAATTTTATCAAAAAGTGGAACAACTATATCATTATATATTAATGGAACACTGATTAATACTGTTACAAATACTGGGACATGCAGTTCTGGCACTTTAAGGGTCGGAACTCATGAGGTAGATGCAGATGTGAGTGAAGTATTCCATGGTAAAATTGATGAATTAAGAATATGGAATAGAAGTCTATCCAAACAGGAAGTTCAACAACAATACATGTCAAACTTACAGAAATTCAATCAAACTCAATGGTATTTATATGTTAATCAAAGTAAGAATGCAACTACTGTATTAACTGATGATACTTATACTTATCAAGCATTTGCAACTGACACAAGTTCTAATGGGAATTCAACTGAAGTTAGGAGTATTAATGTTGATAATTCTGATTTAATACTACCTGGAATTAACTTTACATTACCAACTCCAGATAATGCAACTTCACAAACAGTTACTAATGTTGTAGTTAATGTTTCTATTGTTGAATCTTCATTAAAAGAAGTTGTTTATAATTGGAATGGAACAAACTTTACGAGGTATAATGATAGTTTAGTTGTTATGTATAATTTTGATAATAGAAGTGATCTAGGTGAAAGTGGTTCTTTGGTTGTTGATTTTAGCAATGGTGGAAATAATGGAACAGTTACTGGAGCAGATCTTAATACAACTGATTGTAAGTTTGGAAATTGTTATACTTTTGATGGTAGTAGTTCTTTTATTAGTGCTGGAAATATGGGGGCAAAAGTAGTT
>CAZHRT010000031.1:0-13804 GCA_964534665.1 uncultured Methanosarcinales archaeon | reverse complement strand
TCTGAAACAATTTTTTCAAAAGTAATTAAATCAATTAATGCAACCAATAATCCGTCCCCAAAAGGAGTAGAAACCGTAATCGATCTTTTGCCGGTATATTCAGACAAATAAGGTGGTTTAAAGTAAGTTTTGTTTTTCACATTAGTAAAATATTCATCCAGTGAATCGTCCCTCCCAATCAGAAACTCATTTGAACTAGCTATTACAATTCCTTTATCATCTAAAACAAAAATCTCATAAACTTCATCTTGCAAATCTCTTATCTCTTTTAGCTCTTCATTTGTAAGCTCTGTATGGGTTGCTGCTATCTCTATTTCCTCTTTTTGTTCTTCTAATACTTGATTAATAAAATTTTTAAGTGTTTGCGCAGTGGATTCTAGCTGTGCAATAGACTTTTCTTCTAAAGCATTTTTAGTATTAGTGAAATTAATCATTTCTACAAAAAATAACGAAATAAAAACTATTAATAAAATTCTTGAGATAAGTTTAGTTTGAAGTTTCACTTTAATAATTGGTGTTTTTTTTAGATTCGTTGTGTCCTGACCTACATTTACCTTTCCTGAAAAAATTAGACCTGCCCCTAGCAACACAAAAAAGATTGCAGTGTGAAAAGCCATTGCAGTACTCCAGCCCTCTAAAGTGTAATATAAAAGGGGTATATTCAGAAGATAACCCAAAATAGCTAATCCTCCAAGAACAAAAACAATTTTTCCAATTAATAGAAATTTTTTCTTAATATTAGATGCATTCCCCATAACTAAAAAACCAGAAATAGAAATTAAAATAAAACTTAACATTGTTCCTGCAGAAGGCCTGCCAGGAGTTGTTGTTTTCACGGCATCTACAGCCTCCTTTACAAATAAATCTTCAATCCCTGTTCTAACTCCAACAATTACAGAGATTAATAGGAGAGACATAATTAACAATACTAACAAAGAACTTATTGGAAGGATAATTTCTGAAAATTTTCCTTCTTTATATAAATGAATATTGATATAATACAAAACAATCCCACATAAGAAAAATGACAATGCAGTAGTAAATTTCATTGTTACCCAAAAAGGTAAGATACTTGTTAAGATTGGAATACCTGCAAACCAACCAAACATTACAATTAACCCTCCTACAAGAACTATGATTCCAAGTATCTTTGATATTTTTTCATAATTCATTTTATCAAACATTTAATACTTAATTAACCCAAATTTTTCTTTACCCGCCTAATTAATTCCTTGACATCAAAAGGTTTTTGTATAAAGTCTACGATGTTTTGAGATTTCATAAGGTCTTCTCTTTCTGCTTCGGAAGTTCTTACAACACTTAAGAATGCCACTTTTATGCCTTTAATCTTTTCAATAACATCTTTTATTGGTGTGCCAGGCATCATTATATCCATCAAGATTAAATCAGGTTTTTCTTTTTTTAATTGGATAAGACAATCATCACCACTAATTGCAGTAATTACCTTATAACCTGCCTTTTCTAGAACTGTAACTACAGTAGACCTAATATCTGGTTCATCATCTACCACCATAATTGTTTTTAGCATACTACCCCTTTAATATTGTTATTTTGCTATTTGGTGTATATAAACTTTTTGATGTTTTAAAGGAATTGTTAAAATTCTTTTGGATTTCCGACATGGCAGAATTTATCTGGGATTCTGAGCATACTCAGAAATCCGAAAGGATTTCCGACATGTTTATAAATCACATAAGACTTTGAATATTAAAAATGAGTAAGAAGAAAGAAGAAGCACAAAAACAAGCTGAAATAGCAGAACAAGTTCAGCGTACACGGCTTCCTCGCGATAATCAAGTTCTTGGTGTTTTAGAGCAACGTTTAGGTGCTTCCAGAGTTAAAGTTAGATGTTTAGATGGTAAAACAAGGACATGTAGAATTCCTGGAAGATTAAAACGAAGGTTATGGGTAAGAGAAGGAGATATATTAATTGTTGAACCTTGGCAATATGGTGGCGATGAAAAAGGTGATGTTTTGTATAAATATACAAAAGCTCAAGTATCATTCTTAAGAAGAAAAGGTTATCTTAAACAAATTGATGAATGGGAAGAGTTTTAATTCTAGTTCTTAAATTAATTTTTTAATGATTTTTTATTGAAAATAATATAAATAAAAAAAATAAGAAATAAAAAAGCTTATTCTTGCTTTTCTTCTTCAACTGGTGTAGCTTCTTCAGCAGGTGCGTCTTCAGCTTGTGCTTCTTCAGCAGGTGCAGCTTCTTCAGCAGGTGCTTCTTCTTCAGCAGGTGCTTCTTCTGCAGGTGCTTCTTCACCAAAATCTTCACTATCAGATGCTGGTTCTTCTGCTGGTGCATCTTGTGCTGGTGCTCCGCCTTCTCTTTCACTACCTTTTTGTATTAATTTAATGTTTTGAGCTTGAAGTCCTTTTTCAGTCTCTGCT
The DNA here is from genome assembly GCA_964534665.1 of uncultured Methanosarcinales archaeon. Classification (GTDB taxonomy): domain Archaea; phylum Nanobdellota; class Nanobdellia; order Woesearchaeales; family JAHJBD01; genus JAHJBD01. Next base: position 11,383 of record CAZHRT010000031.1, on the reverse strand, counting down.
GCGTCAAATGATATTAAATCGTTATCACGAATAAACGTACCCTTAGTAATTGCTGTGTGATGTACAAAGTATTCTTTTGCGTCTTCTCCTTGAACAAAACCATATCCTTTTACTCTGTTAAACCATTTTACTGTTCCTTCCATTTTTATTCCTCCTTTCTAGTATTTACTATACTAGGCTAATGTTGATAACGAGTAGATTAAAGTTTTTAAAGTTTGTGGTAGAAAATAAGTGGGCATGAATAGATATAATTCACTACTCGAGAATAGAAATGTTTAAATATCACTTTATACTAACTATTAGTATGGGGAAATTAAAATTCTTATTAATGGATATTATATTATTAATAGTATTCTTAGGAATTGTTGATTTAATAATTACAACAAAAAGATTTTTCTTTGTTGGTGAATTCCTATTTATAGTAATTGCATTATTATTAGGGTTTATTGGATTACTTGGATTCTCAAAAGAAAAAAAATGGAGTGCAACCATACTATACTTTATTTTCATGCTGATAACAATTAATACGTTAATATTCTATTATATAGGTAGAAAATCAATGACAACACTACTTTTGTCAACACTGGGAATGTTAATTGCATTAGCTCATATCAAAAGAGAAGAAGAAGACTTTGATTTTGAAGAAACTGTACATGAAGAATTTACACCAGGAAAACTTATTGCTTCAAAATTTGGTAAAACTTATCACGCTCCAAAATGTGATTGGGCATTAAAGATTAAAGAAGCTAATAGAGTTTGGTTTGATTCAGATGCAGATGCTAAGAAAGCTAAATACAAAAAACATACTTGTTTAGAATAAGACTATTTCTTCCAGTAATATATAATCAATAATACAGCGCCAATTGAGATAAAACTGTCAGCTATGTTAAAAGTTGGCCAGATTCTAAAGTCAATAAAATCAATTACATGGCCAAAAGCTATTCTATCGATTAAATTGCCAATTGCTCCACCTAAAACAAAACTAAAGCCGAGTTTAGGCACAATTTCTTTTTTTGGAATTTTGCTTAAATAATAAAAAATTCCACCTATTATTACTATTGTTAACCAGATTAATAGTAAATTGTTACCTTTTAATATGCCAAAACCTGCGCCAGTATTTTGAGAGTAAGTAAAATGCAGAATATTTGGTATTACAGGAATTGATGCGTATAATTGCATCTTAGCAACAAAAAACTTTACTAATTGATCTAGTGCTATAACTGCTCCTGCAATTAAGAGAACAAAATATTCTTTTTTCATTTATTTGTTTACAGCATCAAATGCTAATCTTTCAATATTAGCTATTCTTTGATTAATAGAATCAATAGCTGACTTTAATGAATCAAGTTTGTATGATACAATCTCAACATCTTTTTGAAGTTTATAATCTGAAAATTGAGCTTTGTTATCCATTGGTGGTGGAGGAGGTGAGTGTTGTTGTTGTGGTGAGCCAAATGGTTTCATACCAGGTGCGCCAAAACCGCCAGCTGCTGTTTGTGCTTGTTGTGGTGGTGTTTGAGCTGAAGGAAATTTTCCCATTGGTGGCATTGCACCAAAGTCTGAAGAAGGTTCTAATCCAGGTCCACCTAAGCCAGTTTGATTTGCGCTAAGTCCTGGTTGTTGTGTGCCAACACTACCTAATCCTGTTTGGTCTGCACCAAGTCCTGGTGCACCAAGATCATTACCTAAACCGGCTGCGCCAAACGGATCTTTTTGTTGACCACTAGACATACTTTCAGAACCGCCAAAGTCTGGCAAGTCTCCAAAACTGTCTTTTTTCTTCCAGAACTGTAATTTATCTAGGAAGCCCATCTATTCACCCCTTTTAATTTGACTGACCTTATCAAGTGCTTTGTCAGGTACAATCTTTATAACTTTAAACAATATTGTTTCAGGATATATAATAATCTTTTCATTTTTGATAGCTTTGTAGAACGTAACTGGATCATTTCTAAGTACTTGATTTAACATTATTAGAAATATACTCCCTTTTAATTCTTGATTAGGACTTCTTTCAATCTGACTTTCCTCGATTTCTCCATAAATTGAATTATAAAGAACCATGTTTGGATCATCTGATCTTAACAATTTAAGTGCTTGTTCATTAGTCAAAAATTGTTCTGGTGAAGTTTCAACTGAACCTGCATCTTTTAACATTGAAATATCTACAACTAACAATTTCCAACTATCTTGAAGCATTGTATTATAATCTTGATTTACATTAAGATTAGTTAAAGAAGTTAATTGATCTTCACTAAAGTAAGATATTGTATCTGGATTAGTTGCGTCTGCTAAACTTACGCCAATGGTTATGCCTTCGTCATTTAATAAAAATATTTTCTCTTTAGATTGAAATCCTTCATTAAATTTTTGACCATCAAAATATACTAAGGCGCCTATGACTAGACTAAGTATAAAAGTAATTGTGGATACTATTGAGAATATCTTAAATACTTTTTTGATTACTTCTTTAAATGTCAATCATACACCTCTATTTTGATTATTTGTATGATTGATTTAAATAATTTTCTAAAGAAGTGGGTGTGTCCCAAATCTCGCTATGCTCTGGTTGCCATCGGATTCGCTTATGGATATATAAATTAATAACTGACATTCCCCGTAAGGGACATCCCCCTTGTCAGTTAAATTGAGTCATTATAAAAGCTCATAAATTGATGACAACCTACATTTGGGACACACCCTAAAGAAGTATAAAGATTAATTCATTTGTTATTGCGTTTTGTTTTCTTAGATTTTTTGTTTTTCTTTTTAATTTTTAGTTCTACCCAATAATTCCAAGCCATTGTTACAATTGCGTCCTTTGACATTCCTAATAACTCAGGATACTTTTCATATAATAGTTCAAACTGTTCTTCAGCCTTTTCATCTGGAATTTTTGCAATTATTTTTGCCATTTTAATTGTATATTGTACAAATGATATTTAAAAATATCTAATTTAGTATTGAGTATATGAAAAGCATTATTGAAATTATGATGAATAGAGTTCCAGTATAAATATAACCTTTTCTTTCATCTTTTATCCAACTTTTCAGATGAATACTTTTAAGTATATGATTCTTCCAATTATTGAGTTGTTTCTTAAAAAATATGGTTGCTAAACCAGCTACTAGAAAAATGCCTGACCTGATTAACATTAGAAGGTCCATTTTATTTAATTTAAAATAATCTTAATTATATATATTTTTCCAAAAAATTTATATAGAGAAATTCTAAGTTAGTAGTTATGAAAAAGCTTTTGTTAGTTGTACTTATAATTATGATGTCTAGTTTAGTTTATGCAGATTGTGTTGATGATGTTTGTTTAGCAAATGTTGAGGGGTGTGAATCTTCTTGTTCAGTTGGTGAACTAGATCAAGTTTGTACTGAGATTGTATGTAGATCAGGTACATATATGGGTTGTTCAGATGAATGTATTGAATTTGTTCAGAAAACAACAAGTACTGGAAGTGAAACAGCAATAAACCTTAATGAACATAACCAATTAAACATTGCAATAAACAATCTAAAAACTGAAGTTAATCAAATTAATAGTGAAAATAAAAAATTAAGTTTGGAGATTGATGCAATATCTAAACAATTAGAAGAAAAACCATCACCATTAAAACAAAATTTAGGTTTATATTCAATAATAGCAGTTATGGCATCTGGACTTTTTATTTTAGGAATATCTAACAAAAGTCAATTAAAAAAGATTTCACAACCTAAGATTTCTGAAGAAAAAAAGCATACGATTCAAACTTATATGCAAACATATTCAAATCATTATCCAAAAGAGCAAATAATGGATGGATTAAAACAGCAAGGTTTTACAGAAGAAGAAATTAAATTAGCTCAAACATAATAATCATGAAATTATTAATAAGTTTTTTAATATTGGTTTTGTTGATAGGTTGTGCCCCAGTAGAGCCTAAAGATACATCTAGTATGAATCTTACAGAAACAGCAACTTTTGCTGGAGGTTGTTTTTGGTGTATGGAAGCAGCGTTTGAAGCTTTAGATGGAGTTTCAGATGTAGTTTCTGGTTTTTCTGGTGGTGAAACAGAAAATCCTACATATAACCAAGTTATTTCGGGTACAACTGGACATTTAGAAACAGTTGAGTTCATGTATGATTCAACAATAATTTCTTATGAAGAATTAGTTGAATACTTTTGGAGAAATATTGATCCATTTGATAGTGAAGGACAGTTTGTTGATAAAGGTGCACAATATGGAACTGCAATATTTTATCATGATGAAGTTCAAAAAGAAATTGCTGACAATTCTAAGAAAAAAGTTGAAGAAAAGTTTAATCAGAGTGTGGTTACGATTGTAATACCTGCAGAGGAATTTTATCAAGCAGAAGAATATCATCAAGATTATTATAAAAAGAAATTGTTTCAGTATGAAGCATATAAAACTGGTTCTGGAAGGAAAAGTAGATTAGGAAAGTTATGGGAATAAAATAGCTTATAATTTAAAAGAGTAAGGTATTTAAATGAACATATAATTAGTATGTTGAGGGGTTTATATTCATATAATAAAGGGGATAGATAGGAGTATAATATAATGAAAAATATAATAATAAAAGGTGCTAGAGAACATAATCTAAAAAATGTTAGTATAGAACTTCCTAGAGATAAATTTATTGTTATTACTGGCCTTTCTGGTTCTGGTAAAAGTACACTTGCATTTGATACAATATATGCAGAAGGACAACGAAGATATGTTGAAAGTTTGTCTGCTTATGCTAGACAGTTTCTTGGCCTAATGAGTAAACCTGATGTTGATAGTATTGAAGGACTTAGCCCTGCAATATCAATTGAACAAAAGACTACAAGTAAAAATCCGCGTAGTACTGTTGGAACTGTAACTGAAGTATATGATTACTTAAGACTATTATTCGCAAGGATTGGAACACCATATTGTCCTGAACATAATATAAAAATTCATGCTTCATCGCCTGAAAAGATATCTGATCGAATAGTTGAAGATTGTACTGGAACAATAACTGTTCTTGCACCAATTGTTAGACAAAAAAAAGGTACTTATGAAAAGCTAATTGAAGATTTAAACAAAGAAGGTTATTCAAAAGTTAGGGTTAATAAGAAAATATACAAGACTGATGAAAAAATTAAGCTTGAAAGATATAAAAAACATGATATTGAAATTGTTATAGATAAGTGTGAAGTGAATGATAGAACAAGAATTGTTGAAGCTGTTGAAAATTCATTAACCAAAGCTGATGGAATTGTTATAGTATTAAGTAATGATTACGAACATACATATTCATCAAAACTTGCTTGTCCAAAATGTGGAATTGGGTTTACTGAACTACAACCAAGAATGTTTTCGTTTAATAGTCCATTTGGTGCTTGCACTGAATGTAATGGACTTGGTATAAAAACAGAATTTGATCAAGAATTAATAATCCCTGACAAAAATGTTTGTATTGCTGATGGTGCAGTAAGGCTTTATAGAAATGCAATTGATGGGTGGCGTGGACAATATCTTGGAGCTGTTGCTAAACATTTTGGATTTGATGTATTTTCACCAATAAAAGATCTTAATAAAAAACAATTTGATGTCTTAATGTATGGGTCTACTGAGAAAGTTAAGTTTAGTATGGTAATGAAAGGTGGAGATGCTAACTGGTCTCATACAGGGCAATGGGAAGGACTTATTCCTCAGTCAGAAAGGTTATATTCTCAGACTAATTCTGATTATCGTAGAAAAGAGTTAGAGAAATTTATGAGAATCTCAACTTGTCCAGAATGTGAAGGTAAAAGGCTTAAACAAAAAGTTCTTTTTGTTAAAATCAATGGAAAGTCAATTATTGATGTTACTGATTTTTCTATTAAAGATGCAATAGATTATTTTGAAGGTTTAGTATTAAGTAAAAAAGAAATTACAATTGCAAAACAAGTTTTAAAAGAGATTAAAGAAAGATTATTGTTTCTTGATAGAGTTGGACTTAATTACCTTACATTATCTCGAAATGCTGGCAGTTTATCGGGTGGCGAGGCTCAAAGAATAAGGCTTGCAACACAAATTGGTGCAAATTTAATGGGAGTGTTATATATTTTAGATGAACCATCAATTGGACTTCATCAAAGAGATAATCAAAAGTTAATTGATACTTTACATAAGCTTCGTGATATAGGTAATACACTTTTGGTTGTTGAACATGATGAAGATACGATTAGAAAAGCTGATTATGTAGTTGATATGGGGCCTGGTGCTGGTATTCATGGTGGAGAGATTGTATCACATGGTACACCTAAATTTATTGAAAATGATAAAAATTCCCTTACTGGAAAATATTTGTCTGGAGAACTTAGTATTGCAGTTCCAAGTGAACGTAGAATTCCAAAAGAGTTTATTAAAATAATAAAAGCTTCACAAAATAATCTTAAGGGAATAAATGTTAATATTCCAATTGGTCTTTTTACAACAATTACTGGTGTTAGTGGTTCTGGTAAATCAACTTTAATCTATGAAATATTGTATAAAGCTATGATGAAAAAACTTTATGCATCAAAACTACGGCCTGGAAAACATGAAACTATTGAGATTGAACAGGAAATTGATAAGGTGATTGTTATTGATCAAAGTCCTATTGGGAAAACACCAAGAAGTAATCCGTCAACTTATACAAAAGTGTTTGATGATATAAGGAAACTTTTTAGTGATACAAAGGAAGCAAAAATTAGAGGATATAAACAAGGTAGGTTTTCATTTAATGTCAAAGGTGGCAGGTGTGAAGCTTGTTCTGGAGATGGAGTAATTAAGATTGAAATGAATTTCTTGCCAGATGTTTATGTTGAATGTGAAGAATGTAAAGGTACTAGATATAATCATGAAACACTTGAAGTTAAATACAAAGAAAAGTCTATTGCTGATATATTAGCAATGAGTGTTGAAGAAGCAAAGAAATTTTTTAGTGCAATTCCTGCAATAAACTATAAGCTTGATACATTAGATAGGGTTGGACTTGGTTATATTAAACTTGGACAAAGTTCTGTTACACTTTCAGGTGGAGAAGCACAAAGAATTAAGCTTACAAGAGAACTTAGCAAACGAGCTACTGGTAGAACATTATATTTACTTGATGAACCAACAACTGGTCTACATTTCCATGATGTTAAGAAATTAATAAAAGTGTTTAATGATTTAGTTGATCGTGGAAACAGTTTAGTTGTAATTGAACATAATTTAGATGTCATTAAATGTTCAGATCACATAATTGATCTTGGACCGGAAGGCGGCGATAATGGTGGAGAGATTATTGCCATAGGTAGTCCTGAGGAAGTTGCAAAAATTAAAAAAAGTTATACTGGCCAATTTTTAAAGCCAATGCTAAAAAGTGGAAATACCAAATAATCCTGGTTGTTACATCTATAAAAACAAACAGGGCAAAATAATATATGTAGGCAAGGCAAAAAATCTAAAAAAACGTGTTGCTAGTTATTTTAATAAGAATGACCTAGATGAAAAAACTAAACATCTTGTTTCTAACATTTCTAAAATTGATTTTATTGTAACTAATAGTGAAGTTGAAGCTTTGATTCTTGAAAATAATCTAATTAAAAAGAATCAGCCTAAATATAATATCAATCTTAAAGATAGTAAAAGGTATGCCTATATTAAAATCACTGATGAAGATTTTCCTCGTGCACTTATTGCTAGAAATATTACAAAAGATGGAAAGTATTTTGGACCATTTGTTTCTGCTGCTGCTAGAGACTATGTGCTTGATTTTGTTAAGAAAACGTTTAGACTTAGGACTTGTAAAAGAATGCCTAAAAAAGAATGTTTAAGATATCATATTAAACTATGTGATGGGCCTTGTACTAATAAAATTTCATTTAAAGAGTATATGGGGAGAATAAATGATGTTCAAGTTTTACTCAAAGGTAATCTAAGTGGTTTGGTTAAAATATTAAATGTTAAAATGAAAGAATATTCTGTTAAAAAGAGTTTTGAGAAAGCAATTATTGTACGTGAACAAATAAATGCTCTAAAATATTTAAAAGAAAAACAGAATATGGAAAGGCAAAAGAAATTTGATGAAGACATTATAAATTATTATTTAAGAGATGGGAAAGTTTATGTTATGATGTTTAATACAAGTAAAGGTGTACTTGGAGAAAAGCAAGAATGGGTTTTTGATTATATTGAAGGATTTTTTGAAGATTTTTTAATACAATATTATGATCTAAATAAAAGAAAGAAAGAATTGATATTACCTGAGAATGTTGATTTGGCTTTAAAAAAGTATCTTGATGACAGACAAGTAAAAGTTGTTGTTCCAAAAAAGGGGGAAAGAAAAAAGTTAATTGATTTAGTTAAGAAAAATATTGAGATTGCGTTTTTTGCTAACACTAAAAAGATTGAAGAGTTGCAGAAAAGATTAAAATTAAATGATATACCTAATGTGATTGAATGTTTTGATATCTCGCATTTAAGTGGAACGTCAACTGTTGGTTCGATGGTACAGTTTAGAAATGGAATACCTGACAAGTCAAACTATAGAAGGTTTAAAATTAGAACAGTTAAAGGTATAGATGACTTTGCATCAATTAATGAAATTGTGTATAGGAGATATAAAAGGTTGCAACAAGAAGCACAATCAATGCCTAACTTAATAATCATTGATGGTGGCAAAGGACAACTATCTTTTGCACAAAAAGCATTAAGTAGATTAAACTTAAAAATACCAATTATTTCAATTGCAAAGAAATTTGAAGAAGTACATGTTCTGGGACTTCCATTCCCGTTAAAAATTCCAAGAAAGAATAGTGCATTACTGTTTTTACAGGAAATTAGGGATGAAGCGCATAGGTTTGCAATAAATTATAATAGAATGTTAAGGAAAATTAAATGAAATTTAAGTTAAAGTCAAAGTATAAACCCAAAGGTAGTCAGCCAGAAGCTATTAAAAGTCTAGTTGCTGGAATAAAAAAAGGCTACAATACACAAACCCTTCTTGGAGTTACAGGTTCAGGAAAAACATTTTCTATGGCTAATATTATTTCTCAAGTTGGTAAAAAAGCAATAGTTCTTGCTCACAATAAAACTCTTGCAGCTCAACTTTATAATGAATTTAAAGAATTGTTTCCAGAAAATAGGGTTGAATATTTTGTTTCATATTATGATTATTATCAACCGGAGAGTTATATTCCTGCAAGAGACCAGTATATTGAAAAAGATAGTCAGATTAATCCAAAGATTGAGCAATTAAGGCTTGGTGCTACTGCTTCTTTATTATCTCGTGAAGATGTTATTGTTGTTGCATCTGTTTCTGCTATTTATTCTGTAGGAAATCCTGAATATTTTCAAAAAATGGGGCTTGAGATTACTCAGGGTCTAAAAATAACGCGTAGTGAGATTATATCAAGGCTAGTTGAATTACAGTTTGAGCGAAATGATACAGAACTTATGCCTGGCAGGTTTAGGGTAAAAGGAGAAACTGTTGATTTTATTCCTGGTTATCAAGATGACATAATAAGAATTGAATTAAATGGAGATAGTGTTGAACGAATTATTGAGATTGAAAAAGTATCAGGCAAAGGAATTGATGAGATGAAATATTTTTATGTTTATCCTGCAAAACATTTTGTAATGCCTGAAGATAAAATCTTAGATGCTATTGCTGAAATTAAAAGTGACATGGAAAGAGAAGTTAAGAAATTAGGTTTAGTTGAAGCGCATAGATTAAAGCAAAGAACTTTGTATGATATTGAGATGTTAAAAGAAACTGGGTCATGTAAAGGAATTGAGAATTATTCTAGGTATTTTGATGGAAGAAAAAAAGGTGAAAGGCCTTATTGTTTACTTGATTATTTTGGAGATGATTTTTTAATTTTTATTGATGAAAGTCATCAGACAATACCTCAGCTTAATGGGATGTATAAGGGAGACTTTGCTCGTAAGAAAAATTTGATTGATTATGGGTTTAGGCTTAGTTCTGCGTTTGATAATAGGCCTCTTAAATTTATTGAAACTGAAAAGTTTTTGTTATCTAAAAAGACAGTGTTTGTTTCTGCAACACCTGGAATTTATGAAAAAGAAAATAGTAAGCAGATAGTTGAACAAATAATTCGGCCTACTGGTTTAATTGATCCTGTCGTTGAAGTTGTTCCAATAAAAGGTCAAATGGATCACTTAAAAGAAAATTTAATAGCAACAATCAAAAAAGGTCATAGAGCACTAGTTACTACAATTACTAAGAAACTTGCAGAAGAACTTACTGATTATCTTGCAGGTTGTGGGATTAAGACTAGGTATTTACATTCGGAGATTGATACACTTGAAAGAACTGAGATTATTAGGCAGCTTAGAGCGCATAATTTTGATGTTTTGGTTGGTATAAATTTACTTAGAGAAGGTATTGATATTCCGGAAATTGGATATATTGGAATACTTGATGCAGACAAAGAAGGGTTTTTACGAGACACAAAAAGTTTGATTCAGATAATTGGTAGAGCTGCACGTAATACACATTCAAAAGTTGTCATGTATGCAGATAATATAACTAAGTCTATAAAACAGGCACTTTTAGAAACTGAGCGTAGGCGAAAGATACAAACTGATTATAACAAAAAAAATAAAATTACACCAAGAACTATAATTAAAGCTATTCCTGATAAAAAGATTGAATTAAAGGATATTAAACATATTCCTAAGAAAGAATATCCTAAGTTGATTAAACAACTTGAAAAGGAAATGAAAGAAGCTGCAGATAGACTTGATTTTGAAGCTGCAATTGCCTTTAGAGATCGTTTGAATGAATTAGATAAGAGTTAGCAATTATCCCACATGAACTGGAAGAATTTTCTATAACCATCTGCAAGTTTTTGACTTTTCATTACAAAAATTAAAGGTTCTTCTTCTAATTCTCCAGGTTTAACACCAACAAAAGTAACAACATAAGGTCCAAAAATATCAACTGCTGTTTGAGAAGAATATTCTTTTGGTAGAAATTTGTATGGCTTTCCTACATCTTCTAGTATTTCTGGTTTTAATGTTTTTACCTCATTATCAAACAAATGCATGAATTTTATACCAAGTTGTTTTCTTTCCCTTTGAAATCTAGGTAGAAAATGTTTTAACCTTTCATCAAACCAAAATGCTTTTGCACCAATAAAGTAAACAGTTTCTTTTGTTTTTAGTATGTCATTAAGATAATTCTTAACACCTTCAATCCCTCTATACAAATAAGCTTCTTCTTTTTCTTCTACTGCTAGATATTTAGATTGTAGTTCTGGCAAAACTTTAGTAATCTTATCTTCTTTTTCTTTTAATAAAGATAGTAATCTATTTGGGTTAATTGCTTTAAAATTTTTCTCACTCTTGATAAATATTTGAGAGACTAAACCT
>CAZHRT010000030.1:0-13906 GCA_964534665.1 uncultured Methanosarcinales archaeon | reverse complement strand
CATAATCTATTGTGATATTTAATGCAAGAGTAGAATTTGTAAAGTTCCAGTCAAATGTTATTAAAGACACATTATTTGAATCTGTAATATTAACAGTTAAGGTTGTATTAAATTTCACAGTAGTATTAGAAGAACCATTTACAAGTAAATTTACAGTGGTTGTTGAATTAATACTTGAAACATTTCCAGTAAGCCTATCAGAAGTGTCTATAATACCATCATTGTCATCATCAGTATCATTATTATCAGGGTTTCCATCGTTATCAAAATCAGCTATATTGTTTATAATTAGTGTAATGTTCTGCTGGATTGTTAATTCTGTATCTGTTACATTTATTGAAACCATGTATGTACCACTATTTGTAAGATTAGTTTGCCATGTAAAGTTGTTGTTAGTTTGTGTAAACCTTGAATCATTAATTGCATAGGTTAAAGCGTCACCATCTAAATCAGTTGCATTAATTGAGATGTTAATTAATGTAAGTTCGTTAACATTAATGTCTGCAATAGCTGTAATCTCTGGTTGAGCATTTTTAATAGTTATTGTAGTATTAGCCCAAGCAGACCAATTATTACCATCATTGGCTCTTACACTTAAAGTCCAAACTTCGCCTTTTGTTAAATTACCAGAGTATATTTGTGTTAAATTTTCTAACCCTGTTTGTTCAATAGAATTGTTATACCATTTTGTTTGGTTTAAAGATTGTGTTTCTGAGTCTTGATCGGTAAATGTCCAAGAAGCTATTAAAGTTGTATTTGATCTATTTTGAGAATCTAATGAAGATAAGGTAGGTGTTACAGTAGGAAAACGATTTGAATTATTAGTTGTTAAGTTCCAAGTTAAACTAGTTGAGTTAGAACCGTCTGAGACAATTACTGTTATGTTATATGACCTATCTGAAAGGTAACCTAACGTAAAATTGTATTCAAATATGTTGCTTACTAAAGTGCCGTTCCTATACCATGAAACTGTTAGATCTTCATTGTTAACATCTGAATATGAAACATTAAAGGTTTGGTTAACAGGTTCTGCAATGTTTGGTGTTAGGTCTGTAGGTGAGTAAAAAGTAATATTTGGTGGCGTATTTATGATTGTTAAAGTGGCTGACGCAAAACCAAAATTGTTTCGTGAATCGTTGTAGAATATTTTGTAATTAAATAATCCTGAACCATTAATAGCTTTATTTAATGAGCAGTTCATACCATCAAAGGTCATTGAATAATTAACATTAGATATTTCAAGCAAACAAGCGCTTAAGTTGTTTAGTAGGTCTGTTGCGTTTGCTGTAAAATTTATTGTCAGATTTGTTGTTTGGGTTGCGCTAGGAGGAGTAAGAATTGTTACATTAGGTCCTATTATGTCTTTACTTCTAACTGCGGCTATTACATCGATTCTAATATAACTTTTTCCTGAGTTTGCTATATCATTAATTAAGACACCAGTAGAATTTAGAGCAACTTTAACTTGTTTTGGAGTTATTGAAGAACCTTGAAGTCTCATAAATTGGTTTAGGAGTAGGGCCGCTCCTGACACGTGAGGTGTTGACATTGAAGTTCCTGATTTTGAACCTGTGCCACCATTATTTATAGGGGCAACTACTGTAATTCCTGGAGCTAACAAATCAAGAATTGTTCCTCTGTTGTAAAACATTGCGTCTGCGTCATTTACAGCTCCAACAGGGGTTGCATTTTGAACGCATGCAGGACTAGAAATGCCTGCAGTATAGCCATCATTACCTGCTGCAATCACAACAGAGATATCTTGTGCTACTGCTGCTTGAATAGAAGCAGACATACTATCACCATAACAATAATCGTTGTTTTGTGAATCATCCCCAATAGATATGCTAATAGCTGAAATATTATATTTTGTTGCGTTACTTGTACACCAGTCAATTGCTGATATTATGTCTGCATCTGCACAAGTTCCCCCAGAATTACAAACTTTTATTGCTACAATTCCTGCAGCTGGTGCAACACCTTTAACAGGACTGTTTCCGGCTGCGATTCCTGCAACATGAGTTCCATGACTGTGATCATCTTCTGCGTTTGCTTGTTCAGTAGAACTATCTGGACAGCATCCACCATCTAAACTACAATAACAGTATTGGGCTTTAATTCTACCTGTAAAGGCTGCATGGTCAGTATCAATACCAGTATCAATAACACAAACTGTTTCATGTAGGCCAGTAAGGTTTGTTCCTTGATATACTACAGGCCTAACATCATCTACATTAATCAAAGGTATTGTTTGGGTAAGTTGAATTGTTTTCTCACCGTTTAGATGAATACTCTTAACTTTTGGATCATTTTTTAACTCCTCAAGATCCTCTTGAGTTACGTTTCCTGAAACACCTTTAAATGAAGAATATTGTTTTGTTACCTCTATTGTTTCTTCCTCTATAAAATCTTGGATATCTTCTGCTATTTCTTCAACAGTTTCTTCTTCTGTTTCTTCAAGAATAACAATAACTGAAACTTCTTCTTCAATATCTGTACTACCATCTAGAATTTCTTCTATTCTGTCATCTACTTCTGGTTCTTCAATTGCTGAGATAATAGGAATTAATAAAAGAATTATAAGTGATAGGAGAAGAATCTTTTTCATGGATTATCCTCCAGAAGTGTTTTCATAAATTTCTCAATCTTTCTAGACATAATCCAACCTTCATCTTTACAAAGACTGTTAAATTTCTTGTAGACTTGTTGATCTACATTCATTGAGATAATTTTTCTGGGCATATTTATATAAATTTATATAACATTATATAAGGTAGTATATAAATGTTTTTATTTGTAAGCCTATTTCTTACTAAAATGTCATTAAAAGATATGCTTAGTTATGGACGTGCTGAAAAACTATTTTCTTATAATAATGGACCTTACTTTTGTAATGCATCAGATCAAGGAATTAAATTAGATCCTCAAAGTGGATTATATGTAAAAGATATGTTGTTAGTTTTTCTAGAAGAGGCCATGAATGGCGCGTTATTAGGTTATACAAATCCTAAATTATCTACTGCACTACACCCATTTCAAAGAAATGATCCTTTGCAGACTATTCAAGGTAGCGATTTTGTAAGAAAATTACAAATATTATATGATGCTGTTAAAAAAGGTGATAGAACACCATTCCATTTTAGATTAGGTGAAAATTGGGTAAATCATGAAGAAAAGAATAGTGCTGGTACAACTTTAACCACAACCTATGATACTTTAGTTATGATAGGTGGTCCAGAGGATATTAGTATTACACAAAGAACTAAAACAGAACATTTAGAACCATTTATTGATGGCAGAGTTGAAGATGGAATGATAGTGCTTGCTAAAGATGGTGAAGATTTCTTAAGAGAAGGTATAAGACCCCCTACCCATAGGCGGTGTTAAGTTATTTTATATTTTGTTAAGAGAAAAAACCATAGTTAAATCTATATCATTAACATAAAACAAAAACCATCAAGTCATAACACTATACCCAGAACTTCTTTTTGTATCTAGTATTGCTGAACCTATACCTTGACCTATGTAAAATGACTTTTCGTTCATTACACCAGATAAGATATCAAAGAAAGATACTTTTCTTTCAAAAGGTATTAACACAATTGTAATGTTAAGTTCTTTTTCAAGCCATGCCACTGCTTCATATCTGCTGCCAAGTTCATCAATAAGACCAAGTTCTAAAGCTTTGTCGCCACCTATGATTTGTGCTTCACCAAAACCTTCTGAATTAGTCAAGTTTCGATTAGACATTACATCATCTAGAAAATATTTGTGAATTGAATTGAGATGGTTTTGTATAAGTGCTTCTTCTTCAAAAGTTGCTTTTTTAAGTGGTGAACCAACATCTTTATACTTTCCAGCGACCATTCTTTGATATGTAATGTTATATTTCTCTAATAGTCCTGAAAATTCTAAGTATGAACCAATAACACCAACAGAACCAGTAATAGACATTGGACTTGCAACTATGTGGTCTGCTGCAGATGCTATCCAGTAAGCACCAGAAGCTCCAGCGTCCCGTATCCAAGCAACTGTTGTCTTGTTAGCAATTTTCATTGCTCTAACAATCTCTTCACTTGCAACTGCTCCACCGCCACCTGAATTAATCTTAAACAAAATTGCTTTGATTGCAGGGTTTTTGTCTGCTATCTCAATAAATTTAATAACGTCTTCAGATGATGTTGCGTCTGTACCAAAAGGTCCTGCCCTGTTTGAAGAGATAAATCCTTCAATAGAAATAACTGCAATGTTACCATCAACAGCTTCAAAGTCTGCACTAGTAAATAAACCAAAGATTCCTGCTATTAATGAACTGATAAAAAATAGAAATACTAAGAATATTATTACCCATACCACACCATTATTTATTTTACCGCTCTTTTTTTGTGCCATTTATTTTTTGCTAGCCTCAAATACGTCTTTTCTGCCAGTTTTTAATTTTTCTAGAATTTGATCTTTTGCCATTTCTAACAGTCCGATTGCTTCTTGGGGACTTACTTTGTCCATTTTCATCTGAGTTTGAATCTGATTCCCAATAATATTGAATTGAACTGCAAAAATCTTCTTATCATTTGTTTTTTCCATTATACCACCTTAAATTGTTGAATCACTTTTGTTTTGCTTAATACTTCTGTTAAACGTTTACTTTCTTTATTAAATAACATGTAAATTGGATCAATTATCCATAGTAAAATAAATGGAGCAAACAAGAACCAGTGTAAATTTCTAACAAAACATTGCCATAATTTTAATTTTTTTGTGTCTGAAACAACAAAAATGCCAAACAGTTTCTTACCAATTGTTTGTTTTGTTTTATATTCCATAATACTAAAATAAATCATTGCAAGAATACCAATTATGATTATTATGGAAGAAGCTAAGCTGGCAACTTTTGGATTGCTGCTTAAGTAATCTGAAAGGTCTGACATTGATAACCCAGTAGGAATAATTTTTTCAAGAATGCCTTGAAAAGGAAAAGCTATAACTAAGTTTATTATTAATAAGTCAGTTATTAATGCTGCAATCCTTTTCCAAAGAAATGCTGGACCTTCTATAATCTTATTTTTTGGCATATTCAAATCCCTATAAAAAGACAGCTTAGGTTGTCAAGCCACCCGTGTATCTTTTTTCTAAAAGATGACCTTAATTTATCTTTAGATACCTTAGTTGGATTATTTGCATTTTTTATTACATGAACTTGAGAGTGATTCATTTTTACATAAACAAATAATAAACTAAGTGTAATAATAAGAATTGCAAAAGAGAATAATGGAGAGATTGCTTGATTTGAAGATTCTGCAACTGCGTAAGCTGTAATATTATTAGATGTTCCTGAAAACATAAATGCCATTGAGAAGAGTAACATAAATGCTAAAGGTATTACAGCATTCTTAGATTTTTCAGAAAGAATAAAATTCTTTGTATTGTTATAATTCACGATTTTATCAACATATGCAGATGAATTCTGAATAAAATTTGTTTTTGCATCATAATCTGTACATGTGAATATACCTTTTGATTCTTTGGAACGTACTTTACGAATTATATCTGATGTAAACCTAATAGCAGTAGTCTCATTACGATAAACCTTTAACATTGAAAGTGAATCAAAAACTAATAAGTCAAAAGATTTCGATTTTAAAACTTCATTTATGGCAATAGAAAGTTCAGTAAAGGCTGAAGGAGATGAAATAAGAATGCCATTATTAATATTTTTATTATGATTCATAGATGAAGTTATTGCATCAATAAAAAATAGGTTCTTTGTGCTGATATTTCTAGATTCGAATATTTTAACTAATGAAGAAGAAGTCTTTGTTAAAGTAACATAACAGACTTTTTTGTTTTCCAAACCCTTCATAAGAGAAGAGATTGAATTATTGTATGATTGACTAGACATAATAGATAATAGAATAAAGTTATTATCCAGTTCGTTTTGTATATTTATTGCCTGATTCATATTTATAAGCCAAGATTTTGATGGTTTAAATATTTTGCTAAAATTCCACCTCATACAGGAATATTTTAATAGTAGTTGTTTATGTAATAATATATGTTGAATATTAGTCAATTGCAAGTAATTAAGAGTAAGGTACTAAAAGATAGGGGATTAGATTTAGATTCTTATAAAGATTCTTTTATATTAAGAAGGGTTGATTTACAGATGAGACTTGCAGAATGTAATTCACATATGCAATATCTAAGATTACTTGATAAAGATCCAGAAGAGTATAATAGATTATTTAATGCGTTATCTATCAATGTAACAGAATTTTTTAGAGATATGGTAATGTTTGAGATATTTAAAGAGATCATTTTTCCAAACCTAGCATATAATAAAATACAAAGAAAAGGTAGGATTATTAGAATATGGTCTGCTGGGTGTGCTTCTGGTGAAGAAGCTTATTCAATAGCGATTAGTATAGCCGAAGCAATAAAAGATAGGGATAGGAATTTTATTGTTAGTATATATGGTACAGATATTGATGAAGCTGCTATGAAACAAGCTAAATTAGGGATATATCCAAAAGAAAGGTTAAAAAATGTTAATAAGCAGATACTTAAGAGATATTTTAATCATAAAGATGGAAAATATCAAGTTAAAGATGAAATAAAAAGCATGATTAGATTTAATAAACAAGATTTAATTCATGATAAACATCCAACACATTTTGATATTATATTTTGTAGAAATGTTTTTATTTATTTTTCTAGGAAACAACAAGATAAACTTCTTAATATATTTCACAGTTCATTAAATTCTGATGGGTTCTTAATACTTGGAAAAACAGAGACAATTCCAATAGATTTGCATGAAAAGTTTTATTTTGTTGACCCAGGCGAAAAAATATATAGAAAGATCTAAAAAGTTTATCTCTTGAAGTTTTTTATTGTTTCTTCTATACCTTCAATTAAAGTTGTTCTTGTAAAAGGTTTTTGAATAAAACCATCAACTATTGAGATATCAACTTCATCTTTTGGTATAACTGTAATGTAAATTAAAGGTGTTTTATTCTTTGTTTTATCCCTTATTAAAGTAACAAGATCTTCACCTGAAACAGTTGGCATCTTAATGTCAATTAAAGCAGCAACAAAATCGTTTGAACTTATAGCATCAAAAGCTTCTGCACCATCTTTTGTTAAGGTAACTTCATAATCTGCTTCTTTTAATATTTTCTCTGCAAAAAGTCTAGTGATTGCGTCATCATCAGCAACTAGTATTTTCTTTTTCATTATAATTATTGTATGTCTGGTTATTTATAAATTTTTTTATTTTTAAGGAGTTATTTTTTTTTATACTTGTTAACAATCCTGTCAATCTCATCTTGATTAAGCATTTTACCACCAAGTTTATATTTTGAAGCAACATTAATCTTACCATCTTGTAATACATGATTATCAGAAGATTCTTTTTTAATTTTATTTTCTTTTTTATTACCTTTAGCCATATTACATTTCTCTAGTAGGTCCGTTTATTTGTGAAACAACTACTGAACCATCAGTTGTGTCAAACCAAATACTTCTTCCAACAGTGCCACCTACGTCCTTTGCAATAACTTTAATATCATGACTTTTAAGCTTTTCGATTACTACTTTAACATTGTCCTCACCAATCTTATTCAAAGATAAAACATTTTGAAACATGCTTGCTCCCCCAAATACTTTAGCAACCATTGATCTTGTATGGCAACCTAATTTTAACATTTCTTTAACCATTGCTTCGATTGCTTGATCTGCAAACCTGTAGAGATTAATTTTTTCTTTAGCAAGACTACTGTCAGAATGCATAATATGGCACATAGCACCAATCTTTGTAGAACGATCAAATATGCATGCAGAAACACAACTACCTAATCCAATAGCTTGCAAAATAGTTGGGTTTTTTGCAACCTTGAATTCGCCCATATAAATATTAACCTTTTCTAGCATTTTTTATCTTATTTTTGATGATATCAAAAGAATCGGGATCAAAAAGGATAAAAGCATGACCATTGATTTTCTTTTTACCAATCTTAAAATTATTCTTAAAAATTAATGCGTTCTCAGATTTACATGCAAATTGAGCAAGTACACCACCAAGAACTGCATTTAACATGTCTGTTGCAAGATGAGGTATTGAATCTGTAAGTTTTATCTTGAGTTTGTCTGAAATTGCGTTAAGATATGCGTTTGCCAAAATATTTCCTGCTGCTTCTGTTAAAGCTGATTTTGCCATATCATCAAGTTCTGTTGAACTTTTTTTGTCTAACAAAAGATCTGCCATAAACAATGCTTCTTTTTCTGGAAAAATAACGATTATTGCACCTTTTACTTCACCCTCAACTTTCATATAAACAGAAGTTACGATGGATGACGGTTTACCCACTGTTTGAGGAATTTCTTCATAAGGGTATAAGGAAACCCAAGGAATGCTTACACTAAATTTCTTTTTAGTCATGACAGAAAGGTATTTTGATGCATTTTTTGCTCCAATGTCTGCAATATTGCCCAAAATTCTTATTTCTTCTTCTGAGAGTTTCATTTTTGTCATTCTAACCTCTTAATAAGTTCTTTATATAGCATTACAAATGGTTCAGGTTTAATCAAGAAAATCAGTTCAAGTTCCAAATCTTTTTCATCAATCTCAAACTTAGTATGCACAGTTATTAAAAGATCATAACGATGATAAAAATATTTTGGTATTTTTTCAATTTTGCTTCTGCTTTCTTTTCAGCTATAAGTGCATTATCAGCTAACTTTTTCTTGGCATCGAGCTCTTTATAAAGTACATCAAATCCTTTTCTGGTTTTATTGAGTGCCCATTTGTAGTTGGCAAGTTCTTCTTTTAGTTTTTCTATTTGTTTCATTCGAGGGTTTTTATTATTGATGAGATTAATTCTGTTGGATCAGATCCCTTTACAACAAAATCCGTTGCCCCTGATTTTCTTGCTTTTAATGGATCAATCACCTCGTAAGTGGCTGAGTACATGATTATTGGGAGCTCTAGCTTTAGAACATTCCGGATTTCAAGGCAAAAATCATAACCATCTCTTCCAGGAGGCATACTTGTATCAGTTACAATAGCATCAACCTTATTTTTTTTTAGTTTATTTAAACCGTCTGTTACACTTGTGGCCTCAATTATTGCAAACCCTTTTTCCTCAAGGATGTCTTTTAATGTTGTTCTTACATTTTCTATGTCTTCAACTAACAAAATTGTTTTTTTCATTTTTTATTTACCTCCCTTAATGGGTATTTTTATTGTAAACTTTGTTCCTTGTTTAATCTGACTTTCCACTTCAATCGTCCCATCATATATACTTAATACCTGTCTACAAACAGGAAGGCCTAAACCAGTCCCCTTGTAATAAGTAGAAAATAAGGGTTCAAAGATATGCTGAATATTCTTTACAGGTATACCTTTCCCTGTATCAATCACTTCAATTTGAATATCATGATTTTTTTGTACAGTTGTAATAGTAATTGTCCCTCCTGAAATCATAGCTGAGACTGAATTTGAAATAAGATTTTGTATCACTTGGCGTAGATGCAATACATCCATATATATGTTTGGGAGGTTATCAAATTTGAACTTCACTTTAACAGTGTCTGGAATAATTATTGATTTAATAATTAATTCAAGATGTTTGTTTATATTTAGTTTACTTTTTCTGGGCTTACCTATTTTTGCAAATAGCAGGACATCGTTGATTATCCTTTCTGAATTGACAGCTTCTTCCTCCATAAATCTGATATGTTTATTGATGGTCTCATCTTTAAGGTCCCTCATTTTCAAGTAGTAGATAGAATGTCTAATTGTACTTATAGGGTTTCTTAATTCATGCCCTAAGATACCAGCTAACTTTCCAAGTGCTGCAAGTTTTTCAACAGATGCAATTTTATCTTCAATTTCTCTCCTTTTTCTAGTTTCGTTTCTTAATTTTTTTGTGGATTGTGCAAGTGTTTGTGTGGTTTTACTAACATCTATCTTTAACTCCTGAAACGACTTATATAGTTCTTCTTCTATCTTTTGCTTTTCAGTAATGTCTCTAAAAACTTCAAGAATAACTTTACGGCCTTTCAAATTCATACCAGTATGCGATATCTCAAATATCCTGCCACCTGCAACACCACCAATAACTATTTTATGAGTTTCACCAACCTTCAGAGGTTTTTTCGATGGACACCTATCGCATTGTTTTTTATTATCTTTCAAGAATTTATAGCATTTCTTACCTATTGAACCCTTACCAAACATTTTAGTAAATGACTTGCTCATCCAGAGGATATTAAGATTTTCATCGACAATATCTATACCTTCAGGAAAAGTATCAAGTACTGTACTTAATGTGTCTTCACTTTCTTTTAAAGATTCTTCTGCTTTCTTCTGTTGTGTTACATCCTTAACAACTCCAGTAATACCAACTATTTTTTTATCCGCATCATACATGGGAGATTGAGAAGTATTAAGAAAAATGACCTTACCTCCAATTTCCATTCTAGAAATTTTATTAACTCTTTGTCCCTTAAGATTCTTATCATCTACTATTTTGATGGCTTGGGCATTTTTTCTAGAAAAAATATCCTTAGCTGTTCTTCCAATAATCTTCTTAGATGGCAAACCCATCATTTTTGATGCTGCAGGATTAACAAAAGTATATCTACCCTCTTTATCCTTAGCAAAAATAGCATCAGTTATATTCTCATTTATTGTTCTAATATATTCTTCACTCGCTTTCAAGGATTCTTCTGCTTTCTTCTTTTCTGTTATGTCTGTATGTGTTGATATGGTATTCAACACTTGTCCATGATCATTGTAAACAGTGTCAACATTAAGCAAAACATCAAGTAATTTGCCTTTCTTGGTGATGACCTGCATTTCTTCATTTTTTAATTTCTTTAATCTCTTCCATTTGTTAAAAAGCTTTTTTGCTTTTAATTGGGATTTTGGTGAGTACAATTTCAGAACCTGTTTTTCGACTAATTCAGATCTCTTGTATCCAAGAACTTTTAATGCAAAATTATTAATATCAATTATTTTTCCTTGTAGGCTTATATTATATGAAAGAACAGGAATATTATTGAAAAGTTCTAGAAATTTGAATCTTTCTTTGTTTATTTTTTTTTGATATTGCTTTTTTTCATCAACATTTATCACAGAACCAAACATACGATATGCTTTGCCATTTTTATCTGGAACAAATGCCCCATGATCTTCCACATACACATATCTGCCATTTTTGTGCCTAACCCTGTATACTTCATCATATCTCTCGCACTTTTTCTGTGCCTTATCAAGTCGGATAAATACTTCTTTTCTATCGTCGGGATGAACCATACTGGTCCATTTTTTTACATTGATGTGGCCTAATTCCTTTTTGGAATAACCTAATACCTTTCTAATTGAACCGAATAATAAAAGATTGCCAGAAACGAGATCATAATCATAAGCCATCATACCAGTATGGTCAGTAACACTTT
Source organism: uncultured Methanosarcinales archaeon (assembly GCA_964534665.1). Classification (GTDB taxonomy): domain Archaea; phylum Nanobdellota; class Nanobdellia; order Woesearchaeales; family JAHJBD01; genus JAHJBD01. The sequence continues at coordinate 2,446 of CAZHRT010000030.1, read as the reverse complement.
TGTATCTATATTCACTATCCCTTGTGGCTGATTCTAGTTTCTTTTGCTTAGTCACATCGCTCATTATTGAATGGCAAAACTTGCCTACGATTGTACTTTCAAGTTGCACGTCAATATTGCTAGTCTTTAGTCTCACACAACATATTGTATTCTTTTTTTTGGTCTTGTATAACTGTCTAAAATATAGATAGAGCTTATCTGCATCTTCCTGACTTACATATTGTGATAAACTGCTGCCCACTAATCCAGTTTTTTTAATGAGTTTACGACCTGTGACATTGATTCTTAATATAGTGCCCTTTTTATCCAATTCAAGGTATCCTACAGGGGCAGATTCATACAGCTTAGTATACTTCTGTTTAGCAGCCATAAGCTCTTCTTGTGACTGTTTAAGCTTTTTATTCTGATTTTCTAGTTTAACCTGCTCAATATTTAATTCGTGCACTAACTTTTTCATGCGTATTTTAGAGGGGTTTATAAGTTGACTTTCAGGCTTTTTCTCAACTAATCTTCGCAGATCTTTTAATGGATTTTTATTCATAATTATTTCCCGTGTTTATCTCTATGTGACATATTTTATTTATTCTTAATTACAGCTTTCTTTTTTTCAGAGCCTTTATTTGTACGTGTTCTTGTTTTAGTTGTAGTTTCAGACCCATTTTTTCTCATCTAAACAGTGTGTTTTTTTCCTAAAAAAACTTCCTCAATCTCTTCTCTAGATGGCATATCCTTGTATTTTGAGAAAAGTTTTTCTATTGCTTTATCAGATGCTTTTGGTATTTCCCTTTTACTAATATCCCGCGCAATAGCATAAACTAATCCATTCTTAACATACGTAGCTTGCCATTCTAATGTTATATATGAACCATCTTTGTGTTTATATCGATTGATAAAACTAACAACTGAATTACCTTTTAATTGTCTCTTAACTGTTTCTTTTGTTTTCTTAATGTCGTCTGGATGAACAAGTTTAGTCCAGCCCATTTTTATAATTTCATCTTTTTTATAGCCAAGAACTTTTTCCCAAGTATTGTTAATTTTTATAATGTCTCCATCAGGTTTTGCAATTAACATCATATCAGGAGAAAGATTAAACAAATCTTCAAATTTCTCTTCCTTTTCTTGCTCTGCTGTAATATCTAATGAAGTCCCAATCATTCTTATTGGTTTTTGATTTTCATTATAAATTGTTTCTCCCTTAACCCTATTCTTTCTTTGCACTCCATCTTTTCTAATAATTGTTATTTCATGGGTAAAGCCCCCTGTTTTTAATGCGCCCAAGATATCTTTTTTGGCCCTAGCCTTATCTTTAGGATGCACAAATCCTAAATAAGCTTCAAAGGTAATCTTGAATTCTCCAGGTTTTACTCCAAAAAGAGTATATATTCCATTTGTCCACTTTACTTGGTTTGTCAAGACATTCCAAGACCAACCTCCAAATTTTGCAATTTTTTCGGCAGAACTAAGAAGCTCTTCACTTTCTTTTAATTTTTCTTTTTCTTCTTCTAAATCTTCAAGCATATTAAGTAGTGCTGCTGATTGCAAAAAATGCCCCTTTAATTTAGGGTTATTTTGTTTTTCTATCATTTTATTTTTTGGCCAATTTTCCTCCAACAACTCCAATCTTTTTTTTAGGGGGATTTAATTTTGTTTCAAGTTCTGCAATTCTTTTCTTTAATTCAATCATTTTTCTTTCTCTTCCCAAAGATAATTTAACAAACCTTTCAAGCTCAGAAATCTTTTCAGTAGCTATTTTTTGAGCTTTTAGTTTGTCTGCTTCAGCCACATTTGCTTTTTCAATAGCTTCTTTTGTTCCTATTCCTAATGCTGTTTTGCTTGTTCCTGTTTTTAAAATAGCTATTTTCAGTGAAGCCAAAATCCTGTTTAAAGAATTGGTTAATTCTTGAATCTCGTAAATATTACTTTGTTCTAGTTGAACATCTAAATTACCTTTTGTAATTTCATCAACAGTTTCCCTTAGATGTTCTAGTTCTTTAGATATTGATTTTGCCACAAAAGAAAGGACAAGAGCAATTAATACCAATACTATTACTCCCACTAATATAACTAGTCTCTGTAAATTTGTAACATCAGAAAATGCTTCCTTTTCATCAATCTTAACAACCATTCCAATATCAATTGTATCTATATATTTTGTTACTGCTATTACTTTTACATTTCTATAATCTTTAGAGCCTAAAATAACTTTTTCTTTTTTATCTAATGCTTCATAAATTGGCAAAGTTTGGTCCTCTTCCTCAAATACATCTTCCTCAAACCGTCGTTCTGTAAAAAATACCGCAGCTCCACGTTCATTTTTATATGCTAACAAAGCCTCCCCTGTTTCACCTAAGCCTGTTCTATCTGAAACAATATTTTCAAAAGTAATCACATCAATTAATGCAACCAATAATCCGTCCCCAAAAGGAGTAGAAACCGTAATCGA
>CAZHRT010000029.1:0-14421 GCA_964534665.1 uncultured Methanosarcinales archaeon | reverse complement strand
TTGAATGATAGTAGTGAATTGCCATTAAGTTATACAATCCCTAATGATTTAGGTGATGATAATTATAGCTTGAACATGAGTGTAGTTGATAGAGCTGGAAATGTTAATACCACTAGTTTAGGAACTATGGTTGTTGATTCAAATGTTCCTGTTGTTTCTATCATAACACCATTAGAAGCTGATATTGTTGGATTTACCGTATTGTTAAGAGTAAATGTATCTGATAGCACTACTGATGTTGTACGTTATGAAATCAGAAATGGAAGCATTTCTGGGGATGTTATTAATAATGGTACTATGAATTTAATCAGTACTGATGTATATAATGCTACATTGTATAGTAATGATACCTGGCCTTATGTTGTAGCTAACTTAAATTCAACTAATATTACTTTGGTTATTTTTGCAAATGATAGTATAGGTAATCTAGTTAATGCTTCTACTACTTGGGTCTTAGATAATACTAAGCCAAGCATACAATATATTAATCCACCTCAAAATGGTATGTTTATCAATAGTAATTTTAGTTTGAATATTTTCTTGGCTAATCATAAACTGAATTATAGTTGGTATAATATTACTAACAGTAGTGGTCAAGTGTTGTTTAATCAATCTAATCATAGTACTGCAACTTATACATGGACAGATTTGATTAATGTTGATAATTTAGCTGATGGTAATTATACTATTACTATGTATGTTAATGATACTAGTACTCCACAGAATTATAATAATAAATCTAGTTGGTTTTATGTTGATCAGACAGTTCCAAATGCAACTGTTGTTGCTGGTGGTTGGGTAGATCCTACACCTGCAAATAATACTTATACTACTACACAGACGCATACATTTAACTTTACTTGTAGTGAGACATTTGTTGATACAGTATGGATTAATTTAAGTAATGGAACAATTGATACTTCAGCTGATTCTAGTACTGGAGTTTATTACAGTTTTACATTTGGTAATCTTAATGGGAATTATAATTATACTGGTTATTGTAATGATACATCTAATAATATTGCTGCAACTGAAACAAGAAAGTTAATAGTTGATATTACATTACCTCTTGCTGGTTTTGGTACTAAGACAGAAAGTGATGGTGCTGCTATTGCAAGAAGTTATATCCAAGTTAATGCTTCAGTAACAGAACCTAACTTAGCTAATATTACTATTTATTTTTATAATGCAACATCATTGTTAAATACAACAATCTTTACTAGTTCACCAATATTCCTTAACTTTACTAATTTAACTGATGGTCTTCATTATTTTAATTATACAGCTTATGATCTTGCTGGCAATAAGAATAATTCTTTAACTAGGACAGTTACTGTTGGTGGTGCTGGTACAACAGTAACTTTGATCTCACCAGATAATTTATCTATAGATGGTAATGGTAATGTAAATTTCTCATGTACTGGTATTGCTAGTGCTGGTTTAAGTAATATTAGTCTTTGGTTTGAAGGAATAATTAATCAAACATTAAATGCAAATACCACGAGTCATACAGCAAACTTTTCAATTGAAAATCTTTCAAATGCCAAATATATTTGGAGTTGTAGTGCGTATAATAGTGCTGGAACATTATCAAAATCAGATAATAGGACATTGATTGTAAATTCAACTTTGTTGCCAACAATCAATACTAGTTATTTTGATGGTAATACTACCGATTGGAGTACTCAAGCAGACCTTACAAATGTTTGTAATGGTAATGCAGTATTGGATAGGGTAGGTATTGGATTAATACAATGGATTGATTGTGTTAATGTTACTAATCAAAGTTTTAATCCTAATGTAATAATAACCCAAAATAATGTTACAGTTAATTTTGGATTAAATCCAAGTTTTAATGCAACTGCTAAAATTAAGATTAGGAATTTGTCATGGGAAGATACACCAGAGATTTATAGGAATGGTGTCAATTGTACAAGTTGTTATGATATTTCTTATAATGGAAGTCTTGTAGAATTTTACGTGGATTCTTTTAGTTCTTATACTACAATAGGTAATTCTCAGTTAGGTATTTGGGATGAAACAGATAGTGGACAAGCTTATGCTGGATTTATTAGAGATATTAATGAGAAAGTTGTAATCTTTGCTAATTATACAAGAGTTGTAAATGATAATGCAATTACTGGTGCTGATTGTAATATTAACTTTACAGATAAAAATGGTATAATGGTTTATAATTCTAGCAGGCAACTTTATCAGTATAATAGAACTTTCTCACAGAATGGCAGTTTTGCTTATAATATCACTTGTGATAAATTAGGTACAGAAAAATTAACTACCAATGATACAGTTGTAATTACTGATAGTTCTGCACCTAATGTAACAAATTTAGGGCCTGTTGCTGGAAGTAGTTATAATCAAGCAGCAATTGTTGAAATAAATGCAACTGTTGTTGATGTGGCTGTTGATATTGTAAATGCAAATGTTACTCTTCCTAATGGAACTTCTGTTATTGTTAATCTTAATCATACTAATGGAAACTTATATTTCAATAATTTTACAAATACAAATCTTGTTGGTGGTTATAATATAACAATTATTGCAAATGATAGTCTAAATAATGTAAATAATACAATTAAGACATATTTTACTATATTAGATATTACTGTTCCTTTAATTGTATTAAATAATCCTGCAAATTATACTAATGTTTCAGGTACAAGTGCTATTCTTAATTTTACAGCAACAGATAATTATTATTCAACTTTGAATTGTTCGTTAATCTTAGATAATGTGATTAATCTTACAAATTCAGCAGTTGTTAATGGAACAAGTACTACGTTTACTCCAACTGGTTTAGTTGAAGGAATACATACATGGCAAGTTAATTGTTCAGATACAAGAAATAACTCAAATGTAAGTAAAATAAGGACATTCTTCTCAGATAATTCAGTTCCTACTTTTGTAAGTTTAACAACAAATCCAAGTTCAATTGATGACTTGGACCCTAATGTTAATATTACTGTATTGGCAAATGTTACTGATAATGTAACTATATTGGATGTAGTATTGTTTCAATATAAGTTGAGCAGTTCTAGTAATTACATAAATATATCAATGAATTATAATAGTACTTCTGGATTGTATTTTGCTTATCTTAATGCTACAACAGCTGGAACATATAACCTTAGATTATATGCTAATGATAGTGCAGGAAATCTTGATTTTAGTAATTTAATAAATATTAGTGTTGAATATGATAGAACATGGGCAAGGACGCCATCATCATTTTCAGCAGTAAATGCTAATCTAAGCCAGATTGTTGTAATGGGTAATTTAACAATAAATAATACTGGGGATTTTGGGCTTAATTTTACAATAGTTTCAGATTCAAATCTTACAAGCTATAATGAGACAGAAAATTTTACTTTAGCTGCTAAAGAAGTTAAATCTATACAGGTTAGTGAAAATGCAACAACCATTGGAGTGAAAACAGTTACACTAAATATTACTGCAAATCAAAATCCTGATGTTGATTCTAGGCTGACAACTGGACAAGTAGTTGTTGCACAAGGACAACCAGTATTATCTGTTGAATTTACAACACCAAGTGCTGATACAATCTCGGTAACGCAAGGTGATACTGGTGTAGAGTTTACCGCAAAGGTAACAAATATTGGAGTAAATCCTGCTTCAAATGTAACTTTATTCTTAGTAATACCAGAAAATTGGACTATTACTTTTGGTGCTACTAGTGTAAATTTTGGTTCAATTGCTGCCGGAGCTAATGAAGAAATATCTATTCTTGTTACTATACCTGCAAATGATACAACTGGTGAAAAGACTGTTTTAGGAAATGTCACTGGTTATAATTTAACTGGAACATTGCTTAATGCAATAAACCTTACTTTTGCTGATACAGTTATAGTTACTGTTGGTTCTCCTACTGTTGATCTTGGTGGAACAGGTGGTGGAAGTCCTGGTGATGCAGGTGGAAGTGTTGGTGGTGCAGGTGGAGCTGCTACTGGCGGCGGGGGAGGTGGAGGAGGAATATCTCCATTTAAGAAGTCTGCTGTTATTGATGTAGATCTCATTGAGAGAAGAGAAAGCTTTGAAATAACTAGGGGACTTAAAGATACATGCCCTATTAAGATTACAAATGTCTATGAGAGTGCCACTATGTATGATGTGCAGGTTAGTGTAGCTGGTTATTTGTCTCATTATCTAAGTATATCTCCAAATATAATAGATGAGATCTTGCCTGGTGAAACTAAAGAGTTTGTTGTTAAGATTGCATCAGCAACTTACATGGATAGGGGAGAATATGATCTTGTGTTTACAATTAATGCAGATTTGATAGGGACTGAGTTGACGTTATTAGCAACTGGTGAGTTTATTGAGACAGAAGTATCTAAGGATTTAATTGAAACAAGAATAATTAATCTTATTATTAATGAAGTTGCATTTAGTGATGCAGAAATTGATCTTAATGAAATTGAGCAAATTGTAAAAGATATGCAAGAAGCAGGTATAACTACCATTGAAGCGGAAGCTTTGCTTGAACAAGCAAGAAAAGCATTCAGTGAGAAAAGATATGGTGATGTAACAGACCTTGCAGAACAGATATCATCACTTGCTGAAGCTGGATTTTCAGCAAAATCAATCATAGATGAAGTTAAGCAAAGAATAGCTAACAGCGAGGAAATGGGAATTAGTATGGAAGAAGCTAAGCATTTGCTTAATCTTGCGATTGCCGCCTTTGAAAGAGGAGATTTTAGTACTGCAATAAAACGTGCTAGAGAAGCGCAATTAACTCAATTATTATTAGCTAAAGGTAGGTTTAATCTTTTGTGGTTCTTAACAAAGTATTGGTGGGCTGTAATAATCTCAGCAATATTGTTGTCAATGTTTAGTTTAGTAGCAAGAAAGAGAATTATCTTGACTGTTATTAAACGAAAAATGGTTGATCTGGATAAAGAAGGTGAAACAATAAATAATCTTACAAAAGAATTGCAGGTTAATGCTTTTAGGAAAAAGACAATTTCAATGTCTGAATATGATAGAGAGAAAGAGAATTATGAAAAGCGACGAAGTAAGATTACATTAACAAGAATAAAGTTAAGAAATAAACGTTTAGGACTAATTAAGACATCTCAAGAGATTGGTGTTTTACAAGAAGAGAAAAAAGAATTATCTGATAAAATTAAACTATTACAACAGAATTATTATAATAAGAAAAGTGTTACAAGCAAGACTTATCAATTGATATCTAGTGATTATAAATTAAGAAGGGCCGAGATTGAGAAATCTATTGCAGTATTGGAAGCCAAATTTATTAAGAAAAAGAAACTGCAAGATATTAGTAAACTTAAAGGTTCAAATAAGAAATTAACTCTTACAGAGAAAAAACCTGTTATTAAAAAAGATTATAATAAAGGAATTAGCAGATTATTGTTATCTGTTAAGAGAATATTACCTTCTAAAGAAAAGATAAAAGGAGATTTCTCTGAAAAAGATATGGAAAGTCATAGGTTGGTTCTTGTTAATAAACTTAATCGATGGAAAGCTATGGGTTATGAAACAAAACGCCTAGAAAAACTCATGAAGAAGAAAAAGCTCATTAAAAAAGATGAGATCTTAGATGGCGAAGAATTGATTGTTAAGAAATTAGTGTATAAGATAGAGTCATGGAAAAAACTTGGACTTAATGTAGAAAGTCTAGAGAATATGTTAAATGATTATTTAAGATGGGACAAAAAGAAATAAGATTGATTGAAAGAGAATTTGCTTTATTTGGCTCTAAGGTTAGTGAGCTGAAGAAACTAAGAAGAGTTTTAGATAGTCTTAGTAGTAAAGGTCCCTTAAGAGAAGTTAGAATGATTGAAGCTAAATTGTCTAATGTTGATAATATTCCTAAAGTTGAGGTATTACTTGCTAATTTAAAACATAAAGTTAAGAAACGAGAAATTGAATCTAAATATGCAGCTGCACATCTTATAAAACGGTTGTTTGAATTGAATGATAATATAAGGGTATGGGATCGCAAAAAATTGAAGAATGAATATATGGACATACGTAAACAGTATCTATTGTTATCTGAAGAAGATAAAATACCTGTTTATGGTATTATTACAGAAATGTGTGAGAAGTTGAATAGAATATGAACAATAGATTAAGTGAGCTAAATAGAATCTTTGAAGAGTTTGAAAGAGATATAAATATATTAGAGTCTTTAGAATCAGAACTTAAGCATTTAGATACGTATGGTTTTGAAAAAGAAGTTAGAGATATTAAAGTTTTGTTAAAGGATACTAGTAAGATTCAATCTATAAAATTGAAATTAAGAGAGCTTAGGAAGAAAATAGAAAAACCTGAGATTAAAAAAGAGAATAAAGATGATAAAAAGGGAAAAGGTGGGGGGAAAGTCATAACTGTGATAAAAGGAATTAGTGGATTAATAAAAGAAAAGCAAAGACAAAAAGGATTAAAGCGTAAGGAAAAATTTGAAAAGAAGAAAGAAGTTAAGAATGTTGAGGAAGTAGAGAAGAAAACTGAATATCATAGAGATGAAGATCAATTATCAAAAGAAAAGATTGATATGATAGAAGAAAAAGTTGAAGACTCGTTTAATAAACACACAAATCTAAAAGTTTTTAATAAACCAGATAAGGGAATTAGACAAAGATCTAAACCAAAAATAAATGATTTAAAAGATAAATCTAAAGAAAAAATTATTAATAAGATGCCAAGTGTTTCTGAATTAGTTCAGCGAACTAAGGATCGGTTTGTTAAAAATAATACTGGAATTAATCAAGATAAAAGTAGGATAATAAATCAACTTAAAGAACAATATATATCTAGGCCAGAACTTGGGTTAAAATCAGAATCATCTGTAGAAAAGTTTAATCAGGATTTTTTTAGAATAAAGTCTGAACCTAAACCAAAACTAAAGTTGAAACAATCTTTTGGTGATGTTTTAGAAAAAGGAAATAATGTTCAAAAACCTTTATTAGAGCCTAAAATTGAAAAGGAAATTGTTAAATCTAAAAATAAGGATGATATTATAGAATCTCTTAAAGATCAGTTTAAGACTAATTAAAAGAAATGTTTAAAAAGGAGATAAATAGAAACTTTGATGTGAAATGAAAGCCAGGAATATATTATCAATATCATTTGTAATTTTATTAGCTATTTTTAGTTTTTTAATCTTAAGTAATAGTGATAATCATTCAATTACTGGGGCAGTTGTGCTTGGACAGGTAGAAGATGTAATTGGTGATGTTACAAAAGAACAGGCTGAAGAAGGGTTAGTGCAAGCTGAAAAAGATATGTCTGAAATGAAGGCTGCAGGTTTTGGCATTAATTTAATAAATGATACTTTGATAGATGCGCGAAGGTATTTTATCAGTGGTGATTCTGTTTTGGTTAAGGATTTAGGCGAAAAATCAATAACTGCTGATTATGCAGAAGTTGTTTTAAGAACTAATACAATCAGTGTACGAAAGACACAGGCGTATGAGATAAAAGATAATATTAGGGCAACTGAGTTGATGCTTGTTGAGCTTAATAAGACTGGTTTGAACTTAACGCCGGTTTTTATCTTACTTGATAGGTCAAAAGTTGAATTTGATAATGAAAGGTATGAAAATTCAGTTGATAATTTAAATGAAATTGATTCTAAATTAGATGATATTCGAGTTGAAGGTACTTTTATTAGGACAGCATATAGGATAGGTAGAGAAACATTAATTGTGTTTGTACAAGAAAATTGGCCATGGCTTCTAGTGATATTAATTGTTTTAATAATTGTTTTAATTTTTTCATGGAAAAAGATTCAGATTGCAAGACTTGAGAAGAAAATAGTAGAACTAGAGCTTGAAGATAAAGTATCAAAAGATTTACTAAAGAAAGCACAGGTTGAATATTATAGAGATAGGAGTCTTACAAAACAGTCTTATGATATTCGTGTAAAAAATTATAAAGATAGGATTACTGAATTAAAACATACAATTCCTGTGTTAACCTCAAGACTTAATAAAATGAAGAACGTTTAAGAAGTTTCAAGTCCACCAAATACTTCTTGTTGTGGATATACTTTCATGCCTTTGTCAGTTACTTGCATAGCAACAATTCTTTTTTTATGGCTTTCACCACGCATCTTAAGAATTTCGATTGCGTTTTCTCTAATATCTCCTCTTTTGATATTGTATATGACTATTACTCCATCTGCTAGGAATTCTTCAACTCCAGTTGTTGAGAAAACTTCTGGTATTTGTTTAGTTTCAGTAATTAAGAATGACGTTGATTTAAGTTTTTCAAAGAATCTAAATAGTTGTTCAATATAAATCCTGTAAGAGTCTTCTTTTCCTACAAATGCAGAAGCTACTGCTGTTAATGAATCAAGAACGATTAGATCTGGTTCAAAATTATCTGGTAAGATAACTGGTTCAATTTCTATTAATAAGTCACCTTTTTCTTTTTCAAGCATGCCTTCAATGTTTCTGGTTATATCAAAAGGACTTAATCTGTTAATAACTAAATTACCTGATTTAATGTATTTTTGAGCATCCCAGCCAAATTCTTTCATATGTTTTAGTAATTTGTCTTCTGATTCCTCAAAGCTCATATAAAAACATTTTTTACCTTCTATAACATGGTGCATAAGAGTTTGTAAACAGAAAATTGTCTTGCCTGAGCCTGCGCCACCGGCAACTAAAATTGAAGAACCTTTTGGAATACCATCTTCGAGCAAATCATCAAAACCGGGTACACCAGTTAAAATATAATCTTTTTTTTCCTTTTTTTCTTTAGATTCTTTTTTTCCTTTAGTTTCTTCTTCAATTTCTTTTCTTATTGCAGAAAGATCTATTTTTTTTGGATTTGGTTCAATAATTGGTTTTTCCCCTGTACTTTCTTGGATTTTTTCTTTAATAGCAGTAATAATATTATTTTTTTTACTAGGAGAAAGTTTCTTTTTTTTTGTTTTCTTTGTTTGTGCCATTATAGTAGATAGTTTATCTTTTTTTAACTATTAAAATGTTTTGTTTTATAAAATATTGATTTACTTCTTTCACCTCTTTTTTAGAAATGTTAATCTAATTGTAAGATTTTATCAACAAACATACTTGATTCTTTTATCAAAGGTTCTTCTTTTGTGCCTAATGAATAAAATACTGCTTTTGTGTTTGTTTCTCTAATTTTGTTGATAATACTGGATAGGAATTTAGAGATTGGACCTTTTTTTGAGTAAACAATTAAACTTGTAAGGGAATCAAAGATTAAGTAATCAAAATTGTGTTTTAAAAATTTTGTAATAACTAATGATAATTCTGTTAATGCAGCAGGGGAGCTTACAAAATAGCATTCATTTATATCGTTGGGTACTTTTTTAATTGTTTGACAAATTCCATCTATAAATAAAAGATTTTTAGTATTAACATTATTTTTCTGAAATATTTCTTTTAATGACATATATGTTTTATTAAGTGTTATATAACAAACAGATTTTTTTGAGAGCTCTTTTGCATTATTAATTACTGTGTCTCCATATTTATTGCTAGGGATTACTAATAATGTAATTTGATTTTTAGATAATTCATCTGTTAGATTCATAATATTAACCTATAATTTTCTTAACTTTTTCAACAAGTTCAGTGATGTCAAATGGTTTTTGTATAAAATCTACAATGTTTTCTGCTTTAAGTAGGTCTTCTCTTTCTGCTTCTGAAGTTCTTACAACACTTAAGAATGCTATCTTAATTTTTTTTAATTTTGGAACAATATCTTTAACTGGTGTTCCTGGCATCATGATGTCCATTAATATTAAATCTGGTTTTATTTTTGACTTTTTCACTTGAGATAAGCAGTCATCTGCACTAATTGCAGTGGCTACTTCATAACCTTCTCTCTCAAGAACAGTTTTTACTGTTGCCCTATTATCAGCTTCATCATCAACTACTATTATTTTCTTCATTTTACACCTCAAATTGAGTTATATATATGTTTAATTGACCTATTTAAATATTTTTCGTGTTGATTGGTTGATTTAGAGGGGAAATTAGTTTTTCCGATAACTTTAAAAAGCACGGGTTACCCTCTTTCTTTAAAGTTACCCTACAGAATGGGATTATATGGGTTAATATCTATATAACATTAAGCTATGGGGTAGCTTGGCTAGCCTTTGGCGTTTGGGACGCCAAGACCCCAGTTCGAATTCACAAGGGTTTACCTTTTTGACCGAAAGTCTGGGTAGCCCCATTTATTTAAAAAGTAATTAGGAGAAATTTAGAATGGCAAAATCACAAGGAACAACCAAGAGATTTGGACCAAGATATGGTCGAAAACTTAAACAAATTTTTGGAAAAATTGAAGAACAACAGCGGAAGCTTCACAAATGTCCGTATTGTAATAAGGTAGCTGTTAAAAGACAAGCTGCAGGAATTTGGCAATGCAGAAAATGTGATAAAAAGTTTACTGGTAAAGCATACACAGTAACTAAATGAGGAAAAAATGGTTGAATATAAATGCTTTGAATGTAACAAAAGAGTTGCAGCAGATTATCTTAGAAAGAAAGTAAGATGCCCTTATTGTGGTAGTAAGATTTTATTTAAGCCAAGAAATGTAGTTACAAAAGTTCAGGCAAGATGAAATTTGAAGCTAAATTAAATGTATCTGATAAACTAATTTATGATGTTTTTTTGCCTGATATTGAGAAAAGGCAAAGATCTTCAGTTAAGCTTAAGAAAAATAAAACTGGGGTTGAATTTCATATTATTGCTGAAGATGCAGTTGCTTTTAGAGCAACAACAAATTCGTTGTTAAAATTAATGCTAGTTTATGAAAAGGTGAAGTCAATTGGTAACTAAAGAAGCAGAAGAAAAAATTGCACAACTTCAGATGTATGAACAGTCATTACAAAATTTTCTTGCACAAAAACAACAATTTCAAATGCAAGTTATTGAGCTTGATAGTGCATTAAAACAACTTGAGAATTCTAAAGATAGTTATAAAATAGTTGCTAATCTTATGATTTCTGCTGATAAAGAAGAGCTTAAGAAAGAACTTTCTGAGAAAAAAGAAAGGGTTGAACTTAGGTTAAAAACAATGGAAAAGCAGGAAGGTAATATTCAAGAAAAAGCTAAGAAGATTAGAGAAGAAGTAATGGAAAGTATGAAAGATGACGACAAATAAATTTGATAGTATTCTTGAGTTTATTGACGAACTTAATGAAGATTCTTCAATACCTAGAAATGTGAAAAGTAAATTAAATGATATTACTGTTTCTATTAAAAGTTCTGATGATGAATCTATTAAAGTTCATAAATCATTAAATATTCTTGAAGAAATTGCTGAAGATACTAATCTTCAACCATATACACGAACACAAATATGGAATATGGTTAGTGTACTTGAAAGCAATTAGATTAAAGTTTTTTCTTGTGTTAAATATTCTTCTTTAGAAATTTGATCAGTAATGTATTTTATTTGTAATTGTTTTAATGGTGTATCAACATCTTGCATGTTAATGACAATAGCACTTTGTGAGGTTTCTTCTTCACCGATTGTATCAACGTAATCTTTACCTAAATTCATGGTTATTGTACCTATAACTAAAGCAAAGAGTACTAGGATTATTGTCGCCATTAACGGTGAAAGTGCTTTATTGTTCATTTTTTAACAAATTCTTTTTGCATTAATAATACATAAATAAAAATTGTAATTATTGCCATTTCAAAAAATGAGTTTGTAATTCTTGGAACTGTTGTTATGTTAAGGTTATTTGTTACTGTAAGAACCTGTTCAGTAACGTAGATTAATACTGCTACAAAAATCATTTGCCAGGGTAAAGCATTCTTCTTTTTTAATGTGAAGAGTTTTATGAAAAGGGTAATTACTATTGCAACAAGTGCTAAATTATAGAAAGGTGCAATAAAACCTAAACATGAACCTATTTCAACGACCATTTTTATTATTTATCTCCATAATTAATGCAGCTACTAAGAAACCTAATATTATAGTTGGGATAATATGTGTTATAAACGGACTTTCATATATTTGAAAAGCTCTAAGTGCTCCAAATATTTCAGTGAGTGAGAAAAAAATTAGTGCCATGATTAACATTTTCCATGGTTTAAGTTCTTTTCTTTTATGTGAAACTTTGAATAGACTTATTGCAATAATACCAGCAACAAGTGCTAAGAATACATTTGCAATTTTTAATATTCCTTCAATAAAGCTAATTTGTACTATAGTGTTTCACCTCTTATGTTAATTCTTGCTTAACTAGTATTTATAGTTTTTCCTTTTTTAAGTAAACGTAAAGTATATAAGTAAGTTGTTCTATGGAATATTTTGGGAGTGTTTAATAGATTAATATATTATTTCTACTTTTTTTTAAAATCGAAAAGTTTATATAATCTCTTACTTACAATGTAAGTATAACTAATTCTTTTAGTAAAGTATTTAAGTAAGTACTTACAATGTAAGTATTAATATGGGGTGTTACGTAGAGTTCATTGACGGTGAAGAGAGATTTAACTTACAATGTAAGTATAATCACTACAATGTAAGTATTGAGCACTGGCTTGTTTGTGATGAACTTGATTTAAACTGTGAATTTTTACCTTATCTTATCAGGGGTGCTCTAGTTTGAGTGATGAAAAAGAGCTTATTCCTGTAGAAATTTTTAGAGATAGAACTCTTTCTGTTCTTGAAATTATTTCTGAATATCTTAAAGAAGATAAAGGATTGTCATACCATGAAATTGCCGAATTATTGAATAGAAATGATCGAACAATTTGGACTTGTGTTAATAGAGCAAAGAAAAAAAGAACTGAAGTAAAACCTGAAGTAAAACCTGAAGGCATAGTTGTACCGTCTGAAATATTTAAGGATAGAACATTATCTGTTCTTGAAATAATTACTGAATTTTTTAAAGAAGAAAAAGGTATGAGTTATCATGAGATTGCAGAAATGCTTAACAGGGATGACCGAACAATTTGGACTTGTTATGATAGAGCTAAGAAAAAGAGAAAAGCAAAAGAGGTGGCACAATGAGCAGCCGCTTCTTGAAAACTTTAAAGTCAGGAATTGTTTTACCTGTATTATTAGCTTTAGTTTTAACTGGATTGTTTAGTTTGTTGTTATTTAGTAAGCCAACAATTACTGGTTATGCTGTTGTTGATCATACAGACATTATTGATGAAACATTTTATGAAACTAGTGAGAGTGTTTGGATACCTAGTAATTTAGGATTAATTAATTCAGTTAATTTAAATGGTAGAATAGCTCAAGGTTCAGATGTTAAAGTTTATCTTGATAATGGATTAGATAGTTTGTTAGTGTTTAATTCAAACAATCTTTTAGTTGATCAAACTATTGTTAATGTTAATGATGGGGATATTGGTTTAACTTTAGAATATAATTTTGGAACAGAGTTTGATGCAGATGATGATGGTGTTGAAACAGTTAATGGTGTTGTTGATATTAAATTAAATGTTGAAGGGAATTATTCAACTGATAAATTTTGTACTAAATGGGAAGTTTATTCATATGATGATGATTTAACTAATACTGTTTGTTATGGTAATGATAATTGTTGTTCTTTCTTGGATTTAGGTTCAACTGGGGAATGGGATGATGTATTTTATTTAAATTATGGGAAGCTTGGTGCTACAACTTACAATAAAGTTTCAGCCATAGTTGTTGATGCTGATTATAATTTGTCAGTTGAAAATGCTTATAGTAATGTTAGTTATTCAAGTTGGTATTCTGTTATTGCTAATTTCTTACCTGACTTTGTTTCATTAGAAGAAGTTTGTGAAGAAACATGTTCTGGATTAAATTTGACTGATGAAAGTTTTGTAATTGATGTTAAAGTTAATTCAGGTCAAATTAGAATTGATGAAATGGTTTATGGTGTTGAAGAAGAAATTGTTTTGAATGGAAATGTTAGTTTGAATGTTACAACTAATGTTACTGTTACTGAAGAAGAATTTAAGCAAGGAAATGTTAAAATTGGTAAGCCTGTTAAATGGATTAAGAAAGTTAAGAAAGATGATGTAGTTGATATTCCTGAGTTTGCTTTGAATTATAGTGTTAAGAAAGATAAAGAAAAAGTTAAGAAAATAAAAGAAAACAAGAAAATCTCTGGAACTGAAATTATAATTGAAGATGCAGATGAAGTTGAGTATTATACAGAAGCTCCTGTTAAAGTTGAAGAAGAAATTTTAGGTGGACAAAGAATTGTAATTAGTTCTGACATACATTATGTGAATATTACTGCGTTTGCTAATCTAACTAAAGAAGTAACTTTGGAAATGGTTCAACTTTATCACTTAGTAAATGGTTCAAGAACTTTAGTTGAGTTTGATGGTTATGATAATAATGTAAATGGTTTGATTGATTATATTGAATGGGTAGTACCTTCTTTATCTAATCAAAGCTATCAACTTATAATTGAAA
>CAZHRT010000028.1:0-15242 GCA_964534665.1 uncultured Methanosarcinales archaeon | reverse complement strand
GTTATGGTCCTGATCCACAAGCATGTGTAGAAATAGTAAGCGCTAATAATATTCTTTCTGTTATGGGGAACCATGAAGCTGCTTTATTTGATGATGAATTAATTGATGCCCACTTTAATGAATGGGCTAAAGATGCTGTTTATTGGACAAGAGAACAATTAGATCCAGATGCTAAAAATTATCTAGCAAAATTACCATATACTATGAATCTACCTTTCAACGCTGTAGGTGTACATAGTTCACTTAATAACCCTGAAGAATTTCATTATATTCTTCCACGTTACTTAGATAATGCTGTAGGCACTTTTGTTCAAATGGGAGATAAAAGCGTATGCTTTACAGGTCATACACATTTCGAAGCAGCTTATGCATGTAAATCAAAACATGCAAAATCTAAAAGAAGATTTGGTATTGCCAAATGGACTTATGGACTAGTTAACAAAATTCCAATGATGTATGAACCAAGCCCTAAAGAAGGAGAACCCTACGAATTGTTTAATAAAAACAAATATATCTTCGAAGTTGGTTCAGTAGGTTTAAGAAGAGAGATAATAGTCCAAGGAGATAGCACATCAAAGATAAATCATAGAGCATCTTATGCAATATTTAACGGCCAGAATGTAACTTACAGAAAAGTAGGCTATAATATTGATTTAACAATTGCAAAAATTAGGGATATGGAATTAGCACCAAAAATTATAGCAAGATTAGTATCACACCTAACTCAAGTCTAGAAATAAGTATTCTTCTAAATCTAATTTACCATTAACAACCTTAACACCCTCTTTTCTTAATAACTTAATCTTTTCTTTACTATTTTCTACACCTTTATAAGAACCAACACTTCCATTACTATTGACAACACGATGACAAGGTATAATTATTGGTGTTTTATTATTTCTTAATGCAGTTCCAACAGCCCTATAGGCTTTACTCTTTAATTTCTTAGCTATCTCTTTATATGTAGTTACTTTACCTTTAGGTATTTTCTTGGTTAATTCTAAAACTTTTTCTTGAAACATATTACTGGATATAGATAGATTATATTTATTAGTTTTCATAAAACCTTAAAAACTAAACAAGAATTATAAATAAATGAAAGAATATTGTGACTGGGATTTAGATACATTAGTAAAAGCCCATCAAAAGATTGGAAATCTATTATATAGCCGTGCAGTTGAAGCAGAAGATACAAAAGACATTGATCAATCATTTGTTTACGCAATGCATGCATGGGCACATTTTCGTTTAGCAGAAGATGTTGAAGGTATGGCACAAGTAGAAACAGAATATTTCTTTTCACCAAAAAGAAAAGAATTCTTCAGTGATAGAAGTCCAGAATTAAAAACTGCAAAAAGTCTAGCAGACCACATGTTAAATTTAAAACATTACGATGAAGAGATTATTTGGTTAACTTTAGCAAAAGAAGAATCTTATCGAAGTTTTTCTTTACCTGACCCTTCTTATATCTCTTAGCAGCAGCAATAATTTTATCTCTATTAACTTTAATCTTTAATTTAAGCAATTGTTTAGATATGTGCTCAGATATAACATAAGTACAAAATTGAGTTACATTCTTCCCAACTTCAACATGATGACACCTTTCAAAATCTATCATTATTGGCTTTTTTGTTTTCTTATCGATTAATATATGCTTATAAGGATGATGCATCTCTTCTTTATCAATACCCATCTTATCCATTTTATAACATTGCAAAAAAACCTGCTTAAGAATCTTCTTTATTTGATTAGGACTTTTAGAATGTTCTAATACAATCGGAAAAAATTCACCATCAACATAATAATAAACCATAAAATCTTTTTTCTTGTTATAATAAATTAATTCCGGACCAATGCCTTTTGCATTTAATTTCTTAAGAAAATTTGCTTCATTTTCTATCCTACCAATAGCTTCACTTTCTTCTCTTTTAGTTTTGATTACAACAACATTACCTTTATAATTACCTTTATACAAAACACCCCTATGTCCTTTTGCTAGGAATTCAATATCTTTAATCTCAGTTAGCTTCATAATTAACCAATTAATAACCTAAAATAAAAACCTTACTCTTTTTTAATCAAATATATTAAAATATCTTCAAAAAATATATGTTCTTTAGCAATCTCTTTAAAATTAAAATTATTCTTAATTAACCAGTTATCAAGAGTATCTTTACCTGTGTGAGATGAAAAAACCAACAATATTTCAGTAGTAGGATTAATGTATTTCTTAGATTGATTCAAAAATAATGTAATCAGTTCATGCCCTTTCTTACCACCATACAAAGCAGGATCTTCTATACCTTCATCATCTGGCAAATAAGGTGCGTTAAAGATGATAGTATCAAATTTAATTCCTTTAAACTTTTTATCAACTTCAAAAACACTAAATAAATCTGATTTTAAGAAATTAATCTTATTATTATCAATATGTTCTTTACAATAATCAATAGCTACATTATCTATATCAACGGCATACACTTTTACAACTTTCTGAGATTTAGCTGCTTCAACAGCCAAAATTCCAGAACCAGTACCCATATCTAAAACTATTCCCTTAGCATATTTCTTAACTTGTTTCTGCAAAAGAAAGCTATCTTCTTGAGGTTCATACATTTTACTATCTAAAAACAAGGCTTTTTTATAAATTTAAGCTAAAAAACCACTAATTTAGCCTAATCACCCTCGAAAAACCGACAGATATATAAATGACCCCCTCTATAAAAAATTAAAAATTAGTAAAATTAGGTGGTAAGATCAAGATCAAACCCCTAATCTTCCGAGGTGGAAAACAAATGGGAAAAGTATTAATTAAAACAAAAGTAAAAAGAGAAAGCGGCTATCTATACTATGTTGACAAAAAAGGCAACTTAGCAAGAGTTAACATGAAAAGAGCTGGAAAGCCATATAAAAAGAAAACAGAAGTTTGTGAAAAATGCGGCGTTAAAAGAGAATCTGGCTTCTTATATTATGTAGATAAGAACGGAGACGTTTGCTGTGCTAAAATGGCAAGAGGCGGCAAAAAGAAAAAAGCTGCTAAGAAAAAAGCACCTAAAAAGAAAGTAGTTAAGAAAAAAGCTGCTAAAAAGAAAGCTACAAAGAAAAGGAAGTAATTTTTTCCTTTTTATTTTATTTTTTTATTATTTATAAGAAACAATCTAAATCTCTTTAACCAGTTCTTCTGCAGCTTTCTTCATATCTTTAGCATTATATATGGCTCTTCCAACTATTGCATGCCAATTATTACCAGCAGCTTGGCCCCCTTTTGAAATTGAACCTCCTTGTGTTACAAGGCCGGGAGAATAAAATACTGGTTCAATACCCATAGCTTCTAACATCTCTCTATACTCTTTAATCTTATCAGGTTTATTACCAGGAACAACAAAATCAACAACACCTAAATTAGCAGCAATTTCATATGCCCTTACAGGCATATCATCATTAAGATAACCACCATCATTTGCTAAATAACCAGGATGAGTCATCTCACCACCAACTATTATCTTAATCCCTATAGCTTTTGCAGCTTTAATCCATTCTTCTTCAGTTACTGGTCCCATTGCTGGAAAAATAATAACAGAATCAACACCTGCATCTTTACAAGCTTTCATAAACAATTTACCTGTATCAGGAATATCAGTTCCAGCTTTTTGATGATCATATATGATTGGAAGTTTTGTATATTTTCTAATCACACTAACAACTTTATTTAAACCAAAAGGTATAACCAAAGAAAAACCAACTTTATATCCACCAATACCTTTAACTTCACTAGTTTCCTTAACTATTTTTTCAAGTAATTCTAAACTATCAACATCACATGCTGGTATAATTGTTTTCATTATAACCACTCCGTCTCCCAAGCTTCAGGATTTTTACTCCAAGCTAAAACTTTTTCTTTATCAGATTTATTCATGTTATCAACTAAAACAGATAATTTAGTAAGAGTATTTAATTCACATTTTCCTTCATCAAAAAGTTTTTGTGCACTATCCATTTCATAAGTAAATATTGCAAGAACAGATAAGACTTTAGCACCTTTTGAACGTAACGCCTCAACAGCTGCAAACGAAGATCCACCTGTAGAAATTAAATCTTCAATAACAACAACAGTTTGCCCTTTTTTTAATGTTCCTTCAACTTGTTTACCTTTACCATGTTTTTTTGCAGATTTTCTTACAAACACCATTGGCTTTTTCATATGATCAGCAACCCATGCAGCCCAAGGAATTCCAGCTGTTGCAGTTCCAGCAATAACATCAGGATCATAATCTTTCAATATATCAACAAAATATCCAACTATCCTTTCTCTTTCAGTTGGTAAACTGATTAAAACTCGATTATCACAGTATACAGGACTTAATATTCCTGAAGCATACCTAAACGGTTCTTTAACATTAACACTTACAGCTTTTGCAGCAACTAGTATTTCAGCTATTTCTTTTTCCATAATTAACCTCTTTAGCTTTTATATCAAAAACAGATCCTTTATCATAAATAATATTTCCGTTAACAATTGTAGTTACAGGCCAACCTTTTAATATTTTTCCTTCAAAAGGACTCCAACCACATTTAGATAATAACGAATCTCTAACAACATTATCTTTTTTATTTATATCTACTATAACCAAATCAGCATCATAACCTGGTTTAATAAAACCTTTATTTTTTATACCAAAAATTTTTGCAGGATTTTCACAACATAATCTTTGAACATCTGCTAAACTTAACCTTTTAGCATTAACAGCATCCAAAAGTAAAGGTAACATTGTCTCAACACCAGGAACACCATAAGGGTCACAAGTTTCTTTTTCTTCAATAGTATGCGGTGCATGATCTGTTCCAATAGTATTAACTACTCCATCCAAGATGGCTTTCCATAACGCATTTTGATCATCCTTACTCTTTAAACCAGGCTTCATCAAACCATAAGCCATTAACCTACTAGCATCAATAGAACTCAAGAATAAATGATGTGGTGTAACTTCAACAAAAACACCCTTTACTCTTGCTTTCTTAATATAATCGATTTCTTTCTTAGAACTAATATGACATAAATATAATCTACCTTTAGCTTTTTTGTTCAATTCCAAAGCTTTCTTAACATTATCTTCTTCAGCATGAACACTTACAATCTTAGAATTTCTCATAACATCAAGTACTGTTTCATCATCAACTTTCATCTTACCAGTTGAAATATCCATAAAAACTTTAACAGAAGCTATTCCTTTGATTTTTTTTATCTCTTTAAGATTATCATTAGAACTACCAAAATGAAAACCATAATTAACAACTGACTTAGCAGCTAACTTTCTTTTATCATTCAAAGCTTTTAGAGTTAACGTTGGTGGTTTAGTATTAGGCATATCTAAGATAGTTGTTATGCCCCCTTTAACAGCAGCAATTGACCCAGAGAAAAAATCTTCTTTATGTGTTAAACCAGGTTCTCTAAAATGTACATGTGAATCAATCAATCCAGGCAATACAATCTTACCTTTAACATCAATTATTTCATCAGCAAATAATTTACTTTTAGATATTTTAAATATCTTTGAATTTTTAATTAGAATATTTACTTTATTTAATTTCCCTTCTTGGATAATATTACAATTTTTGATTAATTTTGTTGTCATTTTTCCCTATAACTATAATATTCTTTTAATTTAACTTCTTTTCCAGATTTTAACAATGCAGACTCACCAAAACTATTTAACATTCTTAACTGTTCAGAACTAAACACTGGCCCATCTTTACAAACCATCTGATCACCACATACACATGCACCACAAACACCAAAACCACAACGCATATACCTTTCTAAAGAAGCTTGACATTCAATCCCTTGTTCTTCACATATTTCAAAAACCTTTTTCATCATTATTTCAGGACCGCAAGTATAAACAACACCAAATTTCTCAGTTTTAAGTAATTCTTTTAAGATATCAGTTGTAAATCCTTTCTTTCCAGCGCTTCCGTCATCAGTACATACAACAGCACTACCTAATTTATCCATAAATATAAGATCATCTTCACTTTTAGCACCAACAATAACTTTGGAAACTTCACCAGCTATTGGTAATAATGGAGCTATACCAAGACCACCTGCAACAATACAAGATTTCTGATTCAAAGTAAACCCATTTCCATAAGGACCTCTTACCCCTACTTTATCACCAACCTTAAGCTTAAACATTACTTCAGTAAACAACCCTTTTTTCTCAACAGTAACAGTAACAGGATTTAAGCATGATAATGTAAAAGGTTTTTCATCAACATCAGTAATTGATACCATCACAAACTGACCTGGTTTTGCATCTAGTTTAACATCAAGAATAAAACTCTTAACTTTATGATTTTCATCTACAATTTCTAATATTTTAACTTTATTTATTGTCATACCCAATCATCTCTTCAACAGACTTTCCACCTAACTCTTTTTTTAACTCTTCTAAAATCTCTGAAAATATTTCAATTCCTCGATAATAAACACCGCTCCCAATACCAACAGCAGTTGCACCAGCTTTGATCATATCTAAAGCTTCTTTACCATTATTTACCCCACCAATACCAATTATCGGAATCTTAACAGCTTTATGAATTTTAGATACTGCTTCTATAGCAGTTGAATGTATTGCAGGTCCTGACAATCCACCTTGGCCCATTGAAAGATCTTTATCTTTAATTAAAACAGTATTAATTGCAGTTATAGCATCAGCTCCAGCTTTTTCACAAGCAATTGCAATCTCAACTATATCTTTACAATTAGGTGTTAATTTAGCAATTATGGGAATCTTAGAAACTGCTCTAACTTTTTTAACTAAATCATATGCTAAATCTTTATCCTGTGCAAATAACATACCCTCTGCTTTGTTAGGACAACTAATATTTAATTCAATCAAAGCTGGCTTAAATTTCTGGATAAATTCAACAATCTTAACATAATCTTCAATTGAACTTCCATAAACAGAATAAATAACAGGAACCTTACTAGCCATTAACTCTTCAAACTCGTCTTTCATATTAAGAAACCCAGGAGTTGGTAACCCAACACAATTCATTAAACCATTATCAGCTTCAATCACTGAAGGATTCTTATTTCCAATACGTTCAACAGGACCAATAGATTTAGTGGTTACTGCACCTGCTCCTTTAGAATAAACACGTTTTAACAAAGGAGCACCAACACCAAGAATACCAGAAGCAAGAATAAAAGGGTTACGTAATTTAACCCCGCAAAGATTTATTTCAAACATTTTATTTAAACTTGATTTCATCGCCCCACATTGCCCTCTCACAATAATCACATCTTACTTTCAAAGGATCTGCTGTCATTACATTAAATCTTGAAGACACTGGTTGCATATTAGTTATACACTTTGGATTTGAACATTGAATTATGTTTGGAACAACGTCTGGTACAGTAACCCTAAACTTATCCTTTACTTCAAACTCCTTTATGATAGAAACTGTTGCTTCTGGTGCAAGAAGCGCAACTTTGTTAACTTCATCTTTGTTAAGTTCTCTTACCCCAATCTTAATCAAACCTTTAATCCTCATTTTGTTGCTTGGCAAGTTTGTTGCAACATTAACAACATCTTTATGTTCACCCAATTTTAACAATTCCGCAACCTTAAAAGTATTCTTTGCATTAATATGATCAATTACAGTACCATCTTTTATTGCACTAATTGTAAATTCTTTATTAGGCATTTTATTTCACCTTCCCAAGCACTAATGCAAGTAGTGCTTTTCTTACATGAATCCCATTCCCAGCTTGTTCAAAATACACAGCATTTGGTGTACTATCAAGTTCAGGTTTAATCTCATCAACTCTTGGTAATGGGTGCATAATTTTTAAGTCTTCTTTACTCCTTTCTAACAGTTTAAGACCAATTTGATAAGCACCTTTCAATCTTTGATATTCAACAGGATCAGCAAACCTTTCTTTTTGAATTCTAGTCATATATAATATATCAAGTTCTTTACTAACATCTTCAATTTTTTTAGCCATCACAATTTTAATGCCTTTTTCTTTAAGTTCTTCAATATAAACTTTTGGCATTTGTAGTGCATCTGGTGCAATAAAGTACATATTAGCTCCAAAATGTGCCATTGCAATTGCTAAACTATGAACAGTTCTTCCATATTTAAGATCACCACAGATTCCAATATTTAATCCTTCAAGTGTCCCTTTATGTTTTAGTATTGTATAAAGATCAAGAAGTGTTTGCGTAGGATGTTGATTAGCACCATCACCAGCGTTTATTACAGGCACATCTGCAGCTTCCGCAGCTAACCTAGCAGAACCTTCAATTGAATGTCTCATAACAATTACATCTGAATATTGTTCCACCATTTTGATTGTATCGTAAAGTGTTTCACCTTTTGTCCCTGATGTAACACCTGCATCAGCAAAACCTATTACTCTACCACCAAGCTGATTCATTGAACTTTCAAAACTTAACCTAGTACGAGTAGAAGGTTCAAAAAACAAAGATGCCATTACATTACCAGATAAAAGTTTATAATCAGTCTTAGCTTCCATACTTTTTGCGATATCAAGAATATACAAGATTTCATCTTTAGAAAACTCTCTGATTGAGATAATATCTCTACCTTTAAAGTCCATTTTTTTCCACCCCTTTAAATATAATTTTCCGACTTTTACTATTTAAACTTATTGTTTTTAATTGTATTCGTCCCATGACTTAACACCTAAAATATCTATTTCAAAAATAGCATCAATAAATCTCTTTGCAACTTTAATATCAGTTATCAAAGTAATATTAAAATCAACTGCGGTTCTTCTAATCATATAATCATTAGTTAATTCCATTTCTTCTCTACTTTTAGGTATATTAATCACAAGATCAATCTTGCCATTAGAAAGATAATCAATAACATTTGGATTTTTCTTGTCTGATGGCCAAAAAAGTTTAGTACATTTTACTTTATTAGCTTTTAAGAAATCATATGTTCCTTTAGTTGCAAACAACTCATAACCCATATCAAACATTTTCTTAGCACTCATTAAAAATTCTGCTTTACTTTTCAATGGTCCAGTTGATAACAATACTTTCTTTTTCTTAGGAATTTTCCATCCAGCAGAAATGTAAGCTTTAAGAAACGCCTCATTTAAATCATCTCCAAGACAAGCAACTTCTCCAGTTGATGCCATTTCAACACCGAGTATAGGATCTGCACCTTTTAATCTAGTAAATGAAAATTGCGGCGCTTTAACCCCAACATAATCAAGTTCAAAAACAGATTTATCAATCTTTGGGGTTTCTCTACCCATTATTGATTTAGTTGCAAGTTCAATAAAGTTTAATTTAAACACTTTTGAACAGAAAGGAAAACTTCTTGAAGCTCTTAAGTTACATTCTATAACCTTAACATAATTTTCTTTTGCAATAAATTGAATATTAAAAGGACCACTGATGTTTAAAGCCTGAGCAATTGCAGTTCCAATCTTCTTAATTCTACGAGTTGTCTCAAGATAAGTTCTTTGTGGTGGAAGAACCATAGTTGCATCTCCTGAATGTACTCCAGCATTTTCAACATGTTCACTAATAGCATAACAAACAATTTTACCTTTGTTAGCAACTGCATCGAGTTCAATTTCTCTAGCATCTTCAATAAAATTACTAATAACAACAGGATGTTCTTTTGAAACTGCAGCAGCTTTTTTCAAGAATTTTTCAAGATCTTTATCATTATTAACAACAGCCATTGCTGCTCCACTTAAAACATAACTAGGCCTAACTAAAACAGGATATTTAACTTTAGCTGCAAACTTTTTAGCTTCGTTAATATTTGTCAATTCTTCCCACTCTGGTTGATCAATTTCAAGTTCATCTAGTAATTTTGAAAATTTGTTACGATCTTCAGCGTTATCAATTGATTTAGGACTTGTTCCCAAGATATTAACACCCAAATTATGTAAAGGCATTGCTAGATTATTAGGTATCTGACCACCAACTGAGATTATTAATCCAAATATTTTTTCTTTTTCATAAATATCCATTACAGTCTCAAAACTCAACTCATCAAAATATAATTTATCACAAATATCATAATCAGTTGACACTGTCTCAGGATTATAATTTATCATGATAGTCTTATAACCCAATTTTCTTAATGTTAAAACAGAATTAACACAACACCAGTCAAACTCAACAGAACTACCAATACGATACGCACCACTTCCAAGAACTGCAACTTGATTTTCTTCACCTACTTCAATATCATCTCTACTTCCATTATAAGTAAGATAAAGATAATTTGTTTTGGCTGGATATTCAGCCCCTAAAGTATCAATCTGTTTAACATAAGGCATTAAACCCATTCTTTTTCTTAATCGTCTTACTGCTATCTCATCAGCTTTTATTGTCTTAGCAATTTGTTTATCTGAAAAACCTAACTGTTTAGCTTCTTTTAACAAAGCAATCTTAAGATTATTAATATTATGTTTTGATATTTCTTTTTTAATCTCAACAATATTCTTAATTTTATTCAAGAACCAAAGATCAATCTTAGAAAGTGAATGAATCTTTTCAACAGTCATTCCTTTTTCAAGCGCTTTAGCAATAGCATAAACTCTCATATCTGTAGGATTATTAAGTTCTTCTTCAATATCGTCAATGTCAAGATCATTACATACGGCACCTTCCATACCAATACTCAACATTCTAATAGCCTTTTGCAAAGCTTCTTCAAATTTTCTGCCAATTGCCATGATCTCTCCAACTGACTTCATTTCAGAACCAATTACTTTGCTAACTTTTTTGAACTTCTTAAGATCCCATCTTGGAATCTTAACAACACAATAATCAAGTGCAGGTTCAAAACATGCTGCAGTAACTTTAGTAATAGAATTTTTAACTTCAGTAAGTGAATAGCCTAAACCAAGCTTTGCCGCGATAAACGCTAAAGGATAACCTGTTGCTTTTGATGCAAGCGCTGAACTCCTTGAAAGCCTTGCATTAACTTCAATGATTCTATAGTCTTCTGTTTCAGGATCCAAAGCATATTGAATATTACATTCTCCAACAATCCCAATATGTCTTATTAATCTGATTGCTATATCTCTTAGTTTATGATATTCAGAATTACTAAGTGTTTGTGATGGTGCAACAACAATACTTTCTCCAGTATGTATTCCCATTGGATCAAAATTTTCCATATTACATACTGTAACACAATTATCATATTTATCACGAATAACTTCATATTCAACTTCTTTCCAGCCACCAATCCATTCTTCAATTAAAACTTGAGGCGATTTAGATAACGCTTCATTAACCATCTTCTTTAGTTTTTCTTTATTTCTTGCAATTCCAGATCCAAGTCCTCCAAGAGTATATGCAGCTCTAGACATTACTGGAAAACCAATTTCTTCAGAAGCTTTCAAAGCATCCTTAACTGTTTTTACAGCTATACCTCTTGGTGTTTTTAATCCAATCTCTTTTAGTTTCTTAACAAACAACTCTCTATCTTCAGTTTCTTCAATAGCTTTCACAGGAGTTCCAAGAACTTCAAGATTATATTTGCTTAATATCCCTTGTTTTTCAAGTTCAACACCACAATTTAGTGCTGTCTGACCACCAAAAGCTAACATTATACCATCTGGTTTTTCTTTCTTAATAACATCTTCAACAAAATTTGGTTCAACAGGAATAAAATATACTTTATCAGCAAGATAATCAGAAGTTTGAATTGTTGCTATGTTAGGATTAATCAAAATCGTTTTGATCCCTTCTTCTTTCAAAGCTTTTATTGCTTGACTACCAGAATAATCAAATTCTCCTGCCTGACCAATCTTTATTGCCCCGCTCCCTAGAATAATTACTTTCTTCATCATATCATCTCTATAAACCGATCAAACAAAAATGCAGTATCAACTGGCCCTGGTGTTGCTTCTGGATGAAACTGCACACTCATGAAAGGTTTCTTCATATGCTTTATACCTTCATTTGTATTATCATTAGCATTTACAAACCATGACTTCCATCCTCTTGGCAAACTTTTAGTTCTAACAGCATAACCATGATTTTGTGATGTTATATAACACCTCTTTGTTCCAACTTCTATACAAGGCTGATTCTGACTTCTATGACCAAATTTTAGTTTGTATGTATCACCACCTGCAGCTAAAGCAAGTATTTGATTTCCAAGACAAATTCCAAAAGTAGGTTTTCCCTGAGCTAAAGCAACCTTAACATTAGCAATTGTTGCTTTACACATTTTAGGGTCCCCTGGCCCATTTGACAAAAACAAACCATCATAATTTAATTTATTAAAGTCATAATTCCATGGAACCCTTATCACAGTAATATTCCTATCAAGAAAACTTCTAATAATATTATTTTTTATACCTGTATCAACAGCAACTATTTTTGTATGGCCTCTTTCATAAGTAATAGGTTCCTTTATACTAACCTGGGCTGCAAGATTTTTCTTATTAGGATCATAAAAACGAACATCTTTATCAACAATAATCTTTCCAAGCATTGCACCCTTAGTTCTTAATTTTTTAGTTAATTCTCTTGTATCAACACCAAATATTCCTGGAATACCTTCATCTTGCATCCATTCACTTAAACTTTTAACAGAATTCCAATGTGAAGGTTTTTCACAATAATCTGAAATTACTAAACCTTGTATCTGAATCTTATCTGATTCAAAGAATTTAAGCAGGTCATCTTCACTTTCTTTTGGAGGTACACCATAATTACCTATTAAAGGATATGTTAAAGTTAATATTTGACCTTTATAACTTGGATCAGTCATACTTTCAGGATAACCAACCATCCCAGTATTAAAAACTACTTCACCAGCTATAGATTTTTTAGCACCAAAAGAGAAACCATGGAAAACAGATCCATCTTGTAGAACAAGTTTAGCCTTGATTCTGTTTTTAAAGTCCATTAAAAAGAAATAGAATACACCCTGATTTATATAGTTTTAGTTTATTAAAAATATAGTTTCCCGACGAGGAATAACAAATTAAAAGGGTTCCCCCTAAAGAAACACTCACTACCAAAATAAGAATGAATAAGAAGTATTTAAAGTTTATTATTAGATATAATAAAAGTGATAAACTTTAAAAAGTAATTTCAAATTCTAAGCATTATGAGGATAAGAAGAACAGATAGAATAAGGTTTGCATATGATCAATTTGTAGCATATTGGGCACCATTTATGTTTGATAGAGTATCTGCGTATAGTTCTTTAGCAATTTCAAGAGTACCAGAAGCAGAAGAGGTATTAAAAAAAGTTGCTAGCGGTGAATATGGATATAGAAAAGGAGTAGATGACCAAGTAGAAGCTTTAGATGCTTTAGCAATCAAAGGCACAGAATCAAGCTTAAATTATGTTGCAAATGCATTAACGCCATCTCAAACCAATGATGGATTTATTTTCTTGCATATGCAAGGTAGCCTTAGAGAAAAAGTGGAAGCAGAGTGCCAATTACAACCAGAAATCTTAGATTCAAATCCAGTCACAACTTGTAGTGCAAGATCAGAAACATATCGAAAGATTTTTAAAAGTTATAAATATTCAAGAGAACAACATCCTAATCCTCTTATTTAACTATTACCTTATCTAACCAGATCTCAAACTCTTTTCCTTTAATATTTTCTTTAGAATTATTTTCATGCTTTTTAACAGGATCAACTTTATCAATCTTGATCTTTTCAGCACCAACTTTTTCAGCAATAAGATCTTCATGTTTAGAAAGCATCTCAACTCCTTCAGAATCAGATTTAATATACAAGATAATAGAATCCTTTTTCTCTAAACCACCAGTTTTACGCAAAACTTGAACACGTCTCATTACTTCACGAGCATATCCTTCAGCTTCAAGTTCATCAGACATTGTCTTATCAAGATAAACAAAACCAGCCTTAAACTCAGACTCCTGATATTTAGTAGGAGCATCTCTTTCAACAGTTATATGATCTTTTTTAATATCATAATTCCTCCCATCAATCTTCAAAGTAAACTTCCCTTCTTTTTCAATATGTCCTAAGATAGTTTCAGGACTTTCTTGAGTAAGTTTTGGTATTATCATAGCAACAGCCTGCCCAAAATCAGGACCTAAAGTTTTAAAATTAGCTTGAACATTTAATTTAACACCAGGCATATCATCTAAAACATTAATTTCCTTAACATTAACTTGTGTTTTGATTATTTCTTTAAGTTCTATTACTGCTTTAGAAACCATATCATCTTTAGTTGCAACTGTTAATGATTGAATAGGCCATCTTACACCTAAACTCATTTTATCTCTTCCAGCTAAAGAAGATTGAACAACATTACTTACTGTATCCATTGCAAGTTCTAAGTTTCTATCAATTGCTTTTTCATCAACAACTGGCCAATCAAACATATGAATACTAAATTCATGTAATTTAAACGCATCTTTTAAATTTTGATACATGGCTTCAGTAATAAATGGTGCAACAGGCGAAAACATCTTTAACACATTAATCAAAACTTTGTAAATTGTATTTAAGACAACTTTTTTATCATCTTTACTACCTAAAGCTGACTTTTCCCTTGTTAATTGTATATATGTTCTTGAAAGATCTAGATAAAGTTCTTCAATTGCCAAAGGTACATCATTAAGATGATAATTTTCAAATAATTCAGTTACTTTCTGCATAGTTGAATTTAATTTTGATAAAATATATTTCTCTTCTGTTCCCAAGATATCTTCTGAAACTTCACTAGGATTAATACCCAAAGTTTTAGAATAATCAATAAGATAGTTTCCCAAGTTCCATAAAACCATCAAATTTTTGTGTTTAACATTCATATCTTCAAAATTATAATTAATATCAACACCAGGGTTTGCTCCACCAATCATATAATATCTTAAAGTATCAGCACCATACTTATCAAGAACTTCTTCAGGCAAAATATAATTTCCCAAGCTTTTTGACATTTTTCTACCTTGAGAATCTTGAACAAAACCATGCATATAACATGCTTTGTATGACGGCTTACCTATTGACACCATTGAAGCTATCAATAATAAGTTAAACCATCCTCTGATTTGATCCTTACCTTCTAAAATAAAATCTGGAGGCCACATCTTATCAAAAAGTTCAGTTTTCTGTGGATAATCTAAACAAGTCCATGAAGTTGTACCTGCATCGATCCATACATCAAGTATGTCAGGAATCCTATCCATTTGTTCACCACAACTGCAAGGAATTTTAACTTCATCAATA
>CAZHRT010000027.1:0-16008 GCA_964534665.1 uncultured Methanosarcinales archaeon | reverse complement strand
TATCATAAAAATCATTACCTATTGTGAAACTAAGAATAACCATGTCCAATTCAAGTTCTGTTGTTCTATGTTTTAAATATAAAAATTCTTGATCAGTACCATAACCAGGAACACCAGAATTCATAACTTGAAAATTAGTTGATTCACTTTCTTCATTTAAATTAGATTCAAGTATTTTTGAGAAAGTTTCACTTAATTCTGTACCATACATACCCCATATAAAAGAATCTCCTAAGGATAATATTCTATAATCATTAATACCTTTATTTGAATATTCAATATCATTCATACCTTTAGAATTTGTCTTAAAAGGTGTATTGAATTCTTGTTTAATTACCCTTCCTTCAATATTTGGTGTAAGTGAATAATCAAGTAACTCATCTTTTTGGTACATATCTTCTGGATAACCATAATCTGAGTTAAGACCTAATACCCTTGTACCTAACTCTAATAATAAAAGAGCAACTATAACAGAAACAAACAATAATACAACATTCTGAATAATTCTTTTTTTGTATTTTCTCATATTGCTAAACCTTATGTATATTCAATATTTAATCTTTTGCATCTTTTCCACTATCCCACATATCTTTTGGATTTTCTGATCTTTTAACTATGAAACTATCAATGATTAAACAGTCTATACCAGTACCCATCATACATTTATACGCTTGTTTTGGTGTACAAACAATTGGTTCGCCCCTTATATTAAAAGAGGTATTTACTAATATAGGAACACCGCTTAATTTCTTGAATTCTTTTATCAAATCATAATAAAGAGGATTTTGATCTCTTCTTATAGATTGAAGCCTACCTGAACCATCAACATGAGTTATTGCTGGAAGAATTTCTTGTTTTTCTTTCTTTATTGGATAAACCATTAACATAAAATCTGTTGGGATAGGTGTTGGATTATCAGATTCAAAATAATCTAGTACATCATCTTCGCAAATAACTGGAGCAAAAGGTCTAAACTTTTCCCTATGTTTTACTTTTAGATTAAGTATTTCTTGCATGTCTTTATTAGTAGGATCAGAAAGAATACTTCTACTTCCAAGTGCTCTTGGTCCCCATTCCATCCTACCTTGAAACCAACCAATAACATTAGAATTGTGAATAAGATCAGCAGTTGTTTTTAATAATTCTTTATCGCTCTTAAACTCATGATATTTTATATTGTTATCATCTAAGAATCTTCTTACTTCTTGTTTTGAAAAAGAAGGTCCTAAATAAGGTGAACGTAGAACATTCTTTCTTTCATTTTTTAAAAGAGTATTATAAACATATTTTGCTGCACCAATACTTGTACCACCATCACCTGCTGCTGGTTGAATATAAATGTTCTCAAAAGGAGTATTTCTCAAAACTTTACCATTTGCTACACTGTTTAATGCACAACCACCAGAAATACATACATTCTTCATCTTAGTTAAACTGTAAAGATGATTTAATGATTTAATGTAGATATCTTCTGTGATTTTTTGAAGTGATGCAGCAATATCTTTATGGTGTTGTGTTAATTCTTCGCCTTTTCTTATTGGTCCAAATTCTTTAACAAACTTTTTACCTGGCATCCTTTGTTTATAATGATAAATAAAGTAAGACATATCTATCTTAAAACTACCATCATCTCTAATATCAATTATTTTCTTAAATTTATCATAATAAACTGGTTTACCGTAAGGTGCTAATCCCATTACTTTATATTCTGAATTATTAACTCTAAAACCAAGATGTGCAGTAACTGCACTGTAAAGCAAGCCAACTGAGTGTGGGAAATCTAGATGTTTTAATGCTTTTATTTCATTCTCTTTTCCATATCCTAATGTTGTAGTAGACCATTCACCTACACCATCAATAGTTAAGATTGCAGCTTCTTTGTATGGAGATGTTAAAAAAGAACCTGCAGCATGTGACAAATGATGATCAACAAAGAAAACATCCTTATCATACTTTAATTTTTTATTAATTGTTTTAGTAACTCTTAACTTTTGATTTATCCATGATGGTATTGAACTTAAAAAACTTGGAAATGACCATGGAAATTTTTCTAAGTGTTGGCTAAGGATTCTTTCCATCTTTAACATTGGCTTTTCATAAAAAGCAATAGAATCGATGTCTTTGATAGTTATTCCTTGTTCTTTTAAACAATATTCAATAGCCTTAATAGGAAAATCAATATCATGTTTTTTTCTAGAGAATCTCTCTTCTTCAGCAGCTGCCACAATTTTTCCGTCTTTAACTAAGCAAGCAGAAGAATCATGATAATAACAGCTTATCCCTAATATATTCATTTTAACCTCAAAATGTCCTATAATAATCCTCAATTCTTTTTGATACTGGCTTACTTTTTAGCCAATATGAATTCTTCTTTTTTGACCCAAGGTCTACAAAGTGTTTTCTAAACAACTTTGCTATTAATGAAACTGGACCAATTCCAATTATATATGCAAAAAGAAGAAGTACAAAGTTTACAATATTAGTTATATAATTACTAAAATCTTTAGACCCTTTAAAAAATCCTTGAAAAAAGCTTTTCATTTTCTTAGTTTATTTATTAAATAGATTATAAACATAGGTGATGCGATAATTAAAAAAGTAGAATAATTAACTTCCCCAATATGTCCTAATATACTTAAGATAAGATGAAGCATTAATGTAAATATAATTAATGCGAAAGCAAAGCCTATATAATTACCAATGATGTATAATTTATTAACTTCTTTGTTTAACATAAAATCCCCCAAGATTAATCAAAACAGTGCATATATGAATGGTGATAATGCAGAACTTTGTCCAAACACGATTAAAATACCAGCCAAAGCAAGCGCGATTATTATTGGTAAAAGCCACCATTTTTTCCTAACTCTTAAAAATTCCCAAAGCTCTTTTAATAGTGGTTTATTATTTGACATTTTAATAAATCTAACAATTGTTAATTTATAAGCTTTTCTATTAACGAATATAATTACTCAGAAACGTCTCCTGTGTGAGAAAACATCCTGATTTTGTCTATGCCTTTTAGTTTTTGTAATTCGTTTAATATTGTATGATCAACATCTTTTTTAAGTCTAACTTCAACAACTAGTTCATTTCCTTCATTACTAAGCTCTTTATTTCTTAAACTGTGTTTTCTACAATATTTGTCTAGCATTTTATTAAGCTTGTTTTCATCAAGGCTTGTAAAACTTATAACAATTAAATATGGATATGAAGATTTTGCATTTTTGGTCATTAAATAAATAATTGCTCCAATCATTATTGATGAACTAAGAGATAATTTATAGAAAGCTATACCATTGATTATTCCAATTGTAATTGCCCAAAATATAAAGATTACGTCTTTAGGATCTTTTACAGCTGTTCTGAATCTTACTATTGATAATGCACCAACCATTCCTAATGAAAGTGCAAGATTGCCTGATATTGCAACCATTACTGATGTAGTGATCATGCATATTAGTACAAGAGAAATATTAAAGTTTTCTGAATATAAAACACCTGTATATGTTTTCTTATAAATGTAATAAATAAACATAGAAATTATGAAGCTTATTAGTAATGATACTATAATGCTCCCAGTAGTAGCTGTAGTTCCTAAACCAATGTTTTGTCCAAGTAAATCTTGAAAACTTATGTTTACCATTTTTATCATCCAGTTGTAAGCCTGCTTAAGGCATATTTACTAATTGCACTTCTTTTAAAATAAGGTATTTGAAATAATTGCCTTATCCATAAAGGAATTGTATGATCATACTTAATCTCTAAGACAACCATACTTGAACGCAAAAAGGGTCGCAAATATAAGTCTTTACCAAAAAGGTCAATATTTGAAGAACGACTCTTAATTAATTGATCAAATGTAATTCTTATGTTGTTTATATCATAAGTATAGGCTTCTCTTAAGTAATCAATCAAAACTACGGGGTGGTATGGATATTTCTTGAATTCAACATAAACTTTATTCAAAATAGGGTTATTGTATTTTAACAAAATGTCAAGATTACCTTTTTGAAGCTGAATAGCATCTTCTTTTGTTATGAACGCACTTTCTTTTAGAATAGAATTGTTTGTTTTATTCTTTATCTCAAACTTAATAACACTGCCTTTTGTGTCATAAGTCCTTATACGATACTTTTTTCTTTTTTCTATACCAGCCATCTTTTCAAATAAAGATTTGTCATTAAAAGTGTCAAAATAAAGGCTTCTTATGAAATAAGGTTTGCCTTTGCAATGTTTGTCCATATTAAGTACTTTTTTAAGTTTGTGCGCTAATATTTTGTACTCTGAATAAGAGATATAATATTTTAGTTCTCTTCTTTTTACCTTTGTATCTTTATGCATCTGTTTCATTCTTGTACCTTTTCTAGTAAATTAAATGCGTCAAGATTCTCATTTTTAATCATATTAAAAAAGTCTGGTTTTAGATCTAGATCTGTTTTAACTGAGTTTTTATCTGATTCATAGTCTTTCTTATTTGCTTGGTATTTATTGCCCCAGAAATAAGAGTAGGCAGGGCCAAATAATGATTTTTTTTGGTATGTATTCACAGCTAAATTATTATTATCAAATATATTTTGAATAATAAAAACATGCGAATTATCTTTTACTGCAATGCTTATATTATTGTAAGATAATATGTTGTTAAATAATATAGCATCTGTTTGTTCACCTATACTAATACCTTTATCTTTTAGACCTTGGAATTGGTTATTTATGATTAAAACTTTTGATCCACTAAAGTCAAGTCCATCTCCACCATCTAGATTTGGAGATTTTGATTGCTCATATGTGAATAAGTTGTTTTTTACAATTCCTGTACAAAAATCACAGTCAAATTGATCAGCTGCGTTATTTAGGAATTTGGTGTTTTCTATTAAAATATTAGCATATTTGATATTAAGACCATCATCTGCGTTATTACTTGAAATAATACTGTTATTTATTTGAGTATCAGAATGATGAATTGACATTGCACCTGAAAAATAAATTCCTTGTATAAATTTCTCGTTACCGCCAGAGATATCTAAGAATTCTATATTTGTTTTGCCGCCAACTATGCCAAATGTACCAAATGGTTTTTCATGATTTATTGGTTCAATGATAACTGGCAGATCTTGTGATCCACTAATAGTTGTATCGCCAAAAGAGATTATAGAAATATCTTTGTCTAAACTTATTTTTGTACCTGCTTTGATTATTAAGTTAAAGTCTTTTGGGATTATTAGGTTTTGGTTAAGCACATAGTTTCCTTTTTTGAGATAAAGATTATTTGAATTAATCTCCCAGTTAAATTCAGAATATTTTCTTGTGAATTCGTCATATGGCATATTTTCTTCGTAAAAATCATTACCATTAGCAATTTGTAAATAAATATCATCTTTGGATATAATCTGATTAGTTGCATCATTTATCATTTCAATATCAATATGGTTTAAATCGATAAGATTGGTGTTTTCAAAACTAAGTTTTATCTTGTAAACTCTTTTAGTTGGATGAAGATCATTATCTAAAGATGCTGAATAAAATAAATCTTTGAAAGCTTTAATTATGTCCATATTTTTTGTATCATTCTTTACAAAAAGAATTTTAGTTTTATTACCATATTCCATTTTAATCTTACCTTGATATGGATATTCAAAGTTAAGATTAAATTTTGATAACTTAAGATATGACATAGAATCTGGAATTATTTCAATATCTATTGTGTTATCTTTGTAAATAATATTAAAATAGCTTTTTGCATACTCAAGATTATTCTTTATGGTCACCATATTGTGTTGAATGTCTTTCTTAGAATTCTTAAGGCTGTATTTCATGAACCTTTCACTTAACTTATTAGTTTTGTAAGCAGTAGAATAGGGTAAATAATGACCAACCAGTTTATCAATATCTTCTATTAGATTATTATTCATAACCAAGTTGTAGATTTTTTGGTTTCTTAACCTTCTTATATTATCATTTCTTGTAATAAGTTCAAAAAGATCAACTACGTACGAATCATATCTTTCGTTTAGTAAGTTAATATCTCTTTCAATGCCACCATATTCTAAGAAGATTGATTTTAAGTCTTCATTTTTTGGAACAGGATAAAACTTCCCATTTGTTGCTTTGTAAACAAGTACTAAATTGTCTCCTGTGACAAAATGTGGGCTTCCTATCAAGATACGCAAAGCTTCAAAACTGCTTAGATATTCAAGATCAAAGAAAGATGCAACTTTTTCAACATCTTTTTCTTTAACAGCATTAAATAGTAGGTTAGTTTGATAAATAATCTTTTCTTGATTAAGGTCTGACTTTTCAGGCTCAATATTACTGATTTCATAATTAAATGCTGTATAATGACCTCCACCAAAATAAAGTCCGTTAGGATCTTTAAAATTTTGTTTATTGGAATTTCTTGGATGGTCTTCTACAAAATTATCTGTATTTTTTATAATTGCACAACTGGAACATTGATTATATTCAAGAAATTCTTGTCCAATTGATTCTTGCATATAGTAAACACCTTGAGAAACACTATTTATTTTTAAGGCAACAACATCATCTCTAATATCCATCAAACCTAGCTTTTGACTAATTAAACGAGTTATTTTACCAGTAATCTTTCTATCTTCAAAAAGGATAAAATTCATTCTTCTGATATTGTTTATTGACTCTTGTTTTGAGGTTTTTACCTTGTATGATTTAATATTACTATCCCAATGAGTTAACATATCCCCATGAAGCTTTATTTCTATATCATACTTTTTTGTGTTATAGTGAATCTTTGCGTTTCTCCATGTATTAATTTCAGGAGGCATATAACCTTTTTTTACAGCTTCCTTTGAAATGTTAGTAAAATGTAGTATATCATTTCTTGATAAAATGAGCTCATAGATTGGTAGAGCGCCATCATCAATCCGTTTCTTAAATGGAGAAATACTCATCTCATCAATAATTCTAAAAATTTTGTTTGTATACTGAACATAGGGGTCAAAAAGATAAATGTGTTGATCTTTTGATACACCACTGAGTATTTTCTCAGGATATTCGTAGATTATCTTATCAGAATTATAAATCACTGTTATTATAGCTAATAAAATAATTGATATAACAAGAATCCATTTCCATTTGCCATGTTTAGATTTTTTTATGGGTTTTTTTGTGGTTTTCATAAGATTTAAGCCTATCTAAATTAAGTATTGAAAATTAATCTGAACTTTTAAAACTTTAGATTATATTGAGGGTTTTACTATTAATATACTATTAAGAGCATAAATATATAAATCAGTTATGCTTCACAATTTACAAATAAAATAATGATTTAAAATGGTTACAAAAACAGGCGAAAAAGTTCAGAAATTTTATAACAAAACTCCTTTTCCAGATTATGAATTGGACAGGTTTAATTCTAAAGAAGATTTAGATATCTCTTCTTATCCTTTTGCTAGAACTCTAGATAGAAGTATACCTAAAGATGCATCAATCTTAGATGTTGGAACTGGAACTGGACAATTATCTGCTTTTTTATCTCTTAAAAGAAAATGTGTTTGGGGGATAGATTTCTCTGATTCTTCTTTAAAAAAAGCTAAAGGATTAAAAGAAAAATTAAAGCTTGATTCTTGGAATTTAAAAAAAGTAGACATATTGGATCCAAAACAAATTGAAGATATTGGAATAAAGTTTGATTATATTTTATGTTTGGGTGTTTTACATCATACAGGTGATGCTTACAAAGGATTTCAAAATATATTAAAGCTACTCAAACCAAACGGCTATGTTGCAATTGGTTTATACAATAAATATGGAAGAATACCTCTTAAAATAAGAATCGCACTAGCAAAAACCATCTTTAGGAATAATAATAAAGTAAAAGATTGGTTTATAAAAATGCAAATTGGTGAAGTTGAAGATAAAGAAAGAGCAAGAGGATGGTGGAATGATCAATATTTGCATCCTCACGAAACAACGCACACTATTGGTGAAGTTATAAAGTGGTTTAAGAAAAATGATATTAATTATTATCAAACAATTCCAAGCTCAACACTATTTGATCAAAGTAATATGGAAATTGCTGGGTTATGGAACAAAGCAAATGAGAAAAAACCTTCATTATTAAGAAGAATATTAAAACAGTTATCATGGATATGGAAAACTCACCATGAAGGTGGATATTGGATAACTTTTGGTAGAAAAAAAAACTAATTTAATTTGTTTAATAAGTCATGGACTTTTATTATCTTCTCTATTCTGTTACGATCTTTCTTTAATGGTTGCCAAGAATTCATTTTAATGTAAGCTGCATTTATGGCATATTCAATTGCATTTTCTACATTCTTATTTTTTGTTCTTTCAGAAAGATATATTGCTGAAAAAGTACTTGTTACGCCGTTAGGATTAATAAATCCTTTAAGATTTGGATATGGTGCAGGAGAGATATGATTATCTTTGTAAATGAGAAACCCATTTTTTCCCATGTTTACAATAATTTCTTTTGGTCCCATTTGTGCAATCTTTAAAATTGCTTTTTTTATATTATTTTTCTTAGATAGTGCTAGTAATTGTTTATCAGATAATATTAAAGTATAAATATGGTTAAGATATTTATTAGCTTCTTCCCATTTTTGTTCTTTAATTTCTGTTTCATAGAAATTTCTAAAAAAACCTTGTGCATAAAGACAAACTTTCTTATTTTTATTAAAGATGTAGCTAATTACTTCTTTTGAAATATCAATATTAGATTGTGGCCCTAAATAAATTAAATCATATTCTTTTAAATTAAGATCTTTTAAATCCTGAATGGTTATACCTTTATTTATACCAGCAAGTGTTAAAACTCTTTGTTTTCTATTAAATATATTTTTTGAAGAGTAGATGTTTTCAAATAAAAAAGTCTCTTTAATATATATAGGTTTTACATTTATTCGTTTATGGATGTGTCTTAATAGAGATTTATTATCTAATGAAAGAAGCGGGATAAGTGTTACATCATCGCCAAACTTGTTTAATGCTTCAGCAGCATAATATACAGAGCCACCTACTAGATTCTTAGAAATGTTCTGGATTCGTATCAGATCTTTTGTTAATGAACCGATTAATAATATTTTTGCCATTTTATTTATTTAATTTTGTTAACCCATCTGGAGATGGTTGATTTAGATATGTTTGTATGTTTCTTTTTATTTATAGTCTCTGATATAGACTTATATGATTCACCTTTACAAAATAATTCTAAAACCATTTTTAATATCTCTTTTTGATAAATTGAGTCTATAAATTTATTTTGTTCTGAGAAAAAAGATTTACAATCTTTACAAAAATAAATTTGCCTTTTGATATTTTTATTTTTTCTGATTCCATGTTTTATAGTGCTGTTTGATTTACACTTTGTACATTGCATATAAAAGGTGAATTTTATAGTATATTTAAACCTAACGATTATGGAACGATAAAACAAAACCTTTTAAAAAGAATTCAATATCCTTATTTAATATAATTAACTAATTTACGAGGTGTTTTTAATGGAAAAAGAAATTAAAGTTGCTTTTATTGGAGTAGGAAATTGTTGTTCAAGTTTAAATCAAGGTCTTATTTATTATAAAGATTCAGAAGGAAACGATTTTGTACCAGGACTTATGCATACAGAAATTGGTGGATATAAATTAAGAGATATAAAACCTGTTTGTGCATTTGATGTTGATAAAAGAAAAGTTGGTAAAGATTTAAGTGAAGCAATCTTTGAAAAACCAAATTGTACAACAGTATATCAAAAAGAAATGCCTAATCTTAATGCTCCTGTTTTAATGGGAAATTTGTTAGATGGTGTATCTGACCATATGTTAGAATACCCTGAAGACGTAAGTTTTAGACCAATAACAGATAGAGAATCAGTTGATGTTGTTAAAGAACTTAAAGATAGAAATGTTGATGTACTTGTAAATTATCTTCCAGTTGGAAGTCAAAAAGCAGCTGAGTTCTATGCTAATTGTGCACTTGAAGCAGGATGTGCTTTTGTTAATGCTATGCCAATTTTTATTGCATCAGATCCTGCATGGGTTAAGAAGTTTGAAGAAAAAGGTCTTCCATGCCTTGGAGATGATATTAAATCGCAATATGGTGCAACATTTTCACATAGACAGATAGTACAGGGATTTATTGATAGAGGAGTTAAGATTAATTTTACAAGTCAAGAAAATTATGGTGGTAATACAGATTTTCTTAATATGAGTGATCAGGTAAGGATTCAATCAAAACTTAGAAGTAAAACAAGTTCAATTAAGACTTTGATTCCTTACGAAATTCCTGAACTTTATGCAGGACCAGGTGTTGGGGGCGACTCTAAACATGGTTATAGGCCAGAACAAAAAGATAACAAAACAGCAGTGATTAAAGTATATGGTACTGGTTTTGGGGATATACCTGTAAAAGCTACACTTCATGTAGATTGTGAAGATTCTCCAAATTCTGGTGGAATCATAATTGATGCAATAAGGTGTGCTAAACTTGCTTTAGATAGAAATATTTCTGGTGCAATTACTTCACCAAGTTCATTTTTCTTTAAACATCCTTTAGAAAAAGTGCCTGATGCTGAAGCAAAAGTTAGAGCTGAGAAATATATTAAAGGAGAATTAGAAAGGTAATTGAAATGAAAGGATTAATACTAGCTGCAGGACTTGGTAATAGGCTAAATGCTTTATCATTAAAAGTAATGCCAAAACCACTTTATAGAATCTTAGGAAGAACATTAATTGAATGGGTAATTCTTAATATGAAAAGTGCAGGTATTAATGAGATATATGTTGTTGTAGGATTTAAAGCTGATGAAGTTATGGAAAAAATTGGAGACGGTTCTGAACATGGTGTTAAAATAAATTATATTGGCAATCCAAATTATAAAAAAGAATTAGCATTGTCTCTTTTATGTGCAAAAGATTATTTAAAAAGTGAAGACGAGTTTTTGTTATCAATGTCAGATCATCTTTTTGATCCAATGATATTTTCTAAATTTGTCAAAGCGGAAAAAGAACCAGGTTCAGTAATGTTATGCGTTGATAAGAAATTTGATCAACATTCTGATATTGCAGATGCTGCTAAGATTAAAGTTAATGAGAATAATATACTTGTTAAGAATTCTAAAGATCTTACTGATTATGATTATATGGATTGTGGTTTATTTAGATGTTCACCAATTATCTTTGATGCTATTGAAGAAGGCATAAAGAATGATAAATATGATATTTGTTCAGCTACAGAACTTCTTGGTAAACAAGGTAAGATGTTTGTATGGGATATTGAAGGTTTGAAGTGGTCAGATGTTGATACTGGCAAAGATTTATTCCACGCAGAAAAGAAAATGGCAGATACATTAAGATAACTTTTTAAAAAGAATCCTACATTTGGTGCTT
This sequence comes from uncultured Methanosarcinales archaeon, assembly GCA_964534665.1. Taxonomy (GTDB): domain Archaea; phylum Nanobdellota; class Nanobdellia; order Woesearchaeales; family JAHJBD01; genus JAHJBD01. The sequence continues at coordinate 4,621 of CAZHRT010000027.1, read as the reverse complement.
TATGATTAAACAATATGGAGATATAGGTGTTAATAAATACCGAGAAATGAATGATCCTAGGATTGTCAAAGGTTTTAGAGTAATAAAACGAGAAGGTGTCTTAGTCTTTATTCAGAGGTTCTCTAGATTTCTAAAAAGAAAGTTATTAATTGTTTTAACTCCATTTGTTATTGCTTTAACAAGGCCAGGTAAGTTTCTTTATAATAAGGAGAGATTAACTTATTTTAGACATGTAAAAACTGTTACTTGGACTAATGAACGAGCAATAGAGATTCCAATTATTATGAATTATATTAAGAAGTTTAGTTCTAAAAAGATATTAGAAGTTGGTGCTGTTTTACCTCAATATTTCCCTAAAATAAAAAAAGATACTATTGATAAATTTGAAAAAGGTAAGAATATTATGAATATTGATGTGTTAGATTATAAACCAATTAAAAAATATGATTTAATTGTTAGTATATCTACTCTTGAACATGTAGGATATGATGATGATGTAAAGAATCCTAAAGGTACAATTAATGCTGTTAATGCTTTGAAAGAAAATTGTCTTGCAACTGGCGGTAAGATGGTAATAACATTACCAATAGGATATAACCAAAATGTTGATAAATTAATTTTTAGTAACGAATTAGCTTTTGATGAAAAAGTATTCTTTAAGAAGAAAAATGCATTTAATAAATGGCAAATTGTTTCTCCTGATAAAGCAAAAGGAGCAAAGTTTGGTAAAGAAAATGCTGAAACAGTTGTTATTGGAGTAATCAATAAATGAAATGTAAGATGTGTGGTTCAGAAGAGTTTGGCAAACCTGCTAAATTTTATGGTACTACAAAAAGGTATAGAAAAAGCAGATTTGATTATGCTGTATGTAAAAGGTGTGGGTCGATAACTAATCTTACAATACAAGAACCTGATTATTCTGATTATGTTACTGGTAAAGGAATTTCTGATATTAAAGTTAATAGATTTGTTAAATTAATTAAGCAAATGTCCATTAGTAAATCTAGTAAGTTATTGGATTATGGTTGTGGTAATGGGGCATTAATTAATGCTTTGAATAAAAAAGGGTATAATGTTTCTGGATATGATCCTTACAATAAAGGGTTTTGTGGAACCATAAAAAACGGAAATACATATTCTTTAGTATTTATGACTCATGTGTTTGAACATGTGTCTGATTATAAGATATTTTTCTCAAATCTTAAGAAATTAACAAAGAAAGGTTCTTTATTTATTACTATAAATCCTACATCTACAAGAATGAAAAGATTGAATCCTAAGAATTCATTTCAAAATTATAATTTACATGCACCTTTTCATGTTTTAGTACCTTCTGATAAAGCCCAAATTGAATTGTTTAGGAAAAATGGATTTAAGCTTAAGAAAATATTTAGATATGATATTGAAAGAAGCGGAATAAAAGATAATAGTCGTGTTTCTGCAATACTTACTGAAGCTTTAGGCGGTACTAAAGAAGCTGTACTTTCAGCAAATAAGAAGAAAAAAGCTTTGACTGCTTTAAGTTCACCATTCAAATTCTTTTATAATATGTTTATTAATACTAAAGATTGTTTGGTTACTACTTTTGTTTTTGAAAGAATTTAGAAATTTCTACTTTATTTTTTGTATAAGGCTCTTAAGTACAGGTATTATACCTCTTCTTTTAATTGCCTTTAATATTTGATTAGGACGCATAAATGAGATTAGTATTTTATGACGAAAATAACCTCTTTCAGCTTTTTTATATAGTTTTAAGAGCTGCTCTGATGAAAGAGTTTCTGTTCTCATGATTGGTTTATTCCCTCTTAAGGAAAAGTCTTCTGAGCCAACAATCTTATCATTTACAACACCCATATCTTTTGCAATATCCCAAAGCTCAGTAGATGGAAAAGGGGTAGTGATTGCAAATTGAACAAGGTCTGCATCAATTTTTTTTGAGAAACTAATAGTATTCTTAATTGTCTTTTTTGTATCCCATGGATGACCGATCATAAAATAACAACGAGATTCAATACCTGCTTTTCTAGTCAGTTTAATAGCATTTTTTGCCTGTTGAAGAGTAATTCCTTTAATCTTTTTGATAAGTTCAGGATCACCAGATTCAATTCCATAATGAATCTTTTCACAGCCTGCTTTTTTCATATAATCTAATCTCTCTTTATCTATAGTATCAATTCTAGAACAACATCTCCATTTAATGTTAATATTTTTCTTAATAATTAGATTACAAAAATCAATTACCCTTTCTTTATTTAAAGTAAATAAGTCATCATAAAAATAAAATCTTTTTACTCCATAATTCTTTATGATTTGTTCAATCTCTTGTACAATGTTCTCTGCAGACCTAAATCTAAATTTCTTACCAAAAGTTCCAGAAAAACAATAATAACAAGGAAAAGGGCATCCCCTAGAAGAAATTAAGCTTAATTCAGGGTACCAACTATATTTCTTTAAATCAAATAAATGTCTTGCTGGAAAAGGTAATGAATCTAAATCTTGGATTAGTTCTCTGTTTGGGTTTTGAAAGATCTTACCTTCTTTTTTATAAGATAATCCTTTGATTTTATCCAAATCATCCCCCCTTACAAGTTCTAATAAAGAATATTCACCTTCACCCCTAATAACATAATCAACAAAATCTTCTTTAAGAATCTTGTCAGGTTGAACTGTAGAATGTACTCCACCAAATAAAATCTTAATATTAGGACTTTTTTCTTTAACAAAACGTGCTACATCACAGGCATTCTTGTATAATGTTGTAAGACTGGATATGCCAATAATATCTGGTTTTACTTCATCAAGTTTCTTTGATAAATGTGATTTCCATTCATCAATATCATATAATCCTAAATCTAATACATCAACTTTCTGATTATTTTTTTCAAGAACTGCTGCAAGTTGTGCTATACCTAAAGGAAGGTATTCACTTTTCTGTTCTGTAAATGGTGGAAATATTAATAAAATCATTTTGTTTAATTTTCGCATTTGATACAAAGTAAGTTTGTATTTACAGATTCTGGGTGAGAACTCTTAATATATTTTGATAAATCTGCCATGATAAACGGTTCTTTTAGTTTTTTATCTTCATTTATGTTAAAAATCTTAAAATTGTTTTCTTTAAGGGCATTTATGTAATCTTCAGGTTTAACACCTTGTTTCTCAAAGAAAATTGGAGTAAATTCTGTTATAATTTTAAGGTTCTTGTTTTCTTTAATAATATTGAGCATCCCTTTGAATACGTTGAATTCACCACCTTCAGTATCCATCTTTACAAAATCCACTTTAGTGTCATCAAGAAATTGATCTAAAGTTATACACCCAATTTCAACATAACTTTCTTTACAATATTGGTTTCCTTTGACTGTAGAGTGTCTTGCTGAACCAGTTTTGTCAAGATATAATTTTATTGTTCCAGTTGTGTTTGAAACTGCTTTTTGAATAGGAATTATATTTTTATAATTGTTTATTTCAATATTTTTCTTAAGTAAAGCAAAATTATCAGGGTGTGGTTCAAAAGCAAAAACTTTTCCTGTTTCCCCTACAAGTTTTGCAAAGATTAGAGTGTAATATCCAATGTGGGCACCTATATCTATAACAATGTCGCCTTCTTTAATATCTTCTTTTGCAATACTTGTAAGATAAGGCTCATGAAATCCTCTTGTTGAAAGCTGTAATATATCGGTCGGATCTAAGTATATTTTATGACCATCAATCACTGTGAAATTTGATTTCAAATGTTTAGTAAAAATTTTATTAGCATTTCTAAGAAAGTTAGATTTTATTCCTTTTTTATTTATATACTTATATATTTGTTTATATGTCTTAGTTATTAGTTTTTTCATCTTAAATTACAATCATTAATATGTTTTTAAAACTTATGGTTAGGTTCAAAAGATTAGTTTACACATATTATAACTTAGATTTTAATTAATATGCCCTCTAAACCAGTAAAAAGATTATTTATTACTGAATTTAAGAATGCTAGTTTTTTTGGGAATTTTAAGTTATGAAAAAAAGGAATTGTAACCCAGAGCTTACCTTTAAATTTAGCTTTTGTAGTTATTGTTCTTGTTTCTTTTTTCATAAACATGTCAAAAGTATTAGGAATAATGTGTTGTTTATGGGTTGGGTCTCGATAATCAACAAATGTACCTGCTAATGGAACCCTAAATCTAATCTTTCCACCTTTTTTTAAGATTCTGTGGGTCTCTTCCATAAATTTCAACATATCTTTTAAATGTTCAATTACAGCTGTACAATTAATATAATCAATAGAATTATCTTTAAAAGGAAATGGGTATTTATCTAAATCGAATTTAATGTCTGTCTTTATGTAAGGGCTGTTATCTACATTGATGAACCCTTCTCTATAATCTGTGCCACACCCTAAATTTAATTTAACTATTTTTTCATCTTTCATTTTCTCATCATCTCTACAAAGTATCCAATCTTTTGTGTTGTGAAACTTAAAGTAAGTAATACAAGCATACAAAATAGTTTTATTGGATTTCTTAAATATTTCTTAATCATATTTTTTGTTGACCAAAACCTTAATTTATAGAATTGGTTAAAAGAATTTACTTGTTTCTTAAAGAAAAAAAGGCCTTTACCTCTTGAATAG
>CAZHRT010000026.1:0-16015 GCA_964534665.1 uncultured Methanosarcinales archaeon | reverse complement strand
AGGCATTTAAAAATATTCGTATTAAAAGTCAAATAAGTAGTTATAAATGATAAGAAAGGTGGACAGCTTTCTTGGGTTCCCGCGCAATGCAGTACAACCAAAAACGGAGGCCTTCTTAACTGCCGAGATCGAAACGAGATCGGGTGAACCAGGCCCCTATGACCGTCCAAGATATAGGAGTAAATATTCATTTATAAAGGTTACGGATATGTTATTGATTCTTAATAAAAGTTATGGCATAAGAATCATATAAATTCAAGAAGTACTTTCTTGTCCTTTGCATTAACTTCTTTTATTGTTTTGTGACCTTTTAATTTTTTCTTGATGTCTTCCCAGGAATATTTCTCTTTGGCTTTGTTAATTTCTTCTAGAATCTCTTTAATTTCTTGATAATGTTGATAAATTAATTCTGCTTTATTTTTTTCTTCTATCTCTTTTATTCCAAGTTCTTCAATTTTTTCTTGTTGTTGTGCAATGATACGTTTTATTTTTTGGATTTCTTTTTCTTTTTGTGTTTGTTTTCTTGGTTGAGCATTTGAAAAATAATCATTTAGTGCCTGATTAAAACTTTTAAAAGGCGTTTTCTCAAAATCCTGATAAATCTTTAAATTAAATGGAGTTATATCAACAACTTGGTTATCTTCACTAAATTGAATGGGTTTTGGGTTTTTTGAAAGTACTTCTTGAATATTGTTTATTAGGTTGTCAAGATCTTTATCTTTAACCTCTATCGGTTTTGTTGATTTCTTTATATCTGATATTTTACAAACTTCTTCTGCGTAGGTTCCGCCGAGGCCCAATTCTGTAGCTAAAGAGGTCACTACACTCCCTTTTATTGATTTGTTTAAGATTTCTTTTAGTTCGTCTTTCTTAAGATCAAAGAAATTAACTTCTTTTTTAGGATAAGTGTATATTACTCTTGGCCTAATAGTTCTACCTTTCCAAGAATCATAATTTGTTGCTGATATAATTAGATCTTCATCATTGGTAAGAATTATGTTACCTGTGCTGAAAAACTCTATAACAAGTTTATGTTTGCCTTCTTTTTTCTCAAACAAAAACTCAATAATTCTTTCAGGATGTTTTTGTGTTATTTGTCTTAATCTTGCATTTGTTAATGTTTTTCTTAATTTCATACAAAAACCTGTGGGTTCAGCTGATTCAGGTTTTTTATCTGTTAAATAAAGATATTTTCCTGGCAGTATATTTAATAAGAATTTTCCTTTTGAAGGGACATAGAACTGTATCATTAATTGGTCTTTTTCTGGATGAAATATTTTATCAACTTTTGAGTCTATTAAAAAGTCAAGTTCTTTAATTACATAATGTAGCTCTAGTGAAGTTAAAGATTTTTTCATAAATTAATATGAAAAAGAAAGAATATAAAAAACTATTCAAAATAAAAAATCAAAATGGGATTTTTTGTCCTAATTGTGTTGATCACACAATTAGAAATCAGAAGGGAGAATTACATCTTTCCCATACTTTTCCCTAGTTTCCCTTAAACGTTGTCTTTGTTGTTCAAGATGGGTATGAAAAATTTCAGGAATGTCTTCTTCTGCCTTATAAATCTCTTCAATACGGGTCATCTTTTCAAGATAGTTATTTATTCTTATTGAGAACTCTTTATCATACTGTTCCTTAGAATATTCTTTATTAAAGATTTGTTGAAAAAGTTCTTTTAAATCTTCATATTTAGGTATTAGGCCAATTGGTGTTTCAATAACTTGATATTCATTATTAACACGACCTTCCATCCACATTAACCAAACTTTTTTATCAACTTTTTCGTTTAAGAATTTCCCATTTTCTTTAAGGAAATAGTTTGTTGCGAATACTTGAGGGCATTTGTCTAAACTTTCACCAAATTTGATATGGTTTTGAATATATGTTCCAAGTGGAACAACAAGAAAATCCATATTAGCCATAGGACTTAATTTTCTAACTCCTTCTTGGCCTAATGTTGCTGCTGTTGTTTCTGATTCTAAGCATGCGCCTATAAAAACTCCATGTGCCCAACTAAGGCTTTGAAGTACTGGTGGGGAAGTATCTGAATCACGACCGCCATAAATAAAGCCATCTATTGCAACACCATCTGGATTATTAAGATTTTCATCTGCATTTTCTAGCTCTGAAATCCTAATAGTATATCTTGCGTTTTTATGTGCTGGAGAAATTTCTTTTCCTTGTTCATCTGTTTTGCCTTTTTCCCATTCTCCAGTAAAATTTTCACCTTCATCAGGGATATCTTTGCCCATATTTAACCAATAAGGTGTTCCGTTGTTAACAAGAACATTTGAAACTACTAATTCTCTTGGTGAGGTTATGGTTTTATAGATAACTGGATCATCAACAGGGTTTACATCTGTGATTATACCAAAAATACCTTGTTCAACATTTGCAGCGTAAGCTTTACCATCTTCACCTGGCCTAATATATGCAATATCATCACCAACTATTGATTGTCCGGGTACCATTGCTGTTGAAGTTTTACCGCAAGCACTTGGATAAGCTCCAGTAAAGTAAGTTGTTCGCTCTTTTCCTTCTGGTTTTAATCCCATGATAAACATATGTTCACACAACCAATCTTCTTTGTTAGATTTATTAATAGCTAATCTTAAGGCTAATTTCTTTAGGCCTAAACTATTACCTGCATATTGATTGTTTGCTGTAAAAACTTCATTTTTAGTTACGTCTATATAGATTCTTCTTTGATCAATATTTACTGTGTTCCCCCGGTCATCTAGTTTTCCTGCTGAATGTAGGAAAAAGAAAAAATCTTCTGATCCGTTAAGACCTTTAAACTGTTCATAACCTGTTCTATAAAGTATATCTTCACTATGGCAAACATATGCTGAATCTGTTAATTGTAATGCACTTATAGAGAATTTTGAATTTTTTGGACCTAAACAAAAAAATCTGATGAACATTTCTTTGCCTTCCATTATACCTTCCATATATCCTAATACTTCTTCTAAATGGGTTTCTCTATCACCAGTGTTTATAACTTTACTAAGTTTCATGTCAGGCGTTATTAGAACTTTGGTGTTTAATTTATCCCTAGCTTGATCTTTTATGCCATCCCAATGTATTGTATGGCCTTCCATTGCTAACTTTCTCTCTTCTTTATTTGTAATTGCTATTTGTCTGATATAATCAATGTCTTCTTGAGAATCAGTTATTACTGTAACTTTTGCTGGTTTACAGTGTTTTATGTATTTTTCTACTAATTCTAGAACTTTTGGATTATTAACTTCTTTTAATTTTTTTAAATTTGCATCATCTAGTATATTTGATTCGATTTCCATGGTAGATCCCCCCAGTGTTTTTATAGAATGAGCATTGGTTGATTTATATAGTTTATGTTATTAATGTAACAGATATTAGGATTTATTAATTGTTAATGTATCTCCAGAGGAAATTTGTTTTAATAATTCTAGATTACCTTGAATTTTTCCAAAGATGTTAACGGCTGATACTGGTTGTTGTCCAAAGAAAACACAAAAACAATCTCCCTTAGGCCAAAAACCTAAATCTCCTAATTCTACTGTTTCTTTAGCTGAATCGTCTAATTCTACGTGAGTAGATATTTCAAAATATATTTCACCACCCCAGATTTGTGCTTTGGCATTAATTGGTAGAATTTCTTTTATCTTATTGGCTGTTAGGTTATCAAAAAATTCTGCTTTTAGTTCTATATCACCTGATTTGATAATTATCATTCTTTACAAGCTTTGTAAATATTATCAAAGAGTTCTGCAATCTGACCAGTTGGTGTTGCTGAGAAAGCCAGTCTAAGAAGGTTACCCATTGCTATTACTCCAGTACTATACTTTTCAAGTAATATTTGTCTTATTGCTTCTCCTTCCTTGCCTTTTAATTTTATACACATGAAATATCCTGAATTGTGTGGCAAAGCGTCAAAAACTTCAGCAAATTCTGGATGTTCGCTCAATACTGTCTCAACTTCATCAAATCTGGCTTTTAAGAGATCAAATTTTTCCTTTTTCTCATCCAAATAAGTAGGTTCAGAGAATGCATGGTATACCAAAGACTGACTTAGATTACTATCATTTGAAATATTTCCCCTAATAGCTCCAGATGTTTTAGCTTCCATTGCATTGTAAACTTCTGAATTGCTACCTTTAATTGCATATGTAATAAAACCAACTCTTAAGCCCCATACATAATCTTCTTTTGTTGCACCATCTAATTTAATAGCTAGGACATTTTCGTGTAAGTCTGCTAATTGTGAAAATATGCTTTCTTTATAGATCCCATCTTTATATACAAGACCAAAATAAGCATCGTCAATTATAGCTAGAATCTTGTTGCCTGCTTCGGCTGATTCTTTGATTGCCGTTACAATTTGATTAACTTCTTCATCAGTTGGTGTATATCCTGTTGGATTGTTTGGAAAGTTTAGTAGAACTGTTTTCTTTCCAACTTCCCCACCTAATTTTTCCTTTAACCCTTCAACATTAAATCCTTCTTTAAATGTTTCAAAAGTATCAAATTCTGCTTTGTATGCATTAATCAAAATCATCTTATAATTACCCCAAAAAAGGTCTGGCATAATAATTTTCTCTCCAGGATCAAGAAATAAATAACCTAACATAGATAGGCCATGAGTTAGGGCATTTGTTGTTACTGGTAGAGAGATTTCTTTTCCTTTTAATGATGGATTTTTCTCAAAGATCATCTTTTGCCATTTTTCTCTTAGATCTTTCTTGCCAAAACTAGGAGCATATGGGAAAACTTCTTTTGGGTCTAAATCAACTCTTTTAGCAATAGAATTTAGGCGCATAGGGCTCCCATCTTCTTCTAATGCAATACCTATGGTTGCGTTAATCTTTTTGCCTTTAGCGTCAGCTGCTTGAGCTAAGATGCCTTTAGCTGGAAAGAAAATAGCTTTACCTTTTTCTGAAAGTAATTCGAATATTGTTGGACTTGTTTTCTTTATTGTTTCATTTAATTCTTCTGCTTGTGGATTCATTTTTACACCCCTAATTATTTTGTTAGCTTGATTACTTTAGGTGAAACAGTACTTATTTTTATACCTTTTGTAGTATCAATAACAAGAATAGTGTGTTTTAGTTGTTTTGCTTCTTCATAACAAGTATCGAAGATTTCTGCTTCGAGGTTATCTTTAATTTTTTGTTTGTTGTATCTTCTCTTTTTTAGTCTGTTACTGATTACCTTTAAAGAAGCTTTAGTTACAATGCATAAAGTTACTTTAGATTTAGGTAAGTAATGACTCATGTGAGAATCTATGATTATGCCTTCTGGATTATGTTCTTTTTTTACTTCTTTTAGTTCATTTAGAATTTCTTTACTTAATAGTTTTTCATCTACAATATCACATTTTCTTTTTTTATCATAAGATTTTGCTAGTTTTTTCTTTTTTATGAAGTTTTTAACGTCTAAAACAGGATAGCCTAATTTATTTGATAGTTTTACTGCTAATGTTGATTTACCTGTTCCGGGAGTTCCTGTTATGCATATTGTTTTCATAAAGAATATAAATAATCAACCAGTATAAAAAACTTAACAATTTGAGGATATAAAGTTTTATAAATTTAACTTGAATTATAAGCGTATGCCAAAAGATAAAACCCTATCAAAAAGGAAAAGGCAAAAAGCAGCTAAGGCCAATAGAAAAAAAAATCTAGCTGTTCAACGAGCACTTGATAAGGGTCAACATGATAGAATAAGAGATGATGGTAAAGGAAACCTATCATTAGTAGATACAGTAACTTCCCCTAGTGCAAGTTCTTCTCATCAAACAACTACCTATCGTGCACCAACTAAATCTGGACCAGCATATGTATCAGGTTCACATTATTTAACAGTTCATTCAGCAGTTAGTAGAGTATTTAAATTTGCAGACCACCTCAGAACAGTGCTTGCTTGGGAACAAATGCCAGCAGATGAAAAAAGGTATATCAGAAATGCGCCTGATTCTGTAAAGAGAACGCAATTAACAGACGCTGCTTATTATATTTTAGAATTTAGAGGCTATAGGGCTGCTCCAGAACCAGTACAAAAAGCAATAGGTGCTTTAGTAAGTAGGTTAGCAAAAACTGATGATAAAGCAACAGCTCTTAGATATGTTGATAATGCTTCTTCATACCTTAGTGCATTGACAAGTGCTTATCAAGGTGCAACTCAAGGCCAAAAAACTCTTCAATCAACATTAGAAAATAATGTAGCTGCTTTTATTGATGGAATTGATGAAAGACTTGCTAGAGAACCTGCGAAAGCAACACCTGCAGCGAAGCCTAAACCAACTTATACTGATTTGGCATGTTATATTTTTGATGATTCAGGAGTAGTTGTAATTGCTGGAGAAAACTTAAGAAATTTTGGATTACAATTAGAAAGACATCAAAGATCAAATCAGACCAATGTTGGAGGTATTGACTTAATGCTTGTGAACGCAACCGGTGATGATGTTAGAACAAAATTAACTGACGCAGGATATAGAATCTCTGGCCAATCTGATGCACAATCAATACTTGGTGACAATATTTATAACGATTCCTTAACTAATGCTATGGATCAAAGAAGAATCTTAAGTTTTGCTCACAGGCAACTTGGAATTCAAAGACAAGGAAGATAAAAAAAATAAAAAAATTACTTCCAAAAAACAAGTTTATCAAAGATTTTTCTAAAAAAATCTCCAATATCAGATTCAGGTTCTTCTACAACACTGCCAGTTATGTCAGTTACTTCAACCCAACCATCTTGTTGAATTTCAACTGGTTCATCGTAGTTTACACCCATATCCATTGCTTCTGCTTGCATAGATTTCTTTGCAAAGATTCCTAAAGTATTTGTTAAGATGCTATTTGATCTTTTTTCAAAGTCAACATCTTCTTTAGCTTGTGCTACATACTCTTGAACTTCTACTTCTGAGAAACCTTCTTCTTCATAATATTCTTGGATGTCTCTTCTTTGGTAATCAAGGTGTGAATAATCCCCACCAGTCTTTCTAGCAATTTCTTTAAAGACCTTAACGCCAACATCGTCTATGCCTGATCCTGATACTGTATAGATTGTAATGTCTTTGTCTCTTGCTTCTAAGATTTTATCTTTATAATCAAAACCAAATGGGCTGCCTTGATAATAACTATTATCATCACTACCTTCACCATGTGGTGCAGCATCGCCAATTAAAAATATTAGTTTCTTTGTTTGGAGATCTCTACTAGACTCTTGATTTTGTAGTATATGAACATCATTCCAATTCATTTTATTTATTGCTACATGTAAACCATATTCAACAGCTTCAGGTAAGTCACCACCACCATTAGCTTCTATATCTTTGATGAATCTTAGTGCTTTATCAATATTGTCTGTTAACTCAAGTTTTTGATAAAGATATTCGTCTTCTTCATCTTCATAATCTCTATAAGCAATAACTCCCACCCTTAAGTATGGGCTTGGTTGACCCCCTTTTACTTCTTTAATTATTTTTGTTAAATGTGTTTTTACTGTCCTTATCTCATCATTCATACTACCAGTTGAGTCGATAACAAAAACTACGTCTATTTCTGGTCTATACCCACAGTTACGAATAACCTCTTGATTATCTGTATCATATGTCTCAATACAATCACTAATTGTTGTTGGTATAATACTAGCTAAACTTGCTGGAATAACCATCAACATCAATAACAATCCAAATATTATTTTTTTCATTTTTGTCCTCCACGGTTGCCCGTAAAGTATAGAATAATCTATAGATATAAATAGCCAAAAGTAGGTTTCAAATGAGATTGAAGTTAAAATTAAGAATTAAGGGGTTTGTTGTAATTCAGTGGTTACCAATTCTGTTTGTTCTCTTTCTGGATTTCTTGGTAAGCCAATATGCCATTGAGTCACTTGGTTCCGTCCATTATTTTTTGAATGATACATGGCATCATCTGCTCTAACATATACTTCTTGTGGATTTGTTCCTGGTTCATAACGGGCAACACCCACACTACATGTAACATTACGACTCTGATCTAGCCCATAAACGCCAGATAATGCTTCTTGAATTCTTCTTGCAATATCCACTTCAGAACCAATTCCAATAGAACCATCTAAAACAAGAACTGCAGCCATCTCATCTCCACCAGTTCTTAAACCCAAATCTGTTTGACTATTAATAAGACCTAATAACCTACCACCAAAAGATTCTAAGACCATATCACCCAATTCATGTCCACCTAAAGTGTTATATTCACCAAAGTGATCAATGTCTATAGCAATAAAAGCATAAGTATGACCATCCTCAACAGTCTGGGCAGCAACAGTATGATAAATCTCTTTCCACTTGCTTGGGGTAATAAGTCCAGTTAATGGGTCTGTCCTATTTCTTTTTTCGTCTTGGGTAATATCGGTAAGCATAGCAAGGAAATATGGCTGAGGATCACCAACATCAACAGGAATAATCTTATATTGAAGAATTTGTTCCTCTTTTCCTCTTCCATGTACATATCTATAAGATACAATAAAATCATCTGGATTTGGTTCTTTAGCATCAGGATTGTGTCTTTGTGTATCTTTCCAAGCTAAATATTTTGCACGACAATCTAAATAAGCATCAGGCAAGTTTTGATCAACAGGGTCAGCAGCAATAATATCAAGCCCTTTAACCTCATCCAATGTCTTACCAGTAATCCTCAAGAAATGAGCATTTACATCAGCAATAGTATGATTTCCATTAATGGCAATAATTCCAATTGGAGCAAACTTCATAAAAGTTTGATATGCTACTTTGGCTCTTTTTTCTCTCCAATAATCAAAGAAAACCCCTTCCATTGATCTTGAATCTAATTCATGGCATCTTTCAAAGCGAGCAGTTCTTTGTGCTAAAACAAGGCTCTGAGCTTCAAGGTCTCTTGTTCTTTCAGCAACTACTTCTTCCAATCTTTTACTTTGTTGGGATAACAGCACGTTTTGCTCTTCAAGTTGTGTTCTAATATGTCCATTTTCTCTTTCAAGAACGCGCATTTTTAGTGCCTTATAAACTACTGGGAGAAATTCTGGGGCAAGTGGTTTTCCAAGATAATCCTGAATACCTAATTGAGATCCTGATGCTGCATGTTCATATTTTCCATGGGCAGTAAATAAAATTACTGGTAAGTCTGGCATAATTCCAACTATCTTGTCTGCACCTAATGTTTGTGGCTCAGATGGTGGCTTAATTTTAGAGTCAACTATCTCAAACGAAGGTTTTTCAATAACCCCATTACTTGGATCATAACCTAAAATACGTGCAGCTACATCAAAACCGTCCATGTCAGGCATTTCAAAATCAGTTATTACTAAATCAATGCCCCCTTGTTGAACTAATATGTCTAATCCTTCCCTACCAGTTTGTGCAGTTACTAAGTCAACTTCTAACTGGTAACTATCCCTAGCTAGATCGCCATTATTAGCAAAAAGTTGTTTTATAAGTGTAGGAAGAGTATCATCATCATCAATAAGAAGAACCTTAGCTTTATAGATTTCTTGTTGATTAACGCCCATTAATTTGTTGATAAGGGATAATTTTTTATAAAGATTATGTAATATAATTGTCCCAAAGTGATAGTAATTATTGATTAAAGGAAGTCATTTTGCTTGTTCTAAACATTCTATAAATTGAGGTGTATCATTCCAGTCACATTTGTTGCTAACACATTTACAGTTTGTTTCTTGGTAGCAAGCATACTCTTCTTTGTATTCACAAGTTGTTGCAACATCTTCTTTATCAGCAGATATGCATAATTGTCCTGAACAACCTGCTTTTTTACAATCAGTATCTTGATTACATTCTGCTTGTAGTTGTTCTTTTAATACTTGAGTACATTTGTTTTCTACGCATTTTAACTCTGAGTTCCCTTCCTTGCCGCCACAAAAATCAGGACAAGCTTTGTCTTTGTTAACATACTCTTCATAATATAATTTATTTCCAATAAAGCAGTTCTTATCGTTATTATCGATGCCACCGCAAATACAATCTGAATCTTTGTTACATGATAATTTATCTGTAGGAATTTGATTACAAGCTGCAATAATCAAAACAAAAAGAAATGATATTAATAAGATTGTTTTCTTCATAATAATAATCTAGAAGTGATAATATTTATTTGTTTCTATTTCTAAACCAATCAACTATTATAATAATCACTAAAGTAAATATACATCCAATCAAAAACCATAAAGCATAGTTTGGTTGTGATTGTATAACGTTTGCTGCTGTATTAGGTACTGTTTCTATTGTTGCTGCTTTAGTAGCTTCTGCACCGGTACGCGCTGCTTCTTCCATAACTGGTTGTACTAAAACTGCTGTATCGGCTACTGCTTCTGTTGTTTGTTTTGCAAATCTTGCTGAAATCCCACCAAAAGTGTTAAACCATTCAATAACTGCAGCACCTGCTAATGCAATAAAACCAACGGGTAAGATTGTCTTAAGTTTTTCTCTAATACCATAAGTGCTTTTTGGTGCGATAATGATATATTTATTTGCCAGTTTATAATGTAAAACTTCTTTACCTTTTTTTGAATAATGAAATTCTTCAGTTACCACTAATTTACCTTTAACTAAAGCTTGAAGATTATAATGAACAGTTGAAATAGGAACTTCAAGTTTTTCTGCAAGTTCAGATTCAGTAGCTTCTTTTTCTGCTAAATAATCTAAAACCTTCCTAGAAGTATCATTAGATATAACTTGAGCTAATTGTTTACTTTCTTCTTCTTTTAAGCTTACTAATATGAAATTTTCCTTTGCCATCATATACTAAAATAGGGATGCATTATAAATAGATTACTATAGTTTTAATCTGAATTGAAGTAAAATTTAAATATCTATTAGTATTCATAAGATATATGCAGGAACTATCGCTTAAGACTTCTAAAAAAGAAGAGTTAATTGATATTACTTCTGAAGTTAGGGGTATCTTAAGTAAATCAGAAATTAATAATGGAATATGTCTTGTGCAAACACAACATACAACTGCTGGTCTAACAATAAATGAGAATGCTGACCCAGATGTCAAACAAGACATATTAAAAGGATTGAGTATTTTTGACAAAGAAAATTATGAACATGGTGAAGGTAATTCGCCAGCACACATTAAATCATCTTTAGTGGGTTCTAGTGTTAGTATGATTATTAGGAATAATGAATTACAATTAGGAACGTGGCAAGGAATAATGTTTTGTGAATTTGATGGACCTAGAAATAGAAAGATAATTGTTGAGGTGGTTGGAAATGGCAGTATGTAATATGTGTGGAAAAAATGATTCATTATTTAGAACTGAGATAGAAGGTTCTATAATTAAAGTTTGTAGGAGTTGTTCAAGTTATGGTAAAATTTTAGCAGAGGTTAGGCCACCACCAAAAATTCAGAAGAAAATGGTTCAAATGAGAAATGAACCTGAAGTTGTACAATTAATTGTACAAGATTTTGCTGATAAAATAAAGAAGAAAAGGGAATCTCTAGGTATTAAACAAGAAGATTTTGCAAAACGAATTAATGAAAAACTTTCTTTAGTACATAATATTGAAACAGGGCATACAAATCCAAGTATTGCTTTAGCTAGAAAGATAGGAAGGTTTCTTAAAATAAGCTTGATTGAAGAATATGAAGAAGAGCAAGGACAAAAAGTAAAAGAAAATTCACAAGTTATGACAATTGGAGATATAATTAAATCTAAACTCAAATGAATTATTCAGATTCAACATTAATAATACCCACATTAAATGAAGAGGGGAACATTTCTAAGATTATAATTTCTGTTAAGAAATTATGTGCTGGTATTAATGTAATTGTTGCTGATGATGGGTCTAAAGATAAAACTCAAGAGATTATTAAGAATTTGAGTGATGTTACATTGTTAGATAGAACCAAAAAGGTTCATGGATTAACTGCTTCGGTTATTGATAGTATTAAAATAGCTAAAACAAAGTATTTTGTTATTATTGATGCAGATTTTCAACATCCACCTAAGAAAGTTAAAGAAATTGTTGATAAATTAAGACGCGGAAATGGAATTGTTGTTGCAGTAAGAAAATCAGCAAAAGGCTGGCCTGTAACTAGAAAAATAATTTCTTTAGGTGCAAAGACTTTAGCAAGAACTAGATTAATTCTTAAAATGCCATTTATAAAAGATCCAGTATCTGGTTTTTTTGGTGGAAATACTAAACTTTGTAATGAAATTATTAAGAAAAAGTATTCTAAATTTGAAATCAAAGGTTACAAAATATTATTTGATCTGTTGAAATATTGTCCAAATAAAACAAAGATTGGTTATGTATATTATGATTTTGGATTGAGATTAAAAGGCCAATCTAAAATCGGAAAGAAACAGATTTTGTCTCTTCTAAGGTCAATATTCAAATAGCTTTTTATATGTTATTTGCCTCACCATAAGTCATGCCTAGAAAAACTAGAACAATTCCTACAAGGAAACAGATTTTTACTGTAGCCATTATACTTTCTTTGGTTATGTATTTAGCAGGTGTTTTTTCAGGACTTTATGCAAATAAGATTATGGAGAAACAAGTTGAAGAAGATTTAAGTTTTCTTAAAGGTTATACAGATATTGCATCTCTTGATTTAAAGAATATGTTATTACAACAACAATTAATAGAAGAGTTACCTAACACTTGTAAATCTACTGCGATTTATTTAGCAAGTTTAAGAAAACAATTAGAGCCGTATTGGGAAAAACTTCCTGCACGAGTTGAAGAATATGATAAAAAAGGAAGAATTACTGAACAGTATATAACTTTAAAAAGAGAATATATCCGGCTTTCATTAAGAATCTGGTTGATTGCTAGAAAGAATAGTGAACTTTGTGAATCAAACTTAACCCCTATCCTATATTTTTATAATGGTGAATGTGAGACTTGTGTTAGACAAGGAGAAATATTCGATGAGTTAAATTTAGAAATGAATAAATTGAATAAAAGTGTTGTTGTTTTTCCAATAGATGAAAGCTTTGAAGATGACAATGTATATTTACTTAAAAAATATTATAATGTTAGTTCTGTACCAACTTTAGTTGTTAAAAATAAGATTATGAAAGCGAAAAAAATCCCTGCTGATAAGATCATCGAGATAATCAATAATTAGGAGATTACTTCATTTATAATATATTCTGCTGCTTTTAGATCGCATTTCTTACAATCACAGCTTTGAGTATTAATTTCTTCGATCCTTTCAGAAGGGCTTGCAATGTTCTCATTGTTGATTGTATTTTGAATATAGTCTAGCCTATATTGATAAGGCATGCCATAATTACCATCAATACATTCATTATTAGATATGAAATCAATAAAATGGAAACTGAATGCAAGTTGGTGAATAATTATAATGAATAGGAATATGTAAATTGCCATTTGAGTGTTTTTTGATGATTTTCTAATTATACTGGCTAAGGCAACGCCCATAATAATGAAAGATATTGGTAAAAGTGATGTAAAATAATTTGTATCTATAGAAGGTACTTTACTTATAGCTAAATATAGTACACCTATTAAAAACCACCAGGAATAGGCTTTATATTTTGTCTTGAAAAGATAAATTATTGAAACTAGTAGTAAAAACATAACAATAAAATCAATAAGATAAAAACTTTTGAATGGTGTAATAAAGGATTGAAAAGAATTGCCCATATCGCCATTAAAACCTAATGTGGATATCATCTTAAATGGTATAATAAATGCTGTAGGATGAAAATAGTTTTCACCAGATTTTTCAGAAAGGGTTTTGAAATCAATAAAATTATTCTTCATTTCAAATATACTGTAAGGTATTAAAGTAATTAGAAATAGGATTGTGCCAATTGCAAGATATTTCTTATCTATCTTCTTGTGATAAGGTATTATCATAATAAGTGCTGGGAGTAAAATATAACTAAGAGAAATATGTAATTGGAGCAATATTCCTAAAGTAAGCATAGCATATGCTAAATGGCTTTTTTTATTTTCTTGGAATGTATTGTATAAAAATAGTAATAATAAAAATATAAACAAAGCTGAGAAATTTACATCCCATAATTTCCTTGAGAAAATAACTTGCCAAGGGTTTACTGTAAAAAGTAAAGCTGAAATTATAGCTGCTTTTTTGTTAAATAATTTATTTACAAGAACAAAACATATGAAAGTTGCTAAAACATTGGCTAATGCAATAAATCCTGTTGCAACTATTGGATTTGTAGAAAACGCATAAGGTATTGATATTAAATAGATAAATATGGGTGGATAATTAAGTCCTGTTGTGCCTCTAAGCGCTGTTAATGGTAATTTACCATTTTCAACAAAATCTAATGCTTTAAACGAATTGTGTGCTTCATCCCCTTTAAATTCCATATAATTCAAACTTGTTAAACGAAGGAAAAAAGATAATACAAGAATAAAAATCAAAATTTTGTTCTTTGAGACCATAATCTTACCATCTAATTAAGTTTTAAATATCTTGTGATTCAAAAATGTAATATTTGCAAGATCCTGTTTCTTGATAAAGAATGTTTTCCATTGTTGCATTTAACATGTTAAGTAATTTAGCTGTTTCTACAGGGCAAGTTGTATCGGAATCTGGACAAGGGATTATGTCGCAAGTGTTAAACATAACAAGTTTTGCTTTATCAACTTTACTTTGTAGGTCTTTTGCTTTTTTTGAATAATAAAGTGGATAATAAATTAATTCATCTGCCTTTTTATCTGTATAAACTATTAAACTAGGATTAGATATCCATATCCCTTCTGAAATCTTAGTGTTTTTGATATGGTTGTAAAAAGGATCAAGGCCATCGTTATAACCATCAAACATAATTAATGGTGTGGCGGTTGCTATCCAAGTTGCAATTAATAAAAATAATACTAGATATTTTGTTTTCTTGAATAGATTAGAGAATTCGTTAATTCCTAACGCAACAAGCATAAACATAAAAGGTAATAGATTGATCAATAGCCTCATTTCTTTGTGCCTTTCAAGAACATATAAGATAAAAGGGAATAAGAATAAAACTAATATGATTATTTTGTTTAAATTTTTCTTAAGAATTAAAGGGATAATTCCAACGATTCCGAACAAGACTAAGATATTTTGTTTAAATAAATTATAAAAATAGAAAGTTATTGGTTGATGAAATATCCAGCCAGTGTTTCTTGTCATATATGCTTGAATAAAGATGGGTTCAAATGGGTTTTTGTACAAAATAGTATTGATGATTAAGAATATTAATGTTGGTAGTCCAAAAAGGCAGTAGAAATAAATTGATTGTTTAATATTAACTTTCTTTTTAATTAAATAGTAAAAGAAAACTAAAAGTAAAGGTATTATAACAAAGATTTGAAAGAATCTTGTCATAAAAGCTATTCCAAGAATTAACCCGGACAAAGGATATTTTTTATTAAAGAAATAATATATACCTAAAATTAAAAAGAAAGTTGAAGGAATTTCTGAAAATAGGATATTACTGAATCTGATAAATGTTGGAAATAATGAAAGTAACAAAGATGAAATAATTGCAGTTTGTTTATTGAATATCTTCAAAGAGATAAAATAAGTTAAATATATTATGCCAATACTAAAGAATAAAACCATGATTCTGCCAAAAAGGATAGGATCTAACTTTATTTTCCAGAAAAATCCAAGTAATAAAGACCAGATAAGTGGTCTGTTAGGTTCCCAAATACCAACTTGACCTAAAGACCAGAGATATTTACCCATTTCAATGTAAACAGAAGAATCCCACCATAAATCATGAGGGGTAAGTAAAGATTTTATACGAATAATTAATGAAATTATTAAAATTATTATTAGAAATTTGTAATCTTTTAGTTTTATCTTATTCATTCTTTTTCCAAATATTATGTTGATCTTTTTTGAAATATTCTGGCAAGCTAATAATATAAATAAACATGATTAATAACCAGAAAGGTGCCATAAAAAATAATGCGAATATATGAATAAAATCGAATTTCTTTGAATATTTTAATATTGCATAAATGTAAAGTGGATATGTTAAT
>CAZHRT010000025.1:0-16508 GCA_964534665.1 uncultured Methanosarcinales archaeon | reverse complement strand
ACTTGGAATATTTTAGAATAGGTTTACGAGCAGCAAGAACTCCATCTAATTTCTTAACAACAGTTGTATGCGGTGCACTTTTAACCAAATCAGGATCATTCTTTGCTTCTTCTTTTATTTTAATCATAGCCAAAATAAAATCATCCATTGTTTTCTTACCTTCTGTTTCATTAGGTTCAATCATTATAGCTCCATGAACAATCAAAGGAAAATAAACAGTAGGTGGATGATAACCATAATCTAACAATCGTTTAGCAATATCATTTGTAGTAACTTCATTTGGCACACCCTTATCAGAAAGCACAAATTCATGCTTACAAACCATATCATAAGGTAAATCAAATTCTTTTTTCAATTTTTCTTTCATATAATTAGCATTAAGTACTGCATTCTCAGTAACTTTACGCAAACCAGAACGCCCAATAGACTTAATATAAGTATAAGCTTTAATCAAAACATTAAAATTACCATAAAAAGCTCTAACTTTTCCAATAGATTTAGTATTATTACTAAATTTATAATCACCATCTAAAACAATTGATGGATTAGGTAAAAAATCTTTTAATTTAGCAACTACACCAACAGGACCACTACCAGGACCACCACAACCATGAGGAGTAGCAAAAGTTTTATGCAAATTAATATGCATTAAATCTACCCCCATATCACCAGGTCGTGCAATTCCAAGCAAAGCATTCATATTTGCACCGTCCATATACAACAAACTACCATTATCATGAACAGCTTTTGATATTTTTACAATATCTTTTTCAAAAAGTCCTAATGTATTAGGAATAGTAAGCATTACAGCAGCTACATTACTATCAAGTTGTTTTTTTAACTCTTCAACATCAACAAGACCATCTGCACCACTCTTTATTGTTACAGTATCAAATCCACACATAGTAGCAGATGCAGGATTTGTACCATGTGAACTATCTGGAGTTACAATAATTTTTCGATTCTCACCTTTATCTTCAAAATAATTCTTAGTAATCATTAATCCTGTTAATTCTCCATGCGCACCAGCAGCTGGTTGTAAACTAAAAGCATCAAGCCCAGTAATAGCACAAAGATCTTTTTCAAGTTCATACATCAATTGTAAAGCACCTTGATTAAATGTATTCAAAGGATGCAATTGAGTAAATCCAGTCAAACGAGACATATCTTCATTAATCTTAGGATTATATTTCATAGTACACGAACCTAATGGATAAAAACCATTATCAACACCAAAATTACGACGAGATAACGCAGTATAATGTCTAATCACATCAACTTCAGAAACTTCTGGCATATCAAGTTCTTTTCTAACTAATCCTTCATCTAAAAGGCCTTCTTGTTTAAGAACTTCTAAATCAAACTCAATTGCTTTCCTTCCTTTAACCGATTTTTCAAATATTAATTTCATAAAGCACCTAACAATTCATCAATTTCTTCTTTACTATTCATTTCAGTACAACAAAACAATAAACAATCTTTCATCTCAGGATAATAATCTTCTAATAAAACTCCTGCCATGATTCTTTTATCCAACAACTGAGAATGTAACTCTCTAACATTTTCTAATTTTACAACAAACTCATTATAAAAAGGTGCATCAAAAACCTTACTAAAACCTTTTTCCAATAGTTTATTGTAGAGATAATGTGCCCTTTGTAAACACACATCTCCAAGATTAACACCACTTTTCCCGACATATGATAAATAAACAGTAGCAGCTAAAGCACATAATGCTTCATTTGAACAGATATTACTACAAGCTTTTTCACGTCGAATATGTTGTTCACGCGCTTGCAAAGTTAACATAAAACCCCTTTTCCCCTCAGTATCAGTTGTTTGTCCAACAATTCTTCCAGGCAATTGTCGTTTAAATTTATCTTTAGTTGCAATTATTCCAAGATAAGGTCCACCAAAATTCATTCCGTTTCCAAAAGAATGCCCTTCACCAACTACAATATCAGCTGCAGATGGTTCTTTAAGAACAAATAATGATGTTGGTTCAATAACTCCTGAAATCAACAATGTTTCACCGATATATTCCTTAATTTTACTCAAATCAGTTACCCTACCAAAAAAATCAGGATTCTGAACAACAACTGCGGCTGTTTTTTCATCAGCTGAAACCTCTTCAACTTCTTCAAGCTTAATTGAATAAGCACTACAATAAGTTTTAACAACTTCGCGATAATCAGGATGAACAGATTTTAAGATAACAATTTTATTTTTCTTAGATATTGAACAAGCCATTATACAAGCTTCAGCCATTGCAGAAGCTCCGTCATACATTGAAGCATTTGTAACATCTTGTCCAGTAAGTGAACAAATCATAGTTTGATATTCAAATATTGCTTGTAATATGCCTTGAGAAATTTCTGGTTGATATGGTGTATAGGCAGTATAAAACTCACTTCTGCCAACAATATGGTCAACAACAGAAGGAATAAAATGATTATAAGATCCAGCACCAACAAAACTTTTAAGAATTTTATTTTTAGCAGCTAACCCTTCTAATTTTTTCTTAACTTTAAACTCAGTTAAGGCTTCCTCAACATCAAGCTTATCAATCTTAACAGAATCAGGTATATCATTAAACAAATCCCTAACCGAACTAACACCAACCTCTTTTAAGAGATCTTCTTGCTCAGTTTCTGTTGAAGGAATAAAGTTCAATGTGCCTCACATGTCTTAGTATATTCTTCATGATTCATCAAAGCATCTAATTGAACAGGATCTTTAATCTTAATCTTAGCAACCCAACCTTCACCAAAAGGATCATTATTGATTAATTCTGGTTTATCAGATAATTGTTCATTTACTTCAATGATTTCTCCAGAAATTGGTGCAAAGACATCAGAAACGCTTTTTACAGACTCAATTACACCCATATTTTTTCCAGCTTCAACTTCTTTACCTTTTTCAGGCAGTTCAACAAAAACCACATCAGTAAGTTGTTCTTGAGCAAAATCAGTAACACCAACTATAGCAATATCACCTTCAACTTTAACCCATTCATGTTCTTTGCTATATTTAAGTCCTTCAATAACTTTCATATTATCTCCCCCTTAAAATTATAAAACGGCCGCTTAACAACTTTGGCCTTGTAAAGTTTATCCCGTATATTTATATGTATTTCGCTACCCAAAAGAACACTTACATTAACAAAAGCCATACCAATCCCTTTTTTAAGGGTTGGTGACATAGTCCCTGAAGTAACCTGCCCTATTTCTTCTTCTCCAATAAAAACAAGATAATGTTCTCTTGGAATACTTCGATCAATCATCTCAAAAGCAATTATGTTACGATTAGAATTTTCTTTAACTTTTTCAAGTGCTTCTCTTCCAATAAACTCCTTATCCATATTAACAACAAAACCAATACCTGCTTCTAATGGACTAACTTCATCATTAATCTCATGTCCATATAAAGAATAACAAACTTCAATCCTTAAAGTGTCTCTAGCACCTAAACCAACAGGCTTAACGCCTAATCCAAGTAATTTATTCCAAATCTCAATTGCATGTTCAGCATCAAAATATAATTCAAATCCGTCTTCACCAGTATACCCCGTTCTTGATACAGTTGTTAAAAGACCATTAACTTTAATTTTAACAAAATGAAACCGCTTAAGTTCATTCAAATCATAATTAACCAACTTCTGTAAAATTTCTTGAGATTTTGGACCTTGCAAATCAAGTTTAGCTGTTTTCTCACTAATATCTTTAAGCTCAACATCAAAATCATTTAAGTTTTTCTTTAACCATAAAAAGTCTTTTTCAATATTACCTGCATTAACAACCAACATATACTCTGTTTCACTTAATCTATAAACAAAAAGATCATCCACTACTCCTCCTTGTTCATTACATAAAGCTGAATAAAATGCTTTACCATCAACCAATTTATTAAGATCATTAGTTAACACAAACTGTAAAAATTTAAAAGCATCTTTCCCCTTAACAATGAACTCACCCATATGACATATATCAAACAACCCAGCTTTAGTTCTTGTTATTATGTGTTCATCAATAACAGTTGTGTAAAAAACAGGCATTTCCCAACCACCAAATTCTACTATTCTAGCACCTAGTTCTACGTGCTTATCATACAATGGTGTTTTCTTCATAAATTCAAGTTATAATAGAAGGTATAAAAAGGTTTTTATACTGTAAAACAACTTAATAAGTATGGATGTTATATTAATTGAACCAGAAACCGGTGGAAATATTGGAGCAATTGCAAGAACAATGGCTAATTTTAATTTTAAAAATTTAGTTCTGATTAATCCAAAAGTTAAACACACAAGTATTGAAGCAAAAAAACGAGCAAAACACGCTCAAGAGATTCTTAAAAATACAAAAATAAAGAAAAACCTAAACCAATACGATTATTTAATTGGAACAACTGCAATTTTAGGATCTGACTATAACATTCCAAGAAACCCTATATCACCAGAACAATTAGCAAAAAAGGTTTCCAAATTAAATCTAAAAAATAAAAAGATTGGATTGATGATTGGAAGAGAAAGTTCAGGATTATCAAATGAAGAAATAAAAAAAGCAGATTTCATTGTATCAATTCCTGCAGCACCAAAATATCCAACAATGAACATAAGCCACGCAGTATCAATAATTCTTTACGAACTTTTCAAAATAAGTAACGAAAAAAAGACTGGTAAAAATATTACCCCTGCAGGCAAAAAAGAAAAAACAGAAATTTTAAAATTAATCAACAAACAACTAAACAAAATGGACTTTCCTACAAAAGAAAAAAGACAAACACAAAAAATTATCTGGAAAAGATTATTAGGAAAATCATTCCTGACTAGGCGCGAGATTTTCGCTTTGTTCGGTTTCTTCAGGCGCCTCAGATAACCTTGGTGGTGGAACTTCTGGTTTAGGATCTAGTTCTTCAGAAGGTAATTTCTTAAGCCTTTCAAGTGCTTCTTTAACTCTAAAACTTCCAATTGGTTTAGCTTGTGCATCAAGCCCATAATAAATTTTTTCAACAGTTTTTCCCCAAGAATAATTTCCTTCCTCTTTCTTGATTTCATTAATCTTAAATTCACCTAAAGCACATCCTTTCTTAAGATGATAATAAATAACCCTCATTGTAACATTAGGAAACACTTCACGATAAACTTTATAGATATCATAACCATAACCTTGCTTCATAAAATATAGAATATCAACTATGTTCTGCCTAATACCACTACGTACTGGTCTACCTTTCCCCATGGTTTTAAGTAAGACCAGAACGTATTTAAACTTTTTGATTAGGAATTTATAGAGATTTAAGTAAATGAATATAAAAAACTTATCCAAATATAAACTATAATTCTTCAATATGCAAAAATATTTATATTAACTTAATAATTATTGTTTATATGGGCAAATTTAGAGAAATTCTTAGTAGTATTATGCATATAGGTCTTTCAGAAGAAGTTAAAAAAGTTATTGAGAATGAAATCCAGATATTAAGTTATGCAAGATTTATACATGAGAAGGCCATAATATTAATGAGTGATTTAACAGATAAAGAATCAACAAAAGGTAAACGAAGCAATGGAAATATAGAAACGATTATTATTAATTCTAATAGAATTATTATGATTTCATTAGATAATCTTAAAAAATTAAATGCTGAGAAAACTCACCTAACTAGGGCACTTAAAGAAGCTATTGAAGCCAGGAGACTTTTAAAAATAATTATTGAAAAACATTCAGAAAACCAAATATTAAAAAAGAACCTTGAGGAAATGAATCTCTTAATAATTGAATTAACTTAACTTTCTCCAAAAACATAAAAAACTCTTTAGTTTTTTAGCTTTGGAAATGCACAACATTTCCAAAAACCTAGAAAACTATTGAGTTTTCGGGCTTTGGAAATGCACAGCATTTCCAAAAACATTATAAATAAGAAAGAATAATTAACTAGTATGGTAGACATAAGAAAGGTCATTATTATTTTTGTTATAGGTATATTATTCTCAGTATTAGTATTCTCAACTATCGATGCAATTTATCCACAACCTAAATATGATGATTTCTGTGATAACCCTAGAATACCTAAACTAGATGCATGGGAAGAATGTTCAGATAAATGCGATATCCAATATCCAGATAATGATATTGCTTGGAACTCATGTGTAAATAAATGTGATAGAGAAGACAGAGCTATCAGCCTTGAACAAGAAGAAGAATATCAAGAATGTAATGATAAATATCAAGATGCAAGAGAGATATACAACCAATATGTATTCTATATCTCAGCAATCCTAGCTTTGATTGCAATTTTCATAGGTATGTACTTGCCGGCAAAGAAAAACACCCTTAACGAATGGATAGGAACAGGTTTTATGCTTGGCGGAACATTTGTATTACTTTTCGGTACATTACGAACATTTACAGCACTTGGCCGTTATGTAAAACCAATAATAATCCTTTTAGAACTAATCCTTGTAATCTTTATCACTTACAAAAAGATTGGTAATCTGAAACCTGACAAAAAGAAATGAAACTTTTTCTATTATCTAAAAAAAACCTAGAGCTATCTAAAGAAGAAGTTATAGCCTTAACAACTGAAGAATACAAACTTATTGATAATCTTTTATTATTAGAAACTAACAATATAAAAGAACTTGCAAAGAGATTAGCATTTACAAAATCCATCTATGAATTATTATTTACAGCTAATAAGAAAAACCTAAAAGATAAAATCAAAGCATATGATTGGAATTCTATATACAAAAAAGATTTCTGTGTAAGGGCATCTGAATTAAAAGAAAGCAAATTAGCAGATTTAATTTGGAACAAATTAAAAAAACCAAAAGCAAATCTAGAAAATCCTAAAACAGAAATTGTTTTTATCAAAAAAGGAGATCAAATTTACGCTACACTCTTACTTAAAACATTAAAAAACAATTTTGAAAAAAGAAAATCACATTTAAGACCAGAACAATCACCTACAGCACTTGATCCAAGACTAGCAAGAGCCATTGTAAACCTAACAGGCGCTAAAGAAGGAGAAACAATATGTGATCCTTTCTGTGGATCTGGCGGAATCTTAATAGAAGCAGGATTAATTGGCCTTAAACCATTAGGTTATGATTTATACAAATTGATGCTCAACAAAGCTAAAGCTAACTTAAACCATTTCAAGATTAAAAACTATAAACTAATACAAGAAGATGCAATAAAAATAAAAGAAAGATTTCAATACATAGTAACTGACGTACCTTACGGCTTAAACACAAGCATTTGGACAAAACAAAGAAATAAAACAAAGAAAATATCAATAACTGGCAAGAACAAAAAAGAATCAATTAAAGAATTAGAAGGTTTCTATTTAAAATTCTTAAAAAAGATTAAAGCAGAAAAGATAATTATAATCTTCCCACATTATGTAAAATATAAGAAGTTCATAAAACTATCAAAATATAAAATAACAAAAGAATTCAGTCAATTCATACATGGAAGCTTAACAAGGAAAATCTTAATCTTAAAAAAAGATTAACGTCGCTTTAACTTCTCCTCTTCATCAAGTACAGTAAGCGTTGTTGAAATAACTGCATCAGGACTCAAAGAAATGCTATTAATTCCTTGCTGAACCAAAAATCTTGCAAATTCTGGATAAGTTGAAGGTGCATCACCACAAAGCCCAATCTTTCTTTTATTTGCTTTAGCTTTATGTATAACAGAAGCAACTAAAGTTTCAACAGCTTCATTCCTTTCATCATATACGTGACTAACTAGTTCAGAATCCCTATCAAGACCAAGTGTTAACTGAGTAAGATCATTTGTTCCAATTGAAAACCCATCAAATATCTTTGAAAATTCGTCAGCCAGTATTACATTAGACGGAATCTCACACATTACATAAACTTGTAATCCATTAACATGTCTCTTTAAACCGTTTTTAGCCATTTCAGCTAAAACCTTTTTTCCTTCTTCAACAGTTCTACAAAAAGGTATCATTAATTTAACATTTTTAAGACCCATTCCTTCACGAACTTTTTTCATAGCTTTACATTCTAAAGCAAAAGCATCCTTATAATCAGAATAATATCTAGAAGCCCCTCTCCAACCAATCATAGGATTATGTTCTATTGGTTCATAAATATGTCCTCCAACTAAATTAGCATATTCATTAGATTTAAAATCACTCATTCTAACTATTACATCTTTAGGATAAAATGCAGCTGCAATCATTGCAACTCCTTGACTTAATTTGTCAACAAAAAATTGTTTTTTATCACTAAACCCATAAGTCATATCATCAATCTTTTGTTTAACTTCCCTATCAGTCAATTCATTATAATGAATCAATGCTTTTGGATGAATTTTAATATATTCATTGATTATAAACTCTTCACGAGCTAAACCAACACCATCATTAGGTATAAAACTCATTTCAAAAGCTTGCTCAGGATTTCCTAAATTCATCATAACCATTGTTTTTGGTCTCTTAAAATTCTTAAGATTAGTTCTTTTAATCTTAAAATCAATAAAACCATCATAAACAAAACCTGTTTCACCTTCTGCACAACTTACAGTTACTTTTTTACCAGTTTTAAGTTTCTCACTTCCCTCTAAAGTTCCAACAATACATGGAATTCCTAACTCACGAGAAATTATTGCTGCATGACATGTTCTACCGCCTTTATTAGTTACAATAGCAGAAGCAATCTTCATTATAGGTTCCCAATCTGGATCTGTTCCTTCAGTAACCAAAACTTCCCCTTTAGAAAATTTATGAATTTGTGCAACATCTTTAATCACATGAACTCTTCCCTGCCCAATTCTAGAACCAACCGCCCTTCCAGTAACAGCAACTTCTCCTTTATTACCTTTCATAACATATTCTTCTAATACATCAAAATTCTTCTGGCTCTGAACTGTTTCAGGTCTAGCTTGAACAATAAATAACTTACCTGTGTTACCATCTTTAGCCCATTCCATATCCATTGGCTTAAAATGACCAGCCTTTTTACTATAATGTTCTTCAATTATCACAGCCCATTTAGCAAGTTGTAAAACTTCCTGATCTTGCAAAACAAAACTTCTTCTTTCAGCTTCAGCAACAGGAACATTTTTAGTAGAAGTTTTTGTTCCTTCTTTACTATAAACCATCTTAATTTGTTTAGCACCAACAACTTTGCTAAGAATTGGTTGATAACCTAATTTTAAAGTTGTCTTAAAAACATAATATTCATCAGGATTAACTGCTCCTTGAACCACATTCTCTCCTAAACCATAAGCAGCATTAATCAAAACCGCATCTTTAAATCCTGATTCTGTATCAATTGAGAACATAACACCAGAACCAGATAAATCTGATCTAACCATTTTTTGAACACCAATTGATAAAGCAACCTTAAAATGATCAAACCCTTTATCTTCACGATAAGATATAGCACGGTTTGTAAACAAAGAAGCAAAACATCTTGAACATGCATCAAGTAAAGCAGATTCTCCTTCAATATTAAGATAAGTATCTTGTTGACCTGCAAAAGAAGCATCAGGCAAGTCTTCTGCAGTAGCACTACTTCTTACTGCAACATCTGTATTCTTACCATACTCTTTTGAAAGTTTTTTATAGGCATCTGTTATAGATTCTTTCAAATCATCAGGAAACTTAGCATTTAATATTGCTTGTCTAACCTTATAACCTCTTTCTTGCAAATTCTTAATATTTTTTGTATCTAAATCAGAAAGAATCTTCTTAATTTCACCTTCAACACCAGTAGTTTCTAATAAATATCTATAAGCATAAGCAGTAACTGCAAAACCATTTGGAATATTAACTTTCTTTTTTGTTAAGTTTCTATACATCTCACCAAGTGAAGCATTCTTACCGCCAACATAAGGAACATCCTCAATACCTAACTCATTGAACCATAGAATAAAATTATCTTTCTTTGACATACCAACACCTCTTTTTAACAATTAATCTATAATTAATGATATTTAAACGTTTTGATTTAATAAGCAAACTACAAGAAAAATCACAAAATTTATATAGATAAACAATTATTTATTGACTATGGCACAAGATATTAGAGTAAGAATTTCTAATTATGTTTCATCTAGTGCCACAACTATGTGCTGTTAAAGCATAACATTGTTTCTTTTCTACGAGGTGAAAAATATGAAAGACCTAAAAGATAACTGGCTTGAGAACTTAGTTTTAGTAGATTTAACAGAGGAAGATTTTAAAGATAAATGAGAACAAGAAAAAGAACTAGGAAGGGTATATCAGAAACCTTTAAATATCAGACCATATACTATACTATTATGTTAAAAGCAATTTGTTGTTGTTAGAATTCTCATTGTTTTAGTTTATAATCTAAAGGGAGCGTAGCCAAGCGGCTAAGGCGAGCGGCTGCAACCCGCTTATTCGTGGGTTCAAGTCCCACCGCTCCCTCTCTTTATTTATTTCAAGGTTAAAAATGTTCGAAGACATAAAAGCAATATTCAAAGAAGATCCTGCAATGAAGGGCGGATTAAAATGGACAGAAGTAATTTTATATCCATGTTTACATGCAATTGTTATTCACAGATATATAAGTCATCCATTATACAAAATAAAAATTCCTTTTATTCCAAGATTAATTAGTCAGATTATGCGTTTTTTAACAGGAATTGAAATTCATCCTGGCGCAAAAATAGGAAAAGGATTATTCATTGACCATGGAATGGGTGTTGTACTCGGTGAAACATCAGAATTAGGAAAAGATTGTGTTCTATTCCAAAACGTTACTCTTGGCGGAACAGGAAAGCATGCTGGAAAACGCCATCCAACACTTGGAAACAATGTTTTAGTAGGAGTTAATGCAACTCTTTTAGGACCAATCAAAATTGGCGATAATGCAAAGATCGGAGCAGAAACAACAGTAATTAATAGAGACGTTCCAGATAATTGTACAGTGGTTGGTGCACCAGGTAGAATTGTAAAAAAAGAAGGTCAAAAAGTTGAACAAGAACTACCTTTAGCACATTATCATCCAAATAAAGAATAATTATTTAAAATAATAGAGATATAACTAAATAAAATGACATTAAAATTATACAATACATTAACAAGAAAAAAAGATGTATTCAAATCAATTAAACCTAAAGCTGTTAAAATGTATAGTTGTGGGCCTACTGTTTACAACTATCCACATATAGGAAACTATCGAGCTTATGTTGGTTCTGACTTGTTAAGAAGATATTTAGAATTCTCTGAATTCAAAGTAACACAAGTAATGAACTTAACTGACGTAGATGATAAAACAATACGTGATAGTAGAAAAGAAAACAAAAAACTAGATGATTTTACTAAAGTATTCAAAGACGCTTTTTTTGAAGATCTTAAAACATTAAACATAGAACCTGCAGAACATTATCCGGAAGCCACAAAAACAATCAAAGAAATGATTGATCTTGTAAAAAAACTTCTTGATAAAGGTTTTGCATACAAAGAGGATGATGGAATTTACTTTGATATTAAAAAATTCAAAACTTACGGACAATTAGCTAACATAAAAATTGGAGATCTTCAAGCAGGTGCATCAGGTCGTGTAAAAAAAGATGAATATGAAAAAGAAAATGCTCACGATTTTGTATTATGGAAATTCTGGACAGAAGAAGATGGAGATGTTTTCTGGGAAACAGATATTGGCAAAGGTCGACCTGGTTGGCACATAGAATGTTCAGCAATGTCAATGAAATATTTAGGAAAAACTTTTGATATCCATACTGGTGGTATTGACTTAGTATTTCCACACCATCAAAACGAAATTGCACAATCTGAAGCAGCAAATGGTTGTAAATTTGTAAATTACTGGATACATAACGAATGGTTACGTGTTGAAGGCAAAAAAATGTCAAAATCCCTAGGTAATTTTTATACATTAAGAGACCTACTTGATAAAGACTATAATGGAACAACAATTAGATACTTATTATTATCAACACACTATAGAGCACAATTAAATTTTACTTTTGAAGGACTAGACGCTGCAAAAAATGCAGTTGAAAAGTTAAACAATTTCATTTTTACTCTAAAAAACACAAAATCAGAAGTAAACAAAGAAACAGATAAACTAATTAATCAAGCCAAAAAAGAGTTTAAAGAAAAATTAGATGATGATCTTAACATTTCAGAAGGTCTGGCAGTTATTTTTAACTTTATTTCAGAAATAAACAAACTAAAAACTAAAGATAGTAAAAAGATAATTGAATTCATAAAAAGCATTGATAAAGTTCTTGGTGTAATTGATTTTGAACCAAAACAAGATATTCCAAAAGAAATTAAAGCTCTAGTACAAGAAAGACAAAAAGCAAGAGAAGACAAAGACTGGGGAAAATCAGATAAGCTTAGAGACGAACTAAAAGAAGAAGGATACGAAATTAAAGATACTCCAGAAGGACCAATAATTAAAAAAATCTAGAAAACAATTTCGTGCTTAAATTCTTCTTCAGATTTATCATCTAATTTCTTAAATTCAACACTTTCAGCTTTTGTTGAAGCTATGATATCATCTCTTGCAAGTTCAAACTCTGCTTGATTAAGTTTAGCTTCCAATACTAAAGCTTTCAAAGGAGTTTTCAAAGAAAGGCTTTTTTCAGTTTTAGCTTTACGAGCATTAGTAACAGCATAAACAATCATCTCACCAATTTTCTCATGTTCAGCATCAACTTTAATTTCTTTTGGCCAAGAAGATATATGAACACTCTCAACTTTTTCATGTTCTTTAAAATAAGCTTGATATAGTTCTTCAGTTATATGAGGCATAATTGGTGCCATTAACTTCAAAACAGCTAACAAAGTATTATACAAAGCATACTGTCCAGAAACTCTAGCATCTTTTCCTCTTTGATCAGGATTATATAATCTATCTTTAGCAATCTCTAAATAATTATCACAAAAATCATGCCAAAAGAAATCTTCAACATCAGATTTTGTTTTTGAATATTCATACTGATCAAAAGATTCAGTTGAATTCTTAATAAGAGTATTTAATTTGTTTAATATCCAACCATCAGCAACCTCTATCTTTTTAGGTTTATCAAATTTATAATCTTCAAGGTGCATAAATGCAAATTTTGAAGCGTTCCATAATTTAGTAATAAATTTCTGACCAGTAAGCAAGTCTTTTTCTTGGAAAGGAAGATCATCACCTAATTTTGAGCCAGCTGCCCAAAACCTTAATGCATCTGAAGAATATTTATCAATCATAATCTGAGGCTCAATAACATTCCCTTTACTTTTAGACATTTTCTTACCCTTTGGATCAAGTGCCCAACCAGAAATTGTACAATCTTTCCATGGATTAACACCATTATGTAATTGAGACTTAACAACAGTATTAAACAACCAAAATGTGATTATATCGTGCGCTTGTGGCCTTAAAGACATTGGATAAATCTTATCATACATCTCAGGAACTAATGACGCAGCAATTTGTGGTGTTAAAGATGACGTTGCCCATGTATTTATGATATCTTTCTCAGGTATAATTCTTTTTGAACTACATTTAGGACATTTATCAACTGGAGGCTTATCAGAAACTGGATCAACTGGTAAATCTTTTTCATTTGCTAGTATAACTTCATCACACTCTTCACAATACCAAACAGGAAAAGGTACACCAAAAGGTAACTGTCTTGAAATACACCAATCCCAAGCTAACCCTTCAACCCAATTATCATATCTATTTTTCATATGAGCAGGAAACCAATTTAATTCTTTGCCCCACTTAGCCATATCCTTCTTTAAATCTAAATATTTTACAAACCATTGTTTAGAATGAACAAACTCAATAGGTGTCCCACACCTTTCATGAACATTAACAGCGTGTTTAATCGGTTCTTGTGTTAATAATAACTTACCCTCTTTCATATCTTCAATAATTAGTTTTCTTGCTTCTTCAATCTTTAATCCTTCATACTTTCCAGCAATTTTAGTCATCTTACCATCTTTACCAATTGCTTCTTTAATTGGAAGTTGATGGGCTTTTTGCCATTCTACATCTGTCTGGTCACCAAAAGTACAACACATTACAATTCCTGTTCCTTTTTCAGGATCAGCTCTTGCATCCTCAAGTATTGGAACTTCATAATCAAATAAAGGTACTTTTGCCTTCTTATCTTTAAGATGGTGATATCTTTTATCAGTAGGATGATAAAATACAGCAACACAAGCAGGTAATAATTCAGGTCTAGTAGTTGCAATAATTAATTCTTCATCTCCAACCTTAAACACAATATCATTAAAAAAACTGTCAATATCTTTATCCTCACACTCAACTTGTGATATTGCTGTTTGACATTTTGGACAATGCATAGCAGCAGCTTCTGCCCTATACTCCCTACCATCTTTATACAAATCTAAAAATGATTTTTGTGAAATTTTCTGAGAATGTTCATTAATTGTAGTATAAAACAAATCAAAATCACAACTCATACCAATTTTTCTCCAATCAGAAACATATTTTGGCCTAAGTTCTTTTTCTAAAGTATCTAAACAAAGTTTAACAAACTCTTTTCTATCCATCATACTAGCTTTAACCTTTTTTTCTTTTTCAACTAGTAATTTTGTTGGTAAACCATTATCATCAGTACCAAATGGATAAAAAACATTAAACCCAGCCATTCTTTTAAAACGAGCAATAAAATCTTGTTGAGAATATGAAAAAGCATGACCAAGATGCATCTTACCAGATACAGTTGGTGGCGGAGTATCTATTGAATAAATTTCATTCTTACTTTTTCTATCAAAAGCAAAGGTTTTCTTATCTTCCCAAAACTTCTGCCATTTAGATTCAGATTCTTTTGGATCATATCTCTTAGGTAATTCCATACTGTTCAGAATTAGTTAAATGTTTATAAATGTTTTTAGGCACGGCTATACAAAAGATTAGATAGTCCAAACGATGCCCATCTAATATCTGCTGAACCAGAATCATCTTTGATTAAATCTTTTAATCTAATTTTCAAAGCAGCAAAAGCATCAACAGCTTTCTCAGTTAATGTTAATCCTCTTTCTAAATGAAGTACTTCTGCTTGAGCATCTTCAGAGGTATACAAACAATGAAATTCCTTACCACTACCTTGAGACCTAAGACCTTTTACCATACTCATAACAGTTTGATACACAGCAGTTTTACTAGCATCATCAGCAACCCCAATATCAATAACAGTATTAGGTCTTTGCACTCTTGAATTACCAGCAAAAGATTCTCTATACCCTTTAACATAACTTGGATCAACAGCATCTACAACATACTTAACAACATTTCCACTCTCATCCTGAAATGCATATGCGTGTGAACTATCTTCTTGTACACTTAAATAAGGTCTAACATTTTTTCTAGTATCTAAGGTTAAGAAAACATCATCACCAGCTTTAACTTCTAAACCATCTGCACCAAATAAAACATCATAACCTGGTGCTTTATAATTTAATGCACCATCAGAACTTATTGCTAAGGCTTTTTGTTCTCCATCAACTGCCAAAACTTTAACACCGTCTAAAGCAGCAAGAACATCTTCAACACTACAATCAGTAACTAACTTAACCCTTCTTGTCATTGTATCTGTCTTATCAGATACTGGTTTTGTTTCAGAATAATCAATTGGGTCTCGATTATCACTTCCCCAATTATGACCAAATCTATGAACATTATCACCACGAGATTCTAAGAAATATTTATTATTAAAACCTGAAAAAGTTAAGTTTCTACCAGTAATCTGTTGCAAAACATTACCAAAACCAATTAACTGATACCTTCTACTTTCAGTAAAATGTGTAGGTTCACTACCATAACCTCTTTTTAATTTTGAATCTCCAACACCCATCCTAACATAATGTGTTGCTAATAATTCAGGATCAATAATCACTCTAACACCATCTTTTAATTCAAATGTTTTAGTATTAGCAATTGAATCAGTTGTTAACCTATGCAATCCACCTTGAAAAACATCTGAAATACGTTGCTGTAAGACAATCCTATCAATTGCTCTTTCATCATAAGGACAATGTGCCATCTCAAGTAAATCCCTAACCTCATAATCACTTTCTGGCATCAATAATGTAGCAGTATGAACTTGATGACTTCCAGGAAGGCCCTGTCTAAGTTCAAAATCCCTAGCATTTATTTCAGCATCTTCTGGAGTATATGTACCATCTAAAATTCTCACCCTAGCTTCTTCAGCCCTAGCTTTAAGCTCTTTAGTATATCCTCTCCCAGCATCAATTTCATCATTCAAATATTCAACCCATTGAGCCATAGCATCTCTTGTACAACGAATATCCCCATTAGAAAAATCATTCCAAAACCTTAAAATTGCCTCTTCAAGATCCTGTTCAAGATAATATTCTTTTGCAGCATCTAAACTACCAATAGTTACATACCCATTAGAGTTTTCACCATCATTAAACAAAAATCTTTCGCCGTTTATATCAATTATTGGCATATTCAAAAAAACAGTATTTGATTTATAAAGGTAAGTGTTTATTTA
>CAZHRT010000024.1:12837-16610 GCA_964534665.1 uncultured Methanosarcinales archaeon | reverse complement strand
GATAATAATATTATTGAAATTAAGATTATTATTAAATATAATTTTGGTTTTCCACTTCCTACAATTACTGCAACCAAAGTCGCAAACAAAGAGAGGAAGATTGAACTAAATATTAGAATACTTAATACTGGTGCAGCAGATGCATAAGTAGATGAATAAAATAAAGTAATAAGCTCTTTAGAAGTTGCAGCAACTATTACTGTAATTGGAAGTAAGAAAAGTAACATATATCTTAAAGATTCAGAAATATATCTTCTTGTTAAATTAATTGATTTAGCAGCAACAGACATTGAAATAGAAGGCATTAAAGCTAAGGGTAATGCAGTAAAAATCATGTAAGGGGCACTTGATAATGTTGCTGCAGCAGTGTATAATCCAACTAATATATTTTCTCCTAGTAAGGATTTAATAAATAATACATTAACATTTCTCATCAATGTAAATGCTAATGAAGCGATTGTTAAAGGCAATGCAAATTTAATTATGGGCTTTGAATTAATCTTGGTTTTTATTATATCCTTTTTCTTAACCATTAATCTACACATAACAACTGATAGTGTAACACTTAAGAAATAACCAAATAAAGCACCCCATATCTTAAAACCAAAAAAGACAAATAAAAATACAAGTATAACTCGTAAAATTGAATGAGTTGATTGAACAAGTGCTTGGTGCTTAAACATTCTTAAGCCATTAAAATAACCTTCAGTATATAGCGAAGTTATGGATATAGGTATTACCATAATTCCTAAAAACATAATATAATGTATTAAAGAATTGTCCTTAAGTATTAATGCTATTAACGGTGCAAACAGAATAAAACCAATTGCAAAAAATAATGATAAGATAAATTGTAATTTAATTGCTACTCTAAATAAAGCAAAAGCTTTCTTTCTTGATTCAGCCATAATTTTTGAAACTGCTTTTGGAATTCCATTATTAAGAAATACACTATTTATCAAATAAAGCGACATCAATATACCAAAAATACCATAAGATTCAGGTCCTAAATATCTTGCAAGACCTATATGTACTCCATAATTTGCTATAACAAATATGACTTTTGCAAACATAAGATATACAGTTCCAACACCCATAACTTTCTTCATAAATAATAGATATATTGAGTAGTATTTTTAAAACTAACTTATTTTTGTATAAATTCTACTTAAACAAACCTTTCTTCTTTTTCTCTTTAGAAAACGCTTTTAACAATTCTTTTTGTTTTTTACTTAATTTCTTTGGAACTTCAATATAAACTTCAACAAACTCTGAACCAGCACCCATTCCATGTAAATGAGGTAAACCCTTACCTTTCATTCTAAACACCGTTCCAGAATCAGTACCAGTTGGTATTTTAAGCATAGCTTTTCCATCTAATGTAGGAACTTCTATTTCATCACCTAAAACTGCAGATTCAAACGAGATAGGAACTCTAATATTGACTTCATCACCTTCTCTTTCAAACACTTCATGTTCTTTTAGATGTATAACAATGTATAAATCACCTGAAGGTCCACCTTTTTCACCAGCTTCACCTTGTTCAGATGCTCTTATGTTTGTACCTTCTTCTGCACCCTTAGGAATCTTAATATCAATATTTCTAGTTTTCTTTTCAAGACCTGTTCCATCGCAAACTTCACATTCGTCTTTGATATATTTACCAGTACCTTGACATTTTCCACAAGTTGTTTGTGTCTGGATCATACCAAAAGGTGTTCTTTGAACTCTTTTAACCTGTCCAGCACCATTACAATCAGGACATGTAACAATATCACTTTCAGACTTAGCTCCACTACCATGACATTTACTACATTTTTCTAGTCTTGGTATTGTAATTGTTTTTGTAACACCAGTAAAAGCTTCTTCTAATGGTATTTCTATGTCATACCTTAAATCAGAACCACGTTTTGGACCGCCTCTTTTTCTACGTCCACCGCCACCAAAAAACGTATCAAATATGTCTTCAAAACCACCCATATTATTGAAGTTAAAACCAAAGTCATTAGCATCAAAACCTTGACCACCTTTAAACTGATCATATGTTTTACCATATTGATCATACTGAGAACGTTTTTCATCATCCCCAAGGATAGCTGCAGCTTCATTGATCTCTTTAAACTTATCACTAGCGTTTTCTTCTTGACTTATATCAGGATGATATTTCTTTGCAAGAGTTTTGTACGCTTTTTTAACTTCTTCTTTAGTGGCTGTTTTATCAACACCTAAAGTTTTGTAGTAGTCTTTATCACTCATTTCTTTTTCTTTTCGTCTTTCTTGTCATCCTTTACTTCAAAGTCAGCATCAACAACTTTTTCGTCTTTCTTTTCTTCTTTTTTATCTGTTTTACCTTCAGCTGCTTGCTTCTTAGCTTGTTCTTCAGCAGCTTTTTTGTACATTTCTTCAGAAACTTTTTGAAATTTTTCATTCAAAGCATCTTTAGCTTTCTTTATAGATTCAAAGTTCTTTTCTTTGTCTTTTAACAATTCTTTAAGACCTTCAATGTCTTTTTTGATAGGTTCGATTTCTTTTTTATCAACTTTATCTCCCATCTCTTTTAAAGTTTTCTCATATTGAAAGACCATTGTTTCAGCTTCGTTAATAACTTCTACATGCTCTTTTTTCTTTTTATCTTCATCTGCATGTGATTCAGCTTCTTTCTTCATCTTTTCAACTTCTTCTTCATTTAATTTCTGAGATGCGGTAATGTTAATCTTTTGTTCTTTACCTGTTCCTAAATCTTTTGCAGATACATGAACAATACCGTTAGCATCTATATCAAATGTAACTTCAATTTGTGGAACTCCTCTTGGTGCTGGAGGTATTCCTACTAAATCAAATCTACCTAGAGATTTGTTATCAGTAGCCATTGGCCTTTCACCTTGAAGTACATTAATAGTTACTGCTGGTTGATTTTCTGCAGCTGTACTAAAGATTTGAGACTTCTTTGTTGGAATTGTAGTGTTTCTTGCAATAAGTTCAGTTCTAACACCTCCTAAAGTTTCAATACCTAATGTTAAAGGTGTAACATCTAACAATAGAATATCTTTTACTTCTCCTGCAAGTACTCCTGCTTGGATTGCAGCTCCTTGTGCAACACATTCCATTGGGTCAACTCCACCTTCTGCAGGTTTTCCAACTAAATCTTCAACAAACTTTCTTACAATTGGCATTCTTGTAGGACCACCAACTAAGATTGTTTTATCAATTTCACTTAAAGATAATTTTGCATCTTTAACAGCTTGTTCAATTGGATGTTTACATTTTTGTATAATGTCTCCAATTAAACTGTCAAGCTTAGATCTTGTAAATTTTAACTGAAGATGTATTGGATTACCATCTTTTTGTGTAATGAATGGTAAGTTAATTTCAGTTTCCAAAGTTGTAGAAAGTTCAATCTTAGCTTTTTCTGCAGCTTCTCTTAAACGTTGCATTGCAGTATCATCGGTTGAAAGATCAACATCTTCTTTACTTTTAAACTCTTCAACAAGATCTTTTACGATAATTTCGTCCATGTCTGTTCCACCTAATTGTGTATCTCCAGAAGTTGCTTTAACTTCAAACACACCA
Source organism: uncultured Methanosarcinales archaeon (assembly GCA_964534665.1). Taxonomy (GTDB): domain Archaea; phylum Nanobdellota; class Nanobdellia; order Woesearchaeales; family JAHJBD01; genus JAHJBD01. The sequence continues at coordinate 13,040 of CAZHRT010000024.1, read as the reverse complement.
TCAGCCATGTCCATTATTGTAACGTCTAATGTACCGCCACCAAAATCAAATACTAAAATCTTTAATTCTTTGTCAACTTTATCAAGACCAAATGCCATTGAAGCTGCAGTTGGTTCGTTTACTAATCTTACAACTTCTAAACCTGCAATTGCACCCGCATCTTTAGTTGCTTGTCTTTGATTATCATCAAAATATGCTGGAAC
>CAZHRT010000024.1:0-12737 GCA_964534665.1 uncultured Methanosarcinales archaeon | reverse complement strand
TTGCACCCGCATCTTTAGTTGCTTGTCTTTGATTATCATCAAAATATGCTGGAACTGTAATAACTGCTTTATTTACTGGTTCACCAATAAACTTTTCAGCATCTTTTTTGATTTTTTGTAAGATAAATGCACTGATTTGTTGTGGTGTGTAATCTTTACTGTTTACACTATACTTAAAATCAGTTCCAATCTTTCTTTTAGCTGCAGTAATCGTATTTGATGCATTACTTACTGCTTGCCTTCTAGCTGGTTCTCCAACTAATAGTTGACCTTCTTTTGTAAAAGCAACTACTGACGGAAATGCTTTTCCATACTGAGTAATACCTTCTGCTGAAGGTACAATTGTAGGTTTTCCAGCTTGTAATACTGCTGCTGCTGAGTTTGATGTTCCTAAATCTATTCCGATTATTTTTTCTTTTGTAGTTTTTTTAGTTTTTTCTTCTGTCATTTTTTACCTCATAATTTCATATTTTATTATTTTATTTAGTTTTTCTTTGTCTGGTATTAGGTCAGTTAATTGACCTCCTTCCAGTGTTTTTCCACCGTGTTTTAGGTAGGACGCAAATTCCCTGATTGATTCAGGGTCGTTTGCATTAACTTGATAATTGAGCATGAACCATAAAGCCAATTCTTCACTCTTGCAATTTCCAATCCTACATTGCAAAGGCTTTACCTTGTGGACCCCACATATCTTGTCTTTTAAAAAAACGCAATTTCCGTACGGTTTCTTTATTGTCTTCGGTCTCCACAATTTCGTATGAAACACTTCTACTTCTTCCATCCATTTTTCTTTCAACTCTTCTTCCTTAACATTTAGGAATTTTGCAATTGGTTTTATGTTTTCTTTAATTGCAAATCCTGTACCATATGAACAACAATGTCCACATTTATCACAATCTTGATCTAATACTTGTTCTATCTTAGTATTTTTATTTAGCGACCTTAACTTTGGTTGGTCTGATGATTTTATCATTTAATGTATACCCTTTTTGTAATTCTTCTAAAATAGTATCTTCAGCTTCTTTTGAATCTTCTTTCAACAAAACTTCATGTTTGTAAGGGTCTAATTTATTTCCAATTGCGACAATTGGCTTTAACCCTTCTTTTTCAAGGATACTGAAAAGTTGAGCATAAATCATCTCAACTCCTTTGCACAGATTATCCTTGTTAGAGGTGTTATTTTTGAGCGCTAATTCAAAACTGTCTAATGTTGGTAATAATTCTTCAATTATCTCTGCTTTTGCATATTTATTGAACTCTTCTTTTTCTTGTTCAACTCTTTTCTTGTAATTTTCAAATTCTGCTTGTAAAGATTGACAAGTATGAATCAAATCAGCAATCCTTTCTTTATCAGTTTGCTTTTTTACTTCTTTTTTTTCCTTAACTGCTTCTTTAATCTCTTTTTTACTCATTGTAATCTTACCTTTTTAGGTTTAGTATTAATTTTAGGCATATCAAGTTTTAATACACCATCTTTGTATAATGCAATTGTCTTTTCAGGATCAATTAATCTAGGTAGTGGTAAAACTTTCTTTACAATCTTTATTTTTTGGCTACCTGGGGCACTTGCTAGTTCATTTTGTACTTTTCTTTTAGCAATTATACCAATAGTATTATTTCTAATATCTAATTCAATTTGATCTTCTGAAAGTGATGGTAGATTAAATACTCCTATTAATGAATTAACTGTTTCTTTTAAAGAATCTTTTAATACATGTTCTTTCTTCTGAATTACGTCTTCAGTCTTAGGCTGCATAATAGTATTAAACATTTTCTCAATATCATCACGCATTGAACTTATTTTGTTGTAAACATCATTTGGGTTTGATATATTCATTCTAAATCACCTTTTATGCGTTGACTTAAGGTCAACAGGAAGAAGATAATCTCTACTACTATATAAAGCTTTCTGATAAAGTTTATATATTAGAGCCCACATATGCCATTATATGGCAATTATTGTTCGTGAAAAAATTGTATTGATTCGTTCAAGAAAACCACCTGAACCAGACATGAATGATCTGCTTCAATGGTTTGGATCTTCTTTAGGTTTGTTTGGTATGCGTGATAGGGATAAAAGTTGCTTTCGTGTGTTTTTGGAATTGATAAAAGGACTTAAGTCTCGTAGGGCTTTAAGTTCAGATGAATTAGCTTTAAGAACTGGCTTAACAAGAGGAACAACAGTACATCATCTGAACAAATTAATTTCTTCAGGTATTGTAGTACATGAATCTAATAGGTATATGTTACGTGCATCTAACTTACATGATATAATTGAGGAGTTGCAGAAGGATATGGTACGTACAACTGATGATTTGAAGAAAACAGCTATTAAGATTGACGAACGGTTGGGTTTGTAGGTTTCTTAGTTTATGCTAAATAATATGAAAAATTATTTATAACTAGACATATTAATAGTCTTTATGGGCAAGAAATATTATATTCCAAACTTAGAAGCGTTCTTAGATAGGACCACTACCTCTACTGATTTAGTTGTTCACAAAGAACAAAATGTTATTGAATTAGAGAATGATCATGACAAGGAGAAATTTGTTGGATTAATTCAAGCTAAAGATTTCTCAAAAGATATTGATATTATGCAATACTTAAATGAAAACCTTCCTCAGCTTGCCAAAAAGATCAAGGTAACACCAATAAAAGTTATTGAGTTGCGGAATGCCCTTGAGGAGATATTTCCTCATTTACCTGGAGAATTATTTGAACAGGAAAGTATAGTGGATATTCTAAAGAGGGTTATTGACTTTATAATAAAAAAGAATGAAACTGAATTTTTAATAATTAATATCACAAATGGAAGATTAAGTTATGACAGTAATTATAGATATCATAAACAATATGGTTTTTATTTCTATATGGTCAAACTTAATCATGATGCAGAGACTCTATATTCTATATTATGTAGAATACAATCTGTAATTCAGCACTTTATCATTAAAGATATACTTTTTAGTAATCAAAAGATTGGAAGGGGAGAGTTAAATTTTTTTAATCAGTCTATAAATCTGGCAGGTCAAAATTTGGCTGATTTTAAACAAAATTTGGAAAAAGCAGAAATCCAAATTAAGGAGACTGATTTGTGGTTTAAGAGAACTACAGTAAAACCACCTATTGATTACGAAGAAGAGAAGAGAACTACACATAGCACATCTGAAAAAATCATATCTGATATTAATCAGAAAATTGTCGAATTGCAAAAGGCCAAGATTATCATTGCTGAAAAGATTCAAGAGAATAAGGGGTATCTTACATTATCTAATGCAAAATCAGCTTATAATTTCTTAGCTGATATATTCCGTCTTCCAAAAATTCCTGAAATTGAATCTAGAAAACTTTAGATTTTCTTTGATAATTTTTTACTAAATGCGTTAGAAATCGAAGATTCTTTTAAATCTTCTACATCTTCTTTTAGTCTTTTTAATACATGTTTATTAACATTATTTAAATTATTTGAGATTTTAATTACCTTTTCCATATTATTATTAATAATTGCTTTAATATATTTAAATATAACTGTTTTTATTATTAACAATTGCTTTTATGAAGAAGAAAATCCAAGAATTAACATTACCATAATAAACATAAACAGCTAGAAAATCATAAATGTAGTGGAAAACCAAAAGCACCACCTAAATCTCATTGTGAGATTATTACTAAGGGTGGTAGAATGGTAGTTTCTAGGTAAACATTTTTATATTTCTATGGTTATATACCTACATATGGCGATTTATACTTATATTGACAAGGATGGATATCCAAGAGAAGTTGAAACAGAACATTCTAACTTGGTTCATAGAAGGATTGCATATAAAGAAATATATCTTAAGAATAAAGAAGATTATGCATTACCTTTCTCAGAATATGTTGTGCATCATATAGATGGTAGAAAAAAGAATAATGATGTTGAAAATCTTATGGTATTAACACCAAAACAACATAGAAAAATACACGGTATTGATGAAAACGAACCAGTAATTAAATCTGAACCTAAACCTAAACCTCCTAAAAAACCTACCAAATCAAATGTTCATAAAATGGAAAAAACAGATTTAGAATATTTTCATAAGTTTATAGGTTTTTTAAATATAATTTACTTTTTATTACTTGCATTACTTACTATGGATTGGTATACATCTATGAATGTAGGAATTCTTACTCAATTGAATAACTATTTAACTACAAATTATGATGGTATAGGGAGATTGTTTGCTTGGTTGATTATAATCTTACCAGTAATTTATTACAAAACTAGAAAGAAAAAATGAATCTACCAAAATTCAAAACTAACTGGGACTGGTATCTTAAGTATATTGGCTTAGGTTTAGTTGCAGCTGGGTTAATAGCTTATGATAAACCATTTACAAGATATGTAATTGGTATTGGCTTACTTATTCTTGGTATGGTGTTTATGAAGAAAAAAGTTAATTAAAATCATAATTAGTTTTCAGGATAATATTCATTACCTTTATCCATTTTTAAAGAATATTATCTCTTTAAAATAGATTATTTGAACAATCATTGATATAATCTTCTTCCCTATCTTCATCAATCATTAAAGTATTTCCTTTGTATTTATTATACGGACAAATTTTATACTCTGAAAAAACACAAGTTTGACAAACTTTCTTATCTTTATTAGGTTCAAAATCTAATTTATTTATATCTGAGATAGTATTTATTAATTTTAAATTAATTTCTTTCTTATTTATTGAAAATAGTTCTTTATGCCCATCTCCAAAAAAGAATACAATTCCTTTTGTAACATTGAAATCTTTTTTAATAGCTAAAGCATACAATTCAATTTGTTCAATGGCAGATCTTAGTTTATCTTTTTCTTTTTTGAGTATCCCATTATCATATCTTCCTGATTTAAATTCTATAATTGTATAATTCCCTTCTTCATTTTTAACAAGTAAATCCAATCTACCATCAACAATGAGGTTGCCTGTATTGAATCTAAAAGACATTTCAGGCTTAGTAATATTTTTTAATTCTTTTTTGAATCTATTTAGATATACTTTTAACTTATTTTCATATTTTTTATAGTCCTCAAAATATTTTCTGGGAACTTTATCTAATATTTCTTCCCAAGTTAAATCCTTTTCTTCTGCTAATATTAAATTAATATGATATAATAATGTGTGAATTTTTGAACCATATCCTAATTCTCCTTTGTATGGGACAATCATATTATAATGAAATCTTAATTTATAGGCATACTTACATTTCCAATATTCAATTAACTTATAATAAGTCATGCTAATCATTTCTTCTTTAGATTTTAGGGTTTTTACTTTACCATCTTCCTCTTCATCATTACAAACAAACTTATTTAATCCTCTACCATGTCCGCATCTTTCAACACATAGTAAATTGGATTTCTGCATTGTATCAATATAATCTGCTTTATTTTGATAATAACTGATAATCAAAGATTGCATTGCTCTCGTCATACCAACATACAAAGCCCTTTTAGAGTCTTCAGATTCATTATAGTCAGGAAATAAATCAGAAACTAAGTCTTTGTTCATTAATTTGTAATTATCTTTGGTTACTCCTGGAATAATTACCAACGGATACTCTAGCCCTTTGGATCTATGTAATGTCAGCAATTTTACTGAATCAATATTTGAATGAACTGGCTGTTCAGTATCTAAGAAAGATTTATCTAACTTTTTTAAACCTATAATGAATTTTTCATGATCATTATTTGAAAACATTTGCTGTTGTTCATTAATTATTTCTGTTAATTTTGCAATATTATATAGAACTAACTCATTATCATCATTAATAGTATTTGCAATAAATCGTGAAGATTCCAACAATTTAAATAGAATTGTAAGGGGCATAGATTTCATTAGTTTATTATGCAATTTAGATTCTCTGATTATATTTATACTAAGAAATTCATTCTTAATATCCTCACCTTTTGCTAAATTCTCAAAACAATCTAGTATTGCTTTAATATAATCCAATTGAAATAGACTACCATCTCCAATAACTTCATATTTTATTCCTAATTTTTCTAATTCATCAATAAAACGCTTTGCATCCCTTTTAACACTTCTAAAAAGAATGCTAACATCTGAATATTTTGAAATCTTTTTATCTTCATGAAGTTTTTTGATATAATTTGCGATTTCTTTAGCTTCTTGCTCTTTATTATCATAAATGAATAACTTTGGCTTGATTCCATGTTCTGTAACTTCACCTATAGAATTATCTTGATTTCCAATAATTCTTTTATCTTTTGGAATATCTAAGAATTTATTTGAAAGTTCAATTATGTTATTAGTAGATCTAAAATTTATTTTTAATGAATATTCTTTTACCTTGTAAAATTGATTAAAAGATTTATTAAAATTTTGAAAAATTCTTATATCTGCTCCTCTGAAACCATAAATACTTTGGTTGATATCTCCAACAACCATCACTTGATTATTTTTATTATGAAATAATTTAATTAATCTTTCCTGAGTCCCATTTATGTCTTGGTACTCATCAATGAATAAATATTTAAACTTATTATCTACAATTTCTTTTAACTCTTTATTATTCTGGATTGCGGTTATAACAACATTAATCAAATCACCAAAATCAAACTTTTTATCATATTTTAATTGACTACAATAATTCTTATATGCTTGTTTAAGCTTGTGTTCCTTTTGATTCATTTCTTTATAGGAATAGTTATCTTTTATTCTACCAAAGTAATTCTTAAGATTAAATACAAGATTACTCATATATGGCAAATCATCTGTCTTAATCAAATTGATATTTTTAACTATGAACAGGAATTGTCCTAATTCATCTAATACTTTAAAGTCTCTGTAGTCTTGAAAAAATAACGAATATTCCCTAATAAATCTAGTACAGAAACCATGAATCGTGGATACATAAATCCCTTTCTGATTAGGCAATCTACGAAGAATTTTTTTTTCAAGATCTTCAGCAGCTTTATTAGTATAAGTAATAACCAGAATCTTATTTGGTTTTACTCCACTATCTATTAATTTTTTTACTTTTTCAATGATTAATGTAGTTTTACCACTACCAGGTCCAGCAACCACTTTGATATTATTCACAGTATCTTGTAAAACTACTCTTTTCTCTTCAGGCAGTTTTAATTCATCCATCATTTACTAAAACCAACTTTTCTTTTTATAGTGTGCTTTTTTCATATGTTCAGATTGATTTTTGAATACCCAAATATTATCTGAGTCATTACATCTCTTTCCAGCAAAGCCATGGTGTACGACTTCCTTTTTTTCTAATGGTCTACCAATCTTCTTTTCTGCAACCCATCTTGATACTTGTTTTCCGCTATCAGAAAAACATCTATATCCATTTTCATTTATGTATGTTTTTGCCATTTTATTTTCCCTCCGTGTCTTTAATGACAAGATATTTTAAAAAGTCCGCTCTAGCTTGTTTTAGGTCAGCTGGAACCTTATTCTTATCCATTTTTTTTACTTCTTTAAATTTTTCTTCTGAGATTCTTCCGTGAATGTAATCTTCTATAGCAAAATTATCATTGTCTTGTTCTTCACTGTCGATTCTGTCTGCAATTGCTTGTCTAATCCAAGTCATCTTATCTACCTTATCAAAATCTGCTAATTCTTCTATTTTATTTAATACCTCATTATCTATTCTTAATCCAATTTGAGTTGTTTTTGGTTCTTTCTTCATTTTATTACCTCTTTACCATTTAATATTAATTGGTATTATTTGGTAGTATATAAACTTTTAGATTCAGAAACGAAAAATGCCAAAAATCTTACCAAAAACAATATAAACTCCCATACCTAATAACACCATACATGAAATCTAAACGAGTTATGCTTAGGGGACTTATAATTGCTACTTTTCTTTGTACTATTCTTTATTCATCTCAATGGATATTACATAAAGTACTCTCAATCAGACCAGACGTTGCAACTAAAATATTCACTAATATCTTTTTTATGTTTTCTTATCCAACTAATTTCATACTTAACATAATCTATCCATGCCAAGGACTTCAATGTATTGGAAGACTCCTTTACAGTCCTATTATAATTATAATCTTAGCATACATATACGGAATACTTATTTATCTTATTTATAGAACATTCAAGAAATTCTTAATAAGAAAAGTTATACTTCTTTTCCTTGTAACATTAATCACTCTCTTCATAATCTTAGTAATCTATCTTGGATTCATTAACACTTCTAGTAAGGTATGTGAATTAGATGGTGATCAAGGAATAAAAAATAGTTGTATTAGAGGATTTGCGATAAAGATGAACAATACTTCTTTATGTGATGATTTTGGCGATGGTTTTTATGAATACCAATGTAAAGCAGAAGTAACTGGTGATATTACATACTGTCAAACAGGACCTTTTAACGAAACTGCTAATATGAACCCAGATTCAATCAACTATTGTGGTATGTGTTCAATAAAAAAATGGAGTTATCATCCAGATTTTAATAGAGAAAAAGAACTTTGTCTTTACTTTGTTTCAAAGGATTAAATAACATTAATCAAATCATATATAAGAAATCTTCCAGAAGTTATTGATTATTCTTCAACCTTAACTTCTTTTAACGTATGTTATACAAAATATTACTCGGCAATTTTCTTGATAGAAACAAATAAATACTAGTATTAGCAATAGCTGGTTATGGACTGGAAAGAATTCTTTAAACCTAGCAAGAAGAAAATAATCATTTCACTTATACCTTTCATCTTCCATATGTTTTTCTATTTAATGATACCAATTATAAATATTTTACCAAGAACTCTAGGAGAAATCATTTCAACAATATTAGTTATTCCTGTTTTGGTATTATATTTTCCTTTTTCTCCGTTATTGAAATCAATGGGCTTAATTGAGTCTGGTTTTCTTGGAGGACCAACATTTTTAGGTACACTTTTAATAGACTTAATTTACTTTATATTAATCTATATCTCGGTATCTCTTATCACCAAATTAAGAAAATAAAGAATTCTTTCATTTATTCTGTTTTTTATGTAGCGAATTGTCTGCATCATACCTAGATTAAACTGTTGGGACAAATCGATGGATTTAAATATAAATACTAACTGTATAATATAAAACATATGTCCTGGAGGAATGATAAGCATGAAAAAAATACTACTCTTTTTATCTTTAGTAATTCTTATATTTCAAATTAATTCAGTAATAGCACAAGATAGTGGTTCTCCTTGTTGGTCTACAACTAATATACTTTCTTATCAGACAAAAACATATGAAGTTAATGGAGTGGATTATGAAGTTGAAGCTGGATCTCTTGGACCAGAACTCGCTAATTTTATAATTAATGGGGAACAATTGCCTCAATTATCTTCTGGCGATACTTATGATTTATCAGATGGAATGATCTTTGGCATAAATTCATTAACACATCATGAAGGAAGTAAATTTATTGCCCAGTTTTGTATAGATAACCAATCAGGCAATCTAGTTCAACTTTGTACAAGTAACCGAGCAATATCTTTTGTTGATATATTAACTATAAATGTAGATGGCAAGGATTATGAACTTTCATCCTTAGTGGCAGGTACCCACGATTATGTTGCTCAATTGACTGTTAATGGAGAACGTGTTAGCGTAAAGTCAGGACAAAGTCAAAAATTATCAGATGGAAACCTACTTTCTGTGGTGGATATAACTGACAATAAAAAAGGCACTGCATATATTTGTATCAATGGTGTTAGAGGTACTGAAGTTACTGATTTGTGTAGTTCAACCAATAGCATTGGACAAGGTGTAACAAAAACATTTTTACATGATGGTAAACAACATACAATTGAAGCTTTAACAATTTCAGAGAATGGCTTTCTTGTAAATATTGCTGGAAGACCAATAAACGGCATTGTAGGCAAACAATATGTCTTACAGGATGATAGTATTTTTGTAATGAATTCAATATCTGGAAACAAAGGTCATTTCTGCATAGGGGGAAAGGCTCCAGACTTCTACGATAAATGTACTACCTCAAATGTTCTTAGCAGAGGAGAATCAGAATCTTATATTGTAGATGGAGAGGTATATAATGTCAAAATCGGTGGGATTTTACCTAATAGAGTAGAGATTACAATCCAAGAAGAAACATTTGAGGTACCAATGGACGGAGCCAGGGTGCTAAAGGATGAAGATGGATCACTCAATTATGATAAAGAGTTTAAATTATCTTATATAGATAATAATGAAGTCTATTTTTGTATAGGTGGAAAAGGTGGAGAAATTTACCAAGGAGAACCAACCGAAAAAGACGTAGAAGAACTACCTGAGGATATAACTACTCAATTAGAAACTGATAAAGCAGATGAATTAGTAGACCTGTGCAGTTCAGATAATGATTGCGATGATAATAATGCTTGCACATCAGATATTTGTTCTGGAACTCCAAAAATCTGTTCCAATAACGAGATTTCACAAGGTTGTAATTATGATCAAAATTGTATTCCAATGGGAACAAGGATGGAATCAAAATATTGTGATATTGATAAGGGAATCAAAGAACAAAAATATGAAGATTCCACTTGCAATAACAACTATGAATGTTCAACTAATATCTGTGTTGATAGTCAATGTATAAGTCCAGGTTTTATCCAGAAAATATTAAATTGGTTTAAAAATATATTTGGATAAAAATAATATTTTAAAGCTAAGCAAAAACTTTACTGCATTAAATAATCTCTAACCTTATCCCATATTTGAAATGTTTGTGCAGCAATATAAGTTTCACTTTGAACTAGTCCTTGTATTTTTCCAACACTATCAAAAGAAACAGGAACGCCTAACGAAGCCATAAACATCATTCTGCTTTCAACAAAATCACGTGTTTCAGCATATCTATGTGTAACTCCTATCAATTGATCTGCAGCTTCATTCAAATCAGCATTCTTATGATATGCAGCAAATATTAATCCACATGACATATGGGCAGCTATTTCTTTATCAACATCTGCACCATTAGGATTAACATGCACAACATCTTTACCTATCATAACACTGCAACCAAGATCCAATCTGTCTAACATGTTAGAATTTAATGTATCTTCATATCTAAGTTCAGTTGGTGAAAAAGGTACTGCTGATACAACTTTATTATCTGTTGCATAACATTGATATATGTCCCACCTACTTTTAAGCACAGCAGGCTTCATACCAGTAAAAACCATTTTACCATATTCACCATGAGCATGCGCACTGTTATCCCAGTCATATGATATCATCGGAAAACTGGCTATTACTCTTGAATCATCAGAAGGCGCATCACCAACAAGTCTAAAAGGCGAATAAGAATATTCAATTATTCCTCCTTTCCTCATATCAAGGTCACCTGCTCTTTTACCAATAAATCTTCCAAGTTCACTAACAACATCATAATTTTCAAAAGTACAATCATCAGCAAAATGAAAATTTGCTATACCTTCTGATGGTTCATCATCAACTTTAATCCTAGCAGGTAATACATCATCATCCATACTAACAATTACATCATTAATAGTTGATGCCATGATAAAGTTTCTGTTTCCACCATAACCTTGGCTAAATGTTCTTCTAACAACTTCTTCATTCAATCCAACTTTATCAACAAGACTTCTAATTAGTTCTTCACGTTCTGGCATAGAATAATCAAACACACGTACATCATGACCTTTTAAAGCATCTGTAAGTCTCTTAAGTTTCTCTGGTCTATTACCTAATGTTGGTATTGTAACGATCATAATCATAGAAAACTTGGTTTTATCTTTTAAAGCTAAGTAAAAAATATTACTCAGAAATCTTAGGCATTACTCTAAGGTAACATTTAACTCATTTGCATAAGGTTCTATTCTTTCGAATTCAAAATCCATCCATTTGTTAAAGTATTCCATTGCGGTAGCCTGATCATAATCATCAAATAGTCCTATAAACCGAGATAAGCTGCACATTTGTCCACCAACAGTATGAAAGTATTCTAGCAATAGGTTTTGGTAGGGCAAAAGAAAGAAGAACATGGTTTGATTTACGTTCAAATGGTTTAGAAGACCGTATTGCTGGTAATCTTGGCCAAACTGAGATGGTTCAAGCTTTAAAAAATATGCCCTTGAGAATGACTACCGATAATCTGCAACTAACTGGATTTACAAACTTGTTTGGATAAATAAAAAACTTATTGATGATAAGCTTTTTATAACTTATTAGGTTTAACCAAAATGTTTATATAGCAATATTACTATTATGTATAAAAGGAGATTAAAATGACTAAAGAGGGTATATGTGTAGGGATAGCTGATGGAAAGGTTGTAGTTGAAGATAAAGATATCAATATTGTAATGGATACATTGATTCAAGATTATTCAGATAAAAAAACATCCATAACATCAATCCCAAAAGGAGATAAGGTATTTATTTTATAAAATGTCAAAGTTATTTCTAAGTGTTCCATATAGGGAATATCCTATATTAAAGCAGGGTAGTGGTGGAAAGCTTGGTTCAAATAAACCCTTAATTGATTTAGAAATTAAGAATACCACTAGGAGTATTCCTGCACTCCTTGATTCTGGAGCCGATAGGTCAATTTCTTTTAAAGATATTGGAGAAAAGTGGTTTGGATTGGAATTTACTAATCAAGATAAGTTTTTGCAAGGCATATCTGGATTACATACTTGTAACAAAAATGATTGTGAAGATCATCCTAATAAAGCTACTGCATATCTT
>CAZHRT010000023.1:0-18509 GCA_964534665.1 uncultured Methanosarcinales archaeon | reverse complement strand
TTGGAGGTGGTGTTGTTGGAATAGGTGTTGTTGGAGGTGGTGTAGTTGGAGGTGGTGTTGTTGGAGGTGGTGTTGTTGGAATTGGTGTTGTTGGAATTGGTGTAGTTGGGGCAGGAGTTGTAGCTGGAGTAGTAGCAGGTGTAGTAGCTGGCGTAGTAGGATTCTCACCCCAACCAAACATTGCACATATTACATAAATAATCATTGCAATAATCGCCACACCTTCTGCAAATCCAGTCCACGCATCCATATTAGTAAATTGTAATGTTTGTTCTAAACCACTCATATTATGAAATATTGTTGCTAACAAATACATGGTAATTGCTTTAAGTGCACAATGTGTTTTATTCATACCAGGGAATGCAAATTTGTTAAGATAAAGCAAACCTGCCATTGGTATAGCAAATATTAATATAACAGAAATTCCAGAATATGTTCTCATTATTGTAATAAGCACATTAATAGGAACAAGTACTGTACCCATAATTGATAATATAATTGCAACAGTAACTTGTATATTTTTCTTATCTTTGAAAACTTTTTGAACTGCAAAAAAGAATATTGCAAACAATAATACCCAAATTAAGAATCTAAGTGCAAACTGTGTCATTGTATCCCCTAGACTTTTTGTGAGGTCAACAAAAATCCAACCAAAGATTCTATACATTGATTTTCCTATATTATCACCTATTGTCTGAGCAAGAACACTTTGCAAGCTAGCTAAAAATACAACAAGCCATAATAATTTCTTGTTCATTTAGTACCACCTAACATTTTTTTGATCTCATCTTTCTCAGTCAATGTATAAAGTTTGAATTTTCCAATAGTTTTTACTTTTAGAATGCCTTGTTTTGCTAATTTATTTACTAATCTAAAGGTAGTTGATGCGGGAACACCTGATTTTTCTGCAATTTGTTGAATGTGAAAGAAATCATCGTCTAGCATTGTTCTGATAATTGCTAAAATCTTCTTATCTAATAGCTTTGCTAACAACATTGACTTTTTCTTTAAATTACTTCTATATAAATATTTCTATTTTAGGAATATGTAGTTATTATATAGATTATTAATTTAATATTCTTATTTCTTTCATCAATTAATAATTTATTTATTTATAATATTAATTATATAATTTACTAATTATTAAGAAAGTCTATTTATTAATTATATAATCTATTTATGGAATCTATTTTATTCTCTTTATATCGACTGCAATACTCTTTTTATATTCATTTATTAATTATTTATATTATTTATTAATTATATCTTTTATTTACTAATTATTAAAATTATTTATAGTTTATAGAAATTTTTAATAGTTTATTAAATCTAAAAACAAATTAAATAAATCAAAATAAGAAATAATGATTCCATTTATGGAATCTTATCCAACATATGAAAGTCGTTTTTTATCGCTTTCGTCTGTTGCTTGTTGACTTGAAGCAAGAATACCTTTTAACTTTTCTTCAAACTTCTCAGCTTGTTCTAATAGTGGCTTATAATTAACTTCTAAATTTAAATATTTATCCAGAACTTCAATTATTTTTGCAGCTGCTTTTGAATCTGGCATATTTGAATGAGTATCTGCAAAAAAGCAACTAACCGGACTTTTTTCAGCTCTTAACATTAAAGCTCCAGTTACACCCATGATAATTCCTTCTTTTAATGGTCCTATACCAATCTTTTTCTCATCAATTTTATGGTTTGAATAATAAAATGCTTTAGATTCAGTTTGTGCTTGAGAACTTCCAACACCTTCTAGACTGATTATTTCCTTAACTTGTAAGTCTTTAGCTAAATTCAATAACATGTCTGCTAAATCCCATTCAAAGCCTGTTGACGCTGATACTGCATGTAAAATAACTACATTATATTTCTTGTTGTAGAATATTCCTAACGGCTCAACAACTTTGTTATCATGTACAGCAACAATTGGTGGTAATTCATCAAATATTATCTTACCAATTACTTCTGTATCTAAATGTTCAATTAAGAACTCTGTAGCGATGGTCCCTACCAAACCAAATCCTGGGAACCCTTCGATGAGTATGGGACTCTTAGGTTTCTTATTAAGTTTAATCTTCAAATCTAACACCTCTTTATTTTTGTTTTAATTTACTCTGCTTACCAATCCTAGCATCCATTCTTTTTCTCTCTGTTTCAACAGCTTTATTTTCTTTAGTTTTTCTTATTTCTTTTCTATCTGCCCATTTCTTGCCAAAACCTCTAACTTTTTTAGCAACACGCAATGTTTCTGCTTTACTTTTTCTAATCATCCCTGACAAAAACATTATTCTAAAATGTAATTTAAATTCTGTTTTACCTAATTCAACAAACATATCTTCAATTTGTTTTATTAATTCATTAACTTCTTCAGCTTTTTCTGGATTTCTTTTTGCAATCTCAGCAACACGTTCTGCATCTCTACGCATTTGTCTGAAAAAAGAAAATTCATATTTTAGAAACTCATCTTCTAATAATTCAGTATATTTACGGATTGTTTTATCCCATTCAACTTTTTCTTTTGCAGTACCTGCTGCTTCATGTCCTCGTACTCCAGAAAAAAGTCTTGTTAAGTCATAGTGCAAGTCATTTAATAATTCTCTAGGTTCTTCTAGGGTGTATACACTTCTCATGTTTATTCTGTCATTTATTTTATATTTAAACCTTTCTATGAAAAGTTTTATATATGATTTATTTCAGTTTAAATTAAAGGTGATAGATTGAGAATAGTAATGATTTTTGTTGGAGTTCTTATTGTATTAGCTGGTATTATTCCATTATTAGGATTTGCAGGTGTTTTACCTAAAGCAATTCCCTATGAAGGTACTGGATATTCTGTCATTGTTGTTTCTATTGGAGTTTTAGCACTAGTTTACGCTTTTCTTAATATCACAATGATGGGCTTTGCAAAACTTGTTGCTGTCTTAATTGCATTAATGACAGTTCTAGGTGGAGTTTTACCTTTAGCAGCAAAATATCTTCCTCCAGGAATACCAACAACAGGTCCATTATATGCTGGATTAATCATTGTTATTGGCGGTATAGGAATAGTTTATGGTGTCTTATCTATAGGCTAGACAAAATCCTTATTTCTTTTCCACAGTTCTTAAGAACTTCATTAATCTTAGTTGCGAAATTACCTTTGTTAATCCCTGTACTACTTTCTAAGTTAGTAATAACATTTACAGCATTAGCTTTTGTTATTGCTTTTCTAATCTCACGCATAAATAAAAACATTTCTCCAAGATTTTTTATTGCACGATGAAAATCCTTTTTGTATCTTTTATGATTCATTCTATCTACAATATTTAATTCCTGTGCATATATTTCAGTTAAATCTTCTAAATGTTTTAATAGGTCTATACAAGAAGGATCATTACTTTCATACTTAAACGTTAGTTGTCCTACTTTAGTTGCACTATCTCTGATTTTGTTTAATAAATCTTTTTTCTTAGCAATATCCTTTTTTAACTCATCAACATCTTTTGATATTCCTACTAGTTTTGTTGAAGTCCACATCCATACATCTAATGCATTAATATCTGCAGCACCCAAAGCTAAGAATTTTCCAGTTTGTTTAATATCTTTATTTCTTATTTTAAATCCTTTACCTGTTGTTGTATTTGAAAGGTTTCCAATTTTTTTACCATATTGAACATGGTTTGGTGCAAGCCTATGTGCTCTAACATAATTAAATTCATTTTGACTATTAAAAATCCACCATTGATAAACAAACCTTCCAGAAGTTCTTTGTGTTGGCTGAACAGCTTGAATAGGTTTAGGATAACCTCTTGGTCTTTTTGGACTTGGAGGACTAGGCAAATTATATCTAGATTCAAAAGCAAGTATTAATGGTGCAAGTTTAGCCAATAATGCAGGTGTAAAATAACAATACCCTCTATTACCCCACACAGTTCCAGAACTGTTTCTTATTTTGAAAACTTCTCCTTTTGGATAATCTGGAAGATAACCAACAATTAGCATTGTGTGTCCTTCTTTCTTAAATTTTTTAATAACTGATTTATCATCATAAAAGAACTTGTTTGGATCATCTAAACCATCTGGATAATTCTTTAAAGTTAGAATCAATACTTTACCATTATGCAATTCTTGAGTTATTTCATCTATATATGTTAATTGATTAACTTGACTAAAGAATTTCCTTTTTGCAGCATCACTAAAAGCTGTTCCTGATGGAGTATTTGTAAAAGTTCCTACATATGGTTCATTTTCCCAATCATGTATAACGCCTAAATCTACAGCTGACCCATCTGGATGAGTAAATTTATTATCCCATGGCCATAAAGTTTCTAAACAAACACCATTATTGATAAATTCAGCAGGTGCTTTAGCAACCTCTGAACCAACTCTTCTATCTTTTGGTGGGTCTCTAAATAACCACCACAAGAACATTGGTGATAGTCTAGGTTGTAACCTACCTATTCTTTTAGCTTCTTCAAATTCAGCTAAAGATGAATATGCAAAACCCACACACGCAGGCATTGGAAACTGGTCTCTAGGCAAATGCATAAATTTTGAATTATCTACTGCAGGAACCTTTCTCCTGTTTTGCCTATACTCTTTTACATTTATTCCCATAACAATCTATACTCTTTTTTTGAATGTACTGTTCCTGTAGAACCAGATATTGGCTGTACAGTTGGATCAATAACTGCAACTTCAACATTGACATTTTTTTCATTCCTTCTAATTACTCTGCTCTTACCTTGATGTGCGTCATCAATGTTCTTGCCAATTATTGCCCATATTTGATAATCCCAATCACCTTCTGGCAAATTCTCAAAATTAAACTCTCCATTTTCATTAACTGCAACAAAAGGAAATGCTTTTTGTAAGCCTTTTTTGATTCTACCAAGTTTTCCCCTAATTCCTGTAGGCTTTGTTTTACTATTTAGATCTACAAAAATTTGTGGTAAACTATTCTTTATTTTTTTGAGATGGCCTATATTATTGATATCAAATGCAAGACCTTGGATAACTAATCTAACATAAACATTTGCAGGAGAAATCGGTCTAAACTCTTCATTTCCTACATACCCCATAACATATCCTCTAATATTCATCTTGTTCTCACCCTTCCAGAAGCAGTCCCTGAATCTGGATCTGCAGTTGTAATTTCAGGATAAAATGTTGCACCTGCTAATGGTGGTGTTTGTGGTGGTATTCTTGTTGCAGCAGCGTTATTTACTGCATTATTCACCCTATTTCCTCTACTACTACCTGTTGCCCTATTTTCCCTACTACCATTTCCACTACCAGAACTTCCGTTACTAGAATCTCCATCACTTGAATTTTCTCCCTCTTTATTTTCCCACCCAAATATTGCGCATACAACATAGACAATCATAGCTATAATCGAAACAGCTTCTGCAAAACCAATCCATGCATCTAAACTAGAAAATTCTAACATTTGTTCTAGACCAATCATGTTATGAAAAATTGTTGCTAACAAATAAACCGATACAGCTTTTAATGCACATTCAGCTTTTGACATACCTGAAAATGCAAACTTGTTAAGGTAAAGAACTGCTGCCATTGGAATAACAAACAACAATATTACTGTAATTCCACCATATGTCTTTAACAACGTGATTAAAACTGTTGTGGGGATTAACAAAGCACCCATTAAAGATAAAGCAATTGCAACAGTTACCTGAATATTTTTTTGATCTTTAATAACCTTAGAAACACCAAAGAAAAATAAAGCAAATAATAACAACCAAATCAAAAACCTCATTGTAAATTGTATTGTTACATCTCCAAGCCTTGAAAAAACGTCAATAAAGACCCAACCAAATATCCTATACATTGTTCTTCCAACTGTATGACCTATGTTCTCTGCTAATACAGCAGGTAAACTAGCTAACATAATTGATAATATTCCAAACAGCTTTGCTAACTTCATAACTGCCCCTTAATTTTCTTTGTAACTTTATTATCCATCATCTTATAGAGCATTAAATTACCTATCTTTTTATTCTCAATAATCTTTAATTTAACCATTCTTTTAAGAATCCTAAAAGCAGTCGCAACAGGGACCTTAGCTTCCCTTGCAACCTTATGCACATAAGTATAATCATTGGCTTTTAACAACTGTCTTAGAACTCTTAATATCTTATCATCAACTAATAATTCAAGGCCCATACACTTTTATTAATGTTTTAGTTTAAATATATTTCTATTATGGAATATTATACTAAATATGGTATAATGTTCTAATAATGAAATATTCTATTTATTAAAAACTTTTTTAATAATAAAATCTAGAAATTATCTTTTAGGTGTTTTAATTCTCTTAGGTTTATAACCTACTCTATCAACAACCTTTTTAATTTCTTTTTCTTCAAGAACTTCTTTAAGTAGAATATGGCTTTCATGAGCGTCTAATTTCTCTAATCTTCTTTCAGATTTCTTTAATGTTTCTAACAATTCTTCTTGTCTTGTTTTTGCTTGTATTGCATGAACTAAATCTTGATCAACAGTTGTTGCGCTTTGAACAGCTCTTGTCATTGCTGCTCTAAAATCAACCTCAGTTTTTCTAATCTCTGCTTCAATTGGTCCAATTTCTTTTCTTATTTCCTCAAACTCACCACGTAAAGTATTATAATGTACTTGCAGCTTCATTTGAAAACTTTTTGGATTAAAATCTTGTCTGCCAAGCTGTTGTGCACGAGCAACTATTTCTTTCATTTGTTTTTCTTGTTTTTCTAAATATCCAAATTCTCCTCTTATTTTTTCATCAATCTTTGCTGTTAATACTTGCATCTTTTGAAGCTGTTCAGCTTCTTTAGTATCATACTTGTAAACCTCTGCAAGTTTTCTTCTTATTTCTTCATTATGTAAACCATCTAAACCATGTACCCTAAAAGTTTCTTCAATTTTTCTTAAGTCTGCGATTATTTTCTTATTTTCCCTCATAGAACGTTTTGTAAGGCCTTCCATATGCGATAAATCAACTTCCTCTTTGTGTTCTGCTCTTGCTGCATCTCTTGTTTCGTGTTCTTCTTGTCTGACTAATGGTTCTTCAGCAGCTTCAAACCTTCTTTCTTCACCACTACCTATTCCACCAAGACCACCACTTCTACCACTACTCCTTCCAAAGCTATCCCATGAGTGTTTCATCCATCCACCAAATCCTCCTCCTCCTGCATAAGCTCCTGGAGTTCCACCTCCCCAGCCTAATGATCTAATTAATCCAATTAACGCAAGCACTGCTCCAAGTCCCATGAGTCCACTGATTAATCCCATATAACTTACATATTGATCAATCTTATCCATTATAGTTGGCAATAATTTAGTCATTCTTGCAGTTACCATTGCACCAACTACAAATGCAAAGAATCTTATGATATAACCTTGAGGTGTTGTTCCAAATTTTTGTTTTATTGAATGATTAAGGAACAATAATCCCATAACTGGTATTGTCCAAATAAGTACTACTGTAACTAATGTATATGTTGCAAATATTTCTGTAATTATATTATTAGGTATTAACACAACACCCATTATAGATATAACAAAAGGAACAGTAATCTGAACTCCTTTATTTGCTCCCTTAAATATAAATTTATTCGATACCCAATATAATATTGAGAACATAAGGACCCAAAGGATAAATTTAGCATAGAATATTGTTTCAGCACCTGCACCACCACCTAATAACTTTGAAAGTTGTGCAGGAATCCATCCAAAAAAGTCATATAAGAAACGAAATACATTTTCCATTGGCCCTTCTTGTGCAAATACTCCTGTAGATAATAATGAGGTAAAGAACAAACTTGACCATAAAAATTTATTTTTCATTATTTAGACTCTTTTTTATTCTTATAACTATATCTTTGAAAACTGAGTTTTACATTATTTAAACTTTTCTATAAACTTTTTTATAATCAATAATCTTAGTTGTTTGTTATGGTGGATCTACTATTTTCTGATTTTGATGAGTATCCAACATGTTTTGATCCTGGCGGGGACCCAATACATATTGATCCAATTGCCTACAAAGACCATATCAGAAGATGGTATGATCAACAACTCCAAGATAATTATCAAGCAGATCCGTCACAAATTAGACAGTATCAAAGGGATATGTTATGTTTAACTTTTTATTTAAGGGCTCATTTAACTAGACATAGAACACAAAGATGTTTTGATGCACAACAACTTTTACCTTATTCTCTTTATGAACAAATGCTTGAAGCAACTTCTTTAACAATAGAAAGAATAATAGAAAAAACAATAAAAAAATAAAAAAGGTTTAAGCAACCTTAACTTTTGCTGCTTTTGTTGCCAAACCTTTTCTAGCACTAGCAGTTTTTTTAATTTGACCTCTTTCAGCTTTAATTTCAGCTGCAATGTCAGCCATAATTTTTCTAACACTAGCTCGTGATTTCTTTCGAAACGCTACAAGTTCTTCAACAGCTGCATCTTCCTTTTCTTCTACTTGGTCAATTCTTGCCCATTTCAATCCTTCAGCTCTATTTCCAGCAATTTGTTGTTGAACATCAGCTTCTAATTGAATTAAAGCATGTTCTTGTTCTTTCCTAAAAGTAGCCATTTCTTTGGAAAAACCAGCTTGTCTCTTATTGAATTTACCGCCAGCTCTAAATCTTTCAAATGCATCATCAACCCTATTCCATCTTAATTTAATTCCTCCCATCAGGCTTGTTTTAGCATTTTGTAATTGTCCCCACCTCTGAGCAGCAGACGCAGCAACTTTAGTTAAAGTTGCTTTTTGCAATCTCCATCTTTCAATAGTTGATATTAGTTTGCCTTCTTGAAAAAAGCTTCCTTCATATTCTCGTTCAGTTAATGTTTCCTTTGCTTTTGCTTTTCCTTCTTTTTTTGTAGAAACTTTAACTCTTACTTCAGCTTTCTTTTCTCTAGTCAGCATTTTTTTTAATCTTCCTAATAAATTTCCTCCCCATGCCATTTTAAACACCCCACACCTTTCTAGAATGTGCTTCTAATTTATTCATATTTGCAGCAACTTTTCTAACTGATCTTTCAATTATGCTTAATCCTTTTGGATGTTGTTTTGCATATTCCATAACTTCAACCACATAATCATGTGTTGCTTTGTTAATTTGATCAATTTCTTTTCTAATTTGTGCTTTTGCACTAGCACTTGTATGTTTCTTTGCCATATTTAATGACCTCCATATATTAGTTAACTAAATTCTAGAAATTGTTTTATATAAACTTTTCTCTAATCTAGTTACAAATCGAAAATTTTATATACCAATGAATTAAGTTTTTTATTAAAAATACAAAAGGTGATATTCAATGAATAAAAAAGGTTTTATTACACATCCAGTTACAGTTGCTGTAGTTACATTCATACTTGGATTTGTGTTAGCTGTCTTACTAGTTAAGAAGATTATTCCAGTTAACTTACCATTTATGCAGTGTTAATCATAAGCATAAAATAAAGGTTGATAGATTATAAGATATAAAAGGTGATTTTAAATGGCAAGAATTGAAGGTGCAAGTTTAGCATTTAATAATTTTACAAGACAAGCAGTTCCTGAGGCAGTAAGGATCTTTGAAGAAGACAGAGAACTAAGAAGGGCATATAATGCTATGCGACGAGCAAAAACTGACGAAAAGAAAGAAGAAGCTGCAATGAAACATGGTGGTATTGCTAAACTAGAACATTGGCATAAGGAACAAATGGCTGCAATGGATAAGGCAATAACTCAGTACAGAAGATTTTTTTCTAACTTGTTCACTGATATGGACGAGTTTAAGAAACTTTTAATGGAACAAGTTAAAATTGATTATGAATTAAGACAACAAAGAGCTCCAGCCGATATGATTGATAGATTTGCTAAATCTGATTCAAAATCAGCAAAAAGGTTTGCTGTTATGATGAGGAATGTTACAAACTGGTCTATGGTTTTAGCAGACATTAAATATAAAATTTAATTTTTTTTCTTATTTTTTAAATTATAAAAACAAATTAGAATTCTTAATTAATATCTACTTTAGTACCTTTTGATTGTCCTGGCATACCTGTTTCAAATATAACTCTTATTGCACCTGAATTACCATGGGCAGCAGCAACCTTACCTTTAATCTCAGTACCTTTTTCATTCTTCCAAACTACTTCTTTACCTACTAAACCCGCTGCTTTTTCTTTATCAGCAATACCTTCAACCCCAATAATCATATGGCTGCTTGATTGTGTATGAACACTTCTTCTAAAATTTACAATTGTTCCTTTCATGACCAAAAGAAAATCTGGGATGTTTAAAAAGGTATCGAAAAGCTAAAGCTTTTTGAACCTTAGAAAGCCTTTTGCTTTCGTAAGGTATCGAAATTGCAAAGCATTTTTGACTCTCAGAAATCAAAGATTTCTGATGACACTCAAAAACCAACGTGATTTTTTATGCTTAGAAAATCTTTGATTTTCGTAAGCTTTCTAATCAAAAGATATAAATATAACAGAACTTACTAAAAATTCATGCAGATAAAACTTCATGGTGCAGCCAAAGTTGTAACTGGTTCTTGTTATAGCATAACTGTTGGCCAAGAAAAAATTCTTGTAGATTGTGGCATGTTTCAAGGTTCAAAAGAACTAGAGAAATTAAATTATGAACCTCCAAGTTTTGATCCTTCAATTTACAAATTCTTACTCTTAACTCATGCCCATCTTGACCATTGTGGAAGAATTCCAAAGTTAGTAAAATACGGATTTAAAGGCGAAATCTTTGCAACATCTGCTACTAAAGATTTAGCACGTGTTGTTATGATGGACTCTGCAAGAATTGCTTTTCATGATACTGAATGGGAAAATAAGAGACGATTAAAAAAAGGATTACCTGTTCGAGAACCAATATATACAGAAAAAGATGTAAAAACTGCAATGAAATTTTTTAAAACAGTTTCTTATAATAAACCTGTTAAGGTTACTAACAATATTACTGCAACATTTCATGATGCTGGCCATATATTAGGTGCTAGTTCTATAACAATCGAAGTATTTGATAAAGAAAAAAAGACAATTGTCTTTTCTGGAGATATGGGTCAAGTTAATACACCAATTGTTCATGATCCAGAAGTAATACGAAAAGCCGATTACCTATTCTTAGAATCAACTTATGGGGATAGACTTCATCCGCCAATGAGTGAAAGAAAAAATAAATTTCTTAAAATTATTTTAGAAACCTACAAACGAGGGGGAAAATTATTGATTCCTTCTTTTGCAATTGAACGTGCACAAGAATTAATTTTTAATCTAAACGAGTTTGTTGAGAATGGACTTATGCCTCAAATGCCCGTTTTCTTAGACTCGCCTATGGCAATAGAATCAACAGAAGTTTTTAAGAAACATCCTGAATTTTATGATAAAAGAATGCGTCAGCTGTTAGATGCTGGCGATGATCCTTTTAATTTTCCAGGTTTTAAATATACTAAATCCGTTGATGAATCAAAAAGCATTAACAATGTTCAAGGGCCCTGCATAATTATTGCTGGTTCTGGTATGTGTACAGCTGGAAGAATAAAACATCATATAAAGAACCATATTGACGACCCTAAAAATGCAATCTTGTTTGTTGGTTACCAAGCTTACGGTACTCTTGGTTACTGGATTAAATCTGGATCAAAAAAAATCAGACTACTTGGTGAACGTGTTTATGTAAGGGCAAAAGTTAATTCTATTGATAGTTTCTCAGCCCATGCAGATTATAATGGTTTGTTAAATTGGATCAAATTCTTTAAGCCAAAACCAAAAAGAATATTCTTAACTCATGGTGAACTAAAATCTGCTCAATCACTTTCAAAGAAAATCGAAAGACTAGGTATTAAAACTTATATACCTGATATGAAAGAATCTATTCCTCTTTAGGCAGAAATGGTTTAACTAATGTATGAACTATTCTTAGAACAAATTCTAAAGCAATTGTAAATCCAAGATAATAGATCATAACTTTCCACATACTTGGTAGAACTTTTAATGTTGCCAAAGAATTTTCAAGTGAGAAGAAACTAACATCTACTAAGAAAATACCTAACAAAGCAAATGGTAACATTTTTGCTAAATCTCTGGATAAATCTTCTGTAAAATAAGCAGTTACCCTTACAGCAGCAACTAAAGCCATTGCTATTAATAAAAGGTTTCCAGCATTTTGTGATTTAGCCAAGAAAACTAACAATATTGTAATAATCCCAAACCAGAAAAATGTAAATAATGGGAAAATAATCAAATACTCAATAACATAAAAAATCAAACTAAAAAACTTCTTTAACCAACCTAAAGCCGCTTTATTGTACTGCTGTAAGTTTAGTTCAAATATATTTTTCCTTGATAAGAACCTATAGAATTTGAAAACAAATAATGCATAAATAACAATGCCTGCAACAAATATTAATAATGGCATCGTTACTGTTTGTGCTTCTGCAAATGAGAAGTTTGCCATTGTGATATTTTCTAACACCATCTAAACACCTTTTTTATTTACTTTTAATCTTATTATTTAAATATGTCGAAAATTTACCCTCTAATTCTTGACTTTGGAAGTATCTCATACTATCTGTTGGTAAGTTTTTGAACATGCTCAAGAACCAGGGGTTCTTGATATTTAACTTATAATCTATAACCAACAATAATATATATCCATTTTTTCTACTTATCTTTATGATAGATATTGAATTACATTGGCATGTAAAACCAAAAAAAGTTGTGGCGTTTTGTGCAAACCCTTTTTCTGATACAGAAGCTTACATAATAAATGACAAATATTTTCTTAAGGCAGATTCCAAGATAGAAGAACAATTAGATTTAAGCGATGTTCCTGTAATTAAACAGATTGGTGAAACTATCGAGCATGAAGGAAAGTTCTACTCATTTTTTCCTTTTATCAAAGGTTCAACAACTGAAATTCTAAATCAAACAGATGTTGCAGGAGTTTTAGCTAAAATCTCTATTTCAAACCTTAAAAAAAATAAAGAAACTCTTGATTTTCCTGACATTAAACCATATTTAAATTATTTCAATTACAAATTCTCACATGGGGATTTCCATCCAGCAAATATCCTCTGGCAAGACAATAAATTAAAAGCTGTTATTGACTGGGAACTATCTGGTTATCGAGAAGAATTGTATGATCTAGCTTTTTTGATTGGTTGTATTGGTATTAAAGATCCTGTTGAATTAACTAAAATTCAAGATTTAATTAAGACTTATTGTGATAATGCACATCCTACAAAACTTTCTTTTGTTTTACTACCCGAACTAGTTCTCGCGACGAGACTTAAATGGTTAGAAAAATGGAAAACAACTAAAGATGAAGAAATGATTCAGATGGAAAATGAATTCATTAAATTAATCCAAGACGATAAAGAAAAATTAAGAAACTTATGGCTTAATTTTGCAGGAACTGATTTTAAATATTCAAGAAATAAATGGGTTATGCAAGACACCCAAATGGTTGAAGAGATTAACAAAGCAAAAGAAAGAATTAATCAACCATACATTAACGAAGAACAGTACGCAACGGATTTAAGATTAATCCAGATTGATCATGGTATGAATGACGACATTATTTCTGTATTAAAGACTTTGAATAAATTATTAAATTTAAAGACTGATAATTCCCATGTTCTTGTAGAGAAAGTTATAGCAATGGGCAACGCCTGCTTAGACTTTTCAAAATTTCAGATGTTGGATGCGATTGATTTTATCACTGTAAAAGCAAAAGAAATCATTACCTCTCACGAGTTTCCAGACATTCAAATAGGTTATGCATTTGTTTTAAGAAACGCTTCAATTGCTCTATCAGAAACAGGTAATTATGATAAAGCTTCAATATACATAAAAGATTTGATAACTTTATATTCTAACAACCCTCGTAAAGAAATTAAAGGTGAATTATCACGGGCTTTATCAAACGCAATAACTACTTTATTGAACTTAAACAAACCAGAACCCGCAAAGGATTATTTTTCTCAACTTGAGGAACTTTGGTTAACAGACAAACAAGATAAGAAAATTAACGGTGCTTATCAAATAGCTAAAGTTAATCTTAATAAAGCAGGTTTACAAGAAGAAAAATAAAATAACTGGCAACATTAATATAACTTATTCTTTTAAACTTTAGTTATAATTTTTTTTAATAAGAAACTTATTTCCATCTTGGTAATATTTGGATTTTTTCCCAGTACCAATGATTTTGATGTCCAGACTGGATATGTCTGGTAAATGTTATTAATTCAAGTGCCTGTTTCCTAAACCCTATTACTCCAACTTTTACCAAACTCCATGTGATTTTCTTAGCTTGCGCAACTGTTTTGGCTGTATCTTTCTTATCATATTTTGTTATATCTTTTGCGTTCTTTACACAAGCCTCAATTTCATGACCTATACTAGCAATAAGTGTGGGCATTTTAATACCTTTTAATTCTTGATAACCTACTAATTGCCCTCCATTTGAAGCATGCACATCATAACTAGGAACTTCAGTTGACCCGGGCACTCTTATTGTACCATGGTACGAACGAAAATGGAAGATTTTAACGTTAAATGTTGGATATTTATTTAGGGGATTTTTATTAAACTTAAGATTGGGAAGATTTTCAAAGTCAATTTGTTGTGTTGCCATAACAATCTTTTACAGTACTTCTATAAATATTTTTCTATATTATTTACAACAAGAAAAATAAAATAACTGGCAACATTAAACAACCCATTGCATGCGAACGTTTAACACCAACCAACGGTGCAATCATACCAATTGCACTACTTACCATTAAAACTAACAATCCATAAAAACCAGAAAAGAATATGGTTAATATTGTTATAAACCCAATTATTGATTTTACTAACATTTTATAATTTATTTTTGTAATAACTTTTGCTGCAACTTTTGAAATCTTCAATGCTAAGAATGTAGCGAGAGCACCAGCAATCAAGGCAGCTGATAAAAATATTATCAATTCAGTAATTCCTACTTCATTTATTAATTGAGAAACTACAACAACAGCACCATTACGTGCTTTAGAAAGTACATACAATGTTGCTAAACTAAATGTAAAATTTACAGTATTAATTCCACCAATTAAAATCATAAAAGCATAATTTCCTATCTCTCCAACTAAACCCATTCCTAATATTGATGCTTGCGCAGCACCTAAACCGGGAAACAAACCAGTAAGCGAACCTGAAAAAACTCCTGCAGCAATAGCCTTTGTTGTTTTACCTTTTCCAACTACAATTGTTTCAGAAACTTCTTGTTTTGGCAGTTTAGAATCTTGACCTAAAGAAATAAATAATGTGCTAACTCCAAATAATCCTGATAACATTGGAAATAAAGGTTGCTTAAAATTTGGCCAATTTAAGACTATTAATCCAAGAGTTCCTGATAATAAAAACAAAAATAATGAATAAAACTTACTTTTAAAACTGCTTTCAATAACTATCATATACAACACAACAAACATTAGTATATATGCCATGAATGGTTGAATAAATGAATAAATAGAAGGGACAATAGGCAACAAAACAGGTATTAATAAGACAGTAACAATTAACGCTAATAATGATCCTATAATTGTTAATTTAACAGCTTCAAACCCTTTGCCTTCTAATAATAATTTATGTCCTGGTAAAACACCTAAGGCCATATCAGCGTCAGGTGCACCTAAAAATATTGATGGTATGCTGTCAAGAAAAGTATGTGTTACAGCCATAGCAATAATAAATGTACCAAGTGTTATTGGTGTAGCAAAACCTAATAACCAACCAGATAACGAGTATAATATCATAGAAATTAAGTTTACATGTATACCTGGTATTAAGCCAGTTATAATACCAAACATTACTCCTAACAAAATAGCTAATAGTAATTCAATAAACATTAACCAATCACCCTAACTCTCTTCCCAATAATTTCTATATCTTCATTATATTCTTCTATTTCCCCAATCACTTCAATATAATCTCCTTGTTCTATAGAAATATTATCAAATATTACAACTGTTAACGAGGCTGGTTGAGATATTTCAATAAATGTAGTAGTATTTGTTCCATATAAATTAGAAACAGAACCTTTAATCTTTACTCTTTCACCAATATTATCTTTAGTAATTCTTTCTATACTTATTTCATCAACACTTAAATCAGAAGAAATTAAGTATAATAATATAACTCCCAGAACACCAAATATCAACGCAATTCTTTTAAGTGTATCTTCTTTCACTGTAAATCATGCATAAATGCTTTAAAATTTATAACATTTTAGATGTACCTATTCGATACAACCTATATATTGAAGAACATACTAAATCCACAATCTTTATAAATGATGAGTTAGCTTTAAGAGTGTATTAGGAACAGTTGTATAATAGAGGTTTCTATGTAGTAGCCAAACAAAAACAATAGCCAAACAAAAACAGTAAACACTTGGAGGTGTTTTAGTAAATGAAATTAAGAAAAGCAATAAAACGAATTGCTGCTCTAGGAGCAGGCGCAACTTTAGTCGGCGCAACTTTAATGGGCGCAATGGCAGCTGATTTAAACGAATGGCCATCACCATTTATATCAAATGGCGCGTTTAGCGGTGTTCTAGTAGTCGGAGACCAAGCAGCAGCACAAGACGTTATTGGTGTTACCGATATCGCAACAAGTTTGCAATTTAGCGCAACATCTGGTGCAGGTTCAGCAGACGGTGTAGTAGTTTCTGTTACAGGAGACGCATGGAAAGTAGGAACAAGTTCTAAAACTTTAGAATTGTCTGAAAATCCAACTACTGGCGGTTATGAACAAATTTTAGACATAACTAACTCAATTGGTTCAGACGAACTAGAAGCATTAGCTGATGGTGAAGTTGACAACGACAAAGGTACATCACCTTATCTTCAGTACTTTAACTTTTATAATGTTACTGGAGAAAATGTTGGTTATGTATACTATGTAGAAGATAGTGATGATGACATCACTGCAGACCATTTATTCATACCATCTAGTGCAGTTATCGCAACTTATGAAGTTGAGTTTACAACTGATTTTGAATCAGACATTGGTACAGGTACATCTGCTAATTTAGATGACTTTGAAGATGAAACTCTAACTTTAATCGGCCAAGACTTTACAATAGTTAAAGCTGATAGAGCTGCAGCTGAAAGAGTAAAGTTAACTTTAATGTCTGGTCCAATCTTGGCAACATTAAATGAAGGAGAAACTAAAACTTTCAAAGTTAACGACAAAGAATATGAAGTTAGTGTACCAATCATTACAGATTCAGGTACAATCTACACCAAATTAGTTATCAATGGTGAGATAACCAACAAACTTCAAGAAGCAGGCACTGAAAAGCTACAAGATGGAACCTTTATTGGTATTAAAGACATCCTTCCAAACGAAGCTGGAGACGTTACTTTAGACCAGGTTGAATTCTATCTAGGCGCTGAAAAAGTTGTCTTAGAAGATAGGAACATTACTGCTTTGGCTTCTGGGTCACAAAAACTTGAAGTTAACGGTGTGTCAATCAATGATGTAGATGTAGATATTATTGGTACAGACGATGCATCAACAACTAAGATAAGCAACATCTATATTAACGTAACAGCAGATGATGACTTCTATGTTGCTGCAGGAGAAAAACTAAGTGAACAAATGGATGAACCAGGTGCATTATTTACTAGTAACTGGGACATTACATATGAAGGTTTAACTTCAGCAGACATTGACGAAGTTAGCATTAAATCTAGCGGTTCAAAAGAATATCAGCTAAGATTTATGGATTCTAGCGGAGACCAAGTTAAGTTACCAATTGCTTATGGAGATAGTACAACTCAAGTAAGACTAGGTGACAAAAACTACAACACCTCACTTTCTGAAGGAATGTCAATCCACAAGAAAGGTTATTTTGTATTGACAGACTCAACAGAAGCTGTTGGTGAAAGAAGCACATGGGCACTTCAATATCTTGGTGCAGACGCTTCTTCCGACACAAACCCAGAAATTCGGTTTAAGAATCTTGGTAGTGGAGATCCAGTAACTAAGTCATACAAAGTAGACGACACAACTAAGATTAGACTTGGTGGTCAAGACTTCTTAATACAAAACACTACACTAGACACAGTTGATGACTTCCAGATATTGATAGATTTAGATGGGAATGGAGCAATTGGTTCAAACAACATTAACATAACCACTAAATATGGTCTAGAAATTGGTTTTGATGGATACAATGTAACAAGTGGTGTTGCACCAATAAGAAACACAAGTGCAGTTATAAACACTACAGGTGTAACAGAAGAGTTAGTAGTTACATTTAAAACTCTAGATACCAACGACTACGAAGACAAAGCACCAACTGCTATGCAGTTAAATGTTACTGCAACCACTGGTTCAGAGCTTAGAATGACTACTGTTGACGCTTTATCATCTGCTTTATTAACACCAGAAGATGAAGACGAAGTTGCATATGGTTACAACACAATGGGAGCATTTATTACCTTCTCATCGCCAAGCGGAAGTCCAA
>CAZHRT010000022.1:0-23010 GCA_964534665.1 uncultured Methanosarcinales archaeon | reverse complement strand
ACAACAGACACTAAATCAGGAATTCAAGATTCAGATATTATTTTCTTAGCTGTTGGCACACCTGCAGATAATGAAAACAAAGCAGATTTAAAGTATATAAAACAAGTAGCAGAACAAATAGGTAAAAATATTAATTCATATAAGGTAATAGTAAACAAAAGCACAGTTCCTGTTGGTACTGCAGACTTAGTAAATAGTATAATTAAAGAAAATCAACAAAATAACATCGAATTTGATGTTGTTTCAAATCCAGAATTTCTAAGGGAAGGTAAAGCAATAAAAGATTTCATGATTCCTGATAGGGTTGTTATTGGATCTGAATCAGAAAAAGCAAAAGATCTCATGAACTCACTTTACAAAGGCTTAGAAAGAACAGATAATTTAATTCTTAATACAGACATTAAAACAGCAGAATTAATCAAATACGCAGCTAATTCAATGCTCGCTACTAGAGTTTCTTTTATTAATCAATTATCTATCTTATGTGACAAAGTTGGGGCAGATGTAAAGATGGTTGCAAAAGGTATAGGTCTTGATAATAGAATAGGTCCAAAATTTCTCCAAGCAGGTATTGGTTATGGAGGTTCATGTTTTCCAAAAGATGTTAAAGCTTTAATTGAAACATTAAAAGAACACTCTTGTAATTATCAATTACTAGAGGCAGTTGAGAATATAAATATTGATCAAAGGTTTTATGTTATTGAGAAAATAAAAGAATTATTAGGTGATTTAAAAGATAAAACAATTGCCGTATGGGGTTTAGCTTTTAAACCAGATACAGATGATATAAGAGAAGCACCATCTATAGATATAATTAAAAAACTTCAAGAAGAAGGTGCAATAATAAGGGCTTTTGACCCAGTTGCTCAAGAAGCAGCCAAGAAATTCTTAGAAAATGTTACATATGGAAAAGACCCATACGATACTGCAAACCAAACAGACTTATTATTGATTGCAACTGAATGGAATGAATTTAGAAATCTTGACATGCAAAAAGTTAAAGACAGTTTAAATCAACCTAATTTAGTTGATGGCCGAAACATTTATCAACCACAAGAAATGAAACAACTTGGATTTAATTATAAAGGCATTGGAAGATGAAAGCAAAGTCACTCGCTACGCTCGTTCGTAGCTTTAATTTTGCAAAAACAAAATGAAAGCAATTATATTAGCGGCAGGTTATGCAACAAGACTTTATCCTCTTACTTTAAATAAAGCAAAACCCTTATTAGAAGTTGCAAGAAAACCAATAATCGAACATATTGTAAAGAAAATTGAGAAAGTAAAATCAATAGATACTATTTATGTAATTACCAATAATAAATTTTTTGAACAATTTATATTATGGAACTCTAATTTTTCATCAATAAAAAATATAGAAATTATAAACGATCAAACAACATCTAACGAAGATAGGTTAGGTGCTTTAGGCGACATTGAATATGTTTGTAATAATTCAGATTTGAATGATGATATTCTACTAATTGCAGGGGATAATCTTTTTGAATTTTCGTTAAAAGATATGAATGAATTTTTTGATGAAAAACAAAACACCGTTGTAGCCCTTTACGATGTAAAAGATATTGAATTAGCTAAGAAATATGGTGTTGTAGAAATTGATTCAAATAACAAGATGGTTGAGTTTGAAGAAAAACCAGAACAACCAAAATCAACTTTAGCATCAACAGGAATTTATTTATTTCCAAAAGTTGCAATTCAAACACTACCTGAATTTCTAAAAGCTGGAATATCAGATAAAATTGGGTCATTTTTAGAATGGTTACATAAAAAAGAAGATATTTTTGGTTATGTAACTGAAGAAAAATGGTTTGATATTGGTTCTTTAGAACAATTAGAACAAGCAAAAAACAGTTTTAATTCTTAACGTTTCATGTCAGCTAATAAACCAAAAGAAATTATTTGAATTCCTATCATAATTAATAATACACTTAGTATTGTACTACCAACTTTCATAAACCTTCCTGTCAAAATAAATAAATAAGCAACACGCATTCCAAGAATTATTCCTGGCAAAAGAAAAACTACTCCAAGCCTCCCAAAGAATTTTAATGGTTCATAATCCCTATAAATTCTAATAATATTTACCCAAGCCCTAAAAGCATATTGAAAAGGACTTTTAAACAATCTACTTTCTCTTGTTTTTCTCGCAACTATTGGAACTTCAATAATTTTAAAACCCTGTTTTGCTGCTTTAATTATTTGTTCTTGTGTATATGTAAATGTGTTAATATATGAAATCTCTTTTGCAACTTCTCTTGTAAATGCTCTAAACCCTGTTGTTGTGTCAGTAAGCTTAGTTTTTGTTAATTGGCTTAATGTAATTGCAAAAGCAATATTTCCTAATCTTTTCATAAATGGCATATGTTGAATTTTACCTTTGAATCTGCTTCCCAATACCAAATCATATCCTTGTTCAACTTTTTTAATCATTTTTGGTATACTGTCTGCAACATATTGACCATCTGCATCACTATGTACAATAATATCAGCTTTAAGCTTGATACACTGCTTCATTTCTTGTTTAAATGTTTCAGCAAGTCCTTTATTCCTTTTGTTAGAATAAACAATTGCTCCAGCTTCTTTCGATACTTTAACAGTATTGTCCTTACTACCATCATCTAGGACTAATATAGAATAATTATATTTAGTAGAACCCATAACAGATTTAATTTCAGCAATAACCCTACTAATTGTTTTTTCTTCATTATATGCTGGAATTGTGATTATAATTTTCATTTTTTAAGTTAATTTGTCCTTGAATAGTAGAAAAGAACCCACTTTAAAAAGCTTTAGAAATACTAATATCTTATATTAATAATTACTATTTTTCTATTTTGTTCTTGTAAAGATTATTTTTTTACAAAAACTATATAAATGCACTATGGCTCTTATAGCTTGGAAATGAAGACAGCTTTAATAACTGGAATCACAGGGCAAGACGGTGCTTATTTAGCTAAATTTTTACTAGATAAAGGCTATACAGTTTATGGTACTTATAGGCGTATTAGTACACCTAATTTTTGGAGATTACAATCTCTTGGTATAATAGATAAAGTAAAATTAATCTCATTTGATTTAATTGATCAGAGTTCAATCATTAGAGTTTTAGAACATTGCAAACCAGATGAGATATACAATTTAGCTGCACAAAGTTTTGTTGGTGCTTCATTTGAACAGCCAATTGCTACTGGTGAAATAACTGGTATGGGTGTAACAAAGATGATTGATACAATAAAATCAGTTGCACCAAAAAGCAAATTCTATCAAGCTTCATCTAGTGAAATGTTTGGATTGGTCCAAGAGACTCCACAAACAGAAAAGACTCCCTTTTATCCAAGAAGTCCGTATGCAGCAGCAAAACTATACGCTCATTGGATAATAGTCAATTATCGTGAGGCATATAATTTATTTGCTTGTTCAGGAATATTATTTAATCATGAAAGTCCTTTGCGAGGATTAGAGTTTGTAACAAGAAAGATTTCAAATGCTGTTGCAAAAATCAAGTTAGGACTTCAAAATGAACTTTTTTTAGGCAATCTTGATGCAAAAAGAGATTGGGGTTATGCATTAGATTATGTAGAAGCTATGTGGCTTATGTTACAACAAGATAAACCAGAGGATTTTGTTATTGCAACAGGCGAAAATCATAGTGTTAGAGAATTTTGTGAACACGCATTTAATGAAGTTGGATTAAATTATAAAGACTATGTAAAAGTTGATGAAAAATTATTTAGGCCAACAGAAGTAGAAACATTACTTGGAGATTCTTCAAAAGCTAAAAAAGTTTTAAATTGGAAACCTAAAACAACATTTAAAGAATTAGTAAAGATTATGGTTAAAGAAGACTTAGACAAATGGCAAAAATATCTTAAAGGAGAAAGATTTTCTTGGGATGCTCCAAATGATGTAAATTGGGATATAAAACTTCCTGAAGAATATAAATTAGATAGGTAATTCTATGTTAGATATCCAAAAGATCGAAGACAAAGGAAATTTATTAGCATTAATAATTAAAGGGGACGTTGATGAAGGCGTGAACTTTGTAACACCTGATGAATTACCCTTACAACTTGGATTTCATAACCAAAAAAAGGGCACAATATTACCTGCCCATAAACACAAACCCTTAATTAATATAGAAAAACTAGATATTGCTGAAATATTTTATATAAAAGAAGGTGAAGTTAAAATTTCTATTTTTAATAAAGATAAATTAAAAATTGCAGAAGTTATTGCAGTTTCTGGTGATGTTATCTATTTATTCTCTGGACACGGATTTGAATTCTTAAATAATACAAAAATGTTTGAGATTAAACAAGGCCCATATAGAATTAATGAAGAAAAGGAGATGATTTAATGATTCCTGTTTGTGAACCAACAATTACAGGGAACGAACTTAAATATGTTACTGATTGTATTCAAACTAATTGGATTTCTTCTCATGGAAAATATATTGAACAATTTGAAGAAGCATTTGCAAAATTTTGTGATACTAAATATGCAGTAAGTTGTTGTAACGGAACTACAGCATTACATTTGGCACTAGAATCTCTTGGTATAGGCAAAGGCGATGAAGTTATAATTCCTACTTTCACAATGGTTGCAACATGCAATGCTGTAATATATTCTGGTGCGAAACCAGTATTAGTTGATTCTGAACTTGAAACTTGGAATATTGATATAAATAAGATTGAAGATAAGATAACTGATAAAACAAAAGCAATAATGCCTGTTCACACTTATGGGCATCCAGTAGATATGGAACCGTTACTTAAGATTGCAAAAAAACACAATTTATTTGTAATAGAAGATGCAGCAGAAGCACATGGTGCAGAGTATAAAGGTCAAAAAGCAGGTAGTTTAGGGGACATAGGTTGTTTTAGTTTTTATGCAAATAAGATAATAACTACTGGCGAAGGTGGTATGATTACTACCAACAACAAAGAGCTAGCTAATAAAGTAAAATCATTAAGAAATCATGCTTTTGGTGAGCCAAGGTTCTTACATAAAGAACTTGGTTTTAATTATAGGATAACTAATATACAAGCAGCAATTGGTGTTGCACAAATTGAAATTGCTGATCAATTAGTTAGTGCTCGTATCAATAACGCTAAAATCTATAATTCTTTACTTAAAGGAGTATCTGGTATAACTTTACCACCAGAAAAAGAATGGGCAAAGAATGTTTATTGGATGTATGGTATATTAATTGATAAAGACGAATTTGGAGTGGACGCTACAACTTTGAGAAAGAAACTGTTTGAAAAAGGAATTGATACAAGACAATTCTTCATACCTATGCATAAACAACCAGTATATACTGGGAATGATGAAAGATTTCCTGATGTAAACGTTGATTGTCCAA
Source organism: uncultured Methanosarcinales archaeon (assembly GCA_964534665.1). Classification (GTDB taxonomy): domain Archaea; phylum Nanobdellota; class Nanobdellia; order Woesearchaeales; family JAHJBD01; genus JAHJBD01. Next base: position 17,624 of record CAZHRT010000022.1, on the reverse strand, counting down.
TATCTGAGAAGTTATGTGATGAAGGATTTTATTTGCCTTCTAGTTCATCATTAACAATGGAACAAATTAAATCTATCTGTGATACAATTAAGGCTATATCAAATGAATAAACAGATTGATTCAATAATCAAAAGTAAAAAGATATATTATTTTATTTTCTTAGTGGTATTAATTTATGTTATCTTACTTTTCTATGCAGACTTTAATAATATTATTGAGGGTATTAAGAAAATATCTTTTATTAACATTGTTTCTTTATTCTTTCTTGCTTTAGCAGCCCATTTTATGTCATTTTCCAGATTTAGATTCATTCTAAGAAATATTGGTATTTCTGTACCATCAAAGAACGTATCAAGGATTTATCTTTCATGTTGGTCAATGTTTTTTGCACCTGCAAAATCTGGTGAATTAATTAAGTCTTTTTTTCTTAAGAAATTACATGATGTATCTTATAGAAAAACAGCACCAATAGTTTTTGTCGAACAATTTAGTGACTTAATAGTTGTTTTCTTATTATCAATATTAGGTGTAATTATGTTTGGCATTTTTTCTTTAAATCAAGTAATTTTTGTATTTGGGTTTGCAGTTATTATTATTATTAGTGTTATTATCTTATTATCTTCAAAAAAACTTGTAAAGACTTTATTAAAATTCATTGCTAAAATTAAGCTATTTAAAAAACCAGCAATAACTTTGTATGATATGTATCTAAATGCAGGTAATTTAATTAAACCAAGAATTTTGTTAACTTCAATTGTTTATTCTTTTGGTTTTTGGTTTTTTATGAGTATGGTATTATCAACAGTTCTCAATATTTTTGATGTTAGACTTATACTTTTTGTTCCAATCTCCATTTTTGCATTATCTACTTTAATTGGCACATTATCCTTTATTCCAGCAGGAGTTGGAAGTATGGAGGCAAGTGTCCTTTTTCTATTAATTGGCCAAGGCGTACCTAAAAGTATAGCTGTAATTAGTATTATTATTACAAGATTGTTTACATTATGGTTTGGTGTCTTGATGGGTTTATTCGCTATGTGGATGTTAAATAAGAAAATCAGTTTATCTGAGAAAACAAAAGCTTTAAAAGAGTAGTTCTAACAATCTTACTAAAATGAAAGTTCTATTAGTTATGCCACCTGATAGCAATACCGTCGTAACAGCAGCTCCAAATGAGGTATATGAGGAATTTGGTCACTATCCACCACTTGGATTAATGTATATTGCGGCAAGTATCAGGAACAAAAGTAATCATGAAGTAAGAATTCTAGATTGTGATACAGATAAGCTAACTTTTGATCAAGCAGAAGCTAAAATCAGGGAATTTAATCCAGATGTTGTTGGTGTAACTTCTTATACTCCAATTATTTATGATGCTTGGCAATTTATTAAATTAGTAAAAAAAGTAAACCCAAAAACAGTTACAGTCTTGGGGGGCCATCATTCTGATATTTATCCAGTTGAAACTATGAACTTAGGTGATATAGATTATATTTTAAAAGGAGAAGGCGAATATACTTTTGTTGAACTACTAAGTGCAATAGGTGGCAATAGAAGTTTTAAGGATATTGCAGGAATTGTATTTAAAGAAGATGGTCAGATAATTAATACAGAAGGCTATGGATATATTAATAATTTAGATGAATTACCATTACCTGCAAGAGATTTAGTAGATTGGAAAAAACATCAATGTGTTCTTGGACGTGACGATTCTGTTGCGACTATTATGTCAAGTAGGGGATGCCCTTATAGGTGCACTTTTTGCTATAAGCCACTAGATTCTAGGTCTTATAGAATGAGGTCAGCTGAAAATATAATAAAGGAAATAGAAGAATGCTATAACCTAGGAATGAGAGAATTCTTCTTTTTTGATGACAATTTTAGTGTCAATATTCCAAGAGTTGAAAAGATATGTGATGAAATTATTAAAAGAAAATTAAAAATTAGTTGGAGTTTTAGGGGCAGAGTAAACACAATAACCTATCCTATGTTAAAAAAATGTAAGCAAGCAGGTTGTCATAGAATTCATTTTGGGGTTGAAACAGGAACAGACGAAGGATTAAAGAGACTAAAAAAAGATACTAATACTGAGATGATTATAAACGCATTTAAATTATGCAAAAAAACAGGAATAACAACAGTTGCTAATTTTATGATTGGTTTACCTTGGGAAAAGAAAGAAGACATGTACCATACAGTAAAGTTTGCTAACGACATTGGTACAGATTATGCAGAATTTCAAGTATTAACAGTTTTACCAAAAACAGAATTATATGAAGAGAGCATAAAAAATGGTAAGTTTAATGATTTTTGGTTAGAATTTGCTAAGAATCCAATTAAAGATTTTGAACTTAGAACCTGTAATGATTATTATGAAAGAGAAGAATTATTTGATTTGCTAAAGAAATCATTAAAGAAATTTTATTTTAACCCAAAAAGGATAATTAAAATAATTTTCCAGATTAGATCGTCAAAAGAATTAATGATAAAAATAAAAGCAGGTTTAGCTGTCCTAAAACTTAAAAAATGATAAAACATACAATAATACTTCCAACATATAATGAAAAAGAAAACATCAATGAAATGATTGATAAGATTCTAGCAAATGTAGATAATGTAGAGATTATTGTTTCTGATGATAATAGTCCAGATAAAACATGGGAGATAGTTAAAGATCGTAATCTTGATAATGTAAGAGTAATTCGGAGATTTAAGAATAAAGGCGTAGCCCCAGCAATTTATGATGCTATAAAGATCGCAAAAGGAGATAATATCATTTGGATGGATGCAGACTTATCTATGCCTCCTGAGATGATACCTAAAATGATTAATGCTCTAAAGAAAAACGATATCGCGGTTGGATCAAGATATATAAAAGGTGGAAAAGATAAAAGATCTTTAGTTAGAATTTTTACAAGTAGGGCAGTTAATCTTTTTGCAAATATTGTTTTGAATTTTAAAGTTTTAGATTATGATAGCGGTTTTGTTGCAGTAAAAAAAATAGTTTTTAATAAAATAAGATTTAATCCTAAAGGGCATGGTGAATATTGTATAGAATTTTTGTATAAAGCAGGAAAAAAAGGCTACAAAATAAAAGAGATCCCTTTTAAATTTACTGAAAGAACAAAAGGAAAATCAAAATCAAATCAATATTTCCATTCTATTTTAAAATATGGTTGGGTTTATGGAATAAAAATCTTATCTTTAAGATTTAAACGAGTTTGAAGAAATCTTTTAATGGTATTAATTTATGTTCTTTTCTTAATAACTTAATATCATTTTTTGATGGAATCTGACAATAACTGATATTTTCTTCATTTTGCTTAGTAAATTTAAGATCTTCTAATTTAAGTTCACATACATCTGCGTATAATTTTGATAATTCATTAGCAATTTTATAATGAATTTTATATGCAGAATCATTTTCTTCAATAAAAAATTCTTTTTGCATTAAAATATTACCAGTATCAATCCCTTGTTCCATAATATGAATTGTAACACCAGCATTCGTATCTTTATTTAATAAATACCACACATATTGAGTAGCTCCCCTATATTTAGGTAATAAAGATCCATGTCCATTTAGAACTGGGGTTGATACATGTTCAAAAAATCGTTTTTTAAATATTTGAGTTGTAGTACTAAATATAATTTTAGGTTGTAATTTTTTAATGTTTTTAATAAAATCATCACTTGAAACATCATTTGTTTTAATATATTTAATATTATTTTTTTTAGCCAATTTATAAAATGTAGGTTTTCCTTTTAATATAGATAATATCTGATAACCTGTTGTTTCAAGAAATTTATATAACGCAAAATGAAAACCTGCTCCTTTTGCAATTTTTATTTTTCTTTTAATTCTTTTAATAATATTTCCACCAACAGACTTGCAATCTACAATTGCAGAAATAATCTCTGGATATTTTTCGATTATAGGCTTGAATACTCTTGAACTATACATATCATTAGATATTAGTATTATAATGTCATTCATTTATTGAAATATCTTCTATTTCTTAATAAAGATTCTTATTAAATGAAAGATTTATAAGGCCCTTTTGATTTCTTTTGATTATGAATAAAAAGGTATTTTTAGTCTTATTAGTAATTGTTTTCTTAGGATTATTTTTAAGAGTATATCAATTGGCAGGAGAAAGTCTTTGGGTAGATGAAGCAATATCTTTAATCGAAGTTGAACAACAAGATATTAACTCTATGAACCAAATGGTTTATGATATCGAATTATCTCCTTATGGGTACCATTTAATTCTACGTCAATGGGTAAACTTTTTTGGTAACTCAGAAGTTTCTATAAGATTATTATCTGTAATCTTTAGTGTAACATCAATTATAGTATTATTTTTCTTAGCTTCTTTATTATTTTCAAGAAAAGTTGCTTTAATTTCATGTTTATTAATGTCTACTGCTATGCTTCAAATAGTATATGCTCAAGAAGCTAGGCTTTGGACAATGTTTGGATTCTTGGCTTTATTATCAACATATTTCTTTTTTCGTGCAATTACACTAAAATCTAACGTAAAAAATAATTTTTGGAAATATTATGGTTTTATTACATTACTCTCTCTTTATGTCAGTTATATTGCAATTTTACTTATAATTATTCAATCTTCAATGTTCTTTTTTGATAAATATAAAAAGCAGTTAAAAAATTGGGTTATGGTTCAAGTTATCTTGTTTATATTATTTTTACCTATACTTAGATATATGATTTCACAATCCATAAATAAATACCCAGCTTGGATTCCAAAACTTATTGCTATCGGAATTCCGCCAATAATTGCTAATTTAGGAGTTTTCTTCTTTATTTCTCCAATAATTATATTGATAATTGGACTATTTATTTTCTTACATTTTAAAGATAATCTTAAGAAAATTAATATTAAATTTAATCCAAAGATTTTTTATTCTTTTTTATTCTTTACAATTATTGTTTATTTAACTCTTTTTAAGAACATTACAAGATCTTTTGCTGTAATTAGACATTTATTTTTCTTATTACCTTTAGTGTATATTGGAATTGCTAAAGGAATTGATTTAATAAACAAGAAAAAGATACAATCTATAATTATAATATTAATTCTCTTATTTAATTCTGTTATGTTAATTTCATATTATTCAAATCCAACAAAACCAGAATGGCGGGAAGCTGTTACTTACGTTGAAGATAATTCAGCTAATACTCCTTTAATTTTATTTGATAATTCTGGCTCAACAGTCTATTTATTTAATTATTATTCTAAATTTGAAAGTAGGCAGATTAATTTAAATAATAATTTTGATGGGGGCTCAGACAGAACTGAACTTATAAACACTTTAGATCTAGAAGAAAGCTTTTGGTTTGTTTCTTCTAGAGACCCAAAAAAACTTAATTTTTATTCTAGTTTCTTTAATGAGCAATTTGAACAAATTGATAAAAAAGAGTTTAAAGAAGTATCTGTATTTCACTATAGATAATTTTATATACACTTCTAAGATACTTTTAAGTGAGGGTGCTAAATGCTTGTAACTATATTATTATTTTTCGCATATACTTGGGGACTTGGTTTTACAATTACAAGTTTTCTTAAAAAACCAAACAATTTCTTAGAAAAACACCTCATGAATATAGGTTTAGGTCTAGGAACCTTTCCTATCCTTGCTATATTTCTTAATTTTATTAGGGTTCCTTTAGATTGGAAGATATTCTTATTTTTAAGTATGGCTTTTCCAATTTATATCTTATTTAAGAGTATTAAGGAAAACAAATGCAAAATTCCAACATTTCAAATAAAAAAATCAGATATTACAATCTTAATAGTAGTCTTATTATTTCTTGGATCTTTTTTTATGTATACAAAAGGTGCATTTGGTTACCCTTATCTTGAAAATGAAGATCCTTGGGGGCACGCAGTAGGTGCTAAGTATGTTTCTCTTGAGAAAACTGCATATGATCCACCAGTTACAAAAAAAGGAAATACTTTTGATGTGGTTTTATCTTATATGGATCTATACCCTCCAGCTTATGATGTATTTTTAGGTGTTCTTCATCAAACAAATGATTCAGTTAATTGGACATTGAAGTTTTTTAATGCACTTATAGTCTCATTAGGAATAATTTTCTTTTATTTCTTTGCTAAACAATTTATTGGTAATAGAAATAAAGCTTTATTTGCTACTTTTATATTAGCAATGATCCCCTGTTATCTGAGTCACTTTATTTGGGCACATTCTTTAGTTGTTACATTATTTTTCCCATTAATGTATTCTTTTGAAAGGGTAAAAATTGATAAAAAATGGGCAATTGTTGGAGGTATTATATTTGCTAGTATTTGGGTAACTCAAAACCTTTCACAACCACTTAAGCTAAGTACATTATTACTGATGTATATTATAATAGGTTCTATTGTGAACCGAAAATTTATGAAAGAAGTAACTCTTGCTTCATTGATTGGGGGAGTAATATCCTTAATGTGGTGGGGGGTTATGATTCTAAAATATGGATTTAGTAAATTTGTTTCATATTATGGTGTAAGTTCAGTTTCTACAGTTACAAGTTCAGGTTCTGTAACTGCTGGGACTAATATTTTCATTAGAATCTTTGATATCATTCCAAGATTATTTTCCGGGGGGGGAACAGGAACTAGATCATATTTATTAAGAGACTTTTTAATTGCAACAAAAACAAATATGATCAATAATCCAATTGGCGTAGGATTATTTATATCTTTATTAGCTTTAATTTCTTTAGTATATATTTTGGTTAAATATAAATCTAATATTGTAAAAAAAGAAAATTTCTGGATAATTGTTACCATATTTTGGTTATTCTATACTTTCTGGGGAGTAAATGGTCAGACATTTGGTATTAGTGTAGCAAGAGGACCATTTAGGGTTTGGATGTTAATGGCAATTGCAATTGCGCTTATATGTGCAGAAGGATTCTGGTTTTTACTTAAACTTGGAAAAAGATTTGGCATACCTGCAATAATAATCATTTTATTTATTACTGGTGGCGTCTGGATTACATCAGGTAATCAAAAATATAAACATAATACTAATCCAAGTTGGCCAACAAGTGGTTCATTTTCAGGTGGACAGCCATCAGAACCATTTGAATATGCTAATTGGTTTAATACATTAGAACCCAATACTAATGTTTTTATGTATTCACCTAGAGATAAAATTACTATAGGTTTAGATGGATTTAGTTGTGAATGGTGTCAAGATGTATTAAGTTTTAGAGAGAATATTACTTCTAATAGTGCAGAAGAACTTTATTCTTTTCTTTTAAAAAATCAATATAAATATATTATTTTAGGAAGGATGGATTATAAATATCTCACAACAGACATTACTAATGAAGAGCTAGCAGAAAAACATAATGAAATAATTAATTACAACAAATTTAATGTTGTACATAATGTAGAAAATATGATGGTTGTTCTAGAAATAATTTAACTAAATTGACATATATAATTCTCTTCAGAAACTCCAACAACTCCTCCAGCACCAACACAACAATTACTAATAGTTCTATACTTAGAACAGTGGTCTTCTCCTTTTGCACATTCATTCTTCATGCAACCATCAAATCCATCTTTGCCAATATTTTTAGTAGCATTAATACTAAGAATAACTATTACCAATAGGGACAAATAAAGAAAACCTAATAATGTTTTTTGTAAAATACTTAACTTTTGATCCATAATATTTAGCACCCTTATTAACTTAATAAGTATTTCGTTTTTATATTAATATATTAATATACCACCAGTCTATTGACTGATAGTTTTTGACATACTATTAATAGTAGCCTTTAAATATCCTTCTTTATTTACTACACCTATGGAACATAAGATAGTTAACAAGATTTGGGGTCATGAAGAATGGATTGTTAATAGAGATTATTGTGGAAAAAAATTGTTTTTAAAGCAAGGTTTTAGATGTTCAATGCATCACCATGAGAACAAGGATGAAACATTTTATATTAATAAAGGCAAAGTTTTAATAGAAATTGATGAGAAAAGTAAAATTATGCTCCCTGGGGATTCAATTCTAATACTTCCAAACACAAAACATAGATTTACAGGCCTTGAAGACAGTGAAATTATTGAATTTTCAACACATCATGAAGATGAGGATTCCTATAGGGATGAGGAATCTAAAGAGATAGATATAACTAAACTTGAATTACCAAATGAATCTTGATAACTTTAACGGAAAAAGAATTTTGATTATTGGAGACATCATGCTAGATAAGTATATCTGGGGATCTATAGAAAGGATGAGCCCAGAAGCGCCAGTTAAAATAGTAGATGTTGCTAAAGAGACTTATATTCTAGGCGGTGCTGCAAATACTGCTAATAATATTATATCCTTAGGTGGAAAAGCAACCCTAATTGGAACAATTGGGGCTGATGAATCTGGTAAAATTATATCTAAATTACTTGATGAAAAAGCTATTGAGAAAGAGATTATTATCGATACAAATAAGCCAACTATTCAAAAAACCAGAATCATGTCAAATAATCAACAGCAAATGCGTGTAGATTATGAGTCAAAGAAAAATATCACAAAAGAAATAGAAGATCAAGTTTTAGATAAGATTAAACAAAACATCGAAAAAGCAGATGCAATAATTATTTCTGATTATATGAAAGACAATATTACTGAAAGATTAATTACAGAGATTTCAAATTATGAGAAAATTGTTGTGGTAGACCCAAAATCTAGAAGAATCTACAAGAACGTTACATTAATTACACCAAATAATAAAGAAATTTGTAAAATGTTTAATCTTGAATGTACCAACGGCGAGAAGATTAATGAACTTGGTATTAATCTTTTAAAAGAAATTAATTCTAATATCCTTGTTACTCGTGGAGAAAAAGGTGCAACTTTATTTGAGAAAGATGGTTCAATAACAGATATACCAACTAAAGCTGTAGAAGTTTATGATGTTTCTGGAGCAGGCGATACAGTTACAGCTGCAGTTACTTTAGCTCTGGCTTCTGGCGCAAACCTTAAAGAAGCAGCAGAGATAGCAAATCACGCAGCAGGAGTTGTTGTTGGAAAGTTAGGGACTACACCCTGCACAATAGAAGAATTAAAATCTAGTTTTTAAAATGAATAAAGCAGTTTTTTTAGATAGGGATGGCACAATTAACATTGACGAAGAAGGATATACTCATAAAATTAAAGATTTAGAATTCTTTGAAGATGTTTTTGAATCATTAAGGCTATTAAAAAACTTTAAGTTATTTATTATAACAAATCAATCAGGTATAGGGAGAGGTTATTATGCACACAAAGATTTTAAGAAATTTAATGATCAATTAGTTAAAGAATTAAGTGAGCAAGGAATAATTATAGAGAAAAGTTATTGTTGTCCACATACACCTGAAGATAACTGTGATTGTAGAAAACCAAATATCAAATTTATTAAAGAAGCACAAAAAGATTTTGATATTGATTTGGATAAATCATGGGTTATTGGTGACCATCCTCACGATGTTGTATTAGGTAAGAATGCTGGAACTAGGGCAATTTATTTAACGACTGGCCACGGAATTAAACACCAACCAGAACTTCGTATACAACCAGACCTTATAGCTAATAATTTAAAACAAGCAGTGGAGTTTATAATCGAAAATGAATAAATTAAAGAATATTGAAGAATTAAAAGAAATAATTAAAGGCAAGAATACTGTTTTTTGTAATGGTTGTTTTGATCTTTTACATGCAGGACATATTGCTTTTCTAACAGAAGCTAAGAAACAAGGAGATATCTTAATTGTTGGCCTAAATTCAGACAAAAATGTTAAATCAAGCAAAGGTCAAAATAGACCAATTAATAATGAACAAGATAGGGCAACAGTATTATCAGCCTTAGAAGTTGTTGATTATGTAATCATATTTGATGAAGATACACCAATAAACTTAATAAAAGAATTAAAACCAAATGTTTTTGTAAATGGTGAAGATTATGGTGAAGATTGTGTTGAAGCACCGACTGTTAAGTCATATGGTGGCAAAATACATATTGTAAAAGACTTTGAAGGTTTATCAACTACAAAATTTATAGAAAACATTCTTGATGCTTATGAACGTTAAAATTATTAAATTAATAGATAGGGTAATAGGCACCCCTCTATGCGTACTGTTAAGTCCTTTTAAATCAAAAAAAGATTTTAAAACTAACAAAGTTCTATTTATTCAATTATGGGGCATTGGAGAAACTATCTTAACACTTCCAGCAATCAAAGCCTTTAAGCAAAAATATCCTAATTCTAAGATTAGTCTATTATGTACTGATAGAAATAAAGACGTTTATTATAAGAATGACAATATTGATAATGTTATTGTTACTAAATTAAGTCCTATTGCTTTAAAACTATTTATCTTAAAGAACTTTAAGAAATTTGATTTGGTAATTGATTTTGAAGAATATCTTAACATATCTGCTATTATGGCTTATTTTATTGGGAAGTTTAGTATTGGATATTCACATGGTGTTAGGGCAAAATTGTTTAATAAGACAACAAAGTATAATGATAAACAACATGTTGTTCAAACACATTTAGATTTAGTGAGGGTGCTTGGTGCAGATATTAAAGCCAATAATCTAATTAAACTTAAATATTCTAAACAAGACAAAGACAATGCTAATACAGTAACAAAGAATTTAGGTATTAAATCAAATGATTACATAGTTGGGCTTGGTACAGGTGCAGCTGAATCTGCACGTTCTAGGATGTGGCCAAAAGACAGATTTGCAAAGTTGGCTGATGAATTGTATAAAAATAAGAAAGCTAAAATTATTTTCTTTGGCACTGACTCTGAGAAAACATACATTAATGATATTATTAAATCAATTAAGAATCCAACTATAACTGTATATAATGTTGCAGGCAAATTATCTTTAAAACAAGCTTTTGCAGCAATTGAGATGTGCCAATTATTTATTTCAAATGATACAGGGACAATGCATATTGCAGCAGCTCAAGGAGTTAAAACTATTGGATTATTTGGTCCAAATTTACCTGAAAGATGGGGCCCATATGGTCCAGGTAATATTTCAATATACAAAGGGAAGATATGCAAATTTTCGCCATGTATTAATGTACATAAAGGTGAAGTGCCAGAATGTCGTTTTGGTTATAATAATAAATGTATGAAGAATATTAAAATAGATGATATAATAAAACTATTAAAATGATTTTTGAAACTATTAAGAAAACATTAATTGAATTAGAGAATAATAATATCTCATATTGTGTATTGAGAAACTATGATTTCTTAATAGAAAATCGAGAACCAAAGAAACATTCTGAGAAAAGTATAGATATGGTCATATCAAAAAAAGATTGGTCAAAGTTTGTTAAAGTTATGAACAATCTTGGATTTATAAAACGTACAAAATCATATTCACTTAAACATGCACCCTATTACAAATTTCTTGGTTTAGATAGGGTAAGTTTTGATATACAAATTGGTGCAGTACATTGGAATGATATGTCTTATTTAGATGTATTAAAAAATCGAGTTAAAAAATCATTTTTTTACGTTCCTTCTAATGATGATACATTTGTAATGCTTCTAGTACATTCAATTTTAGGGAAAAGAAGATTTAAGCCAGAATATCAATCAATCTTAACAAAAGCACAACCTAATAAAGGTTATGTAATTGAAAAATTATCATCAATATTTAATAAGAAGATTGCTGAGAAATTATATAATTTGGTTTCAAATGAGAAATTTAACGAAATATTAAAGAAAAAATATCTAATTGCTTATTTTATTTCTAAACATCCAATTACTTTTATTAAACTATTTTTTAGATGGATCAAATGGAAGAAATTCTTAAAACCTTGGCCTTTGATAAGTTTTATTGGTCCGGACGGTGCAGGAAAATCTTCAACATCTGCAGAGGTATTAAAATACTTAAATAAAATAGGTTACAAAGCTCAAGTATTTTATACTGGAAGAGGCAGAAACCAAATCCTCCCTATTAGAAAATTAGGCAACGCGTATAAATCCAGAGAAAGAAAGAAGCCAAAAATGCATAAAGGATTAAAGAAGAGTATATACACTTTATTTGCTCCAGTATTTGCACTTGATTTATTACTAAGATATATTTTTATTATTCTACCTAATAGGTTACGAAAAAATATTATTATCACAGACAGATACTCATCTGATATTATGGTTATGAATAATGTTCCTTTATTTTTTAAGAAATTTTTATTAAGATTATTTCCAAAACCTACAATCACATTTTATCTTTATAATACTGCTGAGGTATTACATGCAAGAAGGCCAGAAGAACCAATTAATGGTTTAAATAAACAAATGTATTTTTTTAACAAATTAAAACCAATTCTCAACCCTATTGAAATAATTTCAAGGGATAAAATAAAAGATAGAGAAAAAGTAATATTAGAAATCATGACATTTTTGTTAAATAATTGGTATTAATGTATAATTTAATCTTCAGAGGTATCTTTTTATTATTCTAAATTCATTGATTAAATTATTATTAAAATCTTATTAATTTACCATTCAGATAGCTTTAAATAATCAGATAAATTTAACTCAATCATGACATCATATACCAAAAGAGTAGTTCAGGGGGCAGGATATGTATTTATGATGAGCATATTGGCTGCAATAATTAGTTTTTTTACTAGAATTATTCTTGCTAGAGAACTTGGTCCTAAAGATTATGGTCTTTTTTACGCAGTTTATACACTGATTTTTTTCTTTCTTTTTTTTAGAGACTTAGGAGTGAACGCAGCATTAGTAAAATATATACCTGAATTTAAAGTTAAAAAAAAATTTAACGCAATTAAGACATCAATAGTTTCTGTTATTATAATGCAAGTTATCAGTTCAACTGTGTTAATAACTGGATTTTTAATAGCTTCAAATTACTTAGTTAAAAACTATTTTAAGAATCCTGATTCAAAAGTTATAATTATTTTGCTATTATTATATGTCGTTGGGAGTATTTTTTTTAGGTTATATAAGCGAGTTTTCCAAGGTCTTCAAAAAATTAAATTATATGCTTTGTTTGAACCTTTAAAAAACATAACATTTCTTTTGTTAACTTTATTGTTTTTTAGAATGAATTTGGGTGTTTATGCTCCAGCTTTGGCTTATGCTATTTTATGTTTTTTGTTGGTAATTATCTTTACACCAGTATTATTAAAAAATTTTAATTTCTTTTCGTACAAAGTAAAAAACACTGGCAAAATTACTAAATTACTCCTTATGTTTGGACTACCACTTTTCGCAACAGCTATTGGTGGAAAGTTCATAAGCAACATTGATACACTTATACTAACTAATTTTGCTAACCTAACGGCTGTTGGTATCTACAATGTAATACTTCCTTCAGCAAGCCTTTTCTTATACTTTGGGAGCGCCATATCTTCAGTTATGTTCCCTTTAGTCTCTGAATTATGGGCTAAAAAAGATAAGAAAACAATTTCAACAAGTATAAGCTTAATTCATAGGTACTCTTTTTTAATAATTTTACCACCAGCACTTATTATCTTATCATTTGCAAAGTTATTTATTGAAGTTTTCTTTGGTATAGACTATATTAGTGGTGCTGTCGCTTTACAGATATTAATTATTGGTATGTTATTTTATGTTGTAGCTGGCATAAATCATAATATCATTTCTGCTATTGGTAGACCACAAACAGTAGCAAAAATTATTATTTCAGCTGCCATATTAAACACTGTAGCAAATATAATTCTAATTCCAAGATTTGGAATTAATGGTGCTGCAATATCAACTACTTTAAGTTATATTTTGGCATTAATATTATCAACCAATAGAGTTTTGTATTATGTTAAGGCAGAATTCCCAAAAAAGATTTGGTTAAAGCTTTTTTTTGCAGGGGCTGTTTTTATATCAGTAATCCTCATAATTACCCAAAGTCTTTTATTAAACATCTGGCTTGAAGCCATTATTGCAATATCTGTTGCAGGGTTAATTTATCTTGTGATGGTATATTATATGAATGTTATAGACATTGATGAGATTAAGAAACACATTAAATTATTGCGAAGAAATTAAAATGTTAAATACACAAGAAAAGTTTAATTCCAAAAAGATTGTTGAATTTTCTCAAGCACAATTTTTAATTAAGGAAATAAAGGAATCGGGTAAGAAAGTTGGTTTATGTCATGGCGGTTTTGACCTATTACATCCAGGCCATGTTAAACATTTTCAATCTGCAAGAGAGTTATGTGATATATTGATAGTATCTATAACCTCTGATACATTTGTCAATGCACGAAAAGGTAATGGGAGACCAATTTATAATCAAACATTAAGAGCTTACATGATAGCAAGTCTTGCTTGTGTAGATCATGTAGTTGTATCAGACTTTAACACAGGAATTGAAACTATTAAAGCATTAAAGCCATCTTATTATATTAAAGGTCCAGATTATATTGATAAGGACGATGAAGAAATTAATGCTGAAAGGCAGGCAATAAAAGAAGTATCTGGTGAGATAAAATACACTAATGATGCAAAACTCAGTACATCTCAAATTATTGATTATATTAAGAAAATTTAGTTCTCTCTAAGATATATTGCTAAGAAATGACCAAATACAGCATGTATATCTTCACATACTTCATATGATGATCTATCTACGTACGCAGAATAATCTGCATGTTCAAGCAATGCCCCACCTTTAAACCCAGCTATACCTATAACAATTAATTTAGCTTGTTTTGCGTACTTTGCTGCTTCTACAATATTTGGGCTATTACCTGAGGAAGAGATTAATATTAGAATATCATTAGGCTGAGCAAGATTAATTAATTGTTGTTTAAAGATTTCTTTGTATTCAGTGTCATTTGCAACAGCAGTAATATATCCTACATTACTTGAAAGGCATATTGGTTTAAATCTTTCTTGATTGTTTTCCCAATCTTTATTTGCACCTTTTGCAAAATCGCAAACATAATGCATAGCAATTGCTGCACTTCCACCATTTCCAGCAATAAATATTTTTTGTCTGTTTTTTGCAGAATTCTTAAGAACATTCAATATTTCATTATCAAATTTAAAATTATCTATAGCTTCTTTAACCGATTCTTTATATTTATTCCATTCCATTTTTATATATTTCTTCCAAAAATTTCAAAAGTTTTTCTTTAGATACACTTTCTTTGTTCCCCATAAAATTTGCTGATATTCCACCTGCACAATTAGCAATAAATGGCATCAATTCATCATTCGCATTAAAGTATGAGAATAATGTTGAGATTGCAAATACTGCATCTCCTGCACCCACAGTGTCTTTTACATTACTTATTAATATAGGTGCATTAAATATTTTACCTTCTTTATTAATAAACATACACCCACCAGGTCCACGCGTAACTAAGAATTTCATCTTATATGAATCAAAAGCTTTTATTGCAATTTCCTCAACATTCTCAAATCTATGAGAAAAAGGCAATCTAAGTTCTTGCTCATCCATTGTTAGATAATTAAATTTCTTATAAAGATTAAAGTAATTATATCCCATATTTGCACTATTTGACTGAACATTAAGCGCCATATATTTTGCTTTTGCTTCAATTTTTCTTCTAATCTGATCATTAATAAATCCATGTCCAAAATCTCCAACTACTACCAAATCATATTTAGGAAGTTCTTCATCTAAAAATAATAATATACTGTTTGTTAATTCTTCATCAATAGGATTATCATTCATATACTCAATCTTGAATAGTTTATTATCTCTTTTTTTATCAATAAATCTTTTTTTAACAGTGGTAGGCGATCCAGGCTTAGTAAAAGATTTAAACTCAATATTTTTAGATAAACTCTGCATAATAAATTCTTCTTCAGAATGTTCTTCTCCAATAATTGATAATATCTTAATATTATTAACAAAACTACTTAGATGATTTGCAACAGCAAGAATTCCTCCAGCATATCTTTCTCTATTACGATATTCAACAGATAGAATTGGATCTTTAATTGCTCTTCCTTTAGGTCTAACAAACACATAATCATCAATGATAATGTCACCTATAACAAGGACATTAAGTTTTGCCATATCTTCAAAATACTTTTTAATCTCATTGATTTGAAATTTTTTACATATGTTTTGTATATAATTATTCATTTTTATCTACCTTGATATAGTAATATTTGATTTTTTTCTGTTAATGTTTTTGGCCCTGGCAATTGTTCCCTTAATTTCTTGTTTATTTTACGGAGACTTTCATTTAGTTTTAATTTATATTTAATCTTTTTCCTTTTATACTTGAAGTCCATTTTATTCCATTCATCTTTAGTAAAGATTGTGGCTAAAAATTTGTATGAAAGTTTACTTAGATATTCAAGATAAAGCATATTTCTCATGATGGGATATAAAATTATCTTAGGGATTTTGGTGGCAATCTTACTTCTACCTAAATAACCATTTAATGAACTTACTGGTTCTTTGAAAGCCTGTTTTAATCCACCAGGCTTCCTAATAATCTTTAATATAAGGTCTTTTACAGATTTTTTATTAGACTTAGCTTTTGAAGTGGTTTCTTCACGATCTTTTTTTGGAAGCGGTTTACTGTAAAATTCTCTGGTTGCTTCGTATATGAGTAAATACTCCCAAAAAATTGCTTTTCTATTACTTTGTCCTGTAAGATTAATGTAATTTTCTTTACTGGATCCCCTATCTGATACATATGTAAGATATTCTTCTTCTTCTTTTAATGCAGTTCCAATAACACCTTGCAATTGGCCATATTCATAAAGCGGAGCCCCAGGTAATGGTACTGCATGGAAAATTTCTAATAATACTGGTGGGCTACGTTTGATTCTACATATTCTACCTAAGAATTTACCTGTTTCTTTTATTGTTTTATTTGTTTCACCAGGCATACCTATACAAAAAGCTGTTGGACAATATATACCAGCTTCAGTTGCAGTCTTAATAGCATTAAATACATCTTCAGTATTAAAATTCTTTTCCATTATATTTAGTATGGTTTGACTACCAGATTCAACACCAAACTTAATTCCAGTGCATCCACATTCATTAAAGAATTTATAATCTTCAGGTTTAAAATTTGTACATCTTGAAGCGCCACTTATCCACAAAAAATCATATTTTTTTAATATTTTAGCAATATTATATGCAAATTCTCTAGGGAACCCAAAATTCTCTCCTGTTAAAGTAAAAAATTGACAGTTATGTTTTTCCTTAAGTTCAATTATGTGTTCCTCAAACTTACCTATATCCAAAAGATGAAAACCTTTACAAAATCTTTGACAAAATGTACATCTAGCAAAACATCCTTTGACAGCCCAAGCTATTGCCATGTTAGGTTTACGTTCTGGTTCTAAAGCACGCTTATCATGTGCAAACCAGTTTTGATCTTTTCCAACACGAAAATAATTTTGCAATAATTGTTTATTTCCTAAAAGCCCACTTTCTAATATTTTATAATCAGGATATGGCATATCTTCATCTGGGATTGAGTCACCATAACCAGTAAATTCTAATTCATCATTACAAATAAATCCTAATCCTTTGATTTGTGATAATTTGTTTTTATCAATCTTTGTGCCATATTCTT
>CAZHRT010000021.1:0-26637 GCA_964534665.1 uncultured Methanosarcinales archaeon | reverse complement strand
ATATGATTCAAGGAATAGTGAAATGGTTTCTGAAATACTTGAAATGATGCCTGAACTTGAAAGTAAAGATATTTCTCATTTAAAGAAAATTACTCAAAGAATGATTTCCCTTACTGAACAAATAAACTTTCCAAAAGAAGAAATTGAAAACATTTTTCCAGCACCGTCAATTGTCCCAGAAGATGTTAAAAGTGAGGTTAAGGCTGATATCTTAGAAGTTAACAAATGTTTTAATGCTGGATGTTTGAGAAGTACTGTAATATTGTGTGGTAGGTTACTTGAAACTGCTTTACATAGAAAATATTTTGAAACAACTGGAAATGATATTCTTGAAAAAAGTCCTGGAATTGGATTAGGAAATTTAATTGCTAAACTAAAAGATAAAGGGGTTTTGTTAGACCCAGCATTAACAAATCAAGTTCATTTGATTAATCAAATTAGGATATTTTCTGTACATAAGAAAAAAGAAGCTTTTTATCCAAGTAAAGAGCAGACTCATGCTATAGTTCTATATACGTTGGATATCCTAGAGAAATTGTTTAAATAATTATTTCTTTTCTACTCTTATAAATAATAAAGTTAATAGAACTATCACTGCTGCTATAATTGCTAATGTGTAAGCTCCAACTCCAACAGCTAAGCCTAAAGCTGCTACTACCCATAAAGAAGCTGCTGTTGTTAAACCTCTAACATTCCCTTTTGCAGCTATTATTGTTCCTGCACCTAAAAATCCTATTCCAGTTAAAATTCCAGATGCAATTCTTGCAGGATCCACAGAAAAATAATCAATTGAAATTAAAGTTGCTAAAGTTGAACCCATTGAAACTAAAATATGTGTTCTTAATCCTGCAGGTTTATGACTAACTTCTCGTTCCCAGCCAATTATTGCACCGATTAATAAAGATACTCCAATCTTGATTAATTGGTCTACTGTTGGTAATATGAAATCAACCATAATTTAGATTAGGAATTAATGGTTTAAATATTTTTCTAACAAAACCTAGAATAATTGAAAATTATTTAGGTTCACAAATCGCTTGATTTGAGAAACCTTTAAATAAAATATCAGAAGAACTAGGTCTATGAAAACATCAGAATTAAAGAAAAAATACTTAGAGTTTTATAAGTCAAAAGGACATGTTATTATAGATAGTGCTCCATTAATACCTGAACATGATCCAACTGTTTTGTTTACAACTGCTGGTATGCATCCTTTAATTCCTTTTCTTATGGGACAGAAACATCCTTTAGGTACAAGAATAGCTGATGTTCAAAAATGTATAAGAACTCAAGATATTGATGAAGTGGGGGACGCTACCCATACTACTTTTTTTGAGATGTTAGGAAATTGGAGTTTAGGAGATTATTTTAAAGAAGATGCAATAAAATGGAGTTTTGAATTTCTCGCGTCAAAAGATTGGTTAGGTTTAGATATTAATAGATTAGCAGTTAGTTGTTTTGAAGGGGATAAAGACGCTCCAAAAGATGAAGAAGCTGCTAATATTTGGAAAACTTTAGGTATATCTGAAAAAAGGATTGCATACTTACCTAAAAGTGAGAATTGGTGGGGGCCTGCTGGTACAACAGGACCTTGTGGACCAGACACTGAAATGTTTTATTGGAAAGATAATAATACAAAAGCTCCAGAAAAGTTTGATCCTGAAGATAATAGATGGGTTGAAATTTGGAATGATGTTTTTATGCAGTATAACAAAGTTGATGAAGGTAAGTTTGAACCTTTAGCTCAAAAGAATGTTGATACTGGTCTTGGTGTTGAAAGAGTTGCAATGGTCTTGCAAGGAAAAGAAAATATTTTTGATATTGAAGTTTTTCAGCCAATAATTGAAAAGATTAAGCAAATTACAGATAAAGATTATCAAGAAAACTTCAAGTCATTTGCGGTTATCACAGATCATATGAAAGCTGCAACTTTTATTCTAGGTGACGAACGAGGTGTTCCGCCTTCAAATCTTGATCAAGGTTATATATTAAGAAGGTATATCAGGAGAAGTTTAAGACATCTTAGATTACTTGGTGTTGATTTGCTTAAAATTGATTCTTGCTCAGAAATTGCTAAAGTTGTGATCAATATCTACAAAGAAGAATATCCAATTCTTTCTGATAAAAAAGATTATATTTTATCTGAATTAAAAAAAGAAGAAGATAAGTTTCAAATTACTTTAGATAAAGGTTTACGAGAATTTACTAAGATGGTTGAAAAAGATAATCAGATTACTGCAACAGAAGCTTTCTTATTGTATCAAAGTTATGGTTTTCCAATTGAAATGATTCAAGAGTTAGCTTCTGAAAAAGATGTTCCAATCGATGTTGAAGGTTTTAATGAAGAATATAAAAAACATCAAGAATTATCAAGAAAAGGGGCAGAGCAGAGGTTTAAAGGTGGATTATCAGAAGCTTCTGATGTTACATCAAAACTTCATACAGCAACACATATTTTAGGACAAGCTTTGAGAAAAGTTTTGAAAGATGAGAATATTGTACAAAAAGGTTCAAACATAACACCTGAGCGTTTAAGATATGATTTTAATTTTGATAGAAAGTTAACACCTGAAGAAAAAAAAGCTGTTGAAGATGAGGTTAACAAAGTAATTGATGCTGGAATTGAAGTTGTTAAAGAAGAAATGGCTCCTGAAGATGCAATTAAACAAGGAGCTCAAGCTGAGTTTGGTTCAAAGTATCCACCAAAAGTTACTGTTTATACAATTGGAGATTATAGTAAAGATATCTGTATGGGGCCACATGTTGCCAATACAAAAGATTTAGGTCATTTTAAGATTAAGAAAGAAGAATCTAGTGCTGCAGGTATTAGAAGGATAAAAGCTGTATTAGAGTAAAGTTTTTATATGTTGATTCTGAGATTGTATTATGCAAAGAAAATTCTCCCTATTTCACAAAAGTGATGTGAAATCTACTGTTAAGTTCTTTAGAAAACATTTTGATGATATTGAAGAACAGATGGGGAAAGTTGAGGCTGCTCATTCTAAAGAACTTGAAAGAGATTTAATGATTGAAAAAATAACTAAACTTATTGCTAATGTTGTTATGTCTAAAAAAACTGAAGAAATTATGCGGGCAAATGCAAAAGAACCAAGTTTTGATGGTGAAAAATTACTTCATGCGTATTTCAATAGAGTTTCCAGAGCTAGTAGACATCTACTTAGAATTGTTCGAATTTCTATAAAAGGAAATAAACAAATGATTTTCTGGATAGAAGGTATTGAAAAAAAGATTTCTGTTCTTAAGGAAAAAACTGGCAAAAGTAATGATGGTATGGATAACATTTACTTAATTTGCAGAAATCAGCTTGAATTTAGACATAAGACATTAGGTTTTTTTGAACAGATGGAGCCAATAATTGTTAGAATTAAAAAAGTTGCAGATGATGATGGACAACGACATATGAGCAGATATGATGCAATACGTGAGTTTCAAAGAGATTTGTATCAAGTTGTTAAAGATGAGTTAGGAATTCAAGATGCTAACGTTAATCTTGAGAATTTAGAAGAGCATGAAGATAAAGTTTGTCAGTATCTAGAACAATATTATTTCAATAGGCAAAGAGCAACAACAAAAATTGATACTAAACTTACTAGAAGAAGGAGATGGTTTAAGAGATTAGGGAGTTTGTCAATGTGGCTTTCAAAAAGTTTTAGAATTGATATGATACCAATAACTTCAGCAGTTATTCATTATCCTAGAGTATTGGGTTTTTTAAAGGATTTTCGTATGAATAGGGGTATGTCTAATCTTCGTAAAATGCATAGAGATAGAATTAAAAAATCTGCTGTAAGGATAAGAACCAAAAGAGGGATAGTCTTGAATGGAACTTATCTTGAAAAAGAAGGTTGTAACAAAGTGGTTGTAATGCTTCATGGTTTAGCGTTTGGGAGATTTAGTATGTTAGTTAATGCTTTAGAATATAATGCAGATTATAACATCCTGATATTTGATATGGCTGGACATGTTAGCAGTGGAGGTTTTGGAGGACTGGGAGTTCAAGAGTCAAAAGATTTTGTTGAGGTCTTAAATTGGTTAATTGATGAAAAAGAAAATACTGAAATTGGAGTTTATGGTGTATCACTCGGTGCATCAGCTGCAATAGGTGGAATTGCTAGATTTCCAAGACAAGAATTAGTTAAAGCAGCTGTTTTTCATGCTGCGTTTGCAGATAGAAATCAAACGCTTGATGAATATTATGTTGATCTATTTAAGATGCCTGATTGTCGTTTAAGAAAAATTATTAAATATGCTTTAGATTCTAATTTGACAGCAAAAGAACGAGACTATAAACCAAAAGAAGAAATTAAAGCAATAAAGTGCCCAATATTTCTAATACATGATATTGAAGATCCAATGACAAGGTTTCATCATGCACAGGACTTGGCTAGAAATGTAAGTCCTGGTGTAGTATTAAAAACTTATTTTAAACATGGTAATGACCATTTTTCACCAGATAATAAAGTTAAGATGTATTTAGTATTTCAATTTCTTAAGAGATATCTAAGATAATAGTAACATTTATTAATAAAACTATTACTTTCTCTGTATGGTTGATGTCAATAAAGTTAAGGATTTCTTAGAACAAGATAAGATTAATAGAATCAAGCCCATCATAAAACAAAATGAAGATGATGATTTAGTTAGAATTATTGATCAATTAGATAATAAGAATAAAATTAAGTTTTATTTGTTAATCCCAACCAGAAGAGCTTCTAATGTTTTATTAGATGTGAGTACGCATTCAAGAAAAATAATTCTTAAAGGACTGAAAAATAAATATGTTGTTTCAATAATTGAGAAATCTGAATCGGACGATTCTGCTGATATTCTAGGTGAAATATCTGAACATAATGCCAGAAAAATTATTCAAGAATTGCCTGAAGAAAAGAAAGAAGCAATTGTTCCCTTGATAAAATATGAAGAAGATACAGCTGGCGGTTTAATGAAATCAGAGTTATTATCAATAAAAGGTTCATTAAAAGTTAAGGAAGCTATTAATATCTTAAAGAAAGATGACTTAGCTGATGTAAATTATATTTATGTTGTTGATTCTGAAGATAAACTTAAAGGGGTTGTTACATTAAATGATTTGATAACTGCAACATCTGATAAGAAGATAAGCAGTATCATGAATAAAGATATTGTAACTTTAAACCCTAACCTAGACAAAGAAGATGTTGCGGAGATATTTAGACAAGAAGATATTATGGCTTTACCTGTTGTTGATGATAAAGGTAAATTACTTGGAAGAGTTACTGTT
Organism: uncultured Methanosarcinales archaeon; assembly: GCA_964534665.1. GTDB lineage: Archaea > Nanobdellota > Nanobdellia > Woesearchaeales > JAHJBD01 > JAHJBD01. The sequence continues at coordinate 21,356 of CAZHRT010000021.1, read as the reverse complement.
GATGATGTATTAGATGTTTTACAAGAAGAAGCTACAGAAGATTTGTATAAATTAGCTGGTGTAAATCCAGATGAACACATTTTTGATCCACTGTTTAGTTCTATTAAGAAAAGATTACCTTGGTTAATGATAAACTTAGTAACAGCTTTTATTGCTGCTTTTACTGTATCTTTGTTCAAAGACACTTTGCAAACAGTGATTATCCTTGCTGCATTCATGCCAATGATTGCAGGAATTGGAGGGAACTCTGGAACGCAAACATTAACATTAATTGTTAGAGGTCTTGCCTTAAACCAATTAACACCAGGAAGTTATAAAAAAATTGTGTTTAAAGAAATCTTTGTTGGTGTGTTAAACGGTATAATACTTGGAACAATTGTTGGAACAATTGCTTCAATTTGGCAACAAAATATTATGTTGGGAGTAGTTATTTTATTAGCTATGACTATAAGTACTACATTAGCAGGATTTATTGCAACATCTGTACCATTAATATTTAAGTCAATGAAAATTGATCCAGCTATTGCATCAAGTGTGTTTATCACAGCTTCTATTGATATAATTGGATTCTTTAGTTTCTTAGGTATTGCAACGTTGTTGCTTGGTTCTTTGGTTTAAAACGAAAAAATTAAATAGATTTTATTTGATATCTTAAAGATGGTGATATAATGACAGAATTTGAAGGACGTGGAATTGTAAGAAGTGGCTCTATTATTGGTAATGGAGGTAATTTCATAAAATGTATTGTAGATATTACTGGTGGTGGACAAACAGAAATTATGATTGCTGGCAAGGACTTTCTAAAACAAATGGAAAAAGTGCTGGGTCTTGCTCCTGTTAAAAAAATGGAGACAGAATCTACATGGGCTCTTGAAGGAGTAAAGATTGAGATAAAAGCAAATAAGTAGAGTATATTAGTATTAACATTTATGATTTAGAAACCCTTATATATGATTAATATAGAAAAAGATGTATGGCAAACAAACTTCAGATATTTGCTTGGAGTCTATACGATTTAGCTAATACTGCGTTTTCTGCATTATTCATAACTTTTTTCTTTCCTATGTTAATTAAAGTTTATTTAGGTGGGAATGAATTTCAAATTGGATTAACTATGGGAATTTCAATGTTGTTAGCAGGGATATTTGTACCTATTATTGGAGCAATATCAGATGCCACTAATAAGAGAATGCCGTTCATTATTACTTTTACAATTGTTTGTGTTTTGTTTACAGCAATAACTGGATTTGTTGGTTTAACAGCTGCATTAATATTTGGGGTTTTAGCAACATTAACATTTCATTCTGCAATAGATGTTTATGATGCTAAGCTTGTAGATATTTCAAACAAAGAAAATATGGGTAGAGTATCAAGTTATGGTGTTGCTCTAGGTTATTTAGGAACTATTCTTAGTTTAGTTATGGCTTGGTTAATTCTTAACAAATTTGGTTGGGAAAATGAGTTTTCGATAAAGTTAATGTTCCCTGCTATTGCATTATTCTTCTTAATATTTTCATTGTTCCCTTTCTTTTATTTGAAAGATAAAAAAACTAAAAAGGTGAAACATGTTGTTAGAAAAGCTCTTAGTGAAATTAAGAGTACATTTACGAGTATTAAGAAATATAAGGGATTATTAACCTTTTTGATTGCTTCCTTTATTTATACAGATGCTGTTAATACAGTAATCATTTTTCTTTTCTTGTTTGGACAAGAACAAATTGGGTTGACTGTTCAACAGTTTTTTCCTGCGTTTGCTGCAATGGCACTAGCTGCAAGTATTGGTTCATTGGTTTTTGGTAAAATTAGTGACCATATTGGGGCTAAGAAAACATTATTAATTTCGCTTGGTTTATGGACTTTAATAATTGTATATTTAATGAATATAACAAATATCATGTATTTATTTGAATTATCTAATACAACAGCATTTATCATTGCTGGATCAATTGGTGGAGCAGTACTTGGTGCAATATGGACAGTAACAAGGCCAATGTTAGTTTCTTTAAGTCCAAAACATAAGATTGCAGAATTGTTTGGATTTCAAGGACTTACTGAAAAGTTCTCAGGAGTTCTTGGACCAATAGTCTTTGGTTTTGTTGTTGCTAAAACAGGAAATTATGATATTGCTTTATGGATATTATTAGGATTCTTTATTATTGGGTTCTTGTTGTTGTTAAAGGTGCCTGAGAAACGGTAAGTGGTAAACCAGCTTGTGCTGCTGTTTCTATAAAGGTTGAGTGATCATAGACTGAAGATTCTAGAAAACCAATTAATTGTGCCATGAATTCTCTTGGAGATTGGCCTTGTGGAAAATTTTGGCCTTCTTCTAATCTTAATGGTTCTGGTGAAGAGTTATGTAATAAAAGATAATGGTGGCGTTGGTGTGTTGGAAGCAACAAACCAGAATGATTATATCTGCTTTCCCAAGAGCTTAAAGTTATTGGCTGTTCACTTTGGTCTTTGACAACTGTTGCATATCTAAAATCAATGTGTGTTGGTTCTTCTGTAATCTCAAATTGAGGTTCGCCTTTTTCTGCGTTGATATGAAGCAAGTTTAAGTAAGTATTAGTTATGGCTAAAAATCTTGAACGAGCTTGAGAATGTGTATAAGGACCTTCTTGAAGGTTTCTATTTCTTGGATCATGTTCTTTTCCTTCTGTTTGTGCAAAAATTTCAATTAGATATTTCCCATCTGGATCGCCAGTAAGATGTGTACTAACAATCTCAACTCTATAGATTCTATGAGCATCTGTATAACCACATCTATCTTCAAACTTAACAACTTTTTCAATATCTAGCGTACCAACAAGATATCTTAGCCATTTAGCTCGCCTTTGTTCAAATTCATCATTTTGAATAATTCTTATACCTTGGTCTGTTGGAAGGTGAAGATAATTAAAAAATCTTGGGTTTCTGTTGCGTCCTTTATGGCTTGCATCATAATCAATATCTTTTAATGAACTAGTTAATTCACAAACGGTTCTTTGAAATTGAATTCTATCAATAATCTCTTTTGGAACGTCAACAATTGTTTCTTCTGCATAAAGTATGTTTGATTTTCCTTTCTCAGTAATGTATAAGCCCACTTCCCAAATTGGATGGCCATCACCTTTTTGCCTGTATACTTCTAACACAACTAAATTTGCCTGATACCTACCATTGTTTGATGTTGCAAATAATTTAAAATCACTTTGTCCGCTGAAATTGTTATGACTATTAACCATAATTGAATAAACTACATCAACAAGATTATAGTTTATTATATGCCTTCTAGATTCTGGTGATGAAAGGGGTGGTTCATCAGCAGTAGTGCCTGCTCTAGTAGGCATTTCAATTACTTTTCCGGCTTTTTCTTCTATCCTTGTTTCTAAATCATGAATGTTTTGAATATGTCTAAGGACACTTCTTGGTAATCCACCATAACTGAAGAAATCAAATGCTAATGTTGGAGGTTCACATCTCAACAGATTAAAGATCTTAACATCCAAAGTGTCAAACTCAGGTTGATCCGACATTAAGGGAGATTATTATGTTGTTAAGTTTATATATATTTCTAATTTAGAAAATTTTATATAGCTTTATCTGTCAACAACAATAAAATGTTAAACATAAAATTTGTTAGGGAGAATGCAGACCTTGTTAAGAAAGGTTTAGAGAAGAGACAAGACACTGAAAAGATAGAATGGGTTGATGATCTTCTTAAGAAAGATGAAGAGTATAGGAAAGCTTTAGGTGATAGTGAGAAATTAAGAGCTTCTAGAAACCAGATTACTGCAGAGATTAACAAATTAAGAAAAGAAGGTAAAGATTTCTCTAAAAAAGTTAAAGAAGCTAAAGAATTACCTGATAAAATTAGGAAATCTGAAGAAAAAATTAATTCTTTGAAAGAAAAGATTCTATATTATCAAATGAGATTGCCTAACTTATTACATGAGTCTGTTCCTTATGGTAAAGATGATAGTGAAAATGAGGTTGTAAGGGAAGTTGGAGAGAAAAAAGAATTTGAATTTGAATTGAGAAACCATGGTGAATTAATTGAAAGTTTAGGTCTAGCTAATTTTGAAGATGCATCTAAGTTATGTGGAACTGGATTTTATTATCTTATAGGGGATATGGCTTTATTAGATCTTGCTTTGCAAAGGTTTGCAATTGATTTACTAGTAAAAAAAGATTTTTTGGTTGTTGAACCACCATTTATGCTTAAAAGAAAACCTTACGAAGGTGTTACAGATTTAGCTGATTTTGAAACCATGATGTATAAGGTTGAAGATGAAGATTTATTTTTAATAGCGACAAGTGAACATCCAATTGGGGCTATGTTAATGGATAAGGTTTTAGATGCTGATAAACTGCCACTAAAATATGCAGGCATTTCTTCGTGCTTTAGAAAAGAGATTGGAAGCCATGGTATAGATGAAAAAGGATTATTCAGAGTTCATCAATTTAACAAAATTGAACAATTCATTTTTTGTAAGCCAGAAGATTCATGGAAGTTTCATGAAGAATTAATTGCTAATGCTGAAGAGATATTTAAGAAATTGAAAATTCCTTACAGGGTTGTTAACATTTGTACAGGAGATATTGGCATAGTTGCTGCTAAAAAATATGATATTGAAGCTTGGATGCCTCGTGAAAAAGAGTATAAAGAAGTTGTATCATGTTCAAATTGTACAGGTTATCAAGCAGTTAGGTTAAATATCAAATATAGAAAAGGTGCAGATAAAGAGTATATTCACACACTCAATTCAACTGCTGTTGCAACTGGTAGAGCTTTAAGAGCTATAATTGAAAATTATCAACAAAAAGATGGTTCAATAAAAATACCAACTGTATTACAGCCTTACATGAATGGTAAGAAAATTATTGGAAAATGAAAATCTCTCCTTGGACATATCTTTTGATTGGTGTTTTAATTTCTATAATTTCTTTTTTTATGAAACTTAAATTCTTTATTTGGCTAGGTATTGCTATGGCCGTATTTGGAGGAATTAGTCTTTTTATTTTAAGAGCTAAACCTAAGAAAGAAGACCCAAAATATGCTCAGTATGCTATCTGTCCCTATTGTGCTGCAACAATAAGAAGAACAGATAAATTTTGTTGGAAATGTGGCAAAAAGTTACGTAACATTTAAATTAAACTAAATCTTACCTAGTAATTATGTTTCAAGATATTTTAGGTTCTGATCAATCATTGTTTATGAATGAGGATGCGTTAGATTATTCTTTTGTTCCTAAGTTAATACCTTATAGAGAAACTCAGCAAAAAAGTATTGCTCATTATATCAAACCATTATTTCAAAATAGAACTGGTAGGAATATAATTGTGCATGGAAAACCAGGTGTAGGAAAGACAGTTGCTGTTAAACATTTATTTAGAGAAATTGATGATGAATCAGATGAGGTCATTCCAATATATATTAATTGTTGGAAAAAGAATACTACTTTTAAGATTCTCGTTGAAATATGTAATGAGATAGGGTATAAATTTACTCAGAATAAAAATACAGAAGAATTGTTTGAAGTTGTTAAAAATGTGCTTAACAAAAAAGCAGTAGTATTTGCTTTTGATGAAATCGATAAGATTGAAGATTTTGATTTTCTTTATATGTTACTTGAAGAGATCTATAAAAAGAGTATTATATTAATAACTAATTATCATACCTTTTTACAAGGACTTGATGAAAGGGTCAAGTCAAGACTTGTGGCTGATGTTTTAGAATTTAAACCTTACAATCTTGAAGAAACAATCGGTGTATTAAAAAAAAGAGTAGAATATGCTTTTGTTTCTGGAGTTTTTGAAGAAGGGGTAATTGATTTGATTGCTAAAAAAACTTTTGAATTAAATGATATGCGAACAGGACTTCATATGTTAAGAGAAGCTGGTTTAAGTGCTGAAGACAAATCTTCTAAAAAGATTTCTTTAGAAGATGCAAATGCAGCTATTGATAAATTAGATGGGTATAGTATAAACAGCAAAGATGATCTACAAGATGAAGCACAAGATATTTTAGAATTGATTAAAGCTAACTCTGGGAAAAAGATGGGTGATTTGTTTAATATTTATCAAGAAAAAGGTGGTAGTTCTGTTTATAGGACATTTGTTCGTAAAGTTAAAAAGTTAGAAAGTGGTAAGTTTGTTAATTTAATTAAGAAAGAAGGCGGAGCAGAAGGTAATATTACAATTGTTGAAGCTACTGGTGTTAAGAAGTTAAATGAGTTTTAATTACAAGTTCTACTGTGTTTTTCATTATATTTCTGATGATATTCTTCTGCTGGGTAGAAAGTTGTTGCTTTAGCTATTTTCGTTACAATGGGTTTGTCAAAATCTTTTTGATGTTTTTCAATTGATTTTTCTGCCTGAACTTTTTGTTCTTCATTATGGTAGAAAATAGCTGAACGATATTGTTTGCCAATATCAAAACCTTGACGATTTTTTGTTGTTGGATTATGAATCTTAAAGAAAATGTCTAAGAGTTTATCATAGCTAACAACTTTAGAATCAAATTCAATCTCAATTGCTTCTGCATGGCCTGTTAAACTTGTACAAACTTGTTCGTAACTGGGTTTAGTTTTAGTTCCACCGATATAACCAACTGTTGTTTTCTTAACACCTTTAACTTTATCAAATTCTGATTGAACTCCCCAAAAACAACCTGCTGCAAATATTGCTTTCATATTTAGATAATTAATCCTGGAGTTTATATTATTTGTTATAAAGAAAGATTTATATATTCATTTCTCGAGGTGTATATAAAAGAGGCTAGTATGGTAAAAAAGATAAAAAGTATTAGTATTAAGTTACTTATTGGTTTTTTGCTAGCTTCAATTATCCCAATTGTTGTTCTTGGGACTATTACATTCATAAACGCTACAAGTATTATCGAACAATCTGGAAATAATAGAATACTTGGATTAGCTGGAATTGAAACTATTGCTGACTTAAAAGTTAGAGAAATTGAGACATTTTTTAATGAAAGAAATGAAGATATTACTTCTGCTCAACATTATTTAAATATAAGAAAAAATTTGCCAATTCTTAACAATTATTTTAATGATAAAACTCATCCAGATTATATTAATGCTAAAAAAGAACTTGATAGTCAATTAAAGAGTATGCAACAAGGTAGGGATTTCTTGCTGGAGATACTATTGCTTGGACCAGAAGGTAATATTATGTATGTTACTGGCAATGTTCATAAGAATGATGAAATTGGTACAAAATTTCCAAATGAGGAGATAATACAAAAAGGAAGAAATGAAGTTCACTTTACAGAGATATTTGAAAGTCCATTCTATGAAGGCTTTGAACTATTAACAGCAGCACCAGTATATCACATAAACAATTCTTTTGTTGGTATCGTTGTTATGGCAATTGATATGACAAAGGTATATAATCTTGTTTTGGATTATACTGGACTTGGAGAAACAGGAGAAACACTGATTGGTAGAAAATTAACTAATAATGAAGGCCCCTCATATAAAGGCCATACCATGGAACAAGAAGGTGAATATGCATTGTTTCTTAATCCTTTAAGACATGACCCAGATGCGGCATTAAAAAAAGCTGCCTTTTTTAAAGATGAAAATGCTTATCCCATTAAAGAAGCAGTATCAGGAAGATCTGGTTCTGGACAATCAGTTGATTATAGGGGCGAACAGATAATTGCAGCTTGGCGTCCTTTAAACTTACCATCTCGTAACCTAGAATGGGGATTAGTTGCTAAGATTGATGAAGCAGAAGTTTTATCAGTTACAAATAACCTTAGAACATTTATTGCATTGTCAGCTGTAATAATGATTATATTTGTAATAATTCTATCTTATATGTTTTCAAGATCTATATCAAGACCAATAAGTAAATTAAATGAAGCAACACAGAAATTAGGTAAGGGACAATTAAGTACAATGGTTAAGATTACTTCTGGTGATGAACTTCAGGAGCTTGGTGATGCTTTTAATATTACATCTTCAAAACTAAGAAAAGCACATGATGACCTTACTGCAAGTGAAGAGAAATTTAAACAGATTGCTAATACAATTACGGATGTTTTCTGGCTTACAGATTGGAAAACTAAGAAAGTGTTATTTTGTAGTCCTGCATATGAAAAAGTTTGGAATATATCAGTAAAACAATTGTACAAAGATCCACTAAATTGGAGTAAGCCAATACATAAAGATGATAAAAAGAAAGTTGAGAAAGCGTTCATTAATATTGTAAGAAATAAAGGATATGATATTGAGTTTAGATTAGTTAAAAAAGATGGTTCTATAAGGTGGATACATGATAAGGGCGTTCCTGTTAAAAATAAAAAAGGTCAAGTTTATAGAATTGTTGGGGTTGCTCATGACATTACAGAACTTAAAAAAGTTGATCAAATGAAAGATGAATTGATTTCTATTGCAGGCCATGAATTAAAGACACCATTAACATCAATTAATTCGTTAAGTCAATTAATATATGATCAAAAATTAGGAAAGATTAACAAAAAACAAAAAGATAGTTTACAAGTTGTAATAAAGGATGCAAAGCGGTTGCATAACCTAATAGAAAGTATGCTTGATGTTTCTAGGTTTGAAGAAGGGCGAATAAGATATGATTATTCTAAATTTAATATGGAACAGATAGTAAAAGATGCAATTAAAACAGCTGAAGAGTTGGCTAAAGAAAAAGAAATTAAGATTAAACTTGAAAGTCTGCCTTGTCAAGTATATGGGGATAAAATAAGGATTGGTCAGACAATAATAAACTTAATAACAAATTCCATTAAATATGGAAAAGAAAAAGGGCATATATGGATTAAATGTGGGAAAAAAGGAAATTCAATTGTTGTTTCTGTTAAAGATGACGGGGTTGGAATTTCAAAAGAAAATCTTCCTAAAGTTTTCAAAAGAATGTTTCAAGTTGATCAAAGCCATACAAGAATTGCTGGTGGTGCTGGTTTTGGACTTTACATATCTAAGAAAATAATTGAAGAAGGGCATAAAGGCAAGATGTGGATTGAAAGTGAACTTGGTAAAGGAAGTACATTTTACTTTAGTTTGTCTATAGGAAAGAAATATTTAAATAAGAAAAGCTCTAAGAAAGAGAAAGGAGGTAATACAAATGAGTAAAAAAATAATGGTAACTGATGATGAACCATCTGTAAGAGCAACTGTAAAAGCTGTGTTAGGTGCAGAGGGTTATGATGTTATTGAAGCTAATAATTCAGATGATGCTTGGAAAAAAATTCAGGAAGATAAACCAGATTTAATGCTTCTTGATGTAATGATGCCGGGTATGACTCCAAAAGAATTAATTGAAAAGATTAAATCTGATTCAGAATTAAAATCAATAAAGATAATCTATGTTACTGCTGTTATGGGTGCTAAAGACGCATTGAAAGATGAAAAAGGTATTGTGACAGTAATTGAGAAACCTTTTGATAATGCAACTTTGATTGCAGAAGTCAAAAAAGCACTTTAAGCTAAGATTATAAAATCTTTATATTCTTTTTTTATTTCTTCTTGTTTTATTTCTACATTATCTACTCTTGCAATATCTGGACCTTTATTGCAATAACCGATTAATTGTGCTAATTGCGCTTCTGTGCCTTGTGCTAAGACCTCTACATCACCATTATCTAAATTCTTTACCCACCCTTTAATACCCAGGTCAACAGCTTTATCACGAGTTCTTGCTCTAAAGAAAACTCCTTGAACTCGACCTTTACAAATTATATGAATTTGCTTCATTTCTTTGATAAAAGGATTCAAGTTTTAATATTTTTCCCTATTGAAAATAAGTGTCACTAGACATGTATGTGTCCAGTGGTAATAAGGCTTAATTCAATTAAATTCTTGATAATTAGGGTGTTTAGTATTCTCACAGGACACTAGACAACCACCCAGATAGAGTATATAAACTAACTTGATAACTAATATTCTGTTAGTAATCAACTGACACCCTTTGTTGGCAGGAGCCCCCCTTTCCTGCCCAACATGTCAAAAATCAAAGATTTTTGAGCATGCTCAGAAATCTACGATTTCAGACATCTCCTCCAAAAAAAACCAACAGGTGATAAAAAAATGGATATAAGTGTTAATACAATAAAAGACCTTTTTTACAGGCAAATAAAAGATTTGACATCAAGAACAACAGACAGCTTTGATTTACAATTCTCTGATAGGTGGTTGTGATGGAAGAAGAATATATGACTGAGACTAGTGAAGAAACTGATATCTACACAGAGAGTGGAATTGAAGATGATATGGATAACGATGGAATAAATGGATATGAACAAGGATTTATGCAAGGTTATCTTGCAGCATGAGGTGATTAAAGTTTTTAGAAAAAAAGAATTTATGGATTGGGAAAGCTACAAGAATAAAGTAGATCTATTAGATGTATTTCATTGGCAACAGAGTGTAAGAAGACAAAGCCTGAGAAATATTTAAGACTACTATTTATTTTTTGATTGTTAATTATATATTTTATTAACACAACATTTTTATATTGTTCTTTAACACCTTTTATTATGCAAGTTTTAACTCAAGATGAATTTAATGTAAGAAAAGAAGAGATTCTTATGAAGATTAAAGATGGGGCTGTATTTATACATCCTACTGACACTATTTATGGAATAGGTTGCAATGCAAATCATCAAAGTGCTGTAAAAAGAGTTAGAGAGATTAAAGCTAGAAATGAAAGGCCATTTTCTGTTATTGCACCTTCAAAAGAGTGGATTAATGAAAATTGTCATAATGGGGAAAAGTGGATTGAGAAATTACCAGGACCTTATACTTTAATTCTTAAACTAAAAAACAAAGAATGTATAGTTGATGAAGTTAATATGGGAATGGATACTTTAGGAGTAAGAATTCCTGACCATTGGTTTAGCAATGTTGCTTCTGAATCAAAAACACCAATTATTACAACTTCTGCTAACATAACAGGTGAAGACTTTATGACTACTTTAGATAATCTAGATCCTGAAATTGAATCAAAGATAGACTTTATAATCTATGAAGGAGAAAAACATGGAAAACCTTCAAAAATAATAGACCTCACTGATGGTGAGAAAGTTATTGAAAGATAATTATTTCTGAATTAAAAAAATAGTTTGTTACTCTAGAGAAGCAAAAAGCTTAAATATTCACAAATTTGCTTGATTAAAGGGTGTTATTTGTGAAGTGGTATGAAAAACTTGACTTTTTTGAAAATCCTTTTGAAGTCAATTTGTTTAAGACTGATTATGGGATGTTAGGATTAGATGAAGAAAAGAGAGAAGCGTTATATCGTGTTCGTTCTGGCAGTATGCTTTTAATTGAAGGACCAAAAGGATCGGGTAAGACTGCAATCCTTAGACATATTATTGATAATTTTAAAGGAAGAAATAGGTTAATCTATGTTAATGGAAAAAGGCTTAATCGAGGACTTGATATTGAAAGGCTTTTGCTTAATAGTTCTGGAATAAGAGGAAAGGTTTTTAGGAAAAAACCAAAAGGTATGATTTTATTGATGGATAGTATTGAAAGTATTTCAAAGCATAATGCAAATAAAATTAAATATTATTTTGATCAAGATTATTTGAGATCAGTGGTATTTACAACTAAGGATTATTCAAAAGTAAACATAGATGAAAGTATAAAAGATAGAATTGATAAAAGAATAATTAAACTTAACACCCTAAAGAAAAAAGATTATGTCGAATTAATTAAAATGAGATTAGAAGGTAAAGAATTATTTAGTAAAGAGATCTTAAAAATTATTGTATCAAATTCTGATAATCCAAAAGAAGCTTTGATTAATGCAGAAATTGTTGCTAATAATATTAATAAGAAAGGTATTGATGTTAAGAAAATTGAAGAACTTCTGGAAAAAGTAGAGAAAAAAGAAGAAGTAATTGATGATGTTTTCAAATGTTTAAATTGTGGTCAAAAAATGAAACAAATTGGTAAATATTGGCGGTGTCAAGATTGTCAAGATTTTTGTGATAATTGTGGAGCAGAAATTGAAAAGAAAGATATAACTTGTCCTGAATGTGGAGTAGAGATTGAAGAATGAGGGATTGGTATAAAGAAATAGGATTTAAAAATAATCCATTCAGCATTAAACCAAATAATAATTTATTTGGTGTTGAAAATAAGATTAAAAAAATTATTAAGTTAATTAAAGCTGGAGAATCTTGTTTTATTTCTGGAGATTATGGGTCTGGTAAAACTACTGCATTAAAGAAAATTATTAATGAATATGCTGGAGAAAATAAATTAATGTATGTTAATTTTGATTCAAATGCTAAATCTGTTAATTTTAAAAAATTGTTAATAGGTAGATCAGATTTATTTAAGAGACTAATAAAAATAAAAGCAAAAGAAGCAATATTATTAGCAGATGAAGTACAAGACATGACTCTAAAAGATGCAAAACAAATTAAAAATTATCGAGAAAAAGGGAACATTGATTCAATTATTTTTGTGGGTATTAAATTACCTAAAGAATTGATAGATTTTGTTGGAGAGAATCATTTTGAATTCAAAGGTTTAGATAATAATAGTGCAATTAAACTTACAAAAAGTAGAATTGGTGAGTCAAGGATTATATCTGACGAAAAAATCAAATTAATTAACAAAAAAAGTAATAATCCAAGAGATTTCTTAAAGAATCTTGAAGATGTTTTTAGATTTGCAATTGATTCCGGAAATAAGTATATATCTAAAGAACATATTAGGAAAGTATTAGGTTGATTCTAACAATAGTTTTTTAAAGGTCATTTTGTTTTTAATTGGTATGGAAGAGAATAAACTTGAGAAGGAAGCTAAGAAAGTTAAGATACTTGCTGCTGGAGATATACACGGAGATATTGGTCTAGCTGAAAAATTAGCTGAAAGAGCTGAGAAAGAAAAAGTTGATTTAGTAATATTATGTGGCGATTTAACAATGGCTGAAGAATCAACAGATAATATTATTGGGCCGTTTAAGAAAAGGCATGAAAAAGTTTTGATAATACCTGGAAATCATGAGAGTGTTGCAACTACAGATTTTTTAGCTGAATTATATGGGGTGAAGAATATTCATGGTTACTCTGTAAAGTATGGTGACGTTGGAATCTTTGGTGCTGGTGGAGCTAATATAGGTATTAATCAATTTGAAGAAAAAGAATTATATGATTTGTTGAAAAAAGGTTTTGATAAAATTAATTACTTAAAGAAAAAGATAATGGTTACCCATGTTCATCCATCTGGAACTAAGATGGAGAAATTCACCAAGTTTTTTCCTGGTTCATCTGGTGTTAAGAAAGCTGTTGAAAAGTTTCATCCTGATCTTTTACTTTGTTCTCATGTACATGAAGCTGAAGGTATTGAAGAAATGGTTGGAAAAACCAAAGTTATTAATGTTGGGAAGAAAGGTAAGATTTTCGAGATTTAACCTTTCAAAACACCAATTGGTTCAACTCTAACCACTTTTGGAGAAATTCCTGCTTTGTCAACTGATTCAATAACTTCTGAAACATCTTTGTAGGCATTAGGTGCTTCTTCTGCCAAAACCTTAGGAGATGTTGATTTTGCAATTATGCCTTTCTTGCCTAATTGATTTCTAATTTCTTCTCCACTGAAAGTTTGAATTGCTTTAGTTCTAGACATTGAACGTCCAGCACCATGACAGGAACTACCAAAAGTTCTTTTCATTGCATAATCTGTTCCTTTACAGATGAAAGAAGCAGTACCCATTGAACCAGCGATTAACGCTGGAACTCCTGGAAATGCACGTGTTGCGCCTTTTCTATGAACATAAACTTTTTTCTTTTCGCCATCAATCTCATACTCTTCTAATTTAACAACATTATGGCATAAACCATAAACAGTATGCATTTCCATCTCTTGCCAAGTTTTGTTAAATACTTTTTCAAAAGTTTCTCTGATCCAATGTGTCATAACAAGTCTATTAGTAAATGAATAGTTAACTGCACATTTCATTGCTGCAAAATAATCCTGACCTTCTGGTGAATTTACAGGAGCGCAAGCTAATTGTTTATCAGGAATTTCAATATTATATTTTTTTACTGCTTGTTCTTGAATTCTTAAATAATCTGAAGCTACTTGATGTCCAAAACCTCTTGAACCACAATGTAACATAATTAAAACTTGATCTTTATCTTTAATTCCTAATTTGTCTGCAAATTCTTTATCATAAATGTCTGTTACTTTTTGCATTTCTAGAAAATGGTTTCCAGCACCTAATGTACCTAACTGAGGTTTTCCACGTTTTTTTGCTAAATCAGATACTTTACTAGGGTCAGCACCTTCCATGCAACCGTTTTCTTCCATATTCTCTAAATCTTCCTTAACCCCATAACCATTTTCAACTGCCCATTTACATCCTTTTACCATAACTTCATCTAATTGTTGATCATCTAATCTTAATTTTCCTTTAGAACCTACACCGCAAGGTATTGCTTTGAAAAGTTCTGTAACTAACTCATCCATTTTTTCTTGAATTTCAGAAGCTTTAAGATTAGTTCTAATAGAATTAATACCACAATTAATGTCAAAACCACATAATCCTGCGCTAATTATTCCATTTTCAGCGTCAAATGCTGCAACAGAACCCATTGGAAGACCATATCCAAAATGTGCATCAGAAAGCGCAACAACAGGATCTAAAATACCAGGTAATTGAGAAACATTAGCTAATTGGCCAAGAGTATCATCTTGCAAACCATCAATTATGGATTTGTTGCCGATTATTAAGCCAGATACATTCATCTTGCCTTCCTTAGGAAGGACCCATTCATAATCATTAACTTTCTGAAGTTTTTCTTTGTAAGTCATATCTATGTGAAGTAATGGATGGTTTATAAATTTAATCATAGTAATATTTATAAATCAGAAAATATTCATATGCTAGAATGGCAGAACCACAAGAGCTATTTAAGAATTTTCACAAAGAAGAAAGCCATTCAAAGCATGAAACTAAGGCTGAGAAAGGTACTAAAATGGAAAATCATAAAGAAATTCATATCAAGATTAAATTTAAGCCAATATTTATTGAAAGAATGATTTATTCTGCTGTTATTATTATATTATTAATATTACTTTTCTTAAATCCGTTTGAACAATTACTTGCTGCTGGATCAAATGAAACAAATGTTGTAATTAGTGATGTTGATGATGCAGAAGATAATTCAACAGATACTACAAGTGATAGTACTGATACAAGCGATGATACGGATACGACTGATGACACAACGGATAGTACAGATACGACTGAAACTACTACTGTAACCCCGGATCCTGAACCAGAACTTTCTGGAGAAGTTACATTTGCTATTGGAATAGTTGAACTTAATGAAGATAAAACAAGAGTTGAATCAGTTACAGTAAGTATTGATAACCAATTGAAATTGTTTAGTCCAAAAGTAAGAATCTATTTTTATGATACTGGTAGTATAGATAGTTTTAAGACAGATTTTAATGAAATTTCTTTACCTTTATTGATAGCTGGAAAAGAAACTACAAAAAAGATTGAAAGATCAAGCATGGACTTTTCATACTTAAGAACTGATGATGAAGATAAAGAAACTTTTAAATTAGAATTATATGATGGTAATGAATTATTAGACACAAAAACAAAGATAATTTCAACTTCTTAAATTTGTTTATATATCTAAAACTAAAAGAGTTTTAGGTCATAAAAACTTATGCCAAGTTTTTATATATCTAAAGAAACTTTTACTTTATAACCATTATCTGTTTTAACTAGATGATATTCATAGTTAGTTACTGCTTTTACAACTGTTTCACCAATTTCAGGACGGATTGATTCGCCTTTTAGTTTAGCAATAACATGAGTTTCGTCTATTTCTTCTACTTCGAATCTTGAAAAAAACATTTCTTCAGTATCAACAATAGCAATAAGGCCTTGTAACCAATTTATCATAAGATTCTCAAGATTATCACCTTTAATTTCAAATTCTTCTGTTTCTAAAGGTTTTACTTCATCTAGCTTACAGATTATTGTAAACATAGCTTCAGCTGCGTTTTCAAACAATTCTTTTAGGTCTTTACCATAAGCCTCAAACATTACGTCTGACTTGATTGCATCAATAAATTTATATTTCATGATTAAGAAAGAAACAAAGTAGTATAAAAAGTTTTAGTATATATCAATAGAAACAGACTTTTCCTTTTCTTCAGAAACTTCTTCTGGTTGTTCTGCTGATTCTTCTGGTGTATTTGATACAGGAGGTGTATCAGAATTAAACATGTTAAAAATGCCAGTACTTGATGCTGGTGGTGTTTTAGGTATTTCTGGTGTTGATTCAGAAGTTTGTTCTGTTTGACCAAATGAATTAGGATTTTCAAAAAGATTTGTTGGTTGATTAGAATATGTTGGTGTTTCAGAGTTGTTTATTAAATGATTTAGCATAGAAATAACTTTTTTAATGTCGTGATGAGAATCTTCTTTTGTGTCTATAGTGATTTTCATACAGATTTTATTAAAAAGCTAGTATAAATAATTTTCTATATAAGAAACTCAATATTGAGTTCAAGAAGATCCCAAGTAGGATATTCTTCAACTATAGCTTTAACATAAGGTTCTTTTATCTTTCTTAAGATAGAAGGTTTTATTAGAATTCTTAATTTTGATTTGTCTATTTCAATCAATTCGTTACTTATATGATATTGTTTAATTATTTTATTTTTAATTTTATTTAATCTCAATAAATAATTACTTCTTAACTTTTTATTAAATAATATCTTAGCAAGATTATTTCTATAACCAAAAGAAGGTTTATCTAAATATATTGCTCCACGAATTAATGTACCTTCGCTTGTTAATTTGTCATATGGTCTTTTTATGTTCTTTGCTCTATGTTTAATCCTATTTGCTAATTGTACTTTATCTTTTAATTTTGCTGTACAATAATGAGTATTAACTTTTAGTTTATTTCTTTCTATGAAAGTAAATAATTTTAATGCTAAAACTTCTGAACCTTTGATAGCATAAGAGTATTCATCTTTGGTTTTGTACCCTAGTTTAATCAGTTTGTTAACTTTATTATCAGCAACTTCTAGTTCATTAAGATTAAGGAATTTAATTTGTGTTTTGTTTTTATTTAATTCGTTGATGTTTAGTATTATCTTTTTAATATCTCCTTCATGTTTAGGTACAGCAGGGATTTCTATTCCAACATCCCAATTATAATTTAATGCTAGTTTTAGTTTTGGCCAAAGATTATGGTCTTTTAGATCTAAATGAAATCTAATTTCGTCTAAGCCAGAGTTGTAAAGTTTTTGTAATGTTGGTTTATTTATTAAATCTAAAGAAGTGTATAAATGAATATGAAATTTCTTTGTAAATTGTTTTTTTAAAGATATTATTGCAGATAGTGTTCTTGAAAGTTTACATAATGGATCTCCACCAGTAATGCCTGCACCTTTTGCACTAATTAATTTAGCTTCCTGAATAATATCTTTAATATTTTTTGTAGGCCATTCATCTGCAAAGATTACATCTTTTTGATATTTCTGGTCAGAGATTGGACAGAAGTAACAGCACCTAGGACACAGACCAGTAATAAATAAAACTAGTTTTTCTCCTTTAACACATAATTGACAACCTTTTGCTAATTTTCCAACTTTGTATGAATAGTATGGCGTTTTATTGATTTTCATTATATTATAAAAAATAGTCAATCTTTATAAACATTCTTGAGACTAGAAAAATATGGTTGTAGAACGTATGAACCCTTTTGATGATGAGGGGAAGATTATAGGGATTTGTGGTGCAGAACATGTTTACAGATATATGTGGGCTGTTGAATATTTAAGAGAACAAGATTATTCAGGTACAATTCTTGATTGTGCATGTGGTTGTGGTTATGGTTCAAAGACCATTTCGTCCATCGGGCAGGTTATTGGAATTGATAAAAGTATGGAAGCATTGAATACTGCAAACAAATTGTATTCTACTCAAAATACTGAATTTATCCAAGGAGATTTAGATAATGAAGGTTTAAGAGAAATAATCACCGAATGTGGAGTTGAAGAATTTGGGGCAGTTGTTTCTTTTGAAACATTAGAGCATGTGGTTAATCCAAGATCCTTACTTAAACAATTTTATAATGTATTAAGACCAGATGGATATTTATTGTGCTCTGTTCCAAATGGTGCTAAGGAAGAAAGAGAAGGTGGGGAATTTATAAATAAGTATCATTTACATTCATTTAGTTTAGATGATATTACTTCTTTGTTTGAAGAATCTGGATTTGTTATTGACAGAGTCTACGGGCAAAGTGTATTTAAAATCCCACTTATGTGGTATAGGAAAATCAGGCAAGGCATATCAGAAAAATATCTTGAAAGATGTTTTGCAGAAACTGAATTGCCTGCCAAAGAAGAATGGTCAACTAGGTTTAAAGTTTTGATGTGGGGCATTGACAGAATATGTGATAATGAACATTTAGCCGAAGCCTTTTTTAAACCGAATAATCTACTTTTAAGTTGGGCCCCTAATATAGTTATTGCTGCTAGAAAAAAACAAGAATCATAAAAACATTCTCTGATAATTCATCCAAATATTATTCTTTGTTTCTTCTAATGTTAGTTTCTTGATTTCTGCAATCTTTTTGTATGATTCAATTATAAAAGCTGGTTCATTTAATTTATCCTTATATGGACCTAAGAAAGGTGCATCTGTTTCTGCAAATAATTGGTTAATATCAATCTCTTCTACCATTTCTTGAAATTGTTGAAGTCTAACTATATTAGTTGGGATTGAGAATGAATATCCTAAATCATATGCTCGTTTAACTAATCTTTTTTTACCAGAAAAACAGTGCATGATAACTTTTTTATGTCCTGAGCTTTCTAAAATATCTAAAGCATCTTCTTCTGCTTTTCTTGAATGAACAATAACTGGTTTATCAAGTTTCTTTGCAGTGTCTAACACTTTTTCAAAAACTGATTTTTGCATTAATTTATCTTTACCGTTCTTATAATCAAGTCCTACTTCACCAATTGAAACAAACTTTTCTTTATTCTTTTTCCAAAAGTCTAATTCTTTGTCAACATCAAAATTATTTTCTGAATTTGTTTCTCTTGTTAGAGCATCCATTGGATAAAGGCCAAAAGAAGGTTTAACAATATCATACTTTTTTGCAAAGTCTAACATTTGTCTATTTGTTTTGGGTGTAATTCCAGATGATACAATTATTTTAACACCAGCTTTTCTAGCATTATCAATAACTTCATCTAATCTTTCGATTATACCCTTAAAATCCAAGTGACAATGTACGTCTATTAACATAGGCTATGCAATAAGGGCTTTGTTTATAAATTTTAGTAAACATTTTAAAGGCAGATATACCTCTGAAGGGTAAATGAAAGTTGAAGATATAAAGAAGGGCAAAGAGAAAATAAGTGTTTTAACTTGTTATGATTATAGTTTTGCTAAAGCTATAGACGGTTTAGTAGATATTGTTCTAGTAGGTGATAGTGTTGCCAATGTTGTATATGGTGATGAAAATACTAGAGAGATGATTATTTATGATATGATAAGGCATACTGGAGCTGTTGCTAAAGGTATTTCCAAATCTTTAATTGTTGCTGATATGCCTTTTGGTTCTGATACAGAAGATAAGGTTATTGATAATGCTAAAAGATTGATTAGAGCAGGGGCGCATGCAGTAAAAGTTGAAGGTAAACCATCAATCATTAAATTATTGGTTGAAAATGGAATTAAAGTAATGGGCCATGTTGGATTATTACCACAAACAGCTGAAGAAATGAGAAAATATGGCAAGGATGATAAAGAAGCCAAAGAAATATTACAACAAGCTAAAGATATTGAAGAAGCAGGAGCTTTTGCTTTAGTTATTGAAAGTGTTCCAGATTCATTAGCTGGAATAATTACTTCACAAGTTAAGATTCCAACAATAGGTATTGGTGCAGGCAAAGAATGTGATGGACAAGTTTTAGTTTTATATGATATGCTTGGTTTATTTGATAAGGTTCCTGGTTTTGCAAAGAAATATGTTTCTTTGAATAATATGATAAAAGATGCAGTTGGAAGATATTCTAAAGAAGTTAAAGAAGGAAAGTTTCCATGAGAAAGGTTTTTACGTTTAAAATTTGATAATTTTCTATAATTTATGATTACCTTTAAAAAGCCAAAATTATTCTAACGACGTATGCCAAACATAGTATTAGGAATAAGTTCTAGCATAGCAGCTTTTAAGGTAATTGATTTAGTTAAGAAACTAAAAGGAAATTGTGTAGATATTATTATGACTAAAAATTCTACTAAGATAATTAGTCCTAAAGAGTTTGAAAAAATAACTAAGAAGAAAGTTGCTATTCAAGGTTTTAGAAAAGATTTTAATTATAAGAAATATATGAATGATAAGAAAAGTATTGAGCATATTTCTTTAGCTGATAAAGCTGATATTTTGATTGTAGTTCCTGCAACTGCTAATGTAATTGGGAAAATAGCTAATGGAATTGCTGATGATTTGTTGACAACCACTGTAATAGCTTCTGAGGCTCAGGTATTAATTTGTCCTGCAATGAATGTTCATATGTGGCAAAATCCTATTGTTAAAGAAAATGTTTCTAAATTAAGAGAATTGGGTTATTATTTTGTTGAACCAGAAGACGGGATGCTTGCTTGTGGTTATGAAGGAAAAGGAAGGTTGGCAGCTATTGATAAAATTTATTCTGAAATTGAGAATATAATTGAGAATAAGAATAAACTAAAAGGTAGAAAAATAATTGTTACTGCTGGTGGAACATCTGAAGATATTGATGAAGTTAGAACTATAACCAATAAAAGTTCTGGAAAGATGGGTATTGCAATAGCAACAGAAGCTTACAAACAAGGTGCTGAAGTTTTATTATTAAAAGGTAAGAATTCGGTTGAAAGTAACATGCCCTTTATTGAATTTAAAAGTGTTAATGATTTATTTGATAAGATTAAAAAGAATATTAAAGAATATGATACTATATTTCATGCTGCTGCTGTTTCAGATTTTACAATTGATAAAAAACAAGGAAAAATTAAATCTAGTAAGTCAGTTAATCTAAAACTTAAACCAACAATTAAGATAATTGATCAAATTAAGAAATTAAATTCAGATATTAAGTTAATAGGATTTAAGCTAGAAAGTGGAGATTTAGTTGAAAAAGCGTATAAAAAATTAAAACAAAGTAAAGCTGATTATATTATTGCTAATAGTACTAAAGTTATTGGTAAGGATATCACAAAAATTTATTTAATAGATAAGAATAAAAAAATTATAAATCTAATTGGAAGTAAGAAAGAAGTTGCGAGGAAGTTAATTGAAAATGTTAGTGATTAAAACTATAAAGGAAATGCAA
>CAZHRT010000020.1:5775-26749 GCA_964534665.1 uncultured Methanosarcinales archaeon | reverse complement strand
ACGCAATGACTGACGCAGAATAAGGTTTTTAAAACCTTTTTTTATTTTTTCTTTTATTTTTACAAAACTTCTCCAACAAAAATATTATGTTTAGATCTAACAATCTTTAATTTTACCTTACCCTCTTGTTTAGAATTAAACACAGAAATAGTTCTATCCTCTAAAACAGCAATCTTCTCATTATAAAGCCTTCCTGGCATAATAATATTAGCTTTAACAACATCTCCTTTCTTAAACGGTTTTGGAAGCTCTTTAGCTTTAATAATTTTAAAATCATCTTGATTAAAAATCAGTTTCACATCAAATTCTTTTTCATATTCTTTTAATTTATCATAAAATTTTTCCCAATCAAGTTGTTTAACCGGATTTCTACCACCTTTATAATTAAGGAAATTTTGTATACCTATTTTAGCTTTAATTTCTTTTGAAAATTTAATTATCTTAGGCATTTCTTCATCATTTAATCCTGGAAGTAATACTGGCGTAATTATAATGTCTGCTTTCTTAACAATATATTGACAAATTTCTTTAATTTTCTTAATATCATAAGGTCCTTCTGCAATTTTCTTTGATAATTTATCATCCATTGCATTTATTGATAAATTAAATCTAGTAAGTCCTGCATTAACAAGTTCATCTACACCTTTCTTAGATAACATAGTTCCATTAGTGTCCATAGAAATTGTTTTAACTTGTTTTATTGACTTAATCCCTTCTATTAGTTCAATTAACTGGCTATATAATAACGGCTCACCTTGAGTCCCAATATGTGCCTCAATATTGTCAATATCTTTAAAATTGATTACTTTGTTTAGTTCTTCTAACAAATAATCAGCTTCAACAACAAAATCAACTGGTCGTTTAGCTTCGTCAACAGAACAATAAACACAACTTAAATTACAACTAGTTATAGGCTTAACTTCAATTAAATTACTACCTCTATCAACAATACCAAATGCAACATTTCCTATTAATGGAATTCCTGAGTTTTTGTGTATGTAAACTGTTTTATTTTCATTAATACTATTTTTTAGATTGTTAAACCCTTTTTCCAATAATTGATTAAATAATTGATTAGCCCTCTTTTCTTTAATACTTGTAAACTCAATACTATTTTTTGTAATTTTATATTCTGATATTGCTTCTAAATCTTCTTTTTCTAGATAAAAATAAAACATTTTAAGAAAAACTACTTTAATCTTATTTTCTTCTTTTTCAAACCTTAAATCTTCAAAACTTGGCATAACTCTGTAAAATAACCTTGATTTTTTAATGTTTTCTATTGTCCCTCTCTAACACAATAAAGCTTAAATACAAATTTATCCTCATCTTTTTTGGGGTGTGGCATGTCTGAAGATGTAACTATAACTTATGAAACTCTTTTTGAACTATTTCGTAGAGAAAAGGATAGACAAGAACTTCAAAAACTTTGGGACACTTTTGTTGTTGATGTTTGTGGTTTTGTAAAAGAACAAGATAAACTCTTATCAGAGATATCTGATTCTGAAAAGAAAAGGGCAGAACTTCATTTGGATAATGTTAAACGGGTAATCAAAGAATTATATGAAAAACGTGAAAAAAAATTAGTTTCAATGTCTTTAGATCGTACTAGAACCCGAGCAGATATTTTTGACACTTCCATTATGCTTGAAAGTGAAAGGGAATTATTTAATAGTTTAGTTGGTGTTCTCAACAATGGCAGAACTACTTGTTTATCTCAAATGGTCTGTTCTTCTAAAACCTCTGTTCCAGAAGTTAATACTAATGTATCTACCTCTGAATCAACAGTTAAAAAAACAAAAGAAGAGCAAAGTCCTTCTGAGTCTCAAGAATCTTCAATTCCAAAGAAACCAGTTGAAGAATCAAACGAAAAACCAACTAAAATGATTCGTTTCATTTGTGCAGTTCCAAAATTTCTAGGTCCCAATCTTGAACAATATGGTCCTTTTGAAGAAGAAGATGTAGCAAGCCTTCCAACAAAAGTATCTGATATACTTATTACAAAAGAACGTGCTGAAGAAATGAAAGAATCTTCTTAATATATTCTTAAGAATAATATATCCAGATTTTGCTCAATTTGACCATTATATGGCTATAGGGTCTTAATTTATATAATTTTCTGAAGCAGATAGAAACATTTTTAAACGATTCTTAAATTCTAGACTGTATGAAGATACCAAAACTAATGAAAAGGTACTGTCCTTTCTGTAAAAAACATACAGAACATTCAGTAGGACAAACAAAGAAAAAGAATGCTAGGAGCATGACTTATGGTTCTAAATATAGAGCAAAATTAAGAGGTAGTGCTAGAGGTATGGGCAACCTTGGACGTTATTCCAAACCAGCTATTTCAAAGTTTAAGCTTACTGGTAAAAAAGCATCTAAAAAGACAGATATTAGATATAGTTGCAAAGATTGTAAAAAAACTCATGCTCAAAGTCAAGGTAAACGAGCAAAGAAGGTGGAATTCAAATGAAAGAATCAGATAGCAAATTTGTTAAGATTAGATGTCCAAAGTGTAAGAACGAACAAATCATGTTTGGTAAAGCTGCTTCTGAAGTTAAATGCCTTGTATGTGATAAAGTATTGGCTGAACCAACAAGTGGAAAATCAAAGGTTAAGGCAAGAATACTTGAGGTCTTAGAATAATGCTTATGCATAGGACTGGTTTTCCAGAAGAAAACGAGATTGTTCTGTGTACAGTAAATAATATCCAACACCATTCTGTTTTTGCTAAACTTGACGAATATGGTCGAGTTGGATTGATACATATCTCAGAAGTTTCTCCTGGTAGAATTAGAAACATTAGAGATTATGTTGTTGAAGGTAAAAAAGTAGTTTGTAAAGTTCTTAGGGTTGATACGGATAAAGGTCATATTGATCTATCATTAAGGCGTGTTAATGAGTCCCAGAAAAAAACAAAAATTTCTGAGATTAAACAAGAACAAAAAGCAGAAAAGATTCTTGAGTTTGTATGCAAAGAACTTAAGCTTGACATAAAAAAGATTCATTCTGAACTTGTAAGCAAGATTAAACAAGATAACCTGTATCAATGTTTTGAAGATATTTCTTTTGATAAATATGATTTAGTTAAAGCTGGTATGGACTCCAAATTTGTTGAATCTTTAACTAAATTAGTTAAAGAAAGAATTAAGCCTCCTGAAGTTGAAATTGAAGGTGAATTTAAGCTTTCTAGTTACGATTCTAACGGTGTTGATATAATTAAAGCAGGCATAAAAAAAGCACAAATTAAAGATAATATCTCTATAAAATATGAAGGCGGTGGTAGGTATAGTTTATCTATCAAATCTAGTGATTATAAAGAAGCAGAAAAACTACTAAAGAAATCAGTTGAACCTGTTTTAGATTATATTAAAAAGAATAAAGGCAATGCAGAATTTATTAGAAAAGAAAAATGAAGCATATTCTTAAATGCACTTCTTGTGGTATTTACACTTTAAAAGATAAATGTCCTGAATGTGATTCAAAAGCAATTGAACAAAAACCACCAAAATTCTCTCTTGGAGACAGGTTTGCATCTTATAGAAGAAAAGCAAAAGAAAACCAGTGGAAAGAACAAGGACTACTATAACATTTAAACAAAAGCTTATAAACGGTCTTCTGTTTTTATTAAAAATGGATAAATGGAAAATACAACAATTTGGTAACAAACCTAAACTTAACAAACCTATATTAATAGAAGGCCTCCCTGGGATAGGAAACGTTGGTAAAGTTGCAATTGATTTTCTTATTGACGAATTAAAAGCTAAAAAAATATTTGAAATTAACTCTTTTTCATTTCCACATTCTGTTTTTATTAATGAGGATAATTTAGTTGAACTTCCTTCAATAGAATTGTATTATAAGAAATTTAATGGTAAGAAACCAGATTTATTATTATTAGCAGGTGACATTCAACCAACAGACGAATTGTCTTCATATGAATTCTCAGAAATAATCCTTGACATTTTTGAGAAGTTTCATGGTACAGAAATATTTACAGTTGGGGGTATAGGACTACAAGACATACCTAAAAAACCTCAAATTTACTGTACTGGTAATTCTAAAGAAATGATTAAGAAGTATAAAGATAAAGAATTAAACGATAAAATATATGGTGTTGTAGGCCCAATCGTTGGCGTCTCAGGATTAATTGTTGGAATGGCAGCTAAAAGAAAAATTAATGCAATGGCAATATTATCAGAAACATATGCTCACCCACTTTATCTAGGTGTAAAAGGTTCAAGAGAAATCCTAAAATTCTTTAATAGGAAGCTTAAACTTAATGTTGATGTTGATAAATTAGAAAAAGAAGTTGAAGAAATTGAATCTGAGTTAATTAAACGTACTAAAGATTTAGAAGATGTTTCTAAGCAAACAGCTATTAAGAAATTAAGTTCTAAAGTAGGTTCTGACGTAAATTACATAGGGTAAAATTTATATACTCCTTTGTTTATTTTTACTGTTAATGAAAAAAATATTACTATTATTATTACTTTTAGTGCCATTTGCTTATGCACAAGAAGAATGTCTTGAAGAGATTTGTTCACTTTCTACTCTTGCTGTATGGTCTACTGAAGGTTGTGAGGCGATGATTTGTTCAGGTCAAGCAGGTGACGCTTCTGGTTGTTATCAAACTTTATGTACTACAGATGTTTCATCTTTATCTTCGTCATGTGGTGGATCGATTTGTTCAGGAGTTTCTAGTGGTGGGGATTCAACTGATTCGCGTGGTGTTACAGAAGCTGATTTAAACGCACTATCTTCACAAATAAACACATTAAGCAATCAACTTAGCGGTCTAAGAAACGAATTAACAACTAATAAGAACCGTATTACTTCTTTAGAGACTGCACCTGTTCAAGAATTAACAGCTCCTGCTCCTAATTTCTCAATAATTTATATCTTAATTACAGTTGTTACAATTGGTATGCTTGGTTTTAGTACTTTAAACATGGTTAAGATTGGTAAACTTAAAAAACCAAAAATGTCTCCGTCTGAAAAACAACAAATAAACAATTATATTAATTCTTATATTAATCAAGGATACAAATTTGAACAAATTAAAGGTCAACTTCTAAAGCGTTGGACTTCTGAACAAGTCAAAGAAGCATACGGAAAAGTCTAATCGAAACATTTATATATAACCCATATCAGTATACTAATTAGTATACGCAGGGGATGATTATTGTATACTAACTAACATAGAATGGGTATAAAAAAGGGCAGTATTAGTTTAAGCATAAACGCTATCATAATAATTATTCTAGCAGTTGTTATGCTTGGTTTGGGTCTTACTTTTATTCGTGGTAGTTTTTCTAAAACATCTGCACAATTAGAACAACAATTAGCAACAGAAAATGAACCGCCTACTCCTGACAGTTCTAATCCTATAACATTTTCTAGAGAAGTAATTAAAACACAATCAAAAGCAACTGAAATAATTAAGATTTCTGTTTACAATCCTACAAACTTAAATTGGGACAGACGTGGTAGTTTGAATGAGTTTTACATAGGCTGTGGTCAAGCTGATAATATCTGTGATAAACATACTTATTGTACATCTGAACAGATAGCAGGTGATATTGATTGTTCAAGTGACCCTGTTTGTGATGATGTTATTGATGGTACAAGTGATGGTTATTGTGTTGTAAGTGAAACATGTGAATACCCTAATGATCAAGATTGTTTATATGGTTTAGTTCCAGGAGTTGATCTATTATTTGTTTGTGATAATGAACTACAGATAATATCAAGGTCTATTCCAAAAGTTATCAATGTTGGAGATTATGAAACATTTTCATCAGTTATCAAGATCAAGAAAGGTATTCAAGGTACTTTTCTATGTAATATTAAAGTTTTAGGACAAGATGAAGAAACAAACGAAATTCAAGGTTATGAGAAAGATTTGACAATTGAGGTGGAATAAATGAAAAAATATATACTATTATTAATACTTTTTTTAATGTCAGCAGTTGTTACATTTGCTGAACCATCAACATACGCTACAGAAACACTTCAAGTTCAATATGAACCTATACTCGATCCAGGAGCAACCCAAACTATACAAATTTTTGGTGAAGTTGATAATAGTATCATAATCATAAATGCTGAGACAGGAGAGATTCATACCTCTACAATATTATGTGGTGCTCAAGCCCCACCTGTTGGTCCTTTAACATGTACTAATCCTTCATATCCATTCACAGTTTCTGATTCTGGTCTTTATTCAGTCAAAATTAAGGATGTTGAAGCTACACAACCTGTTATTTTAGGTATTTTGTTTTCCACACTTTCTGTTGATACTTTTGGTGATTGTTTAGGTGATACTAAAACTTATTACGGAAAGAAATATGATGACTGTTCTTCTGGAAGTTTTTGTTCTTCAAAAGGTTATTCAACTGTTAGTTGTACCGAATGGTTCTTAGGTATTGGTTCTGCAACTTGTTGTAAAGATAGTGATGGAGATGGTGATGATAATAATAATGATAATTGTAAAAATACATTTAATCCAAATCAAGAAGATTATGATTTAGATGGAATGGGAAATGTTTGTGATAATGATGATGATAATGATGATTATATAGATAGTGATGATTGTGATGATTATGATAATACTGCTTATATAGAACATGCAGTATATACTGATAATGATAATGATGGTTATGCAGATAGTACAACTAGTACACCTCTTTGTAGCGAAAATCTTGACGATTACGTTACTGATTCAACTTTAGATAATTGTATTGGAAAAAATAATCCTTCACAAACAGATAATGATAATGATGGTTTTGGTAATGTTTGTGATAATTGTGTTGCTGAACCTAACGCTAACCAATTAAATAGTGATGGTGATTTATTTGGCAATGCTTGTGATAGTTGCCCTTCAGATTCAAATAAAGTAAACCCTGGCCAATGTGGTTGTGGAAATAGTGATACAGATTCAGATTTAGATAATGTAGCAGAGTGTAATGATCTTTGTCCTGATACACCTTCTGGTGTAGATGTAGATTCAGATGGTTGTTCACCTGTACAATTAGATAATGATGGTGATGGTGTTATAAATCATTTAGATTGTGCTCCAACAGATCCTTTATTAAGTGTCTTAATAGACTTTTATCCTGATAATGATGGAGATAATTATGCAGATACAGATGATTATACTTCAAAATGTTTAATTAGCCTTTCAGGTTACATAACTAATTCAGTTTTAGACTTTTGTCCAGGTACACCTTCTGGTGAAGATGTAAATTCTAATGGTTGTTCACAATCTCAATTAGATGACGACAATGATGGTATCATGAACAATGTAGATTCATGTCCAGATACACCTACAGATCATAATGTTTATACAAATGGATGTTCAGTAGATGTTTCAGTTACTTGTAAAGAAACATATTCAGATACTGAATCCTCTAATAGTTGTGAATCAATAAGTTGTAATGAAGGTTATACTCTAGAATCATGCGATTTTGTAATGTGGTTCTTTAGTAATATTTATAGTATTACATGTTCAAAAACAACAGAATCAGTATGTTCACAAACAAGAACCTGTGCAGTTGGAGAATTAGTTGAAGTTAATGATTGTGCTGCAGATGAAGAAACTTGTTGTTACAGTTTTGCTTCAGAAACACTAAACCCTACAACACCTAATCAAGCTTGTGCTCCAGCAATGAATGATGGTATATATATAGAGAAATCATGTTCTCTTGTAACATTAGACGATTTAGCTGGTTATGATACAGATGGAATAATCGGTAGTGATGATAACTGTCCATCAATTAATAACCCATTCCAAGAAGATTCAGATAGTGATGGTATTGGTGATGCTTGTGATGTTCAAGAAATTTGTACAGACGAATACCAACCTGTTTGTGGTGAGTTATTGATTGACTGCGAAATAGGTACTGATTGTGGTGGATTAAGTCAGTTACAAACATTTAGTAATATATGTGAATTAAATCAAGCTGGTGCTGTATTAGTGTATGAAAGTGCATGTATTCAAGAAGAACTATTAGCTGATTTGGTAATTACAGATGTTACCTTTAATCCAAGTAATCCACAACCAGGTGAATCAGTTTCTGCAGATGTGTATTTCTCAAATACTGGTGGTACAGATGCTGATGTTTTTTCAATTAATCTTAACATTGCTAACCATACTAATTGGGGTAATGATCCTAGGGTATATTCCGTATCTGCTGGTTGCCCTTACGCAAATGAAGATATTTGCGCAGAAGCCGGTCAATCAAGAATTAAAACTTTCACATCAGATGGTTCCGGAAGTTATGGCGATATGGTCTTCCCTACTGAAGGTATTTATTATGTTCAGGCAACAGTCGACTGGCCAGACACAACAATGGGTCAAATTTTAGAATCAGATGAAACAAATAATATATTCTTAACAACAATTTGTGTAGGTACTTGTGTTGAAGAAATCTGTACAGATGAATATGAACCGGTTTGTGGTGAATTGGATGTACAGTGTATTCAAGAACCATGTCTTCCTATAGAAGTAACTTTTACAAATATCTGTGAATTAAATCAAGCTGGTGCTGTATTAGTGTATGAAAGTGAATGTGTTACTTCATTGATTTGTCCATCTATTGATCAATTGCCTGATGATATGAGTGCATTAAGTGTAGAATTAGAAGCTAATTTATGTGTTTATTCAGGAGTAAGAGCTGTAGGTTTACCTATTGGTGCTTCACAGAATTCTCTTGACTTTTATTGTAGTAAAATTGGTCTAAATTCTGTTAGTGGAACTATTCAGACTGAAGTACGTAACAATTATGCTTGGGCTAATGAAAATTCATGGGATACAACTAGTGCACCTTTTACCCAAGAACTTGAATTGTATACTCAGATAGTGTGCACTGCTGCAAGTGATCCAGTCTGTGGTGATGGTATATGTTCCGGGGAAGAAAACCCTACAACTTGCCAACAAGATTGTATGAATCAAGTACCTTGTGGTAAAATTCTTGAGATTGAGAATGATGATAATCTTGGTGAAGGCCTAGAACCTTGTTGGATGTCAGCACGAAGCAAATATTACATTGATTCTTCTTTAAATGAGGACCTTTTAAGTTCTTATTTTTATGGTAGACATTATGCCAACGATGGTGAATTAACCTGTGATGAAGTTAAAAGACCAATAAGGTGTAGCGGTTCACACGAATATTATGTGTCAGATGGTGGTTGCATAGAAGCTTCTGATGAAGACTTTGAATATTACTGTACTGAATATCTTGGTTGTGGTGCTCCTTCAATAAGTGATAGTCCAGACACTAACGACGACTATTGCACTAATGTTGAAGAACCAATTGAATGTCTTTCAGATTCAGAATGCACTCCAAACCTAGCTTGTTATCAAGGAAGTTGTTTATCAAGGTGTACTTTCTGGTTTGGAAACAATGCTGACTGGGACCAAATTGATGCAGTACAATATGGTAATACACCTTTTGGATTTGTAGGTAGCTGTATTGGAGACTCTTGTAACACTTTTGATGATGGTTCACAAACAGCTTGTGATGACTGTCAGAATGGTTTTTGTGTTATTGAAGAACCTCCAATTGTAGTATTAGGAGAAGCTTGGTTAGTAAGTACTTCAAGCAATAATTTGGAACTTACTGAAAACACTAATTTCTTTAACGGAGAAACAATAAATGATATTAGAGATTCTATTGGTGAAGGTGAATTAGGATTTATTTTAAACGATGGTTCAGTTTCTGTTGGTAGTGATAAATTCTATTACAACCAATACATAAACTTTAATGATAATTCTGACAGTACAGGATATGTTAAGTTTATGGAAAACGATGATGACTTTGCAAGTGATTTCTTGTATTTTAATGGAGATTCAGAAATTGCAACTTACGAGATTGAGTTTGTTAATGATTTACCTCTAGATGTACATGGTGAAACCATTAACATTCTTGGTAAAGAATATACTATTGTAGATACAACACTAACAAATCAGGGTATGTCATTAACTCTTATGACTGGTGTACTTGAAGTAGAACCACTTATTGGCCCTGATAACTCTTATAACGTTCAAGAAATGAATATTGTTTTGGACGTATTTCAAAATACCAATGAAGGAGTTCTCCTTAATATTGATGGAGAAACAGCTGATACTTTCCTTAAAGTTGGAGAAAGTTACCATTTTAATAATCTTTGGGTTGGAGTAAAATATGCTTCAGATTCAAATGTTATTCTTTATTTAGGTGCTCAAAAAGTTGAACTTATGGATAACAACATCTATGATCAATCTGTATCAAATCAATTACAAGTTAATGGTGAAGTAATTAAGGATGTCAATGTGAGAATCCAAGGTTCTGATAATGGAATATCCAACATATTCCTTGAAATTATTGCAGATGACGATTTCTATGTAGGTCCTGGTGAATCATTATCTCAACAAATGGATGAACCAGAAGCTTTACTAGACTCATGGGACATTGTTTATTCAGGTTTATCAGAAGCAAAAACAAGAGAAATCTCAATAACACCAGCAGGTTCAAAAGAGTATAGGTTGAAATTTACTGATGGTTATAGTAATCTAGCAAGTTTACCTATTGCTTATGCAGATAGTGCAACTACTGTTAGAATGGGCGACCAAAATTATAATACTGTACTTTCTGAATGGGATACAATCAGTAAAAAAGATTATTTTGTATTAACCGATGGTTCTCAATCAGTTGGAAATCGAGATACCTGGGCATTGCAATATCTTGGATCGGATACATACTCGGATACTAACCCTGAGATCAGGTTTAAGGATTTAGGTAGTGGTAATACCATTATTACAAGTATCGAAACTGGTGCTCTGGCATATCTAAATATGGGTGGTCAGACATTTATAGTTTGGGTCAATAGTAATGCAGATGATTCAACTATTAGGGTTGATCTTGACGGAAGTGGTACTCGTGATTCATATAATGTGGGTATTACAACCGTTTATGGTGCAGAGATTAGTTTAACAAATTCTGACGCTAATATTATCGTAGAAATATCAACACCTAATCTAAATGACTACGAAGATGTTGCACCAACAACAATAAGCTATAATCTCTATGCAACAACTGGTCCAGAATTAAGGATGTCACAAACAGATAGTCTAAACTTAATCAATCCATATTATGAAGATGATGTTAGTTATGGATATACTTCTTTAGGTACATACATCAAGTTATTTGACACTGCAGGTGAACCAGAAGAATTATCTATACTTTATCCTTCTGAACAAAGACTACCTCAAGTTTATATTACTGGAAAAGGTACAACACAAATACCTGCTCAAGAATGTACTGATAGTGATTATGGTGAAAATATTTATGAGAAAGGGAAAATCAATGCTAATTTTGGAAATGTTGATGAGGAAGGGAATCTAATTTTGAAAACATTTGAAGATACCTGCATAATTATTACAGAAGGTTCTATTGATTCAGGGAGTTACCAGTATTCACCTATAGATTCATGTGCTCCTGGTAATTGTTATGTACGAGAAGGAAGGTTTTACGAGAATAATCCTAGTTCATGCATAGGGGAAATACCATTATTGAAATGTGATAACGGCTGTTTTGACGGTGCATGTGAACCTTCTCTGCAAGATTATCCTGAATTCTTAATAACTGATGGTAAGTTTGATGGTTACATTGTAGTTGGAGATGCTGCCCCTGGTGAAGATATGAAAGCAGCAATTGAAATTGCAACAAGTTTACAATATGCAGTTGCAGAACCTAAAGAATTGATTAATAAGATTGAAGTTGGTGCAACTAAACTTGATAGCCAGGTTGATGACATTAACCAAAATATTATTGCAGTTGGTACTTTCTGTTCAAATACTGTTGCAAATGACATATTTAATGAAATTGGTGAGAGTTGTGATGATGTTCAACCAGGTATGGCTCGAATGATAATAGTTCCAGGAAGCACACGTATTGCAATTATTGGGTACGATATTCAAGCAACAAAAGAAGCAGCAAAAGTCTTAGCAAATTATGATGAATATGAGGGCTTAGTTGGTGGCTGTATAGATCTTGTTGATGATAACATCTTAGATTGTGGTATTGATACTGGTGGTAATTTTGCAGATTATCCAGCACAATATATTTCAAATGGAATCTTTAATGGTATTTTAGTAATTGGTGAACAATCCCCTGGTGAAGATATTGCAGGTATTACTGCAATAGCTACAAGCTTACAATATGCTAGTACACTACCTGGTGTAACCATACAAAAGATAGATATCGGTTCAGTAAAATTAGCATCTGAAATTGAAGATATATATGCACAAGATTTAATCTTAATTGGAAGGCCATCTTACATGGCAGGCGAACAAGCTAATGTTCTTCTTGATCAATATGGTATTGGAGACATTTATCAATCTAAGATTGTTTTAGATAATCTTAATTCACCTTATTATACAGTTATTGTAACAGGTGAAGGTATTCAAGATCCTTTAACAGCTGCAAAAGTTCTTGCAAACTCTGCAGATTATAATTTAGAAGGAACTGATGTTTGTATTGATCAGATTGGAAATACTTTAATTGTTGGTGTTTGTGGTGAAGAATTAATAACCGAATTATCCTTTACTCCAGCAGATCCACCAGATAGCTTACAAAGGATTAGCCAAATAGGTGTTGGTGAGAGCTTTGCTGTTTATGGTAATGTGCAACCTATTGATGCTCCACATTATATTGAGATATTAGTACCCTCTGGGTGCAATTATTATGAGACTCAATATTGGCCTTATGGGTTGGATAGAGAATTTGATTCTATTATATCACATAACTTTAAATTTCATGAATTCTATTGTGATAATCCTGGAGAATATACTTTTAGGGCTAATTATAGAAATTCTGAGCACGAAATTACCTCTATAGAAGAGGCAACAATTTTTGTTGAAGCTGAATTCCTTGACTGTTATTTTGACTATGGTTATGAATGCTATACCTATAGTGAATGGCAACAAGCAGGTAGTCCTGAACCAGTAATTGAACAATCACCTGGTTGTGATACTGGCACTGAAGAATTTGGTTACTGTGCACCTTTTGCTCAATACTGTGGTAATGGTGTGGTAGATGATGTACTTGTTGAAGCATGTGACGGTGACGATCTTTATGGTGGGGATTGTACAGATCTTGGTATGGATAATAATTATGATTTACCTAATGGTGGACTTTCATGTACTTCTGAATGTGATTATGATGTCAGTGAATGTATCATACCAAATGGGCCTTATTGTGGTGATGGAATAATCAATAAAGACTGGGAAGAATGTGATGGTAATGATTTCAGATCTAACTCTTGTACAGAGTTTAATCCAATTGACCAATACAATGAATTTAACACTTTTGATGACAATTTCTTGTCAGGAACAGTTTCATCATGTAACACTTTCTGTTATGCAGATGTAAGTTCTTGTTCATATGATAATTGTGAAATTAATGAAGATTGTGCAGATGGTTATTCATGCCAAGATGGTAATTGTGTTGAAGAAATACAAGTTTGTACAGATGAATACAATCCTGTTTGTGGTGAATTATTGATTGATTGCGAACCAGGTACTGATTGTATTGGATTAAGTCAGATGCAAACTTTTAGTAATTTATGTGAATTAAATCAAGCTGGTGCTAATTATTTATATGATGGTGGATGTGTTGAAGAAGTTTGTACAGATGAATACAATCCTGTTTGTGGTGAATTATTGATTGATTGTGAACAAGGTACTGATTGTATTGGATTAAATCAGTTGCAGACTTTTAATAATATCTGTGAATTAGATCAAGCTAGTGCTAATTATTTATATGATGGTACTTGTATTGAAGTTGATCCTTGTACAATAATCTCTCCTGTTTGCGGTCAAATTGTTGAGCAGATTGTATTTGAAGGCCAAGAAAATGTATTGGATGTAACAGACATAACCTATAATAATATTTGTGATTTAGAAAATGCAGGTGCTGATTATCTTTATGAAGGTGAATGTACTATCAATATATATTGTGATGTAGGTACTGAATGCCCAGGAACCCAATGTGTATATGGTCGATGTAAAGACTACTTGACCTGTTCAGTAGATTATCTTCCTGATGTATATGAATGTTATACTTATGACCAATGGATTAATTCTGGACAACCACCTGTTGTTTTTGAAGAGCCAGGTTGTGCAACTTTTGATGGTAGTCTAGGCTATTGTGGTGTTCCTGCAACTGAATGTACATCAGAATATTCACCTGTTTGTGGTCTTAGGTCTGGAGAAGATCTTGATGGCAACTTAATTGTAGATGAGATTACATACAATAACATTTGCTTACTTGAAGTTGACAATGCAGATCTCTTGTACGAAGGTGAATGTGAAGTTTCACAATTCTGTGATACAGAACTAGATTGTGCTAACAATATACCTTGTTCAAATGGTGTATGTAAGAACTACATTAACTGCGAAGAATATGGTTCTGAATATGTTTGTTATACTTTTGATCAATGGACATTTGCAGGAGAACCATCTGTTATTTTTGAAGAACCTGGTTGCCGAACATATGATGAATCTCAAGGCTATTGTGGAATCTTTGTTGAAGAATGTCCACCTACACCTGTTTGTGGTACTGATGGTATAACTTATTCAAGCAATTGTGAAGCTCAGAATGATGGTGTTGAATATGAATATGGCGCTTGTATTGAAGAAGTTTGTACAGATGAATACAATCCTGTTTGTGGTGAATTATTGATTGATTGTGAACAAGGTACTGATTGTATTGGATTAAATCAGTTGCAGACTTTTAATAATATCTGTGAATTAGATCAAGCTAGTGCTAATTATTTATATGATGGTGTATGTGTTGAACAAGGATGTTCAGACAATCAATGTGATGCAGGACAAGTTTGTGATGTAAGGGGCGAATGTGTCCTTGAATCAAATTGTGTTGCTGATGAATATAGATGTAATGGAGATGTAATCGAGCAATG
This sequence comes from uncultured Methanosarcinales archaeon, assembly GCA_964534665.1. Classification (GTDB taxonomy): domain Archaea; phylum Nanobdellota; class Nanobdellia; order Woesearchaeales; family JAHJBD01; genus JAHJBD01. The sequence continues at coordinate 11,782 of CAZHRT010000020.1, read as the reverse complement.
TTTAGGCGGAATAGGATTCTTTTCAAGTGAAACTTGTAATGTAGGATTATGTACAACAACAGGTGACACAGCTGAATGTTTATCTTCTAAGAGATGTAGTTCATCTTGTGATACATCAGGTGCAACATGTTATGTTGAAGAATTTTCAAATGGAAATTGGTATTTAAGTAGTATTTGTACAGAATGTTCAAACGGAGAATGTAGGTGATAAAAAATGAAGAAAATAATAACAATATTAATTAGTTTATTAGTCATAAATATGGCTTTTGCTTTAACAAGTTTAGATGAATCAGGATGCGCTGAAATAAAACCGTTATGTCTTGAACAAAATCTAGACAGCGCATGTAATACATATAAAGAATTCTGTGTGGATTGGAAAGCTACATCTGATGGTGATATATATTTTGAAGATGGTGATGTTTCTCTATTAGGACGCTTGGTAGTAGGAGATACCTCCGACTTCAACCAAAAAATAACAGCTCATGGAGATATTGAAGGAATTGGCAATCTTAATATTCTAGGAAATTTAGTAGTAGGTGACAAAGTAGATTTCAATCAAAAGGTAACAGCCCATGATGAAGTTATTATATTAAATGGAAATGTTGGGATTGGTAGATCTGATCCTGCTGAAAATCTTCATGTACAAGTGAGCCAAGGGAACAAAGCTGCTATAAGAATTGAATCTGTTGGTATCAATCCTATAGATTTCGTTACAAATCCAGACAATAGTGGTGGGTTGTGGCATTATGGAGATCCCCTTATTTTTGGTACACGTAACACAGAAAGAATGAGGCTTGATGGAGATGGCCATGTAGGAATTGGGACGCCAACAACGCCAGCTAGATTATCTTTGGTTTCAGGAACTACTGCAGCAGACGGAATTGCTTTTGGGGAAGATGTTAATTTATATAGGGCTTTTGATAATGGTTTAGCAACCGATGATACTTTTGTTACTACAAATGGCAAGGCATTAATTGTTAAAGCTGTGGGGCAGGACGCAACAGGCCAGCATGGCGTATACATTGGACAGACACCTGGAACATATATGGGTATAGGATTTGGTGGAGGCATTGGTCCTCTTGATACTTATCTTTATCGGGAAGACAGTGGTTTATTGAAAACACCTGGAAATTTGAATGTTGGTGGAGATATAGAATCAACAGGAAACATATTTGCACATGGAGACTTTATCATGAGTGATGTTAGAATGAATGATGGTGGCGATAAGATTGATTTCCACTCTCCTGTTCAATTCAACGAAATCACTCACTTAAAAGGTGATACATATATCTCTGGAGACAATGTTATTATCGGTAGTGACTTAGTTACAATTGGTAGTTCAGATAATAATGGGATAGAGTTTTTAACTGGTGATACTAATAAACCAGCAATTTTTGTCAAAAGAGGCGGAAATGTTGGTATTGGAACAAGTAATCCTAAAGCAACATTACATATTCGTGATGTTAATACTGTTGTAGGTTTAGAAGATGGTACTGATATATGGTTAGATACTGAATCAATTAATCCTTCCGGAAGAACAAAGATTCAATTTAAAGAAGGCGGATTTACTTCTTTAGCATTAGAATATGATGGTTCTCTTAAAAATGCCAATAATAAATTACATATCAGTGATGCTGTGGCAAAAGAAGATAGAGTAACCTTTACAAGAGGCGGTAAAGTAGCTATCAACACAGCAGGGGCAAATTTAATTATGAAGAGTCCTAATGGTGATTGTTGGGCATGTGGACCTACGAATAAAGGACAATGGAATTGTAGTGTTGCTGCATGTATCTAAAATGAAAAAGAAACAACACACAACAATAATTTTGGCCATTCTTTTAGCATTGGCACTTTCTTTTATTTTTTTAAATAACTATCAAAAAAGTCAACAAGAAAAACAGTTAGATATATTTGAACAAGGTGCACAATATGGTTATACACAAACAGTAACTCAACTATTTCAACAAGCAATTACTTGTGAACCAGTTCCTATCTATGTGCAAAACCAAACTTTAAACCTTATAGCTGTTGAATGTTTACAAACAGAAGAATAATGTCAAAGATAAAGTCAATAAAAGCACGAGAAATTCTAGATAGTAGAGGGAACCCTACTGTTGAAGTTGATCTAAAAACAAAACAAGGTTTATTTAGGGCTGCAGTTCCTTCTGGCGCTTCTACTGGTATTCATGAAGCACTAGAACTAAGAGATGGTGGTAAAAGATATGGTGGTAAGGGTGTTCTAAAGGCTGTTAGAAACGTGAATAACTTTATTTCAGAACGTGTTGTAGGCATGAATTGCAAACAACAAGAATGGATTGATAATGAAATGCGTAAACTTGATGGTACAGGAGCAAAAAGCCGTTTAGGAGCAAACGCAATACTTGCAGTTTCAATTGCTGTATGTAAAGCAGGTGCAGCAGCTAACAAATTACCTTTATACAAACATATTGCAAACATTTCAAAAAATAAGAAATTAATCATGCCTGTTCCATGTTTTAATGTAATTAATGGTGGAAAACATGCAGGAAATGCTTTAGCAATGCAAGAGTTTATGCTTTTACCTGTTGGTGCAAATTCATTTAAGCAAGCAATGCAAATGGGCGCAGAAACATATCATACATTAAAATCAATAATTAAAAAGAAATATGGTGAAGATGCAGTTGGAGATGAAGGCGGTTTTGCACCTAATATTCAGGATAATAAAGAAGGATTAAACCTTTTAGAAAAAGCAATAGACAAAGCAGGTTACAAAGGTAAGATTAAAATTGGTATGGATGTTGCAGCTTCAGAATTCTACAAGAAAGGCAAGTACAACTTAAATTTTAAAGGTAAAAAACCTCAATTTAAAACTGGAGAAGAATTAATTGAACTTTACAAAGAATTTATCAAAGATTATCCTATTGCTACAATTGAAGATCCTTTTGACCAAGATGATTGGGATTCATATGCTAAGCTAACAAAAAAAGTTGGAAACAAAGTACAAATTGTTGGCGATGATTTGTTAGTTACAAACCCCAAAAGAATATCTATTGGGATAGAAAAAAAGGCAGTAAATGCCCTTCTTCTAAAAGTTAACCAGATTGGAACTGTAACTGAATCTATACAAGCATGTCAGCTTTCAAAAAGTGCTGGTTGGGGTGTTATGGTATCTCATAGAAGCGGAGAAACAGAAGATTCTTTTATTGCAGATTTGGTTGTTGGCTTAAGAACAGGCCAGATTAAATCCGGTGCACCATGTCGTTCAGAAAGATTAGCAAAATACAATCAATTGCTAAGAATCGAAGAAGAAATTAATGTAAAATATGCAGGTAAAAACTTTAGAAACCCTTAATTTCTATGTTCAAGTCCTTCTTCTATATCAATATCAAATATTTTAGTTAAATCTTGTGACAATTTTCTAATCTTTCTAACTAAAGGTGTTTTATGATTAGGTGTCATGTACATACACTTGTTTGTTTCCATCGAGAAGATAAATAAATCAGGAAACATTTTACTAAGCCATTTTAAAATGTAGCCTCCTTTGTAAGGTTTGTTAAAAGCTGCTGAATATCCCATACCAATTAATTTTCTATGCATACTCTTAACAATTGGCATGTAAAACTTATGGATGTGCCTTGTTCCAAAACTAAGTGGTGGCCTGTCTGGTAAGTTCCACATAGAATGTCCATCAAAGATTATGTTAAATCTATAAGTTTCAACTAATTTTGCTAATGTAAAATAAAACTGTTGATAACTTTTTTTTATATCATCAATCTCAGATTTAAGCAAAGGTTCTTTCCATAGGTTTTTAATCCACCATTCTTGACCTTCTTGATAAATACACTTAGTGATATTTCTGTTAAAGTCACAAGCAAACCTAGATTGCTTGTTATCAATCCAAATTCCCCCTTTTTCCATCACAATACGACTATATATCTTATGAGTCTCAACATCTTCATACATATATCTTTTCTTAGGTAGAGGATACATTTTTTTCTGAATCTCTTTTGGAACCCATGTTCCACTATGCACAGTTAACAACAAAACATTAAAACTATTTTTTTGGTAATTGTCAAATACCATTACTCCTCTTTTTGTAATAGTTAGTTTAATATCTCCAGAATTCTTATATTCAGATGTGACCCATTCAAGTTCTTCCTTAACAATCTTCCATAATTCCTTATCCTTAAAGAAATGTTTAAAATAAGCTTTATTTCTATCTCTATAAAATCCATGAACCGTCCCATACAATATCCTTCCAAGAATTTTATAACTTTTTAGCAAACTAATAAAATTCAAATGAGGATCTTCTTCAATTGTTCTAATTGCTTTATTGATTAATGTAAACAAAAAGAACCTGTCTGATAAACCAACTGTTAGAGAACTTTTATGTGGTTTAATCAGTATAGGACTTACAGCTTTAATCATTTGTCCTAATTTCATGCTATTTTTAGAGTTATACAAATATATAAATGTAACTAAAAACAGAAAATTTATTAAGCACTCTAGTCAAGAATAAATTTAATGAAAAAAGTATTACTAATTATCAGAGATGGATGGGGTTACAGACTTTCAAGAAATCAGAATGCAATTAATGAAGTGAATCCGCCTTATACAAATTATTTGATGAAAAATTATCCTCATACTTTATTAAACGCTTCAGGCAATGCTGTTGGCTTACCAAAAGGTTATCAAGGTAATTCTGAAGTAGGTCATATGGCTATTGGTTCTGGTAGACTTATTTTTCAATCACTTCCTAGAATTGATAAAAGCATTAAGACAAAAGAATTCTTCAAAAATCCTGTTTTTTTAAAAGCTGTAAGGAATTGTAAGAAAAATAATTCTACTATGCACATAATTGGTTTACTCCAGTCAGAAGGTGTTCATGGCGATGAAAATCATTTGTACGCTTTATTAAAATTGTGTGAAAATAATAATCTACATAAAGTAAATGTTCATGTAATCACTGACGGTAGAGACGCGCCTGTTCATAACGCTGTAAAACATGTAAAAAAACTTATTCAGAAAATTAAACAGTTTAAGGAAGGAAAAATCTCAACTATCTCTGGAAGGTTTTATGCTATGGATCGTGATAAGCGTTGGGCAAGAACAAAAAAAGCTTATGATTGTATTGTAAATGCAAAAGCTAGTTCATTTAAAGACCCAATTGTAGCATTAAATAAATCTTACAAAAATCAAGAAACAGACGAATTTATTATTCCAAAGAAACATAAAGATTACAAAGGAATAAAACCAAAAGACTCAGTTATTTTCTACAATTTTAGAACAGATCGTACAAGACAATTAACAAAAGCTATGGTTGAAAGGAATTTCCAAGGATGGAAACGTAATCCTTTAGACATTACTTTTGTTGCAATGACTCAATTTTATGAACCCCTGAATGCAGGGGTTGCATTCAAAGAATTAAATGTAAAAAACAATTTAGGAGAAGTTATAAGCAAAGCTGGATTAAAACAACTTAGAATTTCAGAGACAGAAAAATACGCACATGTAACGTTTTTTTTCAACTCACAAGAGGATAATCCTTACAAAAAAGAAGACCGTATATTAATACATTCACCACATGTTAGAACTTATGACCTTAAACCTGAAATGTCTGCTCTTAAAATAAAGAATCGCTTAATCAAAGAAATATCAAGTGATAAATATTCTTTAATTGTTGTTAATCTAGTAAATGGTGACATGGTTGGCCATACTGGAATAAAGAAAGCATGCCATGAAGCAGTAAAAACAGTTGACAATTGTTTAAAAGAAATTATTCCAATAGCTTTAGAGCATGATTATAACTCAATTATCTTTGCAGATCATGGAAATGTTGAAGATCAAACACTAAAATGGCGTACATCTCATACTATTAATCCTGTTCCTTGCATCCTAGTTTCAAAAGAAAAGCATATTTTAAAACCAAATAAGGGTTTAAAAGACATTGCTCCGACTGTATTAAAACTCCTAAACATAAAAATGCCAAAAGAGATGACTGGCCAGCCCCTTTTCTAGCTTCCCAGCC
>CAZHRT010000020.1:0-5675 GCA_964534665.1 uncultured Methanosarcinales archaeon | reverse complement strand
TTTTCTAGCTTCCCAGCCATTTTTTTCTAACCTAAATCCATATTCTAATAGTGTCTATAACAACAAAAACTTTAAAAATCAGCACAAATCTAATTTAAGAATGGTGGGGATAAAGCCTTTGAAGGGCTTAATTTATAATAAAGATAAGATAAAAGACTTCTCTTCAGTTATTACGCCGCCAAATGATGTAATCTCAGAGCAGAGTAAAGAAGAGTTACAAAGAAATCAATACTCTTTTGTTAAGTTAATCAAACCTGAATCCTATGTAAAATCAAAAGAATTGTTAGATAAATGGCAAGAAGAAGGCATACTAACACAAGATGACAAAGAAGCAATTTATGTTTACTCACAAACTTACCAAGCAAAAAACCAAGAATTCACAAGGACAGGTTTTATGTCATTGATAAAGCTTGAAGAGTTTGGTAAAGGTGTTTTGCCACATGAAAAGATCCTTGAAAAAGACCTTCAAGATAGAATATCTTTAATTACAGAAACAAAAGCAAACTTTGGTGTACCTTTCTTGTTATATGATGATGAACCTAAAGAGATTGATAATCTAATCAGATCAAAAATAAATGGTGAAGAACCTTATTTTCAATTTCAAGAAAATAATATCATTCATAAACTTTGGAAAATTAATAATACTACAACAATTCAAAAGATTGTTGATCAAATGCTGGATAAACAATGTATTGTCGCTGATGGTCATCACAGGTACACTTCTGAGGTAAGAGTAAAGGCAACAGGCATTCCTGGTTCAGAATATGGTCTTATGTGTTTTATCAATTCATTTAATGAAGGCACAGTTATCCTTCCAACTAATCGTGTTATTTTTGGTTTAGAAAATCTAGATATCAGCAATAGCTTAACAAAACTTGGAGAATTCTTTGAGATTGAAACTATTGATGATATCAACCAACTTGTCAAAAAGGTTTCATCAACAAAAATCTTATTAGACGAAGAAACAAATCTTAAGAACCATGTTTTTGGTTTTCATGATAATATTAATAAAAAATCTTATTTCTTAACTTTAAAAAATAAAGAATGTTTAGATAACTTTTTCACAGGTAAATCAGATGTATACAAAAAGCTTGATGTAAACATTCTTCACAAAATTATTATTGAACACGTATTAAACATCTCAGAAGAAGAACAAACCAATCGCGAACATATTGATTTTATTAAAGGTAATAAAGAAGCAATTTCTAAAGAAAAAGAAGAAGATATTCAATTGATATTATTTGTAAATCCTCCATTAATAAGAGAGGTTTTCCTTACAGCACAAGAAGGTAATGTTATGCCTCAGAAAGCAACCTATTTTTATCCAAAGGTATATTCTGGGTTAGTAACATATAAATTTGAATAGGTGATATAAATGGCTAAACTTTTTATTCCAGGCCCAACAGAAGTTAGAAAAGAAATATTAGATGCAATGGGAACTCCCCAGATAGGGCATCGTACACAAGAGTTTAAAGATCTTTTCGCAAGTCTTAAGTCTGGTTTAAAGCAAATTTTTGGTACACAAAATGATGTTTTGATATCAGCGTCCACTGGATCAGGATTTTGGGAATCTGCAATAAGATGTTGTGTAAAAAATAATGTTTTGCACGCAGTTAATGGTTCATTCTCTGGTAAATGGGCTAAGCTTTCTGGTTGGTGTGGTAGAGAAGTAACAAAGATTGATTATGATTGGGGCCAAGCAATAAAAGCTGAAGATGTTGATAAAGCACTTTCAGATAATCAATATGAAGCATTTTGTATGGTTCATAATGAAACTTCAACTGGTGTAATGTCAGATTTAGAAGCAATTTCAGAAGTTATGAAAAAACATCCTGATGTCTTATGGATAGTTGACGCAGTTTCATCATTAGGTGGCGTAAAGATTGACGTTGATAGATTAGGTATTGATTTTTGTCTTGCTTCAAGTCAAAAAGCATTAGCACTTCCAGCAGGCATAGCATTTGCATCTGTAAGTCAAAGATGTTATGATAAAGCAGAGACTGTTGAAGCTAAAGGCTATTATTTTGATATCTTACAGTTAAAGAAGATGTATGATAAAGATCAGACAACATATACTTCACCAATATCTCATCTTTACGCTTTAAAGAAACAACTGGAAAGGATAAATGTAGAAGGTTTAGAAAATCGTTTCAATAGGCATAAAGAGATGGCAGAGTATGTAAGGAATTGGGCAAAAGAACAAGGTTTTGAACTTTTTGCACAACGGCTTTCAGATACTGTAACTTGCATATCTAACACAAAAGGTTTTGATATGCTAGAAATAAAAAAAAAGATAATGTCTAAAGGTTTTAGCATTGACAGTGGTTACGGTAAACTAAATAAAAGTCTTGAAGAACAAGGAAAACCTACAACATTTAGAATAGCTCACATGGGCGATATGACACTTGATGAACTAAAAGAACTTACACAAGAACTTGAAAAATATTTTAATGGTGATGCAAAATGAAAACAAACTCACTTAGCTGTGCTACGTTTGTAGCTTTAATTTTTGATAATTATAACTTGGAGGTTAGTCAAAAATGAAAATATTAATCCCTGATAAAGTTAATCAAAAAGCAACTGAGATATTAGAACAAGCAGGTTTTGTTGTTGAAAATAAACCTGGAATTACAGAAGAAGAATTAATTCAAACTTGTTCAGATGTAGATGCTATGATTGTAAGGTCTGGCATAAAAATCACAAAAGAAGTTCTTGATGCAGCAACAAATCTTAAAGTTGTAGTAAGAGCAGGCGTTGGATATGATAATATTGATTCAGCATATGCAGCAGAAAAAGGAATTATTGTTGAAAATACTCCTTTTGGAAATACTAATGCAGCAGCAGAACACACAATAACAATGTTAATGCTTCTTGCTAAACATATCATTCATGCACACACTGAATTAAAAAGTGGTGTTTGGGACAGAAAGAAATTCAAAGCAACAGAACTTAAAGACAAAACTTTAGGTATTGTAGGTTTAGGAAACATTGGTAAGAAAATCGCAAAAGTTGCTATTGCTTTGGAAATGACTGTAATTGGTTCAGATCCATTTATTACAGCTGATCAAGCAGAAGAGATTGGTGTAAAAAAAGTTGAATTTGACGAACTCATCAAAACGTCTGATTTTATTACTGTGCATGTTCCATTAACACCCAAAACAGAAAATATGGTTTCAAAAGAACAATTTGATATGATGAAAGATGGTGTTAGGATATTAAATGTTGCTCGTGGTGGAGTTATTAATGAATTGGATTTAGAACAATCTTTACTTAATGGTAAAGTTGCAGCAGCAGCAATTGATGTTTGGACTCAGGAACCACCTGTATGCCAATCACTTATAGCATCTGATAATGTTATTTGTACACCACATCTTGGCGCTTCAACAAAAGAAGCACAAGTTAATGTTGCAGTTGACGCAGCTAATCAAATTGTTAACGCTTTAAAAGAAGACAAAATTGAGAATTGTGTTAATAAGATTGAAACTGTTAAAGCTTAATTTTTTATTTTCTATAAAGCTTTATAAATCAATTTCTATTTTTTTCAGTTATGAGTAGAGACAATCGCGCATGGGAAGAAGTAGATGATGGTGATGATGAATCTTCATCTGAACTTGAAAGAACTAATGCAGATTTAGTAAAATCCGAAATTTTTATTGCAGCATTTTCTCCTGAAGAAGTACAAAGATTATTAGATAGGGATTTTTCTTTACAAAGAAAATATACTGCTGCAACAGCTGCTTGGGATGCTGCAAATCCTGTTGAGGGAGCTGATTCTAGGCATGATTGGTACATGGAAAGGGAAGATTATCTTAGAGAAAATCATGGTGCTACATCAGATGAAATAGTTAGAATTAAAGATGCTTTTATTAGTTCAAAACAAGCAGTTTTTGATGATTTAGCTCTAAGACTTAGATCTCTTGTGGTTCAATTAAGATCTGCAACTCTTTTGGAAGTATTAATGGCTAATGAAACACTCGCAACTGAACATAAAGATCCAGGATTAAACGCTGATCAATACTCTGCTGCATTCAAAGGATTTTCAAGAAGATATGGTGAAGATCCATCTTCATATGGGCTTATGTTTAATTTAGAAGCTTTTTCTAGAACAACTAATTCACATTTATCTTTAAATAATGTTGGATATCTAGAGGATACATTTAAGGGTAATGTTAATGATAGGGAATTTTTAACTTCTGATGGTTTTTTTCAATTGCTTGACTTTTATTCAGGAAAAGCACCTGGAGTAAAACTTCCGATAATTGGTTCAGAAATATCTTTTTATGTTAGGGGTAATCTTGAAGCAGAATGTGTTCTAAAAAGGAATGCTGAAATGGGTCATAGAGATGTTCTAGCTAGTCCATTACAATTTGCAGTTTCTGTTCCTACTTGCTATAAAGGAATCACGGATGCTTTATTTAGGGATGTTACAACTGATTATGCAGATAGGATTACTTCACCAGGAGATTTTTTATAAAACGCGCCTTTTTAGCACTTCTTAGTGAATACAATGCTAAGATTTAAATATATTTCTCGCTACCTAACTAATATGGTGATTATTTTTGACAACTGATTATTCAGCAACTATTAAAGAAATTGTAGACAATTCAAAGCGAATTGTAATAAAAGTAGGTACAAGTGTTTCTTTAACCGATGAAAGAGAAGTTGATACACATATAATTGATACTATTCATGAAGATGTAAAATATCTTCTTGGACAAGGTAAAGAAGTTGTTTTAGTTGTTTCTGGTTCTAAAGGTCTTCAATTAGCAAGAGAAGAACGGCCTGCAAATTATTTTGATGAACTTTCACGAGAAAAAAGAGTACCTGAAAGAGGAAGAATTCTAGCACAAGGTATGAATCATCTATATAACACTTGGCAGGATCATTTTAAGGGCACTCATTTAGTACCTATGGGTCTTACAAAAAGGGACTTAGGTGTAGGGTCATATACTAGAGAAGTTGTAAGTAGGATGACTAGGGACATAGGGGAAATATTATTGAGGCATTCACCAGATGATTTAGGCATAACTAAAAGAGGGCTTATGGAATTTATGGGTGATCGTACTAGGATATCAAGAAATAAATTACAAGAGTTTATGGCAAGTGATGAAGCTAGACAGGAAATGGAAGGTCAAGTAAGGGTATTGAGACAAAGGCTATATGCTAGAACACTTGCAGCTATTCAAAGGAATCTTTCAGGTGCTTTAGATTTAGGTGATAGGGTTAGAAATATTATTTCACATCAACTTCAATATGGTAATGTTCCTTTCATAAATGAAGATGATTTATTAGCAGGGTCAGATTCTTTTGGAAATAATGATGAGCTTGCAGCTGTTGTAACAAATCTAATCGGAGCTGATTTTCATTTTATTCTTACTGATGTGGATGGTTTATGGAATGTAGATCCCAAAAAAGCAGCTTTAAATCCTGAAAATTATGGCTATGCGCAAAGAATTGGGGTTGTTGAAGAACTTTCAAAAACAGTTAGAAGATTTCCTATGTCTGATAAAGGTAGGGGTAAAGTAGGGACAGGCGGTATGATAGTTAAACTAGATGCTATTGCAAAACTTAGACAAGAAACATGTGCTGTTATGGCTAATGGTAAGGTCCCATATGCTATTGGACAATAATTTAGAGAATATTCTTTAGAACATGGATCTTTATTTCTACCAGCA
>CAZHRT010000019.1:22561-27665 GCA_964534665.1 uncultured Methanosarcinales archaeon | reverse complement strand
AACAAGGTAGTCCCATGCCAACTGAAGAAGGAGCAATCTGGATAGAGGTACCTGGTCCAAGATGAAAATGAGGCAGGGTTTTATTTTATTTTTTGTATTAATAGTTTTAACTAGTGTCTATGCTCTTGAAGATTGTGGGCTTAGGGTTAATTATGATGGAGAACCTCATAAGATAGCTTGTGATGGAGAAAGTGATCTTGGCTTGAAGGTAATGGCTAATGGTGTTATTTATAATGTTGCTTTAGTTGAGACTACAGATTCAACTGCTTCAAAATTACGTGTTAATACAGCAACAGGGACAAAAGCTATTGCTGAATATATTCCTAATCCAGAGGGTCTTTTATTACATTATGACTTTAATACTGCTAATATGGCTGTAGATATTTCAGGTAATGGTATGGATGGGGTAACACAGGGAGCAGTTAATTGGAACCCTGATGGTTATGTTGAATTTAATTATAATGGTTATTCTGGAAGTCCAGTTGATCCAAATTATTTTGATACAGGATTAGTATCAAATGGTCAAATTAAAACAATGAGTGCTTGGTTTAATTTTAAACAGTTTTGTGAAGGTGGAAGAGATCAATTAATTGGTGTGCGTCAGGGACCATATTTTGGTTACTGGTGTTCAGATGATATTAATTTTAGATGGGGTCAGGGGAGTTCTGGTGATACTATAAAGATAAGTGCTTTAGATCCCCCTGGAACAGTAAAATTAAATCAGTGGCAAATGTTTACTACTACTGTTGAAGATATTGGTGGGGGATTGTATAATATTCACGCTTATGTTGATGGTCTACCTGTTAGAGATTTGTTTATTGAGGGTTTTCATGGAAATAGTGGCTCTTTAACTGCAAATGGACAAAATTTTTGGGTTGGTGTAACAAATAATAATGGTGTTCCATATGGTCAATTAGATGCTTTTTTTGATAATCTTCGTATTTATGATAGGCAATTATCTCAATCTGAAATAGAGGATATTTATAATCTGGAAAAACCACCAACTGTTAGTCTTAGTGGACCTGGTGTAGTTGATACTAACGAATGGTTTACATTAACCTGGACATCAACAAATGCTGATTCATGTACAAAATCATGGATGTCTGGAACTAGTACGTCTGGATCTGATAATGAAAAAATTAATCCTGCAGGAACTAATTCATATACTGTGACTTGTACTAATGCTGGTAGTTCTATTTCTGTTTCTGATACTGTTAGTGTAACTGCAACTACTGCTGTAGTTCCAGCACCAACAGCTAGTCTTATTGCATCTCCTTATCAAATTCCACTTAATGATCTTTGGGTTGGAGATGAGGCTACTTTAACTTGGTCTTCAACAAATGCTAATACTTGTACTGCATCAGGTGCTTGGTCTGGAACTAAGGCAATTTCAGGAAGTCAAAGAGTAACTAAGAGTTCAGAAGGAACATATACTTACATAATAACCTGTACTAATATTGCAGGTGATTCAGTTTCACGTCAAACATCATTAGCTTATAGTTCTTCATGTCCATTACTTTTCTATCAAGACGGTGAAGAATTCAAATATGCAACTGATATATCTAGTGGTGTTTTAGGATTGTATGATGACAAGTTTGCTAAACATTATGATAGGTCAAACATGATTGTTCCTGTTAAGCCTAATGCTGATAATGAATATGTGTTTAAGATTAGAGAACCAATGGATGAGATTGCATATGTTGATGATGCCAAGCTTTTATTGATTGATCATCCTAAAGACATTGAGATAGTGCATACTGGAGTTAGGAGTGCTGTTGGAAAGCCATATGAATACAAAATATACACTGTTTCAGACATTAAACAACCAGTAAAAGTAATTGATATGTATGGTACAGATGTAACTAGTTTAATGTTAGATGTTGATAATAAAGGACCTGAAGTTAATTTATATGAGGATGATTATTATGACATTTATTTGGATGATATTGAAGGAAATGAAAATGCTAAGTTAATCTTGGACCTTTGGACTTATATGAGTTCTAAAGAAGAACAGATTAATCATCCATTTGAAGGAAATGTATATCCTTACATAGAAGTTATTAACAGCGAAGGAAAATGGCAAAAAGTTCTTGGATGGCCGTACAGTACAGCAGACTTTAAGTCAATCACAATAGAACTTGGAGAAATCTTTTTGACAAATGATCATACAATTAGGTTACATACTGGAAAGTATCATCCGTTGTCAGAAACAGTAATTGATAGGATAAGATATGATGAATCAGATCCAGTTCCATACACAATTACTGAAGTATTACCAAATTATGCTGAACTTGAATATGATGGTGGGCTTAGTTTCATTGAACAAAATTTAAATTCAAGGATGATTGCTCAGGACGATGTTATCGAGTTAAGTAATATTCCTTACTATGGAGCTTACACTAAGTTTGGGGATGTTTTACCTTTATTAGAAGAACAAGATGACATGTTTGTTGTTATGAGAAAAGGTGATACTGTTGATCTTAAATTTAGTGATGTTGAATTTGTAGATGATTTGAAAAGAACAGTAATTTTCTCATCAAAAACCTGGTTTAAGGTAGATAAATCACAGGATAATTCAAATGAGGAACCTGGACAGTTACCATTTACAGGAATGACTGCTTATCCATATGATACGTCTGTTGAGAATTATCCGCAAGATGAGGAACATCAAAATTACTTGAAAGAATGGAATACAAGAGTGATAGTTAAAGAATGAAGAAGAAACAACGCATAACAATAATTTTAGCATTGGCTTTGTTTTTAGTAGCTAATACTATGTTAGTTTATTCTGCGCAGTGTTCAATTGTTGATACTGAAACTTGTAGTAATACAGGGGTTCTTTCTTTGTATGGTTTAACTAATTCACATTTAAGTTCTATAGGTCAACCAAACACTTTATATGATTTATGTTGTGATCTTCCTGAATTAAGTGTTTCTATTAGAGATGGTTGTCTTGATGGAGAAACTTCTTTGATTTCAATGTCTGGTGCTGTTTCACAAACACCATCTAATCAGCATGCAGGAGATAGTGTTGAATATGTAAATGATGTTTGTTTAAGTTCACCAAGTGTAAATGGTTGTTATATTTCAAGTGATTGTGGTGTTGATGAATGTTTGATTTCTATTAATGATTCAACTGCACCTTATATTAATGTGCATGCAGGGGACTGTAATGCTTATACAACTAAAATATGTTGTGAATTTATTTTAGACTCAACTGCACCAATAGTAGAAGTAATTTCTCCAGTTGAAGAAACTGCAATATATTCTAGTGTTGATTCTTTAGAGATTAAAGCAAATATAGAAGAAGATAATTTAGATTCTGTTATTTATAATTGGAATGGGAATAATTATCCTTATTATGATGATAGTTTGGTTTTGATGATGGGTTTTGATGATGATCTTTTTGATAATAGTTTATATGGGAATGATGGAACAAATATTGGTGCTACTTTTGCTGACGGGAAATATGGAAATGCTTTAAGTTTTGATGGTATTAATGATTATGTTAAAGTACCTTATTCAAATTCTTTAGACACTTCTGGAACAGGAACAACTTTGTCAGCATGGGTTAAAACTAGTGGAAGTGGAGCAATTATAAATAAAGATCTTGGTGGGTTTGTAACAGGTGGTAGAGACTTTTTACTTAGATTACTAGATGGAGTACCTCAAATTTATTTCTTTAATGCGAATTGGGTAGCAGAAAATGATTTTGTTGTTGTAAGTGCTACATCTGATTTAACAGATAATGAATGGCATTATGTTACTGCCACTGTGCTTGGTACAAATAGTGAAGGAGGAGATGGTAAAGCAAGAATTTATGTTGATGGAATATTAGAAGGAACTTCAACAGATACTATAACAGATATCGCAGTATTTGATACTACTGATGTTACTATTGGAGCAAGAGAGATTGCTGGTTCAGAACTTTATTTTAATGGTTTAATAGATGAACCAAGGATTTGGAAGAAGGCTTTAACAGAAGAAGAAGTTTATCAACAGTATGTTGGTAATTTAGGAAAATATGGTGTTACAAATCCAGAAGTTATTTCTGATGGGTTAGTGGGATCATGGAATTTTGAAGGTAATACTAATGATATATCTGGAGCAGGAAATGATGGAGCTATAATTGGAAATCCTAATTATGTAGATGTTTGGAATACTAGAGCTTTAGAGTTTGATGGTGTTGATGATAGTGTTAGAATCTTACATTCTGTTTCATTAGTCTCCTCAACTGAATTAACTTATGCAGCCTGGTTTAAGGCAAGTATTGGTGGACCATTAATATCTAAAAATGATGCTAATATTGCTCCTTTTCATATTAAGAGTTTTAATGTTAATGTTGATAGCATGGGTTTTTCAGCATATAATGGTGCTAATCTAGGATTTCCTAATATACAACCTGTGCAGATTGCGGATGATAATTGGCATTTTGCAGCTGTAAGTATAAAAGATGGTGATTATGTAAGGTTATATTTTGATGGTGAGATTGTTGCAGATTATTCAATAGTTGGTCAGAATATTCTTATTGATGATGGTTTACCTATGTATATTGGACAATATAAAATCACTGGTGGACCTAATCACCCACATTTTAATGGTTTAATTGGTGAAGTTGATGTTTGGGAAAGGGCTTTAACAGCAGAAGAAATTTCTCAACAGTATGCTGGTAATCTTGGAAAATATGATGGTAAAGAAAATAAATGGGAGCTTGTTGTTAATCAAGGTAAAAGTGCAACAGAAGGGTTAACTTTTGGAGAATATTCTTATCAAATATCTGCTTTTGATGTTAATGAATATTCTACAATATCTAATGAAAGAAGTATTTTGATTGGTCCTGATACTGATGGTGATGGAATTCCTGATTTTATTGATCCTGATGATGATAACGATGGTTTAAGTGATGATGTTGAAACAGAAATTGGTTCTAATCCACTTAATCCTGACACTGATTCTGATGGTTTGAATGATGGTTTTGAAGTTAATTCTCCACCATATACTAATCCACTTAATTCTGACACCGATAGTGATGGTTTGTCTGATTCTTTAGAGATTAATCTTTACAATACTGATCCAACTAATCCTGATAGCGATTTTGATGGTT
>CAZHRT010000019.1:0-22461 GCA_964534665.1 uncultured Methanosarcinales archaeon | reverse complement strand
TTAATATTCCTCCTTATACTGATCCTACTTTGGCTGACACTGATAGTGATGGTTTAACTGATAGTGAAGAAATTCAGTTAGGAACTAATCCAACTAATCCAGATTCTGACGGTGATGGTTTTAATGATGGTAATGAAGTGGTAGAAGGAAGTAATCCTAATGATATTAATGATTCTCCAGTTGATAGTGATAATGATGGTATGTCAGATTCTTGGGAAATGATCCATTTTGGTGATTTAAGTCAAGATGCACCTTCTGATTTTGATGGTGATACTTTAACTAATCTTGATGAATATAATTATAACACTAATCCTAATGATATTGATAGCGATAATGATGGTTTGAATGATTACCAAGAAATTAATAATTATAATACTAATCCAACTAATCCTGATTCTGATGGTGATGGTTTAATTGATGGTTTTGAAATTAATATTCCTCCTTATACTGATCCTACTTTGGTTGATACTGACAGTGATGGTTTGAATGATTTTGATGAGATTAATCTTTACAATACTGATCCAACTAATCCTGATAGCGATTTTGATGGTTTACCTGATGGTCAAGAAGTTAATATTTATGGTACTAATCCAATTCATCCTGATAGTGATAATGATGGTTTACCTGATGGCCAAGAAATTAACACTTATAACACCAACCCTATTCATCCAGATAGTGATAATGATGGTTTAGATGATGGCCAAGAAATTAATGTTTATGGTACCAATCCATTGTCTTCTGATACTGATGGTGATGGTTATTCTGATAAAATAGAATCTTTTTATGATGGTTTTTCAACAGATCCGACTCAACATCCAACTGATTCAGATTCTGATGGTATGCCTGATGATTATGAAAATGCTTATGGTCTTGATCCAAATGATCCAAGTGACGCTTCTTTGGATTTAGATTCTGATGGTCTTACTAATCTTGAAGAATCTAGTTATGATACTAATCCTAATAATTCTGATAGTGATGGTGATGGTTTAAGTGATGGTCAAGAAATTAACATTTATGGTACTAATCCCATTAATCCTGATACTGATTTTGATGGTTTACCTGATGGTGAAGAAGTTAATGATTATGGTACTAATCCTTTGTCTTTTGATACTGACAGTGATGGTTTGCCTGATGACCAAGAAACCCAGATAGGTACAAATCCTAATAATCCTGATTCAGATTCTGATGGTTTAAATGATGGTTATGAAATTAATATTCCTCCTTATACTGATCCTACTTTGGCTGACACTGATAGTGATGGTTTAACTGATAGTGAAGAAATTCAGTTAGGAACTAATCCAACTAATCCAGATTCTGATGGTGATGGTTTTAATGATGGTAATGAAGTGGCAGAAGGTAGTGATCCT
This sequence comes from uncultured Methanosarcinales archaeon, assembly GCA_964534665.1. Lineage (GTDB taxonomy): Archaea > Nanobdellota > Nanobdellia > Woesearchaeales > JAHJBD01 > JAHJBD01. Next base: position 21,094 of record CAZHRT010000019.1, on the reverse strand, counting down.
AATGATTATAATGATCGACCAGTTGATAGTGATAATGATGGTCTGTCAGATTCTTGGGAAATAACTCATTTTGGTGATTTAAGTCAAGATGCACCTTCTGATTTTGATGATGATACTTTAATTAATCTTGATGAATATAATTATAACACTGATCCAACTAATCCTGATACTGATAGTGATGGTTTGAATGATGATCAAGAAGTTAATGTTTATGGTACAAATCCAACCATAGCTGATACTGATAGTGATGGTTTAACTGATGGCCAAGAAGTTAATATTTATGGTACTAATCCAATTAATCCTGATAGTGATAGTGATGGTTTGACTGATAGTGAAGAAATTCAATTAGGAACTAATCCAACTAATCCTGATAGTGATAATGATGGTTTGAATGATAAAATAGATAAATTCCCATTAGATTCTAATGAACAGTATGATCTTGATGAAGATGGTGTAGGAGATAATTCTGATGTATGTCCAGCAGATTTTAATAATGATATTGATAGTGATGGGTCTTGTGGTGATGTGGATAATTGTCCATTAGTAAATAATCCTGAACAAAATGATTGTGATGCTGATGGTGTTGGAGATTTATGTGATGCTGATTATCCTTGTAGACCAACTGCACCAGAACAGTTTACAATAACTAAGTTAACTGATAGTTCAATTGAATTAAATTGGTTGCCAGTTGAAAATGTTGATACTTATTATGTTTATTCTTCTTCAAATGCTTATAGTTTACAGAATATTGATCCTGCTGCTTTAGCTGAAGGTATTACAAAAGTTGTTGTTGGTGGTATACCACCCGGTACAGGCGGTTTAGATCCATCCCCTGGTCAAGAGTTAGAAAGTGTTGAAGATATACCGCCAGGTACAGGTGGTTTAGAACCATCCCCTGGCCAAGAGTTAGAAAGTGTTAATTTTATTGATGATAATTTTGTAGAAGATTCTGTAAGGTATTATAGGGTTGCTGCTGTTAATGGGATATATGAAGAATTAAGTGAGACTGTTCTTGGTAAACAAACTTTTGAACTTTATGGTGTTCCAGATACAGGGAATCTTAAAGATACAGAGAATTGGATTGGTTTAGCACTTGATGTATCATATACTGCATCATCTTTTATGGGATTGATTCCTGGAATATTTAGGATAAATAAATTGGAACGTAGTGAAAGTAGTTTTGATTTGATTTCTTGTGATTATGGTTATGAATGTTCTGATGACTTTGTATTACAATTAGGAAAAAGTTATAGTGTTGAAGTTGGTGTTGATTCGGTAGTTACAGTTGTTGGAGAAGCGATTCAAAATTCTGTTTCACTTGATTTGTATGGTGGAAATATTGGTAATATCTTAAATACTGAGAATTGGATTTCTGTTCCATATTCTAGTACACAATATACTGCAGGGTCTTTGATGAATAATATGCCTGGTGTATTTAGAATACATAAGTTAGTTAGAGGTTCAAGTGTTCCATATTTTACTATGATATCTTGTGATTCTGGGTATGATTGTGCTAATGATTTTGTAATCCAACCTGGAGAAGGTTATAGGATTGAAATGTCACAAAATATTGAGGTAACACCATAATGGTATATAAACATTTAATTGAAAATATAAATTTGCGAGAGGTACTAAAAAATGAATAAGAAAATTTTTGTTATGATTGTATTGTTAATATTAATTCCAAGTATATCTGCTATTGTTGAGAACAATGTAGTTGGTGACTTGGTTGATCAATCAGGAAATCAGGTTACTAATGCAAAAGTTAATGTTTATAGTACTGCACATGATAGTACATGTAGTTTACTTGCAGGTTTAGATTCTGATGCGTATACTGCATGTGGGTGCCCAGTTACATGTGAACTTGGTGATGATGTTTATACTTATCTTGGTCATTTTTCAGAAAGTCCAAGATACAGGATGTATTATACAGAGAGTTACTCTTGTGAATTTATTAATGTTTTAGAGGGTCAGCTTTGTGATGCAGAAATAAATCCGACTACATCCAATTTGTGGGTAAGTGTTGATGGTTCAACTGCAACACCACCAATACCGTTACAATTTACTACAGACCAAAATCAGTTATGGAATAGTTATTGGAATAGTGCTGTAAATGCGTATGATTTTGGAGAAATTCTATTAAGTGATTCTGATGGTGATGGTTATAATCAGAATATTGATTGTGATGATACTAATGCAAATATTAATCCTGCCGCAACTGAAGTTTGTGATACAGTAGATAATAATTGTGATGGTGCTATTGATGAAAATGTTAAGACTACTTATTACCTTGATTCTGATAGTGATAATTATGGTGACTCTAGCCAATTTACTTTAGCTTGTAGTGCACCTGATGGTTATGTCTTAGATAATACTGATTGTGTTGATGATAATGATGCTGTTAATCCTAATGCAGCAGATATTTGTAATGGTATTGATGATAATTGTGTTGCCGGTGTAGATGAGGGCAATGTTTGTCCAACTAATGCTTATTATTGTGATATAGATAGTGATAGTTATTTGAGTTCTAGTATTAGTGGTAGTTGTGATACTTTTGACTGTATTCCTGATGGTTGTTCAAGTTCTCAAGGTAATGATTGTGATGATGGGGCAGCTAATGTTAAACCTGGTGCTACAGAAACTTGTAATTTGGTTGATGATAATTGTAATGGTCAAATTGATGAAGGTGTTGAGAACACATATTATCAAGATTCTGATGGTGATACTTATGGTAATGTTGGTGTTATTGCCGAAGAATGTTCTTTACCTGATGGTTATGTTTTAGATAATACTGATTGTGATGATACACAATCTGCTGTTAGGCCTGGTGCTACAGAAACTTGTAATTTGATTGATGATAATTGTGATGGTGCTATTGATGAAAATGTTAAAAATACATATTATCTTGATTCTGATGGTGATACTTATGGTGATGCTAGTCAAACTAGTTTAGCTTGTAGTGTGCCTGAGGGTTATGTTTCTGATAATACTGATTGTGTTGATGATAATAATTTAGTTAATCCTTCGAGGGATGAGATTTGTAATGGTCTTGATGATAATTGTATTAATGGAATAGATGAATTTGCTACTTGTCCTATTACTGCTTATTATTGTGATGATGATAGTGATAGTTATTTGAGTTCTGGTGTAAGTGGAACTTGTATTACTTTTGACTGTATTCCTGTTGGTTGTTCAAGTTCTCAGGGTAATGATTGTAATGATAGTTTATCTAATGTTAAACCTGGTGCTTTGGAAACTTGTAATTTGATTGATGATAATTGTGACGGTCAAGTTGATGAGGGTGTTGAGACTACCTATTATCAAGATTTGGATGGTGATACTTATGGTAATTTAGGTGTTATTGCTGAAGAATGTTCTGTGCCGACTGGTTTTGTTGCTGATTACACTGATTGTGATGATACAAAATCTAGTGTTAAGCCTGGTACTACAGAAACTTGTAATTTGATTGATGATAATTGTGATGGTGTTATTGATGAAGGTGTTAAGAATACTTATTATCTGGATTCTGATAGTGATACTTATGGGGACTCTGGTGAAACTACTTTAGCTTGCAGTTTGCCTGATGGCTATATTGATAATAGTGTTGATTGTGATGATAGTAATCCCAATAAAAATCCTGCACAAAATGAGGTTTGTAATAATGTTGATGATAATTGTGCCCTTGGAATTGATGAAGGTGATGTTTGTCCTTCTACTGCTTATTATTGTGATACAGATTTTGATGGTTATTTGAGTTCTAGTATAAGCGGAACTTGTGATACTTTTGAATGTATTCCTGATGGTTGCTCAAGTTCTCAAGGCGATGATTGTGATGATGGTACAGCCAATGTTAAACCTGGTGCTACAGAAGTTTGTAATGCAATTGATGACAATTGTAACGATCAAGTTGATGAAGGTGTAAAGAATACTTATTACCAAGATGCTGACCAAGATAGCTTTGGAAATGTTGAAGTTATTATTGAGGCGTGTTCAGCACCTTACCCTTATGTTACTAATAGTAATGATTGTGATGATACAATTTCTGGGATTCATCCTGATGCTACAGAAACTTGTAACTTGATTGATGATAATTGTGATGGTCAAGTTGATGAAGGAGTTGAAAATACTTATTATCTAGATTCTGATGATGATAGTTATGGTGATGCTAGTGTAACTAGTTTAGCTTGTAGCCCACCCGATGGTTATGTTTCAGATAATACTGATTGTGTTGATAGTAATGTAAATATCAATCCAGCACAAAATGATGTTTGTAATGATGTTGATGATAATTGTGTTGGAGGGGTAGATGAAAATGATGTTTGTCCTTCTAATAGTTATTATTGTGATACAGATTCAGATAGTTATTTGAGTTCTAGTATAAGCGGAACTTGTGATACTTTTGAATGTATCCCTGATGGTTGTTTAAGTTCTCAAGGCGATGATTGTGATGATGGGGTTGCTAATGTTAGACCAGGTAATTTAGAAACTTGTAACTTGATTGATGATAATTGTAATGATCAAGTTGATGAAGGTGTTGAGAATATTTATTATAGAGATTCAGATGGTGATGGTTTTGGTGATTTAGATGTTATTGCTGAAGAATGTATTGTACCTGATGGTTATGTTGAAGATTCTACTGATTGTGATGATACAAAATCAGGTGTTAATCCAGGTTTATCAGAAGTTTGTTTTAATGGTATTGACGATAATTGTAATGGTGTACAAAATGAGGAGTGTGTTCCAAATGCACCAGAACAGTTTACAATAAATAAAGTAAGTGATAGTTCAATAAAGCTTGAATGGTTGCCAATTGAGGGTGTAAATGATTACAATGTTTATTATTCTTCAAATGCTTATAGTCTTGATGTTATGGATACTAGTGCATTATCTGGTGACATTACAAGATCTGTTATTGAAGATGTTTGTACTTCAGACTGTGATCCAAATAAGGCATGTTATCAAGGAAATTGTTTATCAAGATGTGCAATATGGTTTGGGAATAATCTTGATTGGAACCAAATTGATGCAGTACAATATGGTACGACACCTTATGGATTTGTAGATAGTTGTAATTTAGAATCTTTGGATCCTGGACAATCTTGTAATTTCTTTTCTGAAGATTCGTCGTTGATAAATTGTAATAATTGTGCCAATAGTGTGTGTGAAGGAATATCACCTATTGTAGTATCAAGAGAAGATGTTGTCAGCTTTACTGATGATAATTTTGCTGGTAACCCTGTAAGATATTATCGGGTTTCTTCTGTTAATGGTATTTATGAAGAATTGACTCCAGAGATTCTTGGTAAACAAACTTTTGTTCTTTATGGTATTCCAGATACAGGGAATCTTAGAGATACAGAGAATTGGATTAGTTTAGCACTTGATGTATCATATACTGCATCATCTTTTATGGATATGGTTCCTGATGTTTATCGGATCAATCAATTGCAAAGAGGTGCAGGTACTTTTGATAGAACTTCGTGTGATAAAGGATATGCTTGTGGAGAAGATGATTTTGTCTTACAGCCAGGTCAAGGGTATGGTGTTGAAGTTGGCTCCGATTCTGAGGTTACAGTTGTTGGAGGGATCTTAAGAGGTTCTACTTCAATTAATTTGTATGGTCAAGAATCAGATAATATTTTGGATACTGAGAATTGGATATCTGTTCCATATTCAAGTACTCAACATACTGCAGAATCTTTGATGGATAATATGCCTGGTGTCTTTAGAGTACATAAGTTAGCTAGAAATTCAGAAATCCCATATTTTAATTTAATCTCTTGTGACTCTGGGAGTGAATGTGGTGCTGACAATTTTATTATTAAGCCAGGAGAGGGTTACAAAGTTGAGATGTCACAAAATGTTGAGGTGACGCCTTAGTTATTTTTCAGATATGAAAAGTAATTTGCAATATTTGAAAATAAAATAAATAATTGAAAAGAATGTGGCAAAAATGAAAAAGCTTATAAAGGTTGGATGTGAATTGAGAAGTAATGAATCTCAAATTGTTAAAAGGATTAGTAGATATGAGGCGAATCTCACTTTACCTTTTTTTCTTAAAAGACCAAGAAAAAGTTTTTTCATTAACAGAACTCTCAGAAAAAGCAAAAATACCTGTAGCATCAACAATGAGAATAATGAGGGATATCCTCGAGAACTCTTTGGTGGAAGTTGTGATGGTCGGAAAAATAAAATTATACAAATGTGCAAACAATCAGAAAGTGATGGAATTGCAAAAGGTGTTGAACAGTGAATAAGAAAGCTTTTGTATTGGTTTTGTTGTTACTGTTTATTCCAAGTATTTTTGCTATTGTAGAGAATAATGTTGTGGGGGATTTGGTTGATCAATCAGGGACTCCTGTTACAAATGCAAGAGTTAATGTTTATAGTACTGCGTATGATAGTACATGTAGTTTACTTGCTAATCTAAATCCTGAGATGTATACTGAGTGTGGGTGTCCAGTTACATGTGAACTTAATAAGGAGGTTTATACTTATGTTGGTCATTTTTCAGAAAGTCCAAGATTTGTAATGAATTTTGTTAATAGTCATTCTTGTGATTTTATTAACGTTGCTGCAGGAGGGCTTTGTGATTCTCAGATATCTCCAGATTTGTCATATCTTTGGACAACAATTGATGCTTCAACTGCAACACCACCTATTTCTTTACAACTTACTACTGATCAAACCCGAACTTGGGATAGTTATTGGAGTGGTGCTGTGAATGCATATTATTTTGGGGAGCTTTTGTTGCGTGATAGTGATGGTGATGGGTATAATTATAATGTGGATTGTGATGACGAAGATGCAAGTATTAATCCTGCTGCAACTGAAGTTTGTGACACGATAGATAATAATTGTGATGGTGTTATTGATGAAGGTGTTGAAATTACTTATTATCTTGATTCTGATGGTGATAGTTTTGGTAATCCTAGCCAGATTACTTTAGCTTGTAGTGCACCTGATGGTTATGTTTTAGATAATGCTGATTGCGTTGATAATAATAATCTAATTAATCCTTCACAAGAAGATGTTTGTAATGGTATTGATGATAATTGTGTTGGTGGTGTAGATGAGGGGAATGTTTGTCCAACTAATGCTTATTATTGTGATACAGATTCAGATAGTTATTTGAGTTCTGATATAAGTGGAACTTGTGATACTTTTGACTGTATTCCTGATGGTTGTTCAAGTTCTCAAGGTAATGATTGTGATGATGGGGCAGCTAATGTTAAGCCTGGTGCTACAGAAACTTGTAATTTGATTGATGATAATTGTAATAGTCAAATTGATGAAGGTGTTGAAAACACCTATTATCAAGATTCTGATGGTGATAGTTTTGGTAATGTTGAAGTTATTGCTGAAGAATGTATTTTACCTGATGGTTATGTTGAAGATAATACTGATTGTGATGATACACAATCTGGTGTTAGGCCTGGTGCTATAGAAACTTGTAATTTGATTGATGATAATTGTGATGGTGCTATTGATGAAGGTGTTGAAACTATATATTATCTTGATTCTGATGATGATAATTATGGTAATCCTAGTGAGTCTACTTTAGCTTGTAGTGCACCTAGTGGTTATATTTTGGATAATACTGATTGTGTTGATAATAATAATCTAATTAATCCTTCACAAGAAGATGTTTGTAATGGTATTGATGATAATTGTGTTGGTGGTGTAGATGAAAATGATGTTTGTCCTTCTACTGCTTATTATTGTGATACGGATTCAGATAGTTATTTGAGTTCTGATGTAAGTGGAACTTGTGGTACTTTTGAATGTATTCCTGATGGTTGTTCAAGTTCTCAAGGTAATGATTGTGATGATACAACATCTAGTATTAAGCCAGGTGTGGCAGAAGTTTGTAACTTAATTGATGATAATTGTGATGGTCAAGTTGATGAAGGTGTTGAAAACACCTATTATCAAGATTCTGATGGTGATAGTTTTGGTAATGTTGAAGTTATTGCTGAAGAATGTATTTTACCTGATGGTTATGTTGTAGATAATACTGATTGTGATGATACAAAATCAGGTGTAAAACCTGGTGCTACAGAAACTTGTAATTTGATTGATGATAATTGTGATGGTGCTATTGATGAAAGTGTTAAAAATACGTATTATCTTGATTCTGATGATGATAATTATGGTGATTCTGCACAGGTTACTTTAGCTTGTACTTTACCTGTTGGTTATATTGATAATAGTGCTGATTGTGATGATGCTAATCCAAATATAAATCCTGCACAAAATGATGTTTGTAATGATGTTGATGATAATTGTGTTGCTGGTGTAGATGAAGATAATGTTTGTCCTTCCACTGCTTATTATTGTGATGGTGATGGTGATGATCAGTTGAGTTCTAGTGTAAGAGGTAGTTGTGATACTTTTGAATGTATTCCTGATGGTTGTTCAAGTTCCCAAGGTACTGATTGTGATGATGGGGATTCTGCTGTTAAAATTGGTGCTGTTGAAATTTGTAATTTGATTGATGATAATTGTGTTGATGGTGTTGATGAAGGTGTTGAGACAACTTATTATCAAGATTCTGATGGTGACACTTTTGGTAATGTTGAAGTTATTGCTGAAGAATGTTCTGCGCCTAGTGGTTATGTTGAAGATAATACTGATTGTGACGATACCAAATCTAGTGTTAATCCTAGTGCTACAGAAATTTGTAATGAAATTGATGATAATTGTGTAGCTGGAATTGATGAAGAAGTTGAATTAACTTATTATCTTGATTCTGATAATGATAATTATGGTGATGCTAGTCAAACTACTTTAGCTTGTAGTGCACCTGACGGTTATGTTGATGATAATACTGATTGTGTTGACAATAATGTAAATATCAATCCTTCACAAAATGATGTTTGTAATGGTGTTGATGATAATTGTGCTGCTGGTGTAGATGAAGATAATGTTTGTCCAACTAACGCTTATTATTGTGATGATGATGGTGATGGTCAGTTGAGTTCTAGTGTAAGCGGTAGTTGTGATGCTTTTGAATGTATTCCTGATGGTTGTTCAAGTTCCCAAGGTATTGATTGTAATGATGGGGATTTTGCAGTTAAAATCGGTGCTGTTGAAATTTGTAATTTGATTGATGATAATTGTGTTAATGGTGTTGATGAAGGTGTTGAGACAACTTATTATCAAGATTTAGATGGTGATACTTTTGGTAATTTTGAAGTTATTGCTGAAGAATGTATTTTACCTGATGGTTATGTTGAAGATAATACTGATTGTGATGATACAAAATCTGCATCATATCCTGGAAATAGTGAAGTTTGTGATGGTGTAGATAATAACTGTGTTAGTGGTGTTGATGAGTTAGGTGTTTGTGGAGTTAGTGTTTATTATTGTGATGTAGATGTGGATGGTTATATTAGTAATGTCCCTACTGATAGTTGTAGTACTTTTGAATGTGTTCCTTCTGGTTGTATCCTTGAACCAGCAGATGATTGTGATGATAGTTTAGGCGTTGTTAATCCCGGTGTGACTGAAGTATGTTATAACAGTATAGATGATAATTGTAATGGCGAACAAGATGAGGGGTGTGATTTAACTGGTCCTGCTGTTAATTCATTAATTTATTATCCTTTAGATGTTGGTATTGGTAAGTTAGTTAATATTACTGCAGAAATAACAGATGAAACAGCTGTTGAAAATGTTTTAATCGGGATTACACTTGATGATGTTGAAACTAATTATACAATGCTGAATCATGATTCTATTTATTATTATGAAGATACTTATTGGACAAATGGTACAAGGTTATTTAGAATATATGCAAAAGATACACTTGGTTTAATGAATTATACTGAAATAATTGAAATTCCAATTTATGCTGACAATATTAAGTTCCAAGTTAAGACTTTACAAGACCTTTATAATGAAGGTGAAACAGTTGGTTTAACAGATCCGCCTGGATTAGTTGATGCTGCTATTCTTTATGTTGCTTCAGAAGCTTCTGAAGTTGAAGCTGCAAATACAATTAGTACTTGTCAACAATTACAAGATATTAATTGTAATACTGATTATGAATTAGCTAATGATATTGATTGTACAGGATTTGATTATGGGGATGGTAAAGGGTTTAAGCCTTTGTGTCCTAATGGTTATAAAAAAACATTTGATGGTAAGGGTCGAAAGATAATTAATTTAAATATCAATCGTCCATCTGAGAATTATGTGGGTTTGTTTGCCGATGCTGGTGGTAAGGTCTATGTAGGCGGTAAAGTAAGAGATATTAGATTAGTAAATCCGTATGTTAGAGGTAAAAAGTATGTTGGTGCCATTGCTGGAGGAATATCTGGTGGTGGTGGTGTTTATTTTATAAATGTTGAAGGGGGTCAAGTTATAGGCACTAATACTGTTGGTGGTTTGGTTGGTATAGGTATTATGGATTCTAAGCTTGATGATTCATTCTCATCAGCTACAGTGACTGGTTCAAGTAATTATGGAGCATTATTAGGCCATTCTAGTTGGGTTACTACAATTAGACGTTCTTTTGCAACTGGTAGTATATCAAATGGGGAAGGAGTTTTAGGTAAGAATACTAAATATGATAATGAATATAATGTCAGGGCTTATACTTTCTGTGATTCTGGTCGTTATTCTAATTGTAATCAAGCAACACCTAAATCTACTGCCCTAATGAAAACTAAGAGTACTTATACAGATACTGGTGCTTGGAGTCTTGCTCCTGATAATGATAATGATGGTTATCCAACTGGTAATACTAAATGGACAATGGCAGAAGGAAGTTATCCAAGATTGTGGGATAGGTATAATGAAGTTGATTGTGATAACAACGATGCTGCTGAACATCCTGGTGTTACATGGTATCTTGATCAAGATAATGATGGTTATTATTTAGCTGTTAGTGATTGTAAGCGTGGAAGTGGAACAGCTGCAAATTGGAAATCAAGTGAATCTAGTTATAATCCTATAGCTTCAGGAGATTGTGATGATGGTGATGTTAATGCTTGGATAGAAGCTCAAGGTTATCTAGATGCTGATAATGATGGTTATAATAATGATATATCTACTGTATGTTATGGGAATAGTTTGCCTGCTGGTTTTAGTCAAACTCAGACAGCTGTTGTTGATTGTGATCCAGATAACCAGAATATGTGGGAAGATGTGGATGATCTTTATGTAGATGAAGACCAGGATGGTTTAACAACTGGCAGTCCAGCTACTCATTGTGTAGGTAATTCTAGAAATGATATTATTGTTGAAGGAAGTACTTATTTTACTGATAATGAACCTGCTATTGTTGAAGATTATATTTATACAGCAACTTCTTTAGGTCAAGAAAAAACAACACCTGAAGAAGATCAAAGTAAGATTGAGAATCTTGGTGATAAAGATATGTCATTGTACTTTGTTATGAATGTTGAGAAGTTTGATGGCAATGAATGGGTCTTTGTTCAAAATATTATTGATGATGTTACATCTCAGACAAAGAGAGATGTTAATGTAAATAGGTTGATTGCTTTAGATCTTATTTGGAATGAGGTTGGTTGGCCAGTTACTTATGATTATGAATCTGGGTTATATAGGGTTGTGATTACAGCAACAGATCCTGAAGGTAATGTATTACTTGATAAAACAGGTAATGAGTTAGTTACAAATTATGAGTTTGATGTAATTATTAATTCAGCACCAGTTCATGATCAAGATCCTACATTAACTACATTATCAGGTAAGAATTTTGATTATGAAAATTTAACTTGTAATTCTTTTACTTCAGATATTGATAATGATCCTATAAGAAATGTTTATGGGTGGAATAAAAACGGACAACCTTTAACAGTCTTAAACATTCCATTTGAAGGTGGAGAAGCTAAAGATTATTCTGGAAATGAGAATGATGGAATAATAAATGGTGCAACTCAAACAACAGGTATTGTTGGAAGTGCTATGAGTTTTGATGGTGTTGATGATTATGTTGATTTAGGTGATAAAGATATATTTGAATTTGGTGGAGTATTTACTGCTAGTCTTTGGGTTAAAACAACAAGTGATGATCTTATGTATCTTTTAACTAAATTCACAGCAGGTGCTAATTACGAGTTTCTGATGAACACTAATGAGAATGGTGGAATGACATTTGGTGTTCTTGCTTGTAATGGTGCTAGTTCTTTAGATTATGTTCTAACAAGTGGTTGGTTAAATGATGGGAATTGGCATCAAATAACTGGGGCTACTGATGGATCTTTATTAAGACTTTATATTGATGGTGTTTTTGTTGGAGAAGATAGTACTATTAATTCTGCCCCTTGTCAAGGTGGAAATGGACCATTGTTAATTGGATCTGTACCTCCTTCAGGGAATCTAAATCGTTTTATGGGTGAAATGGATGAAGTAAATATATACAATTATGCTTTAAGTGAAGAACAAATAATTGCTAATTATAAAGCAGGTCTTGAAGGTAAGGGTAATGATATGATTGTTTCTGCTGAAACTAATTTAGGCGAAAGTTGGTATTGTAGTGTAACTCCAACAGATGGTAAAGATGATGGTGAGATAGTTAACTCTAATACTTTGACTATTGGGGTAAATACTGCTCCAACAATTACATCTGTACCTAAACAAGAGTTTGATGAGTTAACAGAAGAAATACCAAACACTGCTTATAGTGGTGAAGTTGCAACACATACTAATGTGGTTGACTTGTATGAGTATGCAAGTGATAGCGAAAGTACAGATGAAGAGTTAAGTTATAATTTAGGTACACAAACAAATCCTGATTCTGTTAGTTGTTGGGTTGATGGAGAAAGGTATGTTAGTTGTAGTCATTTAGATGATAAATTTGGTTTATCTAATGTAGAATTAGCTGTTAGTGATGGTAGGTTTGTTACAACAGATAATTTTGATGTTGAAGTTTTTAATGTTAATGATGCTCCTTGGTTAACAAGCACAATACCTGATATTACATTTGAAGAAGATACATCTACTGATATTGATTTAGATGATTATTTGTTTGATGTAGATAATGATTATGTTGATATTATATGGATTAAGACTTCAACAGATAATATTATTGTTGATATTAATTCAGAAACACATGTTACTTATTTTAGTGCACCTGCAAATTGGTTTGGTTCAGAACAGGTTACATTTACAGCAACAGATCTTGGTGGATTATCAATTTCGCAAAGTATTACTATAACTGTTACTGCCTTTAATGATGCACCAGAAATTGAGTTTGATCCAGAAGATATTAGCGAAGACCAGTTTAATATTGGTGAAGATTCTGAGTTTAATGATGATCTTATTTATTTGCCAAGCAAAGCAAGTGATTTAGAAACAAATTCAGTAGATTTAATATATACAATTGTTTCTCAAGAAGATACTAATATTGTAAATTGTGTAATTGATGATGGTCTTAATCTAGATTGTACTACTCAAACAAACATGAACGGCAATTCTCAGATTGTTGTTAGAGTTGATGATGGACAAGAAATTGCTGAGGATAGTTTGATTATTAGTGTTGGTGCTGTTGATGATCCTCCAGAAATTGATACTATCACTGATAAAGAATATAATGAAGATTTAGGAATAATTGATAATCTTGTAGATTTACATGCAATCTCTGATGATGTTGAGACTACTAATCCTGCTGATTTAACTTATTCAATCAGTCAGGAAGATTCAACAATTATTGCTTGTACACTAGATTCAAATCAATATATTGATTGTGTAACACAACGAAATATGTCTGGTAGTAGCGAAGTTGTTGTTCAAGTTAGTGATGATAATTCTTTAGATGAAACATCTTTTACAATAGAAGTAATACCTGTTAATGACCTTCCTGAAGTTAATTTACCTACAACTATTACTTTTGATGAAGATGAAGAAGCAAGTCTTGCTTTAGATGATTATATTACTGATGTTGATAACGCAAAGAATGAAATTACATGGACTTATAGTGGTAATACAAATATTATTGTTGATCTTGATAGTAATGTACACATAATTGGTTTTTCTGCACCTACAAATTGGAATGGTGCTGAAACTATAACTATTTCAGCAGAAGATCCTTTAGGTGATTCAATACCAACAGATGTCTTAGTTACTATTGATGCTATAAATGATGGTCCAACTTTTAGTTTTGAAGATGGAGATAATAAAGATTTTGATGAAGATGCTAATGGGGAAATTATTGTATCATTACCTACTAGAGCTTCTGACGTTGAAACAAATACTGCTGATTTAACTTATACAATCACTACTCAAACAAGAGATGATATTGTTGTTTGTAGTATTGATGCTAATAAGAATCTTTATTGTGAACCTCAAGATGATCAATCTGGCATTAGTCTGGTTACTGTTAAAGTTAGTGATGGTGATACTGAATTAGATGTTAGTTCTACTGTAACTATAAGTGTTGGACAAGTAAATGATCCTCCTACTTTAGATTCTTTTTCAAATATACTTCTTTTAGAAGACTTTAGCGAGTTTACTGATATTGATCTTCATATAAAAGCATCAGATGTTGAAACAACTAATCCTGCTGATTTAATATATTCAATAAGTCAAGATGATAATACAGCTGTATTGTGTTCAATTGTTGAGAATCGTTATTTATATTGTGAGAGGCAAATTAATGAATCTGGTAGTTCAACTGTTACAGTATCTGTTACTGATTTGGAAACTCAACTAGGAGCACAAGATGAACTTACAACCACACAAGATTTTGAAATCACAGTAACTGCTGTAAATGATGCTCCGGCAATTACTTTAGGTGATATTACATTTGAAGAAGATACTATTACAACTATAATCCTTAATGATTTCTTTGTAGATGTTGATAACATAGCTGCTGAAATGACTTGGACAGCTGTTGATCAAACTAGTATTGATGTTGGCATTGAAAGTGGTGTTGCAACAATTTCTGCTCCTACTGATTGGAATGGTGCAGAAGATGTTACATTTACTGTTCGTGATTCTGATGGTGCTACAGGTTCTAAAGAAGTTTCAATTACAATAAATCCTATAAATGATGCTCCAAGTATTGAGTTTGTTACAGAAGATAATAAGAATTTCCAAGAAGATGATGCTGGAGAAATAATCGTATCATTACCTGATAGGGCAGATGATGTTGAAACACTTGTTAATGATTTAACTTATACAATTACTACTCAAACAAGGGATGATGTTGTTGTTTGTAGTATTGATGCTAATAAGAATCTTTATTGTGAACCTGTTCCACAAAAGTTTGGTAGTAGCGAAGTTAGTGTTAGAGTTAGTGATGGCGATAATGAATTAGATGATATTTCAACTGTTATAATTAGTGTTGGCCAAGTAAATGATCCTCCAGTATTAACAGCGTTTGATGATATTATTATTGTTGAGGACTTTTTAGAATTTAATTCAATTGATCTTCATCTGAAAGCATCAGATGTTGAAACTACTGATTCTGCTGATTTAATATATTCAATAAGTCAGAATGATGATATAGCTGTCTTGTGTTCAATTGTTGGTAATCAATATTTAAATTGTGAAAGACAAATTAATGAATCTGGTAGTTCAATTGTTACAGTATCTGTTACTGATTTAGAAACTGAATCAGGAGCTGGAGATCAGATTACAGTTCAACAAGAATTTACAGTTACAGTAAATCCTGTAAATGATGCCCCTGCTGTAACTTTAGATGATATTACATTTGATGAAGATACTATTACAACTGTAACTCTTAATGATTTCTTTGTAGATGTTGATAATGTTGCTAGTGAAATGACTTGGACAGCTGTAAATCAAGACAATATTGATGTTGATATTGGAAGTGGTGTTGCAACAATTTATGCTCCTACGGATTGGAATGGTGATGAAGATGTTACATTTACTGTTAATGATTTAAATGATGCTTCAGGTTCTAAAACAGTTAAAATAACTGTAAATGCCATAAATGATGGTCCAACTATTGAGTTTGTTACAGAAGATAATAAAGATTTTGATGAAGATGCCGAAGGAGAAATAATTGTATCATTGCCTGCTAGAGCAGATGACGTTGAGACAGATGTAGAAGAATTAATTTATACAATCACTACTCAAACAAGGGATGATATTGTTGATTGTAGTATTGATGCTAATAATAATCTTTATTGTGAACCTCAAGATGATCAGTCTGGTAATAGCCAAGTTACTGTTTCTGTTAGTGATGGTGAGACTGAATTAGATGATACTTCAACTATAACTATAAGTGTTGGACAAGTTAATGATCCTCCGGTACTTCAAGATATAGATGATGTGGTGTATCTAGAAGATTTTGCAACTATCGAAGTTGTTGACCTTTATACAAAAGCTTCTGATGTTGAAACAGGGGATAGTGATTTAATTTATTCAATAAGTCAGGATTCTAATGTTGTTGTTTTATGTAGTCTAAGAGAAGATAGGTATATTGATTGTGAAAGTCAAATTAATGAATCTGGTAGTTCAATTGTTACCATATCTGTTACTGATTTAGAAACTGAATCAGGAGCTGGAGATCAGATTACAGTTACAAAATATTTTACAATCACTGTAGATCCTGTAAATGATGCCCCTGCAGTTACTTTAGATGATATTACATTTGAAGAAGATACTATTACAACTGTAATCCTTAATGACTTATTTGTAGATGTTGATAATGTTGTTAGTGAAATGACTTGGATAGCTGTAGGTCAAAATAATATTAATGTTGATATTGTTGAAGGAATTGCAACAATCTCTGCTTCTACTGATTGGAATGGTGATGAAGATGTTACATTTACTGTTACTGATTTAGATTATGCATCAGGTTCTAAAACAATTACAATTACTGTAACTGCTGTAAATGATGCTCCAAGTATTGAGTTTGATCCAGAAGACAATAAGAATTTCCAAGAAGATGATGCTGGAGAAATAATTGTATCATTGCCTGCTAGAGCAGATGATGTTGAAACAGATTCTGCTGATTTAATCTATACGATTGCATTACAAGAAGATGTTAGTATTGTAGATTGTAGTATAGATGCTGATAATAATTTAGTTTGTGATCCTCAAGATGATCAATCTGGTACTAGTCAGGTTACTGTTTCTGTTAGTGATGGTGATGCTGAATTAGATGATAGTTCTATTGTTATAATTAGTGTTGGACAAGTTAATGATCCTCCGATATTAGATGATTTAGATCCTATGACCCTTTTAGAAGATTTTGCAACATTTAATATCATTGATCTTCATTCAAAAGCTTTTGATGTTGAAACAATAGATAGTGATTTGGTTTATACATTAAGTCAAATTAATGGTGAGGTTGTATCGTGCTTTATTGTGGATAATCAATACTTAAATTGTGAAAGTCAAGCTGATGAATTTGGTAGTTCAACTGTAACAGTAGCTGTTACTGATTTAGAAACTCAACAAGGGGCAAATGATCAACTTACAGTTACAAAAGATTTTATAATAACAGTAACACCTGATAATGATGGTCCTATTGTTACTTTGGCTAATCTTGCATTAGATGAAGATACTACTTTAACTATAATTCTAGATGATTTCTTTACAGATGTTGATAATGAAGCTTCTGAAATGACTTGGACAGCAACAGGTCAGGCAGACATTAATGTTGTTATTAATGGTGGTATTGCAACAATTTCTGCCCCAACTGATTGGAATGGTGATGAAGATGTTATATTTACTGTTACTGATTTGGGATATAAATCAGATTCAAAATCAATTACAATAACAGTCAATGCTATTAATGATGGACCTAGTATTGAGTTTGTTGTAAATGATAACAAAGATTTTGATGAAGATACTGAAGGGGAAATTGTTGTTCATTTACCTAATCGTGCTGATGATGTTGAAACTAATGAATTTGAGTTAACTTATACAATTGTTGCAGAAACTGGGTTAAGTGTTGTTGATTGTAGTATTGATGTTAATAAAAATCTTTATTGTGAACCTCAACCTAATCAGTTTGGTAGTAGTCAAGTTACTGTTAGAGTTAGTGATGGTGATGTTGAATTAGATGATACTTCTACTGTTACTATAAGTGTTGGACAAGTGAATGATGCTCCAGTACTTCAAGATATAGATGATGTTGTATATGCAGAAGATTTTGTAACTATTGAAGTTGTTGATCTTCACCAAAAAGCTTCTGATGTTGAAACAGGTGATACTGATTTAATTTATTCAATAAGTCAAGATGTAACTGATATTGTATTATGTAATTTAAGAGAAAGTAGGTATATTGATTGTGTTGGATTGTCTAATAAGGTTGGTGATACAGTTGTTACAGTAACTGTTACTGATTTAGAAACTCAATTAGGAGCCGATGATGAGATTACAGTTACAAAAGATTTTACAATAACAGTAACACCTGAGAATGATGCTCCTACAATTTCTGATATATCAGATGTTGACTTTGATGAAGATACAAGTTTAACTATAAGTCTTGATCAGTATGTTGATGATATTGATAATATTGATGAACAAATAACATGGACAGCTGTATCAACAGATCTAACTGTTGAGATTGTTAATAGGGTAGCTACAATTACAGCTCCGTTGGATTGGGATGAACAAGAAACAATAACTTTTAGGGCGGCTGATCTTGAGGGATTGTTTGCTGAAGATTCGTTATTGATATCTGTAAATTCTATAAATGATGCTCCTGTTGTTGATGATATTCAAGATCAACAGTTTGATGAAGATACTGTTATGGAGATTGATTTGAATGCTTATGTTAATGATCCTGATAATTTAGATAATCAGTTAATATGGACTGTAACTGGTTATGTTAATCTTGTTGTTATCTTTGATGCAAATAGGCATGCAACTTTATCTGCGCCAACTAATTGGAATGGACAAGAAATTTTGACTTTTACAGCAACAGACCCAAGTGGTTTATTTGGAGAAGATTCATTTACTATTGGAGTTATGGGTATTAATGATGCTCCAAATGTTGATAGTTTGACTTTGACATCGCCTGTTGGAGATTATGTTTATGAAGATTTGACATGTAATGCAGTAACAAGTGATGTAGATGGGGACTCTGTTAGAAATATAACTACTTGGATAAAGAATAATGCCCCTATTAGCATAATAAATATACCTTTTGATAATCAAAATGAACCTGTTACAGATTATTCAACTAATAGCTATGATGGTGTAGTTTCAGGTGCTGTTTGGAACTCTGATGGACTTATTGGTGGTGCAATGAGTTTTGATGGTGTTGATGACTTTATTAATTTTGGTAGTTTATCAGAACTTGAGGCAGGACTTAGTGAATTAACTGTATCAGCTTGGGTTAATTCTAACACTTTAATTGGTAATCATGAAATTATGAGAAATGTTCAAACAGATAATTCAGGTCAATTTATGTTAAGGCTTGTTGGTGATAAGATTAGATTTGGAGTAAATACTGGGAATTATGATTATGTTGAAACAATTGGAACTGTTTCTGCTCAGACTTGGCATAATATAGTTGGAGTATGGGATGGTAGTCAGATTATGATTTATGTTGATGGACAGCTTGATTCTGCTAAATCACAAACAGGAACTTTAAGTACAGCTGTAAATAATCTAGCCATAGGTTGTTTTGATGCTAATAATCAAAATAGTTGTGCATTTGGTTCACAGTTTAATGGATTGATTGATGAAGTAAACATTTATAACATTGCTTTATCAGCTGAACAAATTGATTTAAATTATCAAGTAGAACGATATTCACAAGTTAATAATAAAATAGTTGCTGCACATACTAGTTTAGATGATGCTTGGCAATGTGTAGTTACTCCAACTGATAGTATGGCAGATGGAACTATGGAGCCTAGTAATATAATTACAATAAAAGGTTGTGATGCTATTTGTGATAATACTTGTCCTTCTTATTTATGTTTTGGAGATGACCCTGATTGTGATGTAAATGGGGATGTTCCTAATAATGATAATGATGGATTTAGTGATTCATGTGATCCTGATGATGATAATGATGGAAGGGAGGATGAACTTGATATTTTCCCTCTAGATCCAACTGAACAAGATGATACAGATGGAGATGGATTTGGAAATAATGGGGATACTGATGATGATAATGATGGTGCTATTGATTCAGGAGATGCATTCCCATTAGACTTTGCTGCATCTATAGATACTGATTCAGATGGTGCACCTGATTCTTGGAATGGTAATTGTGATCAAGCTTGTCAAGAAGGTTCTAGTTTGATTATTGATACTTGTCCTAATGATGCTGAAAATGATTTTGATTTAGATGAACTTTGTGCTGATGATGATGTTTGTCCTCATGATGTAGATAATGATGTAGATAATGATGGGTTCTGTGCAGGAGATGGATTTAAAACACCTAAAGTAGGTGATAATGATCCTTGTCCAACAGAAGGTCCAGCAAATGTTCCTACTGATAATCCATGTGTTTTAGGTTGGGCAGATGGATGTTGGCAAGTTAATCCAAATCCAGTATTTACTTCGAATGATTGTAATTTATGTCAGGTAGATATTATAGATAGTTGTAGTGGTAAGGATCTTGTTCAAGGTGCTTGTTTAACAGATTTAGATAAGAATACTCTAAAATGTGAAGATAAGATAACTTACAAATGTGAAGCAGGTGTTATATCTAAGAGTGATGTGGATAAAACATGTAATAATGGTGTTTGTCAAGATGTTCCTGAAGTATGGGTAGCATTGACTGCAGCTAATAATTGTCAAACTTATCAACAATGTGCCTCAACTGAAGAACCAGCTGAGACTCAAGAATCTGCATGTGAATGTATTAAAGATGATGATAATGATGGTTTATGTGATTCTGTAACTGCAGGTGATGGTGCTCCTGATCAATGTTTAGATCAAGGGCCTAGTACTGGTAAACCAGCTGATCCAGAATGTGGAACTTATGATTTTGATACAGTAACTGGTTGTTGGAATTTAACTTATAGTACAACCAAAATACCTTCTAGTTGTGTTGCTAGTAGTTTAGCAACTGAAGTTTGTATGGCTACTGAAGTTGAATATAAGATCTGTAATGAACAGGGAGTTCTTATTGATGATCCTGTAACAGATAGTTGTGATGTAATAGAAAGTGGGTGTGTTGGTG
>CAZHRT010000018.1:0-28719 GCA_964534665.1 uncultured Methanosarcinales archaeon | reverse complement strand
TTGGTTGGTATAATGGTAGTTCTTGGGTGAATAATACTCCTGCTTCTTATACAAGTGCTTCTGAAATTTCTGTTGTTAAGACTGTTAGTATTTCAAGTGGTGATATCAACTGGACTTGGTGGTTTAATGATACTGCTGGTAATAAGAATCAAACTAATGTTTGGAATGTTACTGTTGTTGCTACTGTTGCTGATACAACTGTACCAACTATTAATATTATTTATCCAGTTGGATATGGTGCTTATGTAAATGTCACTAGTATTAATTACACAATAAATGATACTAATCCTGATAAGTGTTGGTATTCTTCTGATAATGGAACTACTAATTCAAGTAATTTTAATGCAGGAACTAATTTTAGCGTTAGTTTGTCCAATGGAACGTATGATTTGATTGTTTATTGTAACGATACATCAGGAAATATTGGAAATGATAGTTTAAAATTTATTATTGGAGATTATAATTCTGTTAAACAAAAAGAGAAAATAACTGCAAGTGATGGGGCTGAAGATGATTTCTTTGGTTATTCTGTTTCCATAAGTGGTGATTATGCTATTGTTGGAGCATATGGTGAAGATTCAATTTCTGGTAAAGGTGCTGCTTATATTTTCAGGAGAAATTTTAGTGATAACTGGACACAAACAAGTAAAATTGTTGCAGATGATAGGGCAAATGGGGATTTCTTTGGAAGTTCTGTTTCCATAAGTGGTGATTATGCTATTGCTGGAGCATATGGTCAAGATCCATCTAATGAGGGTTCTGCTTATATTTTTAAAAGAGATTCTAGTGATAATTGGGTGCAAATAACTCAAATAAGTGCAAGTGATGGAACAGCAAATGATTATTTTGGTTATTCTGTTTCTATTAGTGGTGATTATGCTATTGCTGGAGCTTATCAAGATAATACTAATGAAGGTTCTGCTTATATCTTTAAGAGAAATTCTAGTGATAATTGGACTGAAATAAAAAAGATAAATGCGAGTGGTAATTCAATAGCTGATTTCTTTGGTTATTCTGTTTCTATTAGTGGAGATTATGCTATTGTTGGAGCATATAAAGACGATGAGGTTGGCGCTGATCCTAATTCTGATAGTGGTTCTGCTTATATCTTTAAAAGAAATTATAGTGATAATTGGACTGAAGTAAGTAGGATAAATGCTAGTGGTACTCTATGGTTTGGTTATTCTGTTTCTATAAGTGGTGATTATGCTATTGTAGGAGAATATAGGAATGATACAGCTTTTATTTTTAAAAGAATTTCAGATGATAACTGGACCCAAGTAAGTCAGATAAATGCAAGTGATGGAACAGCAGGAGATAATTTTGGTTTGTCTGTTTCTATAAGTGGTGATTATGCTACTGTAGGTGCAAGATATGGTGATGTAAATGTGTTTAATGCTGGCTCTGCTTATATCTTCAAAAGAAATTCTAGCGATGATTGGAATGAGATAAGTGGAATAGCTGCAAGTGATGGGACTGTAGGTGATTTGTTTGGAGAGTCAGTTGCAATTTCAGGTGATTATGTTATATCAGGAGCATATAATGATGATGATAAAGGAAGTAATAGTGGTTCTGCTTATTTATTTAATCTTATTAGTGATACAACTGTTCCTTTATGGGGTGGGAATAAAACTAATTTAACTTCAAGTACCTTAATTAATGGTAGTGTTTACTTTAACATTACATTGAATGATACTAATCCTGATAAATATATCTTTGGTTGGTATAATGGAAGTTCTTGGGTGAATGATACTGCTGCTTCGTACACAAGTGGTACAGAAATTTCTGTAGTAAAGACTCTTAATATTAATTCAGGAGATATAAATTGGACTTGGTGGTTTAATGATACTGCTGGTAATACTAATCAAACTAATGTTTGGAATGTTACAATTGTTGTTGCTGCTGATACAACTGTTCCTTTATGGGGTGGGAATAAAACGAATTTAACTTCAAGTACCTTAATTAATGGTAGTGTTTACTTTAATATTACATTGAATGATACTAATCCTGATAAATATATCTTTGGTTGGTATAATGGAAGTAGTTGGGTGAATGATACAGCTGCTTCGTACACAAGCGGTACAGAAATTTCAGTTGTTAAGACCCTTAATATTAATTCAGGAGATATAAACTGGACTTGGTGGTTTAATGATACTTCTGGTAATACTAATCAAACATCTATATGGGGTGTTGCTGCTGGTGTAGGAACTTGTGGTTGTGTTGAAAATTCAGCTTGTATAATTAATACAGATTGTTCTATGAAAAGTGGAGATTGTACAAGTAATGTTTGTGATTTTACATCATTTAAATTAAATGCAACTTTAGATTTTGGTGTTGATATTAATGGGGATGCAAATAATTTGTATTTGAATATTGGTGGTCTTATGAACATAACTTCTAATGGAAGTATTGCAGGAATGGGCTTGGACATTGGAGAAGGAGATAGTGCAGGAAAGATAGAGATATACACTAACGACTTTTATTCTAAAGGTTCTATTAATTTATCTGGAAGACATGATGCAAATACTGGTGGGGTGGCTGGAACATTTAGTTTGTCTTCAACAAATAATTTCTATCATAATGGGACAACTACTTTTGGTGGAGGTGTTGGAACGGGTAGTATTGGAGGTAATGGTGGGATAATTAATATTTCTGCTATTAACATAACATTTACTCAGGCTATTACACTTGGTGGTGGAAGAGGATTTGGTGGTGGTAACGGTGGAATTATAACATTAAATGCAACACAAAACATAAATTTATGGTCTATTTTAGCTCCAGGTGGGATAGCTGATGATGGGGGGCCTGGTGGTAGAGGTGCTGATGTTAATTTAACTGCACATAACGGTACAATAAGAATAAATCAAACTGTTAATCTAGCAGGCGGAAACAGTGCAATTGTTGTCGATGGTGGGTGGGGTGGAGATTTACGTATGGAGTCATTAAATATTTTAATTGATGGAGTTTCAATTACATCAACTGGGGGAAATGCTGAGATTGGTGATACAGGAGGTTATGGTGGAAATATAAGTCAATTTTATTGTACTACTTTACAAAATCAAACAACAACTTATACATTAACTGGTGGAACACCTGGTGGATTAAATGGAAAAATACTTGAAAATACAACCAATTCATGGTGTGCAGTTAGTGTTGACATAACAATACCTTGGATTAATTTTACTTCACCAACACCTGATAATGCAACTATAACTAACAGTACTTCGTTTATTGTTAATGTTTCAATTGTTGAAGATGGTTTGAATTCTGTTATTTATAATTGGAATGGTACTAATTATACAATGTATAATGATAGTTTAGTTTTAATGTATAATTTTGATAATGTTTCAACTTTGGGTGATAATAATAGTCAGGTTGTTGATTTTAGTGGATATGGAAACAATGGTACGTTTTTTGGTCTTAATGAACCAAAATGGAACTGTACAAATGGAAAATATGGTTGTGCAGTGACTTTTGATGGTGTTGATGATTATATTTCTGTTCCAAACGAAGCGTTTGATTTTGGAACTACTGATTATTCTATATCTGCATGGTTTTATACAGTTGAACCTAATACACAACGAACAATCTTTGAACATGGAAATGCAGATGGCGCTCAAAATTATCAAAGAATTATTATTGGTACTAATAATCGAACATCATATAATCTAAAAGTTGGTAATGTTGTTGTAAAACAGCTTTCATCAACACAAGAAATTACATTAAATGAATGGCATCATGTATTAATTTCTGTAGATAGAGATGATGAGAGTTTTATATATATAGATGGTTTACTTGGAGGAAACTCTACACAGACAGAATCAAATGATATAAATTATAATCACGCATATATTGGAATTGCTGATTTTAGTGGTAGTTTCCAAAGTGAATATAACGGTTCTATAGATGAGATGAAGTTATGGAATAGGTCGTTAAACGCTTCTGAAGCTTATCAACAATACGCTTCTAATTTACAGAGATTCAACAAAACTCAATGGTATTTATCTGTTAATCAAAGTAAGAATGCATCTACTGGTTTAACTAATGGTAATTATACATATCAAGCATTTGCTCAGAATACTTCTTTGGTTTGGAACTCAACTGAAGTTAGGACTATTACTATTAATGCTACTATTGCTGCTGTTGATACAACTGAACTATTAATTAATTTTACGGCTCCAACACCAGATAATGCTACAACACTTTCAAATACTTCATTTATTATTAATGTTTCAATTGTTGAAAGTAATTTGAATTCTGTAATTTATAATTGGAATGGAACTAACTACACTATGTATAATGATTCTCTTGTTTTGATGATGAATTTTGATAATGTTTCAGCTTTAGGTGAGAACTATAATATTTCTGGCTCTACAGTAGTTGATTTATCAAATAGTGGGAATAATGGTACAATTATAAATGTCACAGCATGGAACTCTACAGGAAAATATGCTGGAGCAATAGTATTTGATGGTCATGATGATTATATTCAAATTGATAATGACGATACTCTTAATTTTACTAAATCTAATGCGCTTTCCATTTCTTCGTGGGTTTATTTAACTGGAAATAACACCATTAATCCAATCTTTTCTAAAAAGAAAAATAGGGCTGGAGTTTGGAGAACAGAAGGATATGAATTTTATCTGAATGCTAATCAGACTCAGTTTATGATGAGGTCTGAATTAGTTTCAGATGGTGGCACTGATCAGCATCTTGGTAAATTAATAAATATGACTTCAATTAAGAATGGGTGGCACCATGTAACTGCAACTTATGATGGATCAATAACTTCAGCCGGAATTAATATTTATGTGGATGGAGTAAATCAAACCATTGTAAATCAAGTTTGGGATACTCTAAATTCTCAGGATATTACTAATTCAGAACCGGCTTATATTGGTAGACAAGAGGACGGGAATGGTGGGTTCTTAAATTTTACAGGTTCAATTGATGAAGTAAGAGTTTGGAATAGGTCGTTAAACGCTTCTGAAGCTTATCAACAATACGCTTCTAATTTACAGAGATTCAACAAAACTCAATGGTATTTATCTGTTAATCAAAGTAAGAATGCATCTACTGGTTTAACTAATGGTAATTATACATATCAAGCATTTGCTCAGAATACTTCTTTGGTTTGGAATTCAACTGAAGTTAGGACAATTACTATTAATGCTACTATTGCTGCTGTTGATACAACTGCGCCTTACATTAACTTTACTTCACCTACACCTGATAATGCTACTTCACAGATAGCTACTACCTTAATAGTTAATGTCTCTATTGTTGAAAGTAATTTGAGTGAAGTAATCTACAATTGGAATGGAACTAATTATACTATGTATGATAGCAGTTTAATTGCTTTTTATAATTTTGATAATGTTTCAGTTCTTGGTGATGGTATCAATGATGTGTCTGACATTTCCATAATAGGGAAAAATAATCTTTTACTGACTGGTGGAGCTTTCTTTGATTATGATTGTAATGATGCAGTTTATGGATGTTCAGCAATACTAACGGCTGGAGCAGATAGGTTCTCTACTGCTATTGATAATACGGATGCATTTGATTCATCAAAAAGCTTTACCATGTCTATTTGGGTAAATCCAAGTTCAACAGATCAAAACGATGGAGGTATATTTGGTGAATGGGTTAATAATAATGGTTCAATGTTCTATTCATATAAACCAAGTTGCGGAAATTATGTACAACTATATATGGAAAATAATCAGGTCATATGCTCAGACATAAATTTAAGTGTAGGGCAATGGTATCATCTTGCAGCAACCTATGATGGAACAACTGCCACATTCTTTATTGATGCTAGAAAAATTGGAAATAAATCAGTTTCAATCCAAGACGTAGACACTGTATTACAAATTGGGGGCTATTCAGGTGGTGCAGGAGGTAAATATGCAGCTAAATATGATGATGCAACTATTTGGAATAGGTCGTTTACTGAAGATGAGATATTTATGTTATATTCATCATCTTTAAGAAAACAGAATACTCGAAATTGGACATTATATATAAACCAAACATTGAATAGGACTAATGTATTAACTGTTGGTAATTATACTTACCAAGCATGTGCTTCTGATAATAATAGTAACGAGAATTGTACTGAAGTTAGAACTGTTACTATAACATCTACAGATACAATTGCACCATCTTGGGATGAGATACCTAATAATGTAACTTTAGAATATAGTCAAGATGCTTTGAATATTGACTTTAATGCAACTGATGAAATAGCTTTAGATGTTTATTTTATAAACGATACAACTAGATTTAATATCACTTCTAAAGGTGGAGAGTTAAGAAATAAAACTTTGCTATCTATTGGAACTTATTTTGTTAATGTTAGTGTTAATGATACAAGTAATAATGTTAATAGTACGATCTTTATGGTTTATGTTAATGATACAACGGCTCCTTGGATTAACTTTACTGCTCCAACACCTGATAATGGAACAAGTCAATTAGCAACTAATGTTAGAATTAATGTTTCTATTGTTGAATCTTCATTAAAAAAAGTAATTTACAATTGGAATGGAACTAATTATACAATGTTTAATGATAGTTTAGTTCTTATGATGAACTTTAATAATAGAAGTTCTTTAGGTGAGAATGATTCTTTGGCTGTTGATGTTAGCAGATATGAAAATAATGGGTCTTTTACTAGCGGAGTTTTTTGGAACTGTACCTCAGCTAATTATGGATGTGCAGTACAAATACCTTCTGGGCAGAATATTGAAATAAATGATTCAGATTCTCTTGATACTACTGAACACTTAACTATAGAGACTAAATTATATTTTAGGAGTATAGTTGGCGGGGAATATCTTGTTGACAAATATCAGATTGCAGATAATCAACGGTCGTATGTTTTAGATATACTTGCTGGTTCAAATGAATTAGAATTGTGGCTTTCAAATGATGGTGGGACAGCAAACGTAATGACCATTAATACAAGTTCAGCAAATCTTGTTACAAATAGATGGTATCATATAGCAGCAGTTTATGATGGTACAACTCAGTCAGGTGCAATTTATATTGATGGAGTTAATAAGACTGGTAGCATAAAGAATCCTCAATCTTCAGTCTATAAAGGTTTTGCTCCAGTAAAAATATATACTAATGGTGGTGGGCAGGGAGTAGTAATGGACGAATTAAAGATTTGGAACAGTTCCTTATCTGCTGAAGAAGTTCAACAACAATACATGTCAAACTTACAGAAATTCAACCAAACTCAATGGTATCTATATGTTAATCAAAGTAAGAATGCAACAGCTGTTTTAACTGCTGGTAATTATACATACCAAGCGTTTGCAACTGATTCAAGTAGTAATTGGAATTCAACTGAAGTTAGGACTGTTACTGTAACAGCTACAGATACAAATGCTCCAACTTGGGATGAAACTCCTGCAAATGTTATTTTAGAATATAATCAAGATGCTTTGAATATTGATTTTAATGCAACTGATGAATCTGCTTTAGATATTTATTATGTAAATGATACAACCAGGTTTAATATTACTTCTAAGGGTGGTGAATTAAGAAATAACACTTTATTATCTATTGGAACTTATTATGTTAGGGTTAGTGTAAATGATTCAAGTAATAATACAGCTAGTTTAATATTTAATATTAATGTTAGTGATACAACTGTTCCAACATTTAATGAAACTTATTCTAACCAAAGTTTAGAATATGGTGTTGATAGTTTAGTTATTGATTTTAATGCAACAGATATTAGTGGTGTTGATAAATGGTCTGTTAATGATACAACTAGATTTAGTATTAGTACTAGAGGTAATTTAACCAATGTAACTACTATTGCTAATGGTCAATATTATGTAAGAATTAGTGTTAATGATACTTATAATAATACTAACAGTTTAGTATTGAACATTAATGTTACTGATACAGTAGCATCAACTTGGGATGAAATACCTAATAATTTGACTTTAGAATATGGTCAAGGTTCTTTAAGTGTAGATTATAACGCAACAGATGGAAATTTAGATTATTATTATGTTAATGATACAACCAGATTTAATATAACTCAAGATGGTGTATTAAAAAATAATACTTTGTTAGCTGTTGGTCAATATTATGTGTTAGTAAGTGTTAATGATACTAGTAATAATATTAATTCAACTGTTCTTAATTTTAATGTTACTGATACAATCTCTCCACGTTTTAATGAAATACCAAATAATTTAACTTTAGAATATGGTCAAGATACTTTAGTTGTAGATTATAATGCTACTGATGGTAACTTAGATTATTATTTTGTTAATGATACAACTAGGTTTAATATAACTCAAAATGGAGTATTAAAAAATAATACTATTTTATCTATTGGAACATATTATGTTAGAGTTAATGTTAATGATACAAGTAATAATACTAATTTAACTGCTATTAATATTAATGTCAGTGATAATATTGCGCCTTACTGGGATGTTATTCCTGCAAATGCTAGTTTGGAATTTACAGTTAATGAATTAAATGTTGATTTTGATGCAACTGATTATCAAGGTGTTAGTCAATATTTTATAAATGATACAACCCGATTTAATATAACTCAAGATGGTTTTTTAAAGAACGCTACAACATTAGCAATAGCTGTTTATTATGTTAATGTTTCAGTTAATGACACAGAGAATCAAGTTAATAGCACAATATATAAGGTTAATATTTCTGCAATTGTTCCTAATACTGTTTTAGTTTTAGTTAATTCTTCAACTAATAGAACAACTGAAAACTTAACATGTTATGCCAATATTGATGATTCAAATAGTGCAAATCTTTATGTAAATTATACATGGTATAATAATTCTGTGCCATATTTGACTGGGCAAGTTAGTTCAATTCCTGAAAGTGTTACAAGTTTTATAACTACATTACAATCTGGAAATACTAGTAAAGGAGAAGTTTGGATTTGTTCAGTACAAGGTTATGATGGAATAAATTATGAAGGTAATTGGAATAATGCTAGTTTAACAATCCTTAATACTGGTCCTGTATTGGCATCAAATGTTTCAGATATTAGCTTTACAGTAGGAACTCCTGCCACATTTAATATTAGTACTTCATTTACAGATATTGATGGTGATGCTTTAACATATACTAATACTACTGTTGTAAATGTACAAATAACAATTAATTCAACTACTGGAACAGTTACTGTTTCATCTTCAACTGTAGGAACTTATTATGTTTTCTTTAATGCAACAGATGGTGCATTAATAGCTGAAGGTAATAATGTTACAATTACTGTTAATGCTGCAGCTGGTGGCGGTGATGGTGGCGGTGGCGGCGGTGGTGGTGGAACTCCTCCAGTTGTCCCTCCAGTAATTCCTCCAGTAATCCCTCCAGTAATCCCTCCAGTTGTCCCTCCAGTAATCCCACCAGTAATCCCTCCAGTAATCCCTCCAGTAATTCCACCAGTAGTGCCACCGGTTATAGTAGTTCCACCTGTAGTTATTGTTCCGCCTGTTAATCCAGTTGAATTATTTTCGCCTGATAATAAATTTACTGCAAAACAAGTTAAGAATACTCAAACATTATCAAAGAAAACTGTTCCTTGTGTTCTTTCAACAGAAAGTGAAACTTTAAGTTTGTCTGGTGGAGATATTAATGATGTTGATGTTCCAAAAGGATTTGAGCTTTTAATTGAACCATTTAAGTTGTCATGTAATCCAGGATTACCTTATAAGATGACAGTTAGTTTACCTGAAAATTATGGTACTATTGAGGCATTAACATGTAAAGGTGGAATATGTACCCAAACACAAGTTACAAGAGTTAATACTTTAGCTTGTGGAGAAAAGATTTCAACTGTAAGTAGAGAAACAGAGATTATTGATCCTGACTTGTTTGAATTAACAATTGATGAAAGGAATGTTACAATTTCTGAATTGAAAAATTCTATAGAGAGCGGGGATACTAGTATTAAATTCTTAGGTGTAGCTTTTGAAGATCTTGATGTTAAGTTATCACAAATAACTTCTGAATTAAAAGAAGCAACAAATAAACATCTTAAGGTTGTTGGAACACCAGTTGAGCTTTCGTTAAGTGATATTGTTGAAGCAGAAGTTACAATAAGGCTTCCTTACTTAGAACTTGAAAGTATTGATGAAGAAAGTTTAGCAATTTATGTTAATGTTAATGATAGTTGGAATTATCTTGGTGGAGAAATAAATTCTGAAAGAAAATATGTTGAGATAACAATTGATATATCTTCATATTTAAATAACGAGAAAAAGGCGGTTTTCTCTCTTATGGGATTATTATGTGATTATTGTCATTCTTCAGAACTTCAATTGATTTATGAACCTGTTGGTGGATCAAGAGATGCTATTGTATTAATACATGGTCTTGGAAGTTCGCCAGATACATATAATGGAATTATTAATGATATTAGAGTTACTGAGCAGCCATTTAAGGTTTATACATTTGGTTATCCTTCTTCAAGTGGTATTAATGAAACAGGAATTGAGTTGGCTGATCAATTGGAATTAATATCAAGTGAATATGATAATCTTTACATTGTGGCTCATAGTATGGGTGGATTAGTTACTCAACATGCTCTTGATTATAGTTGGAATGAAAGAGAAAAAGGGCTTGAAGATTATTTATATATTGATAAGACTAGAAAAGTTATACTAGTTGCTGTACCAAATGAAGGTAGTCCTATTGCTGAATTTTATTCTAATGTTTATAATGTTTTGATTAATAGTGAATCGGATTTTCCATTGTTTAATCTTAATAATGAATTAATCAAAGATTTGTCTAGGACAACAATTATTCCTCGGGTTCCAGGTATTGAGTATTTTGTTGTTGCAGGAACAAGGAACCTTGCGATTGGTGCAGGAATGATCTCATTATCAACAGAAAATTTCTTTGGAAGTTTGTCAAGTGATGGGTTTGTATCAACTCAAAGTGCTGCGAATGTTGGTGGCGAGTATATTAATGATTTATGTAGTGATTATTGGGAAATTGATGCAACACACACAGGATTATTAGATGATGTTGGTGCTAGGTCAACAATTGAGAAAATTGTGGCAGAAGAAATTTTAGCACAAGAAAGTCAAGTTGTTTCACTTCTTGGACATAATAGATATTTTGATTTATTGATTGATGGTTGTTCACCTGAAGATACTTATGTTGTTATTGGTAAACCCATACCTAATTCTGAAGTAGAAGATGCAACTGGATGTTCTTGTGGTAATGGGGCTTGTGGTGAAGGTGAAGATGAATTTAATTGTGCAGCAGATTGTATTAATCTTTTTGGTAATAAGAAGTTTATTCTAAGTATTAAAATGGTTCTTATTTTGATATTTGTTGCAGTATTGCTATTAATTGGTGGGATAGTAGTTATTGAATATTCAAATTATAAAAGAAATTGGATTTATATTAAATTATTCCAGATGTCACAAGGGTTCCTTGAATTAGGTAAACATCTTGATAATCGGTTCAGGTGGACCACTGCAAGAACTTACCGCAGGTTAAGAAAAACATATATCAAAGTAGTGGAATCAGGCAAGGCTTCAAAAAAAGATATTTCTTCTTTATATTATGGTGTTAAAAATTATTATTTAAGATTAGTAACGCAAGCAGTTAAATGGCCTTTAATTAAAGTTTATTCATTAAGATTCAATAATCAATACCAATCTGTTAAGAAACAACTTCATGCAGGTTCTTTATTATTGGCTAAAGAAGGTTACCAAGAATTAAAATCTATTTATTCAAGACTTATACAATTACCTATTTCAGAAGTTAAACAAACACATCTTTATGAGAAAACAAATTCATTGTTCTCAGATATAAAAGATAATTATTCAAATCTTGTGGTTAAATTAAATTGGGATACTTTACATAAATTTAAAGAAAGCATTAACCATAATCTAAAAGCACAAGATTTTAGTGCGGCAAAAGCTAATTATAAATCATTGTTAGAAACATATAATCAATTTGTTTCACTTGATTTAAGCGGAAGTGCATTTGAGAAATATTATAATTCAGTTAAGAAACTTTATGATTCTATTGAGAAGAAATATAACAAATCTATATTATCAGTTAATAGTAGGATTTATCGTAATATTTCAAAAGAAATTGATAGTTATCTTGCAGTTGGTGATTTTTCATCTGCATCTTTAGTTTATAGAAAATTAGTTCGCATATATAAGCATTCTAATGGTGTAGGTTACGCTTATATTAAGAAGATTTATGATTCTATCGAGCAAAGATATCTTAAATCTTTAGCTAATCAAAAGTATGCAGCTTTCAATAACTTATCTAATAAGATTAATAGTTATCTTGCTGCTGGTGATTTCTCATCTGCTTCTTTAGTTTATAAGAAATTAGTTAGGATCTATAGAAAATCTGATGGTGAGAATTACGTTGCTGTTAAGAATATTTATGAATCAATTGAGCAAAGATATTTTAAGTCTTTAGCTGATCAAAAACATGCTGTTTTCAATAATTTATCTAATGAGATTAATAGTTATCTTGCTGCTGGTGATTTTTCATCTGCATCTTTAGCTTATAGAAAATTAGTTAGAATCTATAGGAAATCTGGTGGTGAAAATTACGTTGTTGTTAAGAATATTTATGAATCAATTGAGCAAAGATATCTTAAGTCTTTAGCTGATCAAAAACATACTGCTTTCAATAATTTATCTAGTGAGATTAATAGTTATTTATCTGCTGGTGATTTTTCATCTGCTTCCTTAGCTTATAGAAAATTAGTCAGGAAGTATAAATCTTCAAATGGTGAAAATTATGTTGCTGTTAAGAATATCTATGAATCAATTGAGCAAAGATATGGGCAAGCAAGAATTGAGTATAAAAACAAAACTTATGAATCATTGTGCCAGAAAGTTAAGGATAATATTGAAGAAGGCAATTTTAAACAGGCTTCTTTAGCTTATAAAAAATTGGTAAAGAACCATTCAGATGAAGAAAATTATACAACTATTAAGCAAATGTATGATTTGATTAAAAATGGTTATAATAATTATGTTTTATCACAAACAACAATTGGATTTGAGAAATTATCAAATGAGATTTCTAAATATTTGGCTGCAGATGATTTTGTTGAAGCTTCTGTTGTTTATAGAAAACTGGTGAAATTGTATGAGGATTCCGATGGTAATAATTATGAATCTGTTAATAAAGTTTATAATTCTATTAGAGATGAATTTGAGAAATATTTATCAGTTAAAAGGAATATTAGTTATCATAAATTATCTGTTAAAGTTAATAAGGCCCTTAATTTTGAAGATCTTGGTAGTGCTAAAGAGTTATACAAACAATTGGTTAGCTTTGATACTGAATTAGGTGGGAAATATCATAATCAAACTCAGAAACTTTATGATGATATTAAGAATAAATTCTTAGAACATAGGATTGGTAGAGAAATTAAAGAATTTTCAGAACATATTGATCGGTTTGAGAAACATGTAAAGCTTGAGAACTTAGATGGTTCGATTGTTAAGCATAAACATATTTTATCAACACATCATAAGATCTTGAATCCTCCTGAAGGATTACATAAAAGTAATTTGCATCGTAAAGCAGTTTTAAGATATAAACAAGTTCATAAGAAATATGTTGTATTGAATCTTAAACAAAAACTTGAGAAATTTAATAACGCTTTTGATAGAGCAAAGCGGCAAATAAAAGATAATCACATTGTTTCTGCAAAGAAATCTTACAAAGAAATGCATTCTGTTTATCTGGATATTATAGATTTGGCTGTTGTGAGAGTTGATTCTTATACTGCTAAGATTAGAAAAGTTGAAAAGATGTTAAAGAGATTTAAGAAATGAAGATAGAACAAGACAGGGGGGTAGAATTACCATCATCGATCTTTGTAGATAGAACTTTATCTGTTCTTGAAATTATCTCTGAGTATCTTAAAGACGAGAAAGGATTAAGTTATCATGAAATTGCTGAGTTGTTGAATAGGAATGATAGGACTATTTGGACTTGTGTTAATAGGGCTAAAAAGAAGAGGGTTGATCCAAAGCCACTTGTTAAAGAAGAGGGCGTTATGATACCTTCTATTATATTTAAGGATAGGACTTTATCTGTTCTTGAAATCATCTCTGAATACTTAAAAGAAGAGAAAGGATTAACATATCATGAAATTGCTGAATTACTTAATAGAGATGATAGAACTATATGGACTTGTTATAATAGATCTAAGAAGAAAAGGAATACAGAGAAAAAGATAAATATTTAATGGATTAAAAGCAATACTTTTAAACTAATGACTTATCTTTTTCTTGTATCCTAGAAATTCGATTATCGAATTTCTATGATGTTTAAAAGTTAATTGCTAATGGTTTAAAGAATGGCTGGAAAAGAAGGGAAAGGTAAAGGTAAAAAGAAAGGTAAGGTAGAAGTTACTGAGCGTAAGAAGTTTACAACTAATGAGGAGATTTCTGATTTAGAAGAAAGGATTAGTAAGACTAAATATAATAAGAAAACTCAACACGCAATTGGTTTAATGAAAGCTAAGCTTGCTATGCTTAGAGAAAAGGCACAAGCTAGAGCTTCAACAGGTAAGGCTTCAGGGGATGATAGATTTTCTGTTAGAAGAAGTGGTGATGGAACTGCTGTATTGCTTGGTTTTCCTTCTGTTGGTAAGTCTACTTTGTTAAATAAAATTACTAATGCTAAATCAGATATTGGTGCGTATTCTTTTACAACACTTAGTGCGGTTCCTGGTCTTATGGAGTATAAATTCTCAAAAGTACAAGTTATTGATGTTCCTGGAATTGTTAGTGGTGCAGCGTCTGGTAGAGGAAGGGGAAAAGAAGTTTTAGCAATGTTAAGAAATGCTGATTTAATATTAATATTGATAGAAGCTTTGTATCCTGAACATTATAGTTCTTTATTAGAAGAAATATTTGAGACAGGAATTAGGGTTAATCAAGAAAAACCTGATGTTAAAATTACAAAAAAAGCAAAAGGCGGAGTTAGTATTGGACTTACTGTTAAACTTACTAAGCTTGATGAGAAAACAATTATTGATATTGCAAGAGAAATGAAGTTGAATAATGTTGATATTTTGATTAGAACTGATATAGATGCTGATCAATTGATTGATGTTATTAATGCAAATCGCGTTTATACAAATGCTTTGACTATTTTAACTAAGATTGATTTAGTTGATAAAAATAAACTTGAAGAGGTTAAAAAAGAGATTAATCCAGATGTTTTAATTTCAGCTGAGACAGGAATTGGTATTAAAGACTTAAAAGATGCAATATTTGATAAAATGGGGTTTATTAGAATATTTTTAAAAGAAGTTAATAAGAAAGCAGATATGGATGAGCCTTTGATGATGTTTAAAGGTTGTACTATTAAAGATGTGTGTTTGAAATTGCATAAAGATTTTGTTGAGAAGTTTAAGTTTGTTCGTGTGTGGGGAAAATCTGCTAAATTTGATGGTCAAACATTTAGAAAGTTGAATAAAGTTATTGGAGATGGAGATATATTAGAACTTCATATGAGATAAAAATCCTTTATTCAGGATTTTTAATGTTGTAAATATCTTCGATATTTCCAACAGATGAAAAGCTTAATAAATACAAGAATAAATATGTATAAAGGTGATAGCAATGGCAAAGAAAAAAGTAGCAGACACAAATAATGATGAACAAGTTGGTTTTCATAAAGGTGCTTTAACAACATTAGCAAAAGAAAGAGAAGAGTTAACAAGAATTTTGCAAATAGTTGAACAACTTATGCAGATGCATATTAAAGGTTTAAAAGATTTAGGAGTTGACCTTGAAGCAGCTGCTAAAGAAGTGCAAAAAAAGCCAAAAGCAAAGGCAAAACCAATTGAAGACATTGTATAAAATGTTGGAAATTTTCTATTTTTTTTTAAGTTGTTTTTATCTAATACCAGTTTTACAAAGAAAATTTCTGAACACAAAGAATCACATGTATAAAAAAAGAAATGGGGTGGTTCTTTAGTGTTTTATTCTTTTTCTTGTTTTGGTCATTCTAATATTACTTCTAAACATAAAAATACGTTTGAATTTACTAAAGATGAAGAAATTAGTTTGAAAGCTGATTGTATAGTTGGGGTTAAGGCTGATTATGATATTAAAGAGTTGAAAATATTTCTTAAGGGTAAAGATAAAATAAAGATTATTATGTCTGTAGATGATTTAAAAGAAGAAGTTAATTGTATAGTAAATAAAGAATTTAATGATGAAAAAGAGATAGTTATTCGTAAGTCAGACTTTAGTTCTAAAAGAACACTTGGTATAAGAGCTGATAAAGCTTCAAGTGATTTTAGTAAGGAATTCGTTGAAAAGTTGGAAAATAATAAGATTAATGTCAAATTTATATAAGGTTACTTAGCTTTATAAAACGAATTCTATTAATCTCTGTGTATGGTGGATCAAAAGAGATTTTTTAATAAAAGAGCACGTAGAGAAGAAAAGCACCAGAACAAGCTAAAAGCAAAGGAAGATCGGCGTGTTGCTAGACATAAAAGGATGTCTGCTAGAGAAAGTGTTGCTGCTAGACAAGCTTATGAAGCAGAAAATCCTTTAGTTGTATATTTAATTTCTACTCCACAATATAATGAAGCCATACAAGAACATTTACGAGTTTCTGATGACTATGATTTAAGTGCTAATCCTGTTAATTTTCTTGATGCAAGTGATATTTGGGGTGCAATAGATGTTGTAGAAGCGAAAGGTTCGATTGATGTAATTATTCTACAAGCATGCAATAGTACTGAGGATCCTGAGTTAGGT
This sequence comes from uncultured Methanosarcinales archaeon, assembly GCA_964534665.1. Taxonomy (GTDB): domain Archaea; phylum Nanobdellota; class Nanobdellia; order Woesearchaeales; family JAHJBD01; genus JAHJBD01. The sequence goes on along the minus strand of CAZHRT010000018.1, from coordinate 11,923 downwards.
TTTGGTGAAATTACTAATTTTACTGGTAGAATTGCATCAAGTACTTATGTTGCAAAAGGTAAACCTGATTATGATTTGCCTGAAGGAATCACTGTTGGCCATATGAATGATTATGGTGTTTTAAGAAAGTATCTTGTTGAACAAAGAAAGAATAAAACTGATTTAGGCATGCAATAATCTTACTTGAATATCTTGTCTATCATATTTTTGACATAATGCTTCTACTTGTTTTAATGCTGTAGTATCTCTAACATAAATTTCTCTTATTCTTGAGGAAGGAATTTGGTCTCTTACATGAACAAAACTATCTGTTGAAAATTCTGGTAGTGCTAAACCTAGAATACAACCTTCTTCTTCTATACCTTGTGCTTTATGTTCTTGATTATTGAAAGCGTAATTTCTTGTAAAGTCAATATCTCTGTGAGCAGAAACATAAGGATTTTTCTTTTTTCTTGATAATTCATAAGCTTTTCTTGCAGACTCTATTTCATTATCTGCTAATTCTTTTAGTTTTGGTGGACTTAATAGGCCCTGTTCAAACATTCCTTCTAGGTGTGTAATGTATGTGCCTTGATATGCATCGGTATTTGCTGTTTGTGTTGGTGTTAAGCAATCAGTTACATAAGTCATATTCCCTTTTTGTTCATAATTTGCTTCATGCCTATCTGAGTTTGCGTAATCTTTTGCAAAAGGTGTTGATAATCTTGTTTTTGCTATTTTTGTTCTATTTAATCTTTTTAATTCTAATCTATCAGCATCCCATAAAAATGCAGGGATTGCAATATTTATTCCAGAATGATCGTATGATTGTGCTATTGGTAAAGATCCATTTGGAGCTCTTGAATCAGAATGATGTTCAATTGCAAAAAGAATACTATCTAGGTCAACATTTAAACCTAATTCTGTAACTACTTGTCTGGCTAGATTAGAACTTGCTTGTCCGTGAGTGTGATTAGCTGAGTCGCCTTCTCTTCCTAAATCATGGCAAAGTGCCGCTACTGCTAAATCTAGGCCCAAATTATCCTGAGAATAATGATTAGCTATAGCTAAAGCATAACCTGCTACTCTCTCAGAATGTGCAAAATCATGGGTTCTTGAGCTTTGATTCTGATCAAGACGCCTAGCTACTTCTGCAATTTTATTGAATTCTTCAGGTGTTATCATACAAATAATAGAGAATAACTAGTATATAAACCTTTCGGTTTGTAATCACTTGTAAGTAGTTAAAATACCTAATCCTTAGCATGAATTCTTCGAGTTTTAGGTATGAAATTTAATATTTTATCAGTAACTGCTTTACCGCAGCCAATGTAATTATCTTTATTTTTAATTATTACAAAACCTTTTAGGTCTCCTTTATATTCAATCTCAACACCTTTAAGCCAATCACGGGCTTGTTTATCATCAACTTCTAAAACATTTTTTTTGGCTTCTGGTCCTATTAATTGTGAACCTTCAATACTTAACCTTATTCCATCTTTGATTTCTGCAATGTAAAGGCCGGTTGAATTAATCCTTAATTTTTCTAAGTCTAATCTATCCAAATCTCGATTTGTTATGAAAACTTTTTGTTTTTCATTTTTTAAAAAGACATAATCTGAAGAAAAGTCAACATCCCATCTATCTTTTATTAATTTTAAGATTTCTTTAGCTTGTTTTGCATTAAGAATTTTTTGTTTATTTATAGAAGTCATTTATATACCCCACACAGGGTTATCTTTACGCTTGATTTCTGCGATTTCTTTTAAAATTTCAATTTCTTCTTTTTCAAGATATTTTTTAAGTTCTTTGAATTTTCTAAAATCGTTTTCAGGGATTGAAGAATATAATATGTCGCCTTCATTGATTTGTCTACCAACAGAAACACCGCTCATTGCAAGAGCAACTTGTTTACCCTTTTCTGCTTTCTCAACGCTTTCTTGTTCGTGTTGCATGCTTTTGACTTCAGTAATATCTTTACCGTTTTTATTCATAATTGGCATGCCTGTTTTTGCAACACCAATTAATATGTCTACGCCAACAACTGCAGGACTAGATTGTCTGAATACATAGCCTTTCATAATCTCCATTTTACAAGGTCTTACTAAAAGATCAATTTGTTTTGCTTCAACATTTTTCTTTTCTTTAATTTGCCACTCTTCAAAATCTTCAAGAAGCTTATAAATAACTTCTGATGTGAATAATTTGACATGATCATTACAAATACCTGAATTATCTTTAACATTAAAACCTAGAATAATTGATTTTAATGGATCTTTATCAAAATTAGCTTCTGCATCAGCAATATCTTTTTTGCTTATGTCACCAATTGAAGCTCTTTTTATTGTAATTTCTTTTTCTCTTAGAAGTTTAGCTAATGCTTCTAGACTACCAAGTGTGTCAGCTTTTATAACAATTCCTTCTGAATCTGTTTCTACAACAACCTCATCAACTTCTTTTTGAATTTCTTCTTTGATTTTCTCTAATGTTTCTTGGGTTGCACCACGAATAGGCATTCCTGAAACAACATTATCAATGTCAGGTGCGGAAATTCTTACACCTGTTGCTGCTTCGGCTTTTGGAATTGAAATGAATTTTGAACGTTTGTCACGCATTTCTGCTAATGGTGTTGGTTCAAATAAACCACGAATCTTTGTTACAATTGGTTCGTCTAAAGAACCAATAACTACTGTATCATTTTTCTTAAGAGATCCATCGTAAAGAATAACATCTAAACATGTTCCAAGACCTTTTGCATCTTTTACTTCTAGAATTGTACCTTTTGCTTGTCCAGATATTTCACAATCTAGGCAAGTTTGTAGGAATTTTTGTGCTAATCCTGTAAGAACCATTAATATTTCAGATATACCTTCTCCTGTTTGTGCAGAAGTTGGTATAATTGATATTTGTTTTGCATAATCTTGGATACGATCAAATCTTTCTGATTCAAAACCATGTTCAGAAAGTTTTCCAACAAGTTCGTAGAGTTTAGTCTCAATAATTTTTATTACTTCAGGTGTTTGTTTGTTTATATCTTCTAGAATTGAACCTTCATTTGATCTCCAACCATTAATTTTATCAATTTTGTTTGCTGCAATAACAAAGGGTGTTTTGTATGTTTTTAAAATTTCAATTGATTCTATTGTTTGAGGCATTAAACCTTCGTTAATATCAATAACAAGAACAGCAATGTCAGCTAAGTTTCCACCACGTTTTCTAAGATTAGTAAATGCTGCGTGGCCAGGCGTATCTATAAATAAAAGACCAGGTATTGTTAGTTTCATGTTTAAAGAATCTAATAATTGACCACATATTTTTCTAATAACTTCTAAGGGAATTATTGAAGCACCGATTGCTTGAGTAATAGCTCCTGCTTCAGATTTTACAATAGCAGAACCTCGGATTTTATCTAAAATTGATGACTTTCCATGGTCAACATGCCCTAAAGTTGTGCAAATAAGACTTCTTGTTGTCATGTCTCTTGATAATTACCGGGCTTTTTTAAATGTTATGCTGGTTTTACTACTCTCTCAAACAATAAATGTTTAAATATAACTTATAATAAGTTAGAGTTATGAGAAAGTATACTATTTTCTTATTTATCTTATTTGGATTAGTGTTAGGTAGATTTTATATGACTGAGCCAGTAAGAGGGGAAAACTTTGAATTATATTCAATTGTAAGAAATACTGGTTCAGAGAATTTAAAAGATGTTAATCTTAAGTTGTATATTTATGATCTTGGTGAGATGTGGGTTTCTCAAGGTTATACAATACAGGATAATGATCATGATGTTTTGTTTATGGAATGGGATGTTCCTAAAAATATAAAACAAGGTACTTATTTAGCTAGATTATCAGCAGGGAATGATCATGAACGTGACCGTAAACATATTTTTGTCAAGATACAATAAAAAGCTTTTTATTCTAAAGGTTTATTTTATCTTTTATGATAACTGAAGGTAAAGTAAAACTAAAAGTAGAAACTAAGAAAATAGTTAGTAAAGAGATGGAAGTTTTTTATAATCCTGTTATGAAATTTAATAGGGATATTAGTGTTTTATTATTAAGCTGTTTAGAAAGCGAATTTAGAATTGGCTTGCCTTTATCAGGTTCTGGGATTAGAGCAATTAGGTTTTTGTTAGAACTTAATAAGAAAGTTGTTAAGGAAATTTCAATAAATGATTATTCTAAAAATGCAATAAAGAATATAAAATCTAATTTAAGATTAAATAAAATAAATCCTGGTAAAAAGATAATCATTTCTAATAAAGATGCAAATCTTTTTATGTTAGAATCTTGTGGTTTTGATTATATTGATATTGATCCTTTTGGAAGTCCGAACATGTTTTTAGATTCTGCTGTTAAAAGAATTTCTAGGAAAGGTATATTAGCAATTACTGCAACAGATACTGCGCCTTTATGTGGAACATATCCAAAAGCATGTTTAAGAAAATATTGGGCAAAACCTTTGCTTAATGAAAATATGCACGAGATTGGTTTAAGGATATTAATTAGAAAAGTTCAGTTGATTGGTGCACAATTTGATAAAGCGTTAATTCCAATATTTTCATATTCTAAGGATCATTATTTAAGAGTATTTTTTAGAGCAGTTAAAGGAAAACAAGAAGTTGATAAGATAATGAAACAGCATGATTATTTTAATGAAGCTGGGCCTATGTGGTTAGGTAATTTAGAGGATAGTAAATTAGCAGCAAAGATGTCTAAAAAAAATGATATTGAAGAAAATCAAAAGTTTTTAAATGTGATTAGTTCTGAAAGTAAGGTTAATGTAGTTGGTTTTTATGATATTCATGCAATATCTAAAAGAAATAAGACTAAACAATTGCCTAAGATTGAAGATATAATTAAAAAGTTAAAAGCAAAAGGTAATAAAGCTTCTAGAACACATTTTAGCGGAACAGGAATTAGGAGTAATGCTAAACTTAATCAAATTGTTAATCTTTTAAGATTTTAGCTGTGTTTATGTCTATACCTTTATTTGATATTAATAATTCTACTGTTTTTTCTGGTATTTTTGTTCCACGCATTTTTAAAACTTCAATGCCTCTGTGTCTAATACCTTCATGTTTAAGGTGATATAGAAAAATAATTCCGTCAACTTCAAATTCAAGCGCAGCTGAAACTGTATGACCATCTTTTGATTCGTCTTGAGATGTTAATATTCCAGTACATCCCCATTTGTCAATTAGTTCGAATAATGATAAAGAAGCTTCTTTTTTTGTTAATTCGTCTTCATATAATAAAGCAAAAGAGGTTATAGAGTCAATAACTAAACGTTTAATCTTCATTTTTTCTACTATGGCTTCAACAACACCGCCGCCTTCTGTTAAGATTTTCTTAACTTGTTCTGGTGAATATTCAAGAAACGTGAAAATACCTTGTTTTTCGTATTTTTCTAAGTCCCATCCAAATTCAAGCATATCTTCAAAGAATTTCTTTTTCTTTTCTTCAAATGTTATATATATTGCAGGCTCTTTTTTCTTTAGTCCTGCTATAATAAATTGCATTGCAAAAATACTTTTACAGGTACCTGCTCCGCCAGCTATTAGGTTTACGCTATTTTTCTTAAATCCACCAGCTAATAACTTGTCAAGTTTGGATATACCTGTTGAAACTCTTTGAATAGTCATTTAAAATTGCCCTCTTTTTCAATTAAGGAAAATGGTGGTTGTTTTGGGAATATTTCTAAACCTTTGTTGTTAATTTTGAATGGAAATATGTCTACAGCATGATCTTGGCCACGCATTTTTGAAATATGTATGGTATGTTCATAAGATGCTCCTTTACGTATTTTTGTTAAAATTAATAATCCGTCAAATAAAAAGTCTTCTGGGTCGTAGTGAAGATTATCAATATTGGAAATAGATTTCTCAGATATGCCCATTAAATTTACACCTGTTTCTTTCATGCTTGTTACAAAATCAAGGATTTCTTTTCTGTATTGGGTATCTTCTGATATATTGCCATATTTAAGTAATGTAATTGAATCGAGTACTACTCGCTTAATCTTCTTTTTAATTATTACATTAATTGGCATTGCAATTGTCATTAACTTTTTTGTTGATATTGGTTGATGTACTAGAGTTACCAAACCTTCTTTTTCAAGTTTTTTAATGTCATAGCCAAGAGATTCTGCATATCCTCTTATGTCATCAACTGTTTCTTCAGAAGTCATGTAAATACCTGGTTTACCGTTTTTTGCACCTTCTAAAATAAATTGTAAGCATAATATTGTTTTGCCTGTTCCTGGTGGACCTGTAACTAATACAGCATTACCTTCTCTAAGGCCACCTTTAAGTATTTCATCAAGTCCTGGAATGTGCGTTTCAATTAGTTTTTTCATTTCTTTTTCTCCATTACTTTCTTAATCTTTTTCCCTTTATCAACAAAACCAAATTCTTGGCCTACTTTTAGGACTTGATATGCTGTTATTACAAATATTAAAAATGCAAGTGTTATGAATATGTAACCTGGATATAACATTACTTCGTTAATTGTTTCTCTCCAACCTAATAATTTTGATAGTGTGTGCCAAAAAGCAAAAAATAATATTAATATTAGACTTATAAGAAAATATGTTGTTTGTTTTCTAAGTGAAGATCCTTTTGATAATGATGATATTGCCATTGATGTCCAGATTATTGCTAAAACTCCAAAAGTCATTGTAATAAAGCCTATTGCTATTTCTGTATCAGGAACAATTCTAAAAATAGCAATTAAACCAGCAATAATTGCAAAAAATCCTAAAACAATTCCTATATTTTTTCCCATATTAAATCACCTTTTAAAAATCTTTGATTTCTAAGCACCTTTTATAAATCTAAAATTGCATCGCAAAATTGGGTTAATTCTTCAATAAGTTCTTTGTCTTTATCTTTTCTTAATGAAACAATTACACCTTTTACTTTCCAAACACGCATTTTACTTGCAAGGAAATGAATAAATCTTGCAACACTTTCAATATTGTTATATATTAATAAAGTTGATAATGAATCAAAGAATACAAAACGGTCACCAGAAGGTAAAGCAGTAACTGCTTGGTCCATTGCAATTGATATATCACTTAAATTTTCAGGAGAACCAATAAAAAGGCATTTTTCTGTTTTTTCTGTTTTACCACCCGCAGTCTTAGTTACGGCATCAATAAAAATTACCATGTCAGTATCTATTTTATTTTTATTGAAGATCTTCTCAAGAGTTTCAAATGGTTTATTTAGGGTTACATATATTCCAGGAGTATTTTTTTCAATTGTTAAATGTTTTATTAGATTAATATTGGTTGCTTGATAGTCTTTTGCATTAACCGTAGCTAAAGCAACATATTCTTTTAAACCTTTAATTTTTTTATTGAATTCTTTATCTAAATCTGCCATATTATTATTGCTTTTTCCTTTATATATAAATTTTTTGAATTAGAAAAGGCCGCCTAACATACTACCTATACCTTTTCTTACAATAAAGAATACAGCTAATGAAAGTGCTATTAGGATTGGTATGTATCTTATACCTTCTCTTTCTTTGCCTTTTGAAATTAAGCCAATGATAAAAGAGCCCATTATAGATGATGTAATTAAGAAAACAACCGAAAAGAGGATTACAAAGTCTGTTGATATTGCAACATCAGAAAAGCTTATTGGCATTGAACCTGCAGCTTCTTTTGGTATATCTATACTTGCTATATTTGTAGTGATTATTCCTACTAGGAATGAACTTAATCCAAATAATAGTGGTGAACCAAAGCAAACAGCGCTAAATATGAATATAACATACATCATAACAGATGCTCTTATTCTACTATCAATCATTTCTTCTTGCCGAAGGTTTTTTCCTGTTTGTTCTAGTAAAGATGCAAGTTCTCCACCTGATTTTATTCCTGAATTGATAAGTGCTATTGTTTTTGAAAGTTTTTCAGAACGTATTCTTTTTGTCATACCCATTAATGCATGATCAATTTCTTTGCCAGTAGTGATTTCTTTTCCTACATTATTGATTTCTTTTTGAAATGGACCAAATTCTGGTCTAGCTGAAAGCAAAAATGCTTTGTCTGTAGTAAATCCTGCTCTTAAGTTAGAAGCCATTAATTGAAGAACATCTGGTAGAATTTTATCAACAAATTTAGCTTTGGCATCTGATTTAAGCACTAAAAAGAAATATATTGATGCATAAAATAATGCAAGCATAATTACAAATCCTATTAATAGGGGAACTTTTAAGAAAATTTTTGCATAAAGTGAGATTGTTATGGCAAGAAGTGGTCCAAATACTATTGAGAACCCTAAAAATTTCTCTGAATTCATAGATACTGTTGAATAGCCTATAAGCTTCTCAAAACCTTCTTGAAGTTTTTTTGGTGTTAGTGTAGCTAAAAATCTATACATATTATCACGTTATTTATTTCCTAAAAGGTTTGGCCTTTTGGATTTTATTAGTCCTGCAAACATTAATTGAAAAAATACTACTATACTATATAATCCCCAAAAAACTAATTTTACTATTCCTTCAGGGAGTGCAATAAATGAAACAATCATTACTAAGAAAGTAATTCCAAGTGAAGGTGCTATGACTACCATTAGCATATAGAACATTGCAAGAGGGTTAAGTTGGCTTCCATACTTTTGAATTTGAAGAATTTGTTCTTCTGAAAGTAGGTTTATTATTTCTTGAATTACGCTTGACATATCTGCTCCAGATTTCATACCATTGGCAATTTGCCATATTGTTCTTCTGAAGAATAAAGAAGGGTTTATTGCAGCCATTTCTTCTAATGCTTCAATTTGTGGTCTACCAGTGTTAATATCTTTAACTAATCTAGAGAATTCTTTTGATATTTCTCCATAATTACCTTTTGAGATGTTTACTAAGATATTGAAAAGTGGTATGCCTGAATTTAATTGAATTAGTATATTTTGTAAAGCACCAAGAAGGTTTCTTTCAATATTCTTTACTCTTTTACTAACAAATATCTTTGGGTATGATATTTGTTGTAAAAATATTGTGAATGTAACAAATAATGAGACGACTATACTAAATAGGAATGGATTATTGACTGAAGCCAGATATAGAATAAAAGATAATAATGAGCCAATGAATATAAAAAATACTAAACAGGCCATTAAGCACATGCTTAAGTATTCTTTTGTAGATAAATCAATATCAGCTTGTTTTAAGTTAATATCTAGAAATTTAAACATTGAACTAATATTTTCTGCAACACCCAAAAATACTGCTGAGTTCTTTCTTAAAGATTTTGGTGGTAATAACGAATAGGGTATTTTAAACATATAGACCACATTATTTGTTTAACAGAATACTTGGGCGGATATTTTTGTTAACAGATTTTTCCAGAAAATCTTCGTCAACATAAAATAAATCCATTATCTTACCAACTTCTGCTAATTTTCTTATTTTATTTTTAACAAGATAATTAAGTATGTTTTTCTTAGTCTTTAAATCAGCATTAATTTCATTATGGCTTAAACCAGTATGTCTGCTTAAATCTTCGAAAAGTCTTAATGATTGAGAATGGGTCACCATTGAATCTGTTGAAGCTTTCCATCTATAAAGGATATTTGGTTTAACATAAACTTTTCCAGATTCTTCAGAAGTAATAAATTCTCCAACTTGGTAAGTTCTTCTTATTCCCCGTCTTCTTTCTCTAAACATAACCACGTTTAAATTAACTGCACCTAATAGGTTTGGTGGAACTTCTATTGGAGGGTTTGTTAAACGTTGAATTGTTTCATTAATGGAATCTGCGTGTACAGTTGCGTAAACACTATGACCTGTATGCATTGCTTCAAACATTACTTCAGCTTCTGCTTTACGTCGCATTTCTCCAAGAATTATCCTATCTGGTCTCATCCTTAAAGAATTTATTAGTAAATCAAGCATATTAACTTCCCCTTTTCCTTCTGGATTAGGTTGCCTTGTAGTTAAAGGGCACCAGTATAGAAATTCTGGGAGTTGTAGTTCTCTTGTGTCTTCAATGCTGATTATTCTGTGATTGGGAGGCATGAAAGGCATGCACACGTTTAAGAAACTGGTTTTTCCTGATGCTGTTCCACCACTGATAAGTACATTCATTTCATATTGTATTGCTAGCCAAATTAATGCAAAAATATCTGACGTACTTGTTTTGTTATTTATTAAGTCAGTTACAGTCCAAGGGTCTCTTGCGAATTTTCTTATTGTAATTGTGTTACCTTTGTTAGATATTGGGTAAAGAATTGCGTTTGCTCTGTCGCCTGTCACAAGGTGAGCATCAAGTAATGGATTAAGCGCTGTTATTTGTCTGCCTACACGTCTTGCAATCATGTTTGAGAAGTTTTGAATTTTAGCTTCAGCATTAATAGTAAAATTAGTTGCTAGCCAACCGTATTGTTTATGATATATTCTAACTGATTCATTAGCTGAGTTGATAACTATTTCTTCTAGTTGGCCATCATTAAGTAAAAATTCAATCTTTCCAAAACCCAGCATGTCATGAGAAAGAGAACCAGCAAGAAATTTTATAACCGGTTCTGTTAGGTTTGGCATTTTTTGTTTAAGTAAAATTGCTGCTTTTTCATTAAACCTTTTTTTTAATGAGCCAATAATTTTAGGATCAAGAATTTCTGATGCACTAACTTTGACTTCTTGAATTAATTCTTCTCTAACTTGGTTAAGAAGTGCTTGAGTTGGTTTAGTTACTTGTGGAATGTGTAATCCATAAACAAACCCTTTATCTTTTTCTTTTTGAATTATTACTTTGGCTTTAACACCATCAGCTTCTAGAGTGTATTCGCTATTTTCTACCATTTTGTTAGTTCTGCATCTCCTACTGGCGGATAATGAATTCTTATCATTTCTTCTTCTTCAAGTATATCTGCCCATTCTTCAATTTTCTTTTTGCTCATTTTAAAATGTTTTGCAATGGCCGATATTGTTATTGGACCATGTTGTTCTACTAATTTATAGAATATATCAATGTCTGTTTCATATGTACCTTTTGTAATTGAAATATTTTTTGGAACCTTTTTAGTTAATTCTTTTTTTTCTACTTGTTCTTTTCTAATTTTTATTATTTTTGATGCTTTGTAAGCTATTAATGAATAAAACATAATTATTACAGCCCCTGCTAATGCTAGATTGTTTCTAGAGATAAATCCGTAGCTGAATAGTAATATTGATAATAAGAATATTATGAAATAAATGCCGCCTTTTTTATTTTCTTGGATTTCTTTAGCAGTTTTAGGTTTTTCTTTTTTTTCGTTTGGGTGTTCTTTTTGTCTTTTTTTAGCTTCTTTATGTTCTTTTTTAAGTTTTATTTTTTCTTGTTTATTTTTCTCTTTAATTTTCTTTTTTTCTTCTTTTTTCTTAATCTTCTCTTGTAATTTTAATTTCTTTTTTTCTTTTCTACTTAGTTTATGTTTTTCTTTTTTTTCTGGTTCACTTTTTTCTTTAGGTTGTTTTTTCTTTTCTTTTTTAATCTTAATTTTCTTTTTTTTCTTTTCTTCTTTAATCTTCTCTTTTTTTTCTTTTCTTCTTTAATCTTCTCTTTTTTTTCTTTTTTCTTTATTTTCTCTTGTAATTTTAATTTCTTTTTCCCTTTTCTACTTAGTTTATGCTTTTCTTTTTTCTCTGGTTTTCTTTTTTCTTTAGGTTGTTCTTTCTCTTCTTTTTTTATCTTAATTTTTTCTTTTTTTTCTTCTTCTTTTTCTATTTTAACTAGTCCTTTTTCTTCTTTTAGCTCTTTAGTTTCTTCTTTTTTAATATCTTTTTTATCAGTAGGTAGTTTGATTTTTACTTTTTTAGCTGAAATCATGCCTTCTTCAATTACAGATTTTGAAAATCCAATTTTTTTTAATTTTCTTTTAATCTTATTTTTACTATGCCCTAAAGATTGAGAAGTAAGAATATATTCGACAATACTGGTTTTTATA
>CAZHRT010000017.1:0-31464 GCA_964534665.1 uncultured Methanosarcinales archaeon | reverse complement strand
TGTTAATTTTTGTAAAGCATCATAAACATTTCTTCTATGTACACCTGATTTGTTAGAAATAGTTTGAACTGAAGTTTGTCCTATCTTCAATAATGCTTCATATACTCTTGCCTCATTTGGACTTAACCCGATTTCCCTTAATAATTCTTCATACATGATAATAAATATATTTGTTTACTTTAAAAACTTTTCTAATTAAGGTGGTAGTTACCACCACAAGTGTTTAAATAGATGTTTGTTACTACTAACTAAAGGTGGTATAAATGATATATATGACACAAACAGTAGGATATATGTTTTTAGCGATATTCGGTTTGGTAATGTTGCTAATAACCAAGAAAAAGAAACAGACAAAAGAAGGATTTTTATTAGCTAATAGAAAAGTTGGTTGGCACCTTGGTGGATTTAGTATTGCTGCATCCTGGTTATGGGCACCTGCTTTATTTATATCAGTGCAAATAGCATATCAAAAAGGTTTGGCAGGAATTTTTTGGTTTACAGCTCCAAATATATTAGCGTTAGCTATTTTTGCAATTTTAGCACCTAAAATTAGAAAAAAATTTCCAGAAGGTTATACATTGCCTCAATATATTAAACATAAGCTAGGTAGAAAAGCACATAAAATATACTTAGTGCCATACTTTTTTTATCAAGTAATGGCTATAACTGTACAGTTATTTGCTGGTGGAAGTTTAGTATCTTTACTTACTGGGATTCCATTGTTAATAGTAATGCCAATATTAGCTACAATAGCATTAGCTTATACTTTAATATCTGGTTTAGAAGCGTCTGTAAAAACTGATTTTATGCAAATGAGCTTGATATTTTTGATTGGACTTATTATTATTCCAATGAGTTTAAGCATTAGCAAAATAACTGTTGTTGCGGGAAATACTTTTGGTAATATTTTTGATCCAGGAGTTGCATTTTCATTTGGTATTGTAACTGCTATTGGTCTTATTGCAGGAGCAATTTCAGATCAACAGTATTGGCAAAGAGCTTTTGCTATAAAGAAAAAGCATTTAGGAAAGGCATTTTTATTTGGTGCTGTATTATTTGGTATAGTTCCAATTGCACTTTCAACATTAGGTTTTATAGCAAGAGCTATGAATATAACAGTGCCAGCTGGTGTTGATGTATCTATGATCGGTGTACAGACTGTTGCAACTTTATTACCATCATGGGCAGTTTTATTATTTGTGATAATGCTGTTAGCAGGACTTAGTTCAACTTTAGACAGTGGTTTATCAGCTGCAAGTTCATTGTGGGTAATTGATGTTGCAAAGAAAAAGACTGTAAAAACAGCAAGAAAAGCTATGATTGGAATAACTGTAGTAGGACTGTTAATAGCTATTGGTGTAATTTACATTCCAGGCTTTGGATTGCAACACTTATGGTGGGTTTTTAACACAATAGCTGCATGTGTAATGGTTCCAACAGTGTTAAGTTTATATTGGGACAGGCTTAGTGAGAAAGGTGTTGTATATGGAGTATCAACTGCTTTTATAGTGGGAATTCCGTTGTTTATCTACGGAAACATTATTGGCAGTGCTGCTATGATAGTATCTGCATCATTATTTATCGTAGCTATAAGTACAGGGTTTTGTTTAGCTCTACCTAAGAAAAATATTTAATTTTTTTTATTTTTTAAACTAAAATGCCACTAATTGCGCCTTCTTGGCCTGGTCTAGAAGTAATTTTTGCTTTACCTTTATCAGTTTCAACAATTGACCCTTTAGTCATAATATTTCGTCTGATATAATGTCTGTTAGCTGGGTTTTCTACAACACTTGTAATAACAGCTTTTTGATATTTCTTTGTTTTTGGATCGTAAACATTTAATTGATTAGTTGATAATAGTTTAATTTTTTGGTTGCCACCTAGAAGTTTGATTTTAGTTTTTCTTGGTTTTTCTTCAACTTTAGTTAAAGCTGGAAGACGACCCATTTGGTGTTTTCGCTTTACTCTAAGTGCTTTATATCTACCACCTGTTGCTCTTCTATTTGCTCGTTTTTGTAATACTACCATAAAGAATGGAACTATTATTCCCTTTTTAAATGTTTGGAAAATGTAAAGCATTTTTCCAGCTCACAAAAGCCAAGATTACCTGTATGTTTTCATTTATTACAAATAATTTATATATTACAAATATAATTATGATGGATAGGTGATATCAATGAAGATTCATATACTGATTTTGATAGTAATTCTAATGTCTGCTTGTCAGACAGTTCCTCAAGAACAATTAAACCATATTGGATGCCAAGAAGGTGAGATTGAAACAGATACTTGTGTCATAGCTGAAAATAATAATGTTGGCATGTTTGAACAAGAGCTTAATGTAGAAAGTGAAGATGTTGATTTAGGTTTCTTAGCTAAGCCAAAAGAAGAAGGAAATTATCCAGGTGTTGTAATGATACATGAATGGTGGGGACTTAATGAAAATGTTAAAGAAATGGCAAAAATATTAGCAAATGAAGGTTATATTGTTTTGGCAGTTGATTTGTATGAAGGAATGGTTGCTGCAGATAGTGATAAAGCAAGAGAATTGGTAACAAGTGTTAGAAATAATCCAAGTAAAGCAATTGATACAATGAAAATGGTTGTTTCTTATCTAAAAGAAGTTCAAAATGTTCAAAAAGTTGCATCACTAGGATGGTGTTTTGGTGGTCAACAATCCTTACAGATATCGTTAAATGATCAATTAGATGCGTCTGTAATTTATTATGGGCACCTAATAGATGATAAAGAGCAATTGAAGAATATCCAGGGGCCTGTGCTAGGAATATTTGGTGAAGAAGATCAAAGCATTTCAGTAGAATCTGTGAAAGGTTTTGAAAAAGCATTAAATGAATTAAATATAGAAAATGAGATATATATTTATCCGGGAGTGGGACATGCATTTGCTAATCCATCTGGAAGTAATTATGCTAAAGAAGAAACAATGGATGCATGGGAAAAAACAACCGAATTTTTAGAAATGAATCTTAAAGGTGAATAAAATGGAAGAAGAAAATATACAAAAAAATGAAGCAGAAGAGCCTGAAGAGGACTTGCCTGTTGAAGAAATTGCTGAAGAAGCTGATATTAAAATTGAAGCTTTAATAGAGCTTTTAATTCAAAAAGGAGTCATAACAGAAGAAGAGTTTCAAAAGAAATATGATGAATTTTATGAAGAAGAAGAACCATCTAAGCAATAAACTTTAAATAAACTCTTTCTTTCTTTTATTTTTATGAACATAGAAGACTATAAAAAAGCAGGTAAGATATCAGCTGAAGCTTTAGCATTTGGTAAAGAGTTAATTAAGAAAGGTAACAAAGTTTTAGATGTATGCAATAAAACTGAAGAATTTATTCATAAGCAAGGTGCAGGACTTGCATTTCCAGTACAAATTTCTATGAATGATATTGCTGCTCATTATTGTCCTGAAGAAGATAATACACTTGTTTTTGAAGATCAGTTGGTTTCTTTAGATCTTGGAGCTGAAGTTAATGGAGCAATTGGTGATAATGCTGTTTCAGTTGATCTATCTGGAAATAATGCAGAATTGGTTAAGGCATCTGGGGAAGCTTTGAAAGCTGCAATTGAGCAAATAAAGAAAGATTATACTTTAGGAAAGATTGGAAAAGCAGTTGAAGATACCATTCAAGGTTTTGGATTTGAACCTGTTAGAAACTTATCAGGGCATGGACTTGGTGATTATTCAATACATACTGGAATGACAATTCCAAATTATGATACTGGTGATGAAGATAAATTAGAAAAAGGAATGGTTGTTGCTATTGAACCGTTTGCAACAAACGGAACAGGATTAATACATGAAAAAGGTGACCCGTCAATTTTTTCTTTAAAAGGTAAGAAATCAGTAAGAATTGGTTTTGTTCGTGATATTATGAAAGAAATTGAGTCTTACAAAGGTTTGCCATTTACTACTCGTTGGCTTACAAAAAAATGGTCTTTGGCACAAGTAAGTTTTGCATTAAATAAATTTAAACAGTTAGAAATTTTACACGAATATCCACCATTAGTTGAAAGAAGTGGTGGTTTAGTAAGTCAAGCTGAACATTCTCTTTATATTGGAGATGAGGTTGAGATTTTAACAAATTAACCGAGATAATTCCTTTGAACTCTAACTTCACGGCCAAAAACTTCAGCAACACAAGTAACTAATCCAGAAGTTGGGTTAACTGCCTCAACTACACCCTGGATACCTTGACCTATATGTACTTCTGCTCCTATTTTAGGTAAATCCTTGGTAGGTTCTAATTCAGGAGGTATTTGGAATCCTAAATCCCTATATAATAAAGGATCTTGGGTACTTTGACACATACCCAAAAGCTCATCTTGGCTCATGGGTCTTGCAGTGACAGCAGTTGGTAGAAATTTTATATCACTATCAACCAATGCATGAAATTCAGCTTCAGTTTGGACATCTAAAAAAGCATAAGTTTGAGGAAATATAGGGCCACTTGCCCTTCTTTGACCACCAGTTCGTTTATCTCTATATGTCCATGATTTCCAAGGTACATAACAACGGCCAGACATATCAAGCCTCTCAGCAATAGTTTGAACAACTTTATAACCCTGTTGACGAGGTATATTAACAGTATATACACCTGGTTGAAAAGTTTCAGAAGCCATTTCAGATTTGTCCGCCATTTTATTACACCTTAAAGTTTATAATATATATAAATCCTGTTTGATTTTTAAAGTTTTATATTACGTAGATATTACGAAAAGTCGTCTAAAGAAATAGTTTCTTGTTTACCGGTGTCCATATCCTTAACATTAACTTTCTTACTTTTTATTTCGTCAGGACCTAGAACAATAACTTTTTTAGCTTTAATCTTGTTAGCATATTTAAACTGGTTACCTAAGTTTCTTCTTGAAATATCTATTTCAACCTTGTATTTTTCTCTTAATTTGTTTGCAACTTTAAAAGCTTCATTTCTTGCTTCTTCATTAACGATAGCAATATAATAATCAGGAGCAGTGTTTGGAACAGGGATTAGTTTTTTATCTTCTAAAAGTAAAGATAAAGTTGCGTAACCTAAAGCAAAACCTGTTGCTGGAGTTGGTTCACCTTTAAAGAGTTCAATCATTTGATCGTAACGTCCACCACCTGCGATACTTCTGAATTTTCCTGCTTTATCAAACACTTCAAAGACAGTTCCTGTATAATATGCTAAACCACGAACGGTTTCAAAGTCAAAGTCAACAAATTTAGTATCAACTAGATTTAGAATTTGTTTTAGTTCTTCTAAACCTTGTTTAGCTGTATCATTATTAACTTTTATTTTATCAACTGGTGTGATTAAAAGTTGATTTAGTTTATCTATCTTTGAATCATCTAATCCTACTTCTTTTAGCAGTTCATTAAACTCATCATCAGAGATTTTTCTTTTCTTATCAAGAATAGCTAGAATTTTATTTACATCTCCAAGCTCTGATAATAACCCTTGCATTAATTTTCTGTTGTTTAGTTTAATAGTAAAGTCGTTTTCTGTTAAACCAAGGGATTTTAGTGATGATATGATTAAATTAATACATTCTGAGTCTGCCTCTGGTTTATCTGAACCATAAACTTCGCAATTGAATTGAAAGAATTCTCTTAAACGACCTTTTTGAGGACGTTCATATCTTAAAACTTTATTGATACAAAACCATTTAACTGGTTTTGCTAAAGCTTTTTGTTTTGCAACAAACATTCTAGCTAAAGATGGTGTAAATTCTGCCCTTATAGCGAATTCTTCATCACCTTTCTTTTCTATGGTAAAGATTTGTGAAGTTATTTCTTCGCCTTGTTTTGCTTTTAGTAAATCTAAAGATTCAATAATTGGAACATCTACTTCTAAAAAGCCAAAGTTAACTGCTGCTTTCTTAAGTTTATTGAAGATATTGTTTTTAATTGATTCTTCTTCAGGATAGAAGTCAATAGTTCCAGTTGGTTTTTGAAACTGTTCTTTAATTTCTTTTACAACCTTTTCTTGAACCTTTCTTACTTCTTTTTTATCAACTGGTTTATCAATAGGCTTAATGTTTAATGGTTGATCGCGGCCAGTTATTAAACGCCTGACAGCATCTCTTATTGCTTCTGAGATATTAGGATATAGACCCCACTCTACTAACATCTGGAGCTCATTTACCAATTCTTTTGTTAATCTTATTTGTTTTGTGAGCATTACGACCACATTACAGAGGTAATGTAAAGCAGTATATAAGGCTTTCGATTAGTTATTTACAATATAGAAATTAATTAGACCAATGTTAAAAGTTCTTTTAGATCTTTAATGGTTTTATTTCCACCATCAATCTTTAGACCAACAGTAAAAACTTTGGCTGCTTTACCTGCCTGAATATCATACTTAGAATCGCCAATATATATCGCTTCTTGTGGTTTAAGGTTTAATTTATCTAAACAAAATAATAATGAATCAGGTGAAGGTTTTGCATGTTTAACGCAATCCCCACCAAGAACTAAATCAAAATATTTGTCAAAACCTGCTTTAGTTAGCATTTGGTTTACAGTAGATGTAAAAGTGTTTGATACAATAGCTGTTTTAAGTCCTTTTTCTTTTAATTGTTTTAAAACATCTTCAACAGGATAAACTTCCATTTGATCCATGTAATCTTTTACTTTAGGAAAATAATAAGCTTCAACTTCTTTTTCTTTACCTGGAAAATATTCTTTAACTAAAATTTGAAATGATCTTGACCAAATATGTTCTTTAAATTCTTTATCTGTAAGTGGTTGATTCATAAATTTCTTTAAAGCGTGCTCAAACATACTGAACCACATTTTATATGAATCTAATAGTACACCGTCCATGTCAAATAGAATTGCTTTTATCATTTCTGAAATATATTTCTTGCGTATTTTGCAACAGGGTTATGTGCTGTTGCAACACCAAGACATTTACCAAACGCAGAGAACACTGCAATAAACATCTCTTTCCTATCAGAATCAGGGATTCTTATATGAAGTTTTGCATCTGCAGATTTAACAAAAGCATTAAAGAATTCGTCGTAGTTTTCTTTGAACTCGCCAGCTAATTCTTTCTCAAACCTAAAAAATGGTCTTGATAAAAGTTCTAAAGAACATATGATCATGTCTTGCTTGATTGGAATTGTCTTAGTGTATTTCATGACAGTTGAACGACCATTGCCGTGGGCTTTTTTAATAGCTTCACCAAAAGTAGTTCCAATATCTTTTAATGATGCAGACTTTGCTTTAAGATTAAAATCAAACAATGCTTCTTTTGCCATTAAAGTTAACATAGAATCTAAAAATTTATCTGAAGTCTTTACTTTTATATCACCGTTACCATCTAAATTAAGAGAAAGATTGCACTTTAATTTTAATAATGAAACTTTTCTTTGCATGAACCTAAACTGACAGAGATTACTTATAAATTTTACTTTTTTGTTTTGTCTGGTTTACTGTTTTCCTCGATAACTTTCAACTGGTCAGCTGTAAGAGAATGTGAGCCTAGGCCCAATTTCTTATTGTATTTTGTCTGGCCAAAGAGTACCCAATATAATGCAAACAAACCAATAATAGATAAAATAAATAATAGTATATCGTTCATATTAGAAGGAAAAATAAAAATGTATTATAAAACTATCCAATAATTCTATTGTGGAGCCATTATGAATCTCATTGGCCTTGCAGTAATTGGCCTCATGATTGGTTCAACAGGTACGTCTTTTGTAGCTAAGTATTGTCCTGCTTGTTCTTGACAACTAAAAGTATAATACCCTTGACCTTCATATGTTTTGAATACTGCAGCACCATTGTCTGCCACTAAATTAGTTATAACACCTTCAGCCATTGGAAAATCTGATTGAGGCATATCACCAAAATCACATTTACTGCAAACCTCTGCAACATTAGCAACACTATAAGGTGCTGAATTTGCTCCAGCAACAAATCTTACTAAAGCTTGTCCTGATGTGCCTGCATTCCAGGCTGCGTCTAATGTTTGTTCTATCATAATAAGTAGAAATCAGGTGTTTGATTAATAGATTTACCCGCACTATTACGGCTTTAATTCGCCTATGTAGAAGGCCATTCCAACTGCTGAGTTTATGTTTAATTCTTCTAGAGTTTTAACTTCTTCTAGGGTTGTAATGCCCCCTGCAGCTGTTAATTTGTTATTTGTTAAAGAGTTTAGTTGTTTGAAAAAATCTAGATTAGTACCTTGCATCATCCCTTCTTTATCTATGTATGTTGCTAAGAATTCGCTGCAATAAGGTTCAAGTTTTTTAATTATGCCTTTTATTGAGATATTTGTGTTTTCTTTCCAACCTTTAATCATTACATTTCCTTTAAAGGAATCAATTGCTATGATTATTTTGCTTTTTGAAATCTTTTTATTTAACTTTGTCAGAAAATAATAATCTATCTCATTATCTTTGAAAACAGAACTGCCAATAATCAATTTTTCTGCCCCTAATTCAAGAATTTCTTTTGCTTTTTCTATTGTTCTAATTCCGCCACCAACTCTGATATTGAATTTCTCTGAGATTTTCTTAATTAAATCATAATTATTGCATTTATCCATAGCTGCATCTAAATCTATTACTTGTATTTTTTCATAGCCGTTAAAATTACCAATAACTTTGTCTAATTCAAGTTCTAAAGCTTTGTTTTTACCTTGAACTAGTTGTACAACCTTTCCATTCATTAAATCAATGCAAGGTATCATCTTATCAAAACACCATTTTCTTTACAAAAATCTTTGATATCATTAATTGTATATTCACCATAGTGGAATATTGACGCTGCTAATGCTGCATCTGCAACTTTGAAAGCTTCAATAAAATCCAAAGGAGTACCAACACCACCTGAAGCAATTATTGGAATGTTTACAGCATCAGAGATTGATTTTGTTAATTTTATATCAAAACCAGATTTTGTACCATCTTTATTCATACTTGTTAAAAGTATTTCTCCTGCACCAAGCTTTTCAACTTGTTTTGCCCAATCAACTGCATTTAATTCAGTTGGTTTTGAACCGCCGTAACTATAAACTTGCATATCTTTTACATCAATTGCTACAACACAACACTGGCTACCAAATTCTTCTGAGATTTGTTTGATCAAATAAGGATTTTCTATTGCTGCTGTGTTAATTGAAACTTTGTCAGCACCGGCTTTTAGTATTTCTTTAACATCTTCTATTGAAGATATACCGCCGCCAATAGTAAATGGGATGAAAATGTTTTGTGAGACTTTCTTTGCTAGTTTAGCAACTGTTTTACGTTTTTCATATGACGCTGTAATGTCTAAGAAAACTAGCTCATCTGCACCTTGATTATAATATTTCTTTGCAAGTTCTACTGGATCTCCTGCATTTTTTAAATTAATAAAATTGATTCCTTTTACAACTTGATTGTCTTTTATATCTAGACAAGGAATTATTCTTTTAGCCAGCATTTTAGCATCTCCAAACCTTTTCTTCCAGACTTTTCTGGGTGGAATTGAAAACCTGTTAAGTTTTCTTTCTTTATAATGGAACAAAAATCAATATAATATTCTGAATTTGTTATAGTGCCTTCTTTAGGAATACAATAATATGAATTAACAAAATAAAAGTAATCATTGTTAACTTTATTCCAACCAATCTGAGGTATTTTTCCTTTTGTAAACTTTTTAACAGTACCTTTGATCAAACCTAGGCCGCGTACATTAGGTGCTTCTTCACTTTCTTCAAAAAAAAGTTGCATACCTAAGCAAATTCCTAGACTAGGTTTTTGTTTTAAGATAGTTTTTAGGTTTTCAATGTAAATGGAATTAAAAAAATTAAAAAATTGTTTAAAATTTCCAACACCTGGAATAATTATCTTATCTGCTTGTTTTAGTTGGATAAGGTCGTTAGTTACAATGCTATCTACATTAAGTTCAGTTAGTGCGTTCTTAACTGATTGAATGTTTCCTGATCCATAATCTAATATAGCTATCATTCTAATGTGCCTTTAACCCCACAAATTGGTCTCCAATTGTTTTTTTGGAAAGATTGTCTAATTGCAATTCCCAAACTTCTAAAAACTGCTTCCCATAAGTGGTGTGGATCTTCTCCTTGTAATATTTTAACTTGAATTGTTGCTTTTAAGCCTTGAGCTAAGCCGTCGATAAATGCTTTTAAATCAGCACCTAATGTATCATCAACTTTTTTTAGGTTTAAATCTTTGTTGTTGAAATCAAAGTAAGAGTTTGCACGGCCTTCTATACTTATAACTGCTAAAGCTTGCGCTTCATCAATACATCTTATTGCAAAACCATTGCCCTCTTTTTCTTTAAATTGTTCTAAAAGTGCTTTGCCTAACAATAAGCCACAATCTTCAGTAATAACGTGGGCTAAAGGATATGTTTTTGCTTTAAAATCTAGCTTAATGTTCATGCAAGCGTTCCAAGCTAAAGTTTCAACCATGTGGTTAAAAAATGCTAATGGTGTATTTATCTGAAACTCTTTTCTTTTTTCAAAATCTATTTCTAGATTAACTTCTGCTTCTCTTGTTTCTCGTTTCATAATCTTACCTCAACACTTTTTTTGTGTGCATCTAGTTTTTCAACATCTGCTATTGTTTCTATAATTTCATTGTATAATTTTGTTAACCCAGGTTTTGTTATCATTTCATACTCTGTTGATTTCATGAATGTATCAACAGAAACTCCTGAAAACATCTTTGCAAACTGGTTAGTAGGCAATACGTGGTTTACACCAGATGCATAATCGCCAACTGCAACAGGTGAATATTCTCCTAAAAACACTGAACCTGCGTTTGTTATCTTGTTTAGATCATTTTTTGGATCTTTTGTTAAGATTTCTAAGTGTTCAGGAGCATATTCATTTGAAAAGTCAAAAGCTTGTTGCATGTTATCGAATACTATAATTGCTGAATAGGTTTTTAGAGATTTTTCAATTATATCTAATCTTGACAATGATTGTTTTTGTTTATCAATCTCTTTTAATGTTGATTCTGCTAGTTCTATTGAATTTGTTAGCATAACACCTGCTGCGTTGGTATCGTGTTCACATCTTGCTAAGATGTCAGCTGCACAGAATATTGGGTTTGCTGTTTCATCTGCAATGATTACTGCTTCAGATGGTCCTGCTGGCATGTCAATTGAAACTTCGCCAAAGACTGCTAGTTTTGCTGCAGTAACGTAAACATTACCAGGACCTACAATTTTTAGAACTTTAGGAATAGTTTCTGTGCCATATGCCATTGCAGCAACAGATTGAACACCACCAATCCTGTATAGTTCAT
This sequence comes from uncultured Methanosarcinales archaeon, assembly GCA_964534665.1. Lineage (GTDB taxonomy): Archaea > Nanobdellota > Nanobdellia > Woesearchaeales > JAHJBD01 > JAHJBD01. The sequence continues at coordinate 20,189 of CAZHRT010000017.1, read as the reverse complement.
CAACACCTGCAAGATCTGCTGCAACCATTAAGATGGACATATCTTCCCTTGGTGGTGTGCATGCTATAACTTTCTTAACACCTGCTGTTTTTGCTGCAACTGCTAAAATCTGCATTACTGTTGGATATTGTGCTGTTCCACCAGGAACATATAATCCAACTGAATCTAAAGCTGTTTTCTTTTTTCCTAGAATACCATAATCTGTTTTAATTTCAAAGCCTTTTTCTTTATCTGCTTGAGCAAAAACTTTTGCATATTTGATTTGAGCTTTGATTGCTTGGATAATTTTTGGGTTAACTTTGTTGTAAGCTTGTTTTATTTCTTCCTTTGTTATTTTAATATCTTTTAATTCAAAGTTATCAAACTGTTTAGTGTATTTAATCAAAGCTTTATCACCATCAACTTTTACCCTGCTTATTATTGGCATGATGTCTTGTTTTATTTTGTTGATGTTAGTTTTTGACCTTTTCAAAATCTTATTTTTCTGTTCTTCATCCATTTCATTGAATTTGTATATCATAATACCACCTTGTTAAGGGTGTATTCGACAATTCCAGAAGCTCCTGCTTGTTTTAGCTTAGGTATTATGTCTCGAACTTTTTCTTCGTCAATAATTGTGTTTACTGCAACAAAGTTTGAGTCTGCTAATTCTGAGACTGTAGGTTGTTTTAATGAATCGATAATTTCTATAATGTTTGAAAGATTTTCTTTTTCAACATTTAACATCAATCCAACTTTTTTCATTGCAACCATTGCAGATTCTAAAAGTAAAGAGATTTGTTCAATCTTTTGTCTTTTACCTTTGTCTTGCATAGCTTCTTTGTTAGCAATAAATTTAGTATTAGATTCCATTACAACATCAATAATCTCTAGATTGTTAGCTTTTAAAGAAGAGCCTGTTTCAGTAACGTCAACAATTGCATCACAAAGTTCTGGTGGTTTTACTTCTGTTGCACCCCAAGAAAATTCTACATCTGCTTTAACATTATTCTTTTCAAGATATGATTTTGTTATGTTAACTGCTTCTGTTGCAATCTTTTTTCCTTCTAAATCTTTAACTGATTTGATAATACCATTTCTTGGTGCGGCTAAAACCCATTTTACTTTACCTAAACCAGATTTAGAATAAATCATATCTAAAACTTCAACAACATCTGAATTATTTTCAATTATCCAATCACTGCCAGTAATACCTGCATCAATAATTCCTTGTTCAACATATCTTGACATTTCTTGTGCTCTAATTAAGATACATTCAATATCTTTGTCATCAATAGTTGGATAATAGCTTCTGCCATTTATCTTAATATTAAATCCAGCTTTTTGTAATAGATTTATAGTTGTATCTTGTAAACTTCCTTTTGGTATTCCTAGTTTCATTCTAACCTCCGATAAAAACAAGTGTTATTTCCTGTGTGACAAGCAGGACCTTTTGGAATAACCTTCAGTATTACTGTATCCATGTCACAATCTACCAATATATCTTTTACTTCTTGATAGTTTCCTGAAGTTTCGCCTTTTGTCCAAAGTTTTTTTCTTGTTCTTGAATAAAATGTTGCTTTCTTTGTTTTTTTTGTAAGATCTAATGCTTCTTGGTTCATGAAACCAAGCATCAGTACTTCGTTTGTTTTTTCATCCTGCACAATTGCTGGAATCAATCCATTAAGTTTTGAAAATTGTAACATATTATATCCCTCCTAAATGATTATTAAAAAAATGATAATAGAATTAATTATGGCAATGTCTAACTAAACCTTTACTAGATTTTGTTAAAGTTATTTTCATCATAGATAATTAGGATATAGATAAATTATAATATGATTTACCCGTACAGTTACGGGCAATATTACTGATTAGCTTTATAAATGCAAGAAGGATTGCATAGGTTATGGGAACTTTTCAATTAACTGATGCATTGGTTATGGTAAATCCACAGATGTTAGAATATCATACTGAAGATGTTGGGAGAGAAATAGCAGCTGCAAGAGCTAGACATTATGTTACAGCTGAAAAACCTTATTTTGCTATTACCGGTACAGAAGATGAACAGTCAGAAATTTTAATTCCGGGTGTTGAATTAATTATTGATGAAACAATAACAACAGGAACCCAAAACTTAGGTTGGCAACAAATAGAACTTGCAAGAAGACTGCGAGAAAGAGGAATTCAATCAGTAGAAATGGGTGGTGCAATGGTTGGAGCTGTTGAAAGTGTTGGAGAATATCTACAAAAACAAGGAATTGATTATGTTGTTAATCGGTTCTTAACAAATGAAGCAGGAATTGCTTTAACAGAGTTAGCAGCCAGAAACAAAAGATAAAAATTATTTAAAAACTAATACAATCAATTTCTGATAGACTTATATCACAGAAGATTCTTACATCTTGGTTTGCAGTGTATAATTTTCTAGCTTCTGTAAAGTCTCTTCTTGGATTAGGGTCTGCATGGTTTTGCATAAAATATACAACCATATCCATTAAACCGTTTTTAGTTCCTGTATCTATCTCTGCCTCTAATCTAGCACCGTATTTCGCCATTAGTGCATGTCTTTTTTGAGCTATAGCTTTTGCAGTTGTTGTTCTTATATCTGTTTCTATAGAATTTCCAACTCTATTAACCCAACAATCTTTTGAAGAACCGTCTAGATTTGTAGTGGGTTCATACATATGCTCAAAAAATGATACTGCAAGATCATAGACATCATCTGTTGGTTTGCCTTCACTGATTTGTTTTCTTACCCTATATAAGGCTGTTCTGTAAAATGTATTTAAACCAAAACTAGAATCTATAATATCAGCATCTTTTAATATTTGCCTCATAACAAATAACCTATCTTTGTCAATTCCATCATAAGGTAAGATGTGATTTTTAATTAAGTAAGCAACCTCACTTGCGTAATTTTGACTTAATCCTTTTCTTAATAATATCCATTTGGCTATTTTAGCTCCAGATTTAGAATGTAAAACAGCAGTTGGTGATTGTTCAGCTCCAAGATATAATTCAAAGTAACGATCAACCACATCATTTCTTCTAACAGGCAAGACCATCTCACTTAGGTAAAGTCCGTCTTCATCTTTTACTGTTTGTCCATCGGTTTTTGCTTGAAGTCCTTCAAATTCTTTTGTAATGTCGTGCAAAGCAGCAGCAATTTCTAGTTGTAGAATATCTAATCTGTCTAGACCTTCACTTTTACCAATAACTTTTACAAGGTTTCTTACTCTTTTAGTATGTCCAATAACATAATCTCTCCAGCTTAAGCCTACCCATCCATCTCTCCAACATTTGACTGTTTCTTCTAGCTTACGTTCTAATCCTTCAATATGTATTGACATATATGTAGAGAATATAGTGAGATTTATTAAATTATTTAAGAGTTATAAGCGAAATATAGAAATTTTCTTCTGTAAGTAAAGTTATACCTTGTTCTTGTGCAAGTTTATGATGTTCTTTATTTTTATTGTACCATGTTGCTAAGAAAAGTTTAACACCAGTTGGTTTAGTGATTTCTAGATTTTCAAGTACATCATCAACAAAAGATATGTCTTCATATTCAACATTGTATTTTTCTTTTATTATCTTTAACTTTTTTCTTTTATCATTACCTAAACTTGTATCAAAGATATCTTTTTCTTCAATCTTTAAGCCATAATGTTTAGCAGTAGGTATGACACCTGCCATATTTTTGTTTGTTAGTATAACAATCTTATAGAATTGGCTTAATTTATTGGTTGCATCAATTATCTTTGGAAAGACATTTTCTAAAGATATCCATTTGTCTAAATCTTTTTGCAATATATCTCTTTGTACATAGAATTCTTTCCAAAATGATTCTAATTGATCTTTGTATTTGTCTAATTGTGCTTTGAATTCATTAATAGAATTTATTTTAGTATTATTTTCAATAAGATAAAAACAAACAATCAGTTCATCTGCTGATTTTGCATATGCCCTTAAATAATGAAATTTGTTTAGAAAATCTGTTTGATTTTTGAAATAATCAAGTTGTTCAAAAGTAAATAGCCTATCTATAAGTTTTGATTGAGATAACTTCAAGTAAGTATTCCAGGATACTACAAACACTTCAAAGCTTGATTCTGCAATAACACCGTCAAAGTCTAAAGCTAATATTTTCATTTTATCTCAAAAACAACCAAATCGTCTGGGTTAGGACAACTGATCTTTAATTTACCATCTTTTTCCCAATCTATCTTGCCACCAGACTTTTTTGTCAGAATATAAGGCCATAATGTATGCAGTGCATAAGGGCATAATCCAGTGTAAGGATATTCATAGACCATACCTTTCTTATGGCCATATTCGCATTTGCCTTTTACACTAATTACTTTGACATTAACCATTGTTAATCTTTTCAGCACCTTTCCATAGATGTGGGAATAAACCAACAGCTGCTATTATCTTAACAGCATCTCCAATAAGGAATGGAATAACGCCCATCATTAATATTTTCCATAGTCCTACAGTAGGAAAGTTTGCCCATAATCCAATTATACCAAAAGTATAGATTATCAGATTTCCAAATACCATTATTGTTAGAATAGATTTTCTTGTTCTACCATAACCTTTCTCTATAAAATATCCAACTAAGAAAACCGTTACTAAGAATCCAAAGATGTAACCGCCTGAAGGTCCAATAAGAACTGCTAATCCAGAACCTTGCTTTGCAAAAACACCAAAACCTAGGAAACCTGCTAACATATATAGGCCAATTGTTAAAGCCCCTTTTTTAGAGCCAAACCAAAATGCTATCAAAAATATACCAAAAGTTTGTCCAGTTATTGGAACTGGCCAAAGCGGAATTACTAATTGTGACAAAAAAGCTAAACTAATAACACCCATTAAAAGCATTGAAATATCTATAAATATGTTTCTTTGCTTGAAAAAAGCCTCATATAATGTTTTATGAATATGTTCCATTTTATCTCCCCCGTGTATACTTAATATAGTATTATATTTGTATGTCATATAAAAAGCTTAGGGTTTAATTAATTGGAGTGTACATAGCAATATGATATATCTTAGAAGTAGGGATTCTCATCTCTTGCTGTAATCCAAGTGTACTAAGCCTATGATGAGCCATGGTAATCCTTTGTGCGTCCATATCTACCAAAGCTTGCGTTAGCTGTTCCTTAAACTTTCTCATTTGAGCAGTGGATTGGATTTTTACATCTGCGTATGCAGGACATTTATGACATCCCCAGGGGATATCAGAGATAACATCTTTGACCCCATGTTCAGAAGCTATAGCCGGTCCCTCGGTAATGCTATTAGCCCAATAAATATTTACAGTTGCCAAGCCATTGTCTGTCTGGACCATATATTGAGTTGAACTTTTATCTCCTGAAGTCTCAAACTCTTTGTCAGTTTCAACAAGATAATTCTCAAATTTAGCTTTTGCAGCTGTATAATGGTCATGATTAATTTCAAAACCTACTATATCAGTTGCACCATGCTCTATACCTGCAATCAATGAACCGCCTTTTCCTAAGAACATATCTACAAAACTGTCTGCTGGATTATCAAAAAAATCACCATGCAGAAACATAAGCTGCCCCATAAAGAAAACATTTCCATAAAAGTAATCTTTAAATTTCTTTAACTGATTAATTTTTGCGTCATTGGCAGGCATCTCCGTAAGATAGCCCACACCATCAAAGAAAAAGATATACTTATCCTGTTTATTGTGCTGTTTTCTTCTTGCTTTAAGTTGAGTGGGGATAGAACCTAGCTCGCCTCTAAGGTGGGCTGGTGAATAATCTGCCATTAACTGGCCAATGTCTCCAGTTTCAACCAAAGGAAACATCCTAATACCAGAAAGTGTACATCTTTCTTCTAAATTATCTGCCTCTGTTAAGAAACATCTTGCAGATACTTTTTTTACATCACCAACAAGTTCTGCAAAAATAGTTGGAGGCATCTCTTTTGGTTTATCTAATAGAATCATATATTTAAGATTTTGTTGAGGTTTTTAAAGGTAATTAATCATCCTTAACATTTCTAATTAGATCTGGCATGATTTTCTTTTCAGCCTTTCTTAAGTGTTCTCTGAATGTAGAAAGTGAAATGTTCATCTCTTTTGCTAAATCTCTTAGTTCTACTTGTCTTGGATAATCATAATAACCATGCTTGTAAGCTAGTTCTAAAGCTGCTTTTTGGTTTTTGCTTAAGAAAGGCATAATTTGAGGAAAGTATATGTTGTTAATCTTTGCATCTTTTATCTGACTAATCTTTAATTCATATTTTTCTTGTTGTAAGTCTGAAATAAACTTGTTAAGAACTTCACGTTTCCAAGAACCAATTTCCCAATATTCATAACCTTGTTCATCAACTACAACTGGTTTTAACCAAAAAGTTTCTTTTGAATAATGTGTTGAAGGAATTTTCTTTTTCTTTGGTTGTTTTACCATAAAAAAGATAGTATTTTGGTTTTGTTCAAGTTTTGTAACAGTCTTATCCTTCCTTAAATCTTTAACAAATTTTTCTACGTCTTCATCCTTACCATATAAAGTTTCAAAATGGTAGAAATATGAGAAACCTCCTTTGTCAAATTTATCAATTGGAACCCCAATAGAGGTAACTTTAAATTTTCTTGTTCTACTACCTAGAATACAGTCATCATGTCTTATCCTTAATTTTGCTATCCACATGATACCCTTAATTGTACGGGTGTATATAAAAGTTATGATAAATAAAAAAAAAGAAGGGATTATTTCCCTTCACTAAAACAGTTTTCAACTTTTCCTAAACCAAAACCTCGGTTTCTAGGCCTCTGAAGACCAAGCTCTTTAGCAATTTCCTTTGCAGTTTCATGATCCCCTGCTTGCTTAGCTTCATGCATCTCTACAAAAGTTTCAAAGTTATCTTCATTGATAACTTCAAACATATTTTGCATCCTTGGCATATCTTCCATAAGTTCTGCCCATGCATCATAGCCTTGCTCAATTGCTGCTTTTATCTCAGCTTTCTTTTCTTGTCTATTTTTGTGCATTTCCTTAGCTTTTTCAAACCGTTCTTCAGTCAGCTCAACTGTTTTTGCTTCTTTCCAATGGTCATAGTCATCTGCTTCTAATGCATCTCTTGCTGCTTGATTACCATATGCAACTACGCTGCCAACAAGAGCAACCAAAAGCAATGCTAAAACACCTAATTTTGTTACGTTTCTCATTTTTTACCTCCTAATTCATACTTGTAAGATAACTTAGTTAATATATAAATAAGAAGAAGCTAAAATGTACATCTTACGTCCATTTTCTTTATATGTTAAGAATATATTCCTGAGCATGCTCAAGAACAACTATATGTGGTATTAACTACTAAAATAATACCACACATATATCCATCAGTGGTTCTTGACAAAGGTTTAAATAACTATAAAAGACGTGATGTTAATATGATTAGGAATTTACCAAAAATTATGGGATTTGGAAGAATTTTATCTGATATAGAATTCTTTTATTCATTAATAGTAATTGCTATCTGTTTATTTATTTATTTTAAAACAAAAGAAATGTATGACCTGACAGGACATAAAGGTATAAGGTTTTTCAGGCAGACTTTTTTATGGTTGTCAATTGCATATATTGTAAGGTTCTTGATATTATTTAATAAAATCACATTTAATGTTATGCAAAAAGGTTCTATGCACATAGCGTTATTTTTATTTGTTTTTGCAAGTACGATGTCTTTATTATATTTAGCTTATAGTGTAGTTATCAAAAAATGGAATTTTAATGAAGATTTTGTTTTTAGTTTATCAGCAATGGTTATTTCATTAATATCAGTCACTGGAAAAAATATTGATGTCTTTTTATTATCACAATTATTATTATTTGTTTTTGCTGTGGTTTTTGGTTTTGCTAAACGTCATAAACTTAAAGGGACTTATGTAGTATATATTTTATTATTCTTGTTTTGGCTTTTTGGACATGCAGCCCTTAAATTGCCAATGTTCTTGTTTAATATTAAAGTAGGATTATATTTAATTTCAGTTGCATTATTTTTGTTAATTCTACATTTAGTTTTGAAAAGATTAAAAAATGGGAAAAAGAGATAGGTTAAGTGTTATATATGACATATTGAAGATTATTCAAGATAATCATAACTCTATAAAACCCACACCATTGTTAAGAAAATCTAATTTGTCTTCACAAAGTTTTGCACAATATTTTGTTGAATTGATTGAAAAAGAGTTTGTTAAAGAAGTTACTGATAAAAAATATAAGAAAAATATCAGTTTAACAGAAAAAGGGTTTAGGTATCTAGAAAGGTATCAATCAATTATTGGATTTATTGAAGATTTTAATCTTTAACCTTTATGTTTATTTCTACCGCGAGATTCTACTCTTTCGTATCGCTTATGGATTTCTTCAAAGCCTTTTACTTTAGATTTGTAACCTTTCATAACAGACAGAAATGCTTTGTGCCAGATAGTATAATGTTTACTTTCTAATGCTTGTCTTAGTAAATGTAAATCAACTGCTTTATCTTCAACTTTTTCACTGAAAAAACTTAATCCAAAATCTATGAATTTAACTTCTTTGTCAAACATCATGTTTGAAGTTGTTAGATCGCCATGGATAATCCCTGCATTATGTATAATAGCTACTTTTTTTCCAATTTCTTCAGATAATTGGTGATAGTCAGACTTTTCTAGGATATCACGTACTTTTGTTCCTTTGATTAAATCCATCTCAATCTTTTCTTTTTCATCTGTTTTTATTAATCTTGGAGCTGGAAACTCTAATTCTTCAAGTTTTCTTAGGATTTTAGCTTCTCTTTTAGTCCTGAACTTTCTTAATTTGTTATCAATCTGGGGAATCCTGTAAGACTTTCTGGTTCTGTCTTTAATGATGTTTCCATCTAAATAGATTGTTGCTTCTGCGCCCATACCAATTATTTTCTTCATGAGGTTTAATTTATCTATTTGTTTAAAAAGATTATGTATTCTTTAACATTTCCGTAATTGTTTTAAATAAGTTGTTAACTTCTATTTTTATGCGAATACCAAAAAGATATGGGGAATATAGGGTTGATAATTGTCCTTTTTGTGGAAAGCTAGGTGTTGTTAGAAATCCACAAGGAATTCCTGTATGTAACAAACATAAAAATAAAGAATTGGATAATGTTAAATGTGCATGTGGTGCATGGTTGGAAGTTAGAGATGGTAAGTTTGGCAGTTATTTCTTTTGTCATAAATGTGGTAATATTAGTTTTAAAAAAGCAATTGAAATGAATCCTCAGATTAAAGAAGCTAAAACTGAAGAGAATAAAAGGGAAATTAAAGAAAAAAACACAAAAGAAATTAAAAAAGAAGTTAGAAAAGAAATTACTGTAAGTTCTGAAGATTTAGATTATCTGTATTGAATTTATTCCTTACCAAGAAATTGTCCTTGCATAAAGCTTGCTAAATCACGATTTAACTCAATATAAATGCCTTTTAATCTTGGATCAGAAGAATGTCCGCAAAAAGTCATGTGAAAATTAGGATTAAAAGTTGTTTTTGGGAAAAGAGGCATTGTTTCTCTTAGACCGTATGTACCTGATAAATCATAAGAATCAATTCGTCTTACACCTGTACCTTTAGCTAAAGGATCAGTAGAAACCCTAATATATACATCACCATCAAAAAAACCTTGAATACGTGAAGTGAATTCTGGTGCTAGTTGAAGTCTAGGTTTTTTGCCAGAACCTGAAAGGTCTAAAGTTACAGTTTGTGTTGGAGTTACACCAACCCAATAATGGTTTGTAACAGAGTCTGTATGATCTTTTTTAATACCCACAACTGGTTTAAATGCTCCTAAACCTACATCTGTTCCACGTGTAAAAGGAATATCATATGTACTACCATCTTCTTTTAGAAAACCTAGATAACCACGTTCCCTATCAACACAATTGAATCTTATAACACCTGCTTCTACAGTATGAAGTTTATCACCCTTTTCTAAAATGCTATTAACAGTTATATTAAAAGCGTAATTAAAAAGATATGGAACTTGGTCTTCAGGAAAAGCTGTTTTGAACTGTTCATTTACTTCAAATGCTGCTTGTTCACGTTGTGTAATACTATAATGTTCTATTAATTGTGGTGTTACCATTTGAAGACCATATGATAATAATGCTGCACTGGTTATAGCTACAGATGCTGCAGCTGCTGTAACAAGATTATTTAATCTTCTTGATCTTGAATTTATTGTTCTGATTGTTGAGGGTAAGTGATCTTCAAAAAGAGTTAGTTGGAATAAACGTTCTGGATTATATGTTTGAATTGTGGTTATTGGTTTGAAAACACCTGCTTGGTATTTTCCCGCAAATATATCATCTAGTTTATCAGTTTCAATGAATTTTTTTGCTGATGCTATTTTTTGAGCTGTTTCTTTTTCTTCTTGTAATAATTCTTGATAACGTGTTTCATATCCAGCTATCTTAGCAGCATGTTTTTCTCTTAATGTTTGAATTACAACTTGACCACCAACATTATTAGGTTTAAATTCTTCATGTCTTTTTTTATCAAGTTCGGCTTTGATAGCCGGCAGTTGTCTTTGTATCGCTTCTAAAGCTGAAAGTCTTGATTGAGTGCCAACAATTTGAGTATGATAATTAAGTAAAGCTTGATATGTTTTTAGATCTAGTTCTTCAACATTAAATAAGGAGCCTAATTGTTGAGCTGCTTGTACCCTAGAATATCTTGTAACAGTGTCAATTGCATTCATATCAAAAGATATTTCTTCACCTGAATATGGAACATAAACTGAAGAGAATAATCTTTGTTCTAAAGCTATAACGCGAGAATCGTTAAATAATGGTTCTCTTGGTTCTTGTTCTACTCCAGTTGAGAAAGCTTGGCTAAAAATTTCTATTCTTTCAGCTAAATCATCAATATTAGTAACCTGACTAGGTAATTGAAAATCATCTTCATCTTCAATAACATCTTCAAACTCTGGCCTTAGTGTTGTTAATAGCATAAGCTATTGAATTTTGTGTTGGTTTAAAAAGCTAAGTATAATTACCACCTGTTTGGGACATATATGCTTAGGTTTAAAAGGTCGTGGCTAGTCTTCGTTATTATGGAATCAATTAAATATGATCTAAGAGGAAGAAGTGTAAGCTCAATTAGATATGAAAGTAATGGTGAAACTGCATCTTTACCCATACCTGAAGGTGCTACTTCCCTTAAAACTCTTGCAAGTCCTTACCAAGAAAGTCTTCTTGTTGAATATGCTTTTAGAGGTTCTTGTAATACATTAAAGTATGATTCTTCTATATGGCCACAAGATGCTTTTGACAGTTTTATTGTAGCTTGTGATAGAGATCTTAAAAGGTTGCGGTAGTTAGAAGTTTTGTAATTATTATTTCTTAACAAATAAAAATTAAGACTGTTGCATTTGTGTGTTAACTTGAAGTATTTGTGGTGTTGGGTCATCATACTTTGTAAAATGAGAACCAATAACAGTATTATTAACATGTGCTGCAAGAACCCTATCTAAAGTTTCTGGGTTTACACCACCATCAACTTGTCTAACTATATTTGGTAGAATTTGATAAACACGAGCAGCTTTTTCTAGAGCTTCTGGAATTAATGATTGTTTACCTTTTCCAGATTTAACAGTCATGCATAAAACTCTGTCAACAATATCCATCATTTCTGGTGTAACATTTTCTAAAGATGTTCCAGGTTCTAATGCTAAGCCTGCTTGATAACCTAAATCTTTTATTGCACTTAAAGCTTTTCTAACATAAAATCCAGATATTTGATTTGCATCCCTTAATAGTTGATTAGTAGTCCCATTACGTGCATTATGAGTTAGTAGATCATATTCTTTAGCTGAATATCTCCCCATACTTTCTGGTCTGTACGCTTCTCGATGAACAGTTATGTTAACGTTCCCTCTTTCTTCTACAGGAACTATATCGTTAATCTGCATTATAGTTGGATCAGGATACGCAAGCATAAGATGAAAATCAACAGGGTATTGTTTGAATTCATTATATAATAAAGCCATATCTTCTTGACTAAAAGTAGGTTTTGCCCTATTAGCAATAAATGCGTCTTCATCACCACCCATATAATCAATGTGAAGTTCAGGTGATGTTAATCTTGATAGAATAAAGTGTATAGCTTCTAATCTTTCTGCTATTTGGTCTTCAAAACCTAAAACAGATAATGAAACAGTCGTCATATAAAGTATTAATAGAAAGTGATTTAAAAGTATTTAGCTATTTGAATAAAGTTTTTATATGTGACTACAGTTCTTAATTATGTAGACACTGATTTGTTCAAGCACAGTTCTTACAATAATCAAGACGATTAGAATTCTCGTATTTTGCTATGCCCCAATTGTCTGAAGTTAGTTTTTGTTTACAACCAGTACAAGTTTTATTTGATAAAGATTTAACTGATGTTAAGATTAATTTAATTGCTTGGTCCCATGAAAGGTTAAAATCTTTTTGTAGATCTTTGATATAAAAGAAAGAATCTTGTTCAATTGCACCCTTTATTTCGTCCATGTTAAATAGATAAGAAAGAGGAGTATTTATAGGTTGATATTGTGTAAGATATATGTTATGATAAGGTTTTTAAATACATAAGATAATAATCAGTATTAATGAAAAGAAAGCTTAAGAAAAATATTAAAAAGAACCTTCTGCTATTTATCTGGTTAACACCAATATTCATATATAATTTACTTGGCCTAATCATAACTTTTCCTTATATGATAGAAATGAATAATCTTATCTATTATTTTATGTGGATAATTGGGTTGATAGAAGTCATTCTAATAATATACCTAACTAGATTAAAAAAATGGGCTTTTTTTGGATTAACAATAACTACATTATTAGTGTCTGCTATTAATTCTATAAATGGAGAGGTTACTGCAGTAGTTATAGCTGTTATATGGTTAACTGTGTTGTACATGATATTAAGACCTAGATGGAAAGAGTTGAAGTGGTGAATTTTAATCTCTTTTTATAAGACCACCTAGAAATTGAATAAATTGTGTTGGTTCACTTAAGTTTAAAGTTCGATAATATTCTGGAAGGTCTTCATCCACCATCTTAATATAAGGTAACCCGGAATCTAAAAGGAATAAATCCATAAGAAGAAAATTAGTTCTACCATTACAATCATAAAATGGATGAATAATATTATGATGAAAAAACGATTCACCAATGAATTGAAGCGGGTGTGTTTCTTGTTCTTCATGAGTTCTCATCTTTTCTAGCAAAGAATCCATAACAAAAGGTATTGAAGAAGGACCTACAAAAGGTTGACCATATGGTTCAACTGGAGAACCGCTTGGGTCAAAATCCCACATTCTTATTGGCCTATATTCTTGGTTTTTTGGATTGTCATGATCCACATAAAACAATGCATGAATTAATTTAACATCCTCGTCAGTTACAGATTTAAAAAAGTGTGGATCTTGGTGTAACCTTCTAATTATAGTTCTTGCGTAATCAGCATTTTCTCCTGGGAAAATAATATTAGGAATAGCATCAACAAGTTCTAAAGGGTCGCTTAATTCTCTTCTTGTACTCTTTCTCGCTACTTGATCTATGCCTTGATAAAATTCTGGAGGTAAGTTGCTTCTTGACCTTAATCTTGATAAAGATTCTACTCTTGCAGTTTTATCAGATGAACCGTATTGAAAAATTGATCCTAGTTCTCTTACAACGTCTGGATCTTGGTTCTTTGCTAATACTTCAAGAAAGCATTCTCGTGAAAATGGATCAGAAGACCTTAAACCTACTACAATTTGATTATAAAATGGAACTATATCTAAACTAGCAAGTTGAGAAGCTGTTTCCCATGCACCATATTTTGAATGGTTTCCTTCAACACCACGTAATAAACTTTCTGCTCTTTGATAATCTGATTTAATCATATGTCTTAAGAATATAGATCATGCTAAAAAGGTTAAGGTTTTTACTTAAACTTAGAAAATCATACTAAATATTCTGGTTTTACAAGTAAATCATCTAACTGTTGCACTTCTAATAATGTAACTCCTGTATCAAGTAAAGACCTAGCAACAGTCATAGACAACCCATCATATATTCTTTCAAGAGGAACATCTCCAAAATCTCTAATTATTCTTCTTGCATCAAAAGGAGAATATCTTTCTGCTCTAACTTCATAAGCTCTATTAACTGCACCCCCACTATTACCTGCTAAACTTCCTGTTCCAATATAAATAGTAGCAATATTCCCAGTACTACCTCTAAATTCATCTAATAATTGTTCAGGACCAAAATGAACACAGCCATCTGGCAAATTTGTTGGTGGTTCTACTGAACAATGTGTTGGATTTGGTACCATAATTGGTTTAGAAATAAATAAATTATTTAAAGCTTAACTTTTATTACTACTATTTACTTAACTTTAAAAATAATTATTAATTTTTCTTTTGAATGTTACCAGATTGTTGTGATCCAAACATTCGTGATAAATTACCTTACACTGATGAAGGTCCTTTTGTTTATAATAGACGATTTTCTCCATGGTCAGATCATATTGGAGCAAATTTAGGCAAGTCTCAAGAAGCGTGGGCAAGAGAATTAACAGAGAAAGATGATTTTACAAACCGTGAATTGGATATGGCTATTAATTACCAACTTGGCGCTGATATAGACTTACTTGCAGTATGTAAAGAACATGCTCATGCGCATAGAACAGAAAGATTAAGAGATAAAGTGGTTGGTTTTGTTCACCCTATGTTCATGTACTTAACAAATTTTGATTATGATGCTGCAAGTATTCATGGTGATGAATATTGGAGTAGACTTCAAGAAGGTTTTAATGGTAATCTTTCCGGTGTAAGTAGGGTATTATTTGATACAGTCCACCATTATGCTGCAACAACTAGCCTTTTTGTTGAACAAGGAGTATTTGATAGGGTTGTTTTTACAAAACTTAATACTGGTTACTCATTAGACAAAGGTCATCTAAATTTCTTAAGAGGAAAAGATGTGTATATGGCAGGTGCTTACAATGGTCGATGTTTAATGAATACATGTGAAGAGGTTGAAGATTTTGCAGATAATGTCTATTTAATACAGGACCTAATTATTTATGCGCCATTTGATAGAGATGATATATTAGATCCAGAACACTTACTTAAAAAAGATACAGTCCAATCTTTAGAAGTTAATCCTGATGATTATGAAAAGTTTCCACCAGTTCAAGTAGTAACTTTAGAAGAACTTTCTTTGTTGATTGCTTAACTTTAAAAGATTGAAAGTAATTTTCTGTTGTTATGGTTAAACATATGCCTCATTATGATAGAATATTTGAGATTATGGCAGAACTTGGCATAGAAAAAAGCGTTAGAAAAATTCTTGATATTGGTTGTTCAAAAGGTGGGTTTGTTGAAGAATTAAGAGCTAGGGGTTATGATGCTCATGGACTTGAGGCAGCAGGTAGACATTTAGATCCTGCAAAAGATTATTTACATAATAAATATATCTGGGAAATCCCCACTTATTTTACAGATAATTTTGATCTTATGGTTGCATCTAGAGTTATGAGCAAAGAATCTGTAGAAGCGTTATTTCGTTTTGAAATGGACAAAGAAAAACTAGGGTTGATGGAAAGTTTAGGAATCGAGACTTTTGTTGAGTCTACAACTAGAACAAATAATCAAAATATTCTTGAAGGTGCAAATGCAAGATTAAACCTAGGTGGTTATTTAATTGCCATTGAAACAGATAATGATGCTATATATATTACACCAACACAGGTTCAAGAAGCAGGATTACAAGTAGTTAGATTACAACCTCAAGAGATGGTATTAAGAAAGTAAATTTTCACTTAACTTTAAAAGATTGAAACTAGTTTTCTATGATTATGGGTTTAGAAGATGAATTAGCAAGAGCTTTCTCAACAGCGTTAGATGGAAACAAAGTATATGAACAAATTGGAGATTGGGGTGTAAAAATTACACCTCATTATCAACCACAATTTGCTGATTTAACGTATAGGCCTAGAGAGGGTGCGTTTGCTGATTATGTTTTCTTTTTCCATTCACTATTTGGACATATTGAGTTTACTAATTATCATAGATATGCTGAAGGTCATGTAGGTACTGTGTCATTAAAAGAACTTGAAGGTGGATTTGAAGTTTTAGCAAGGAATCGTGCAACACCTGTAGAAGTTGTTTTTGAGTTAGTAAAGCAACAAGAAGATACAAAAGCCTGGTTAAGTAGAAATGGATATCAGATAATAGATGGTAAGTATAAAAAATGGTTTGAACCGGTATTGATTGCTTAACTTTAAAAGAGCAAAACTAGTTTTCTATGTTTATCAAGGAGTATTTAGACGATCCAAATATATTTCACCAAAATGAATTAAGCAATCTAATCCGCCATCTTTCTTCCATTTATCATGAAAATCATTTGAAACTAAAAAAGATGATAATGTATAAAGGCCATTATCTTCATCCATCAATCCTTCTCTAACCCCCCTTTGAAAAGTCCATTCACCAATACCCATATTAAGATTTGTATCTGTAGTAAATGAAGAATCCACATAATCAACTACCTCTTCTTTAGTAAGTGATTCATCTTCTTCAAAAGCTGCAAGCATCAACCCACACAAATAATTTGATGCCAATCTTCTATTAGCAGACCTGTTAACTATAAGGTCTGTTACTATTTCAGGATCCATATCATATTCAACTGCTTTAACATCATCACCTCTAACAATAAGTTCTGAACCAACAATAGGAACAAATGTATTACTTGATCTATCATACTGAAAAGCTTCAAATAAATTTCTTACAACACCATCATAGGGACCTTCCATCCTCTTAGTATAATCACATGTAGAACCAGCATGAACTTCATCCCCAGCATGAACAAAATTATAATCCTTTTGATAGTTGCCAGGCCAAGTAACATCAACAGGTTTTAATCTAATAACAGACGGTACTCTATCTTGTAAATCATATAAATTAGGAGTAATATTTACAACTTCTAAATAACCTTTTAAAAAATCTTTAAACTTCATAATCCCATACCAATTCCATTTCCTTGTCAATCATACTCGATTAAAACTGTGGTAGATTTTTAAAGGTTAAGTTTTTATACTGAGTTATTAATATTTCATAAAACGTGTTAAAAAAGAGGTGTTATATAAATGAAGAAATTGGTTATAATTGTTTTAATTGTTGCAGTACTTTTGCTTAATGGTTGCGGACCATCGTGTCCTGATTGTCCTGGAAATGGTGCTTGGTCAAGCTGTAATGATAATGCTGTAAAAACAAGAACAATATATCAATGCAGTGAAGCTACTAATAATGAGTGTCAAGAATATGAAGAAACTCAAGATTGTGCTAAAGAAATAAGAGTTTCAGGAAGAACAGGGCTTAGCGAGATACTAATAACCCCTACTATTGAAAAAAATGTCAAAGGAATAATCACAGTAGAATTATCAAAAGCTCCAAAAGAAGCTGAAGCTGTAGTTTTCATGTTTGAGAAAGGAAAAATTAACATGGAAGATGGTATGGGAGAAAATGCTCATATGGATACTGATGGAAATGATGGTTGGAGTATAATTTATGACACAACAGAATTCGAAAATGGTTTGTATGAAATCGCTGCAGTTGTAGGCACAGATTTTGGTGGAAATACACCGCCACTTGATGCAGTTGTAGCACAAATTGTGATTGATAATTAATTTTTTTCTTTTTATTAAATAAGAAAATAAATTTACACTAACTATCTTTTAGAATGATTAAATTTCTTTTTTCCAAACCTTTTCTTAGAGAATGAACTGTTATTACCTGACCCAGATTTTAGTTTTGAATTGAATCTACCTCTTTTCTTAGTTCCATGTCTAGATCCACCACGAAAAGATTTCTTTTTTGGTCTTGCAGCAGCACCAGTTGCATTTTTTGCAGTTTCTGAATGAAATGTATGATCCATAACTTCAATTTTTTGTCTTATCAGTTCTTCAATATCCCTAAGATAATCTCTTTCTTCAGATGCACAAAATGAAAAAGCTGTACCATCTGCGCCTGCTCGTGCAGTTCTACCTATCCTATGAACATAACTCTCAGGTTCATTTGGAAGTTCAAAATTAATTACATGTGAAATATTATCAATATCAATCCCACGTGCTGCAATATCTGTTGCAACAAGCACTTTAATCTTACCATTTTTAAAATTCTTAATAGCATTAGTCCTTGCAGTTTGAGACTTATTCCCATGAATTGCATCAGAGAAGATATTATTCTTGGTTAGAAATGCTGCAACCTTGTTAGCTCTATGTTTTGTTCTAGTAAAGATTAAAACACTTGTTAAATGTTCATGTTGTAAGAGTTCTAAGAGTAATTGTTCCTTTTTAGTCTGATCAACAAAAAATATAAACTGTTTAATCACTTCAACTGTTGTTGCTTGTGGTGCCACTTCTACATGAATTGGGTCTTTAAGGAGACTCCTTGCAAGTTCACCTACCTGTCTAGACATAGTAGCTGAAAAAAATAAAGATTGTCTTTTATGTGGTAATCTTGCAATTATTTTTTTTATATCATGAATAAATCCCATATCAAGCATTCTATCTGCTTCATCTAATACAAAGAATTCAATGTCATTAAAGTCAAGTTTTCTTTGATTTAGTAGGTCTAATAGTCTACCAGGTGTTGCAACAACAATATCTACCCCTTTTTGTAGTGCTTGGACTTGTTTTCCTTGACCAACGCCACCAAATATTACTGTTGATTTATATTTTAGAAATTCACCGTAAACAGTAAAACTTTCACCAATTTGAGCTGCAAGTTCTCTTGTTGGTGCTAAAACCAAAGTCTTAATCTTTCTTGGATATTGTTCTTTCATATTTTGCAATATTGGTAGGATGAAAGCTGCAGTTTTACCAGTTCCAGTCTGTGCAACACCAATTAAGTCTTTACCTTCTAAAAGTCCAGGTATAGATTTTGATTGTATAGGTGTTGGAATTGTATAATTCTGTTTAGCTAACGCTTTATTTAACTCTGGTAAAAGCTTTAAGTCCTCAAATGATTGTGTATTTTCCATTATATATTACAAAATGCTTGTTTAGTTATAAAAGTAATTGATTTAGGGTTTTTATATAATTAAATTCTTAATATATATGAAATGTCCAAAATGTGGAAAGGGTTTACCTGCGAACACTAAATTCTGTGTATATTTATAAACTTAAATCTATTCTTTTCTAATATGACATTGTATGCGGCAAATGAGAATGTTAAAGACAGTTCATGGTTTGATCAATATGATTTGCAACAATTAAAAGCTGATGAAATTGCTAGAATTCTATTAACTAAAAAAGTATTTCTAATTGATGTTTTTGATACTATGGTTAATCCAATGTATATTAATGGAACGGGTGAACCGGAAGAAGGTTTTGCATTAAGAGATGGGTTAATTGAAATCTTGTCTTTTTATAGGGAAAATGGATCAAGAGTTGGAATTCATACAGATGCTTGGAGAGAAGGTCAATTAACACGTAATGCAGGATTATGGGGATTACATGAGCTGGTTGATGCTTACTTTGGAAAAGATCATTGGATATTTCAAGAACCTGGAGAAGATGGAAAAAAGGATTATTCTGGTACTAAAGATTTTGCTCGTATGGCAAGAGATATGAATTCTGATCCTAGTGAAGTAATGATAATTGAAGATAGCTTTTATGGAATCAGGGGCGGTCTAATGACTGGAATAGATACATTAATAGTACCACCTTATCATTCGAATCCAGACTTTACATTTGCAGATTTTATCCCTAAACCTGAAACTTAGTCAATAAGTTCTTAGTAAAATTTTTAAGTATATACTAATTATTATGGCACATCATTTAATGAATATGAGGGATGTAAAAAAGATAGATTGCCCTTGTGGTTATAGTAGAAGACCATTTGCAAATGGAAAAATGTCTGCTGCAATAATGGCTATTCATCCAAATGTTGCTAGTGATTTATTAAGGGGATGAAGAATTCTTTATAATTTTACTCAAACAACTTAATTTCTTCTTCTCTTTGCTTAAACAAAATATCAAAGTTATTAAAAAAATCTCTTCCAAGAATCAATAATACATCATCTGGAGCATTAAATGGTCTATCAAGCCAGATAATATTTAAGTTAATTTCTTTTTCTTTAAGTATAAAATTAACAGGCTTAAGATATGCAGTAGCTTT
>CAZHRT010000016.1:0-32194 GCA_964534665.1 uncultured Methanosarcinales archaeon | reverse complement strand
GTAGGAGGAACTTTTGTTGGTGGACCAAGTACAGGATTTGTTCCAGGTAATCCTGCGACATTTTCATTCAATGCAAATGCGGGTGCAACATTTAATCCAAATCCAGCATCACATCAAATAGTTATTACCAACTCAACTAATGTTCCAGCAACTATTACAATACCCCCACAAGGTACAATAGTTCCTGCTGGAAATACTTTAACTGCTAATATGGTTGTGCCAAACAGTTGGAGAAACGGAGACACACTAAATTTCACATATAATTTAGATTTATAATGGCAATATCAACAGTGACCGGAACTGCAATAGTTAACTCAGGCGCACCTGTAAGTTTCCATTGGAATAACCCTGGAGTAGTTGGAACTACACCAACAGTATTACCCGCTACACCTATAGATCTTGAAGTTGAGGTAAGGGGTGGAAGCCAACATTTTCAAAGAGCAAGATTCTTTTTAGATGGTGCTGATAATTTAGGTTATGGTAATGCAAGTACCCAAGGAATTGGTACTGGAAGAACAACTACATTTGAACTCCATACAGATGCCCCAGTAACAGCAGGTCCAGGAGACCATACCATTTCTATTCAAGTATTAGACAATCACGGCCAAGAATATTGGGCAATGTTTACATTTAGGGTTGGTGCTGGTGGAGGAGGTGGACCAGTTGGCGCCTGTATAATAAATATTGATAATCCTAATCCTGGTTCAACAATGGGATATGGTAGTGTAGGAACATTAGACGCTACAGTAACTGGAGGAGTTCCAACAGGACATACAATTAGATGGACATTAGATGGAACACAGGTGGGAAACGGAAATAATTTGGCACACACATTTAGTCAAGCACCAGGAGCACATAATTTGATTGCAAGAGTTGTTGATGCAGCAGGAAATGCAAAATGTAGTGCTGTTTGTAATTTTAATATTGGACAATTAACTTGTATCATAATATCACCACACCATAATCAAATTTTCCAACCTAATGACCCTGTACACTTAGAAGCACAACCAATGGCAGGAGTTAATCCATCAAATTATGTATGGACATTACCAGATGGAACAACAACTAATGGAAATCCTGCAATAACACATGCAAATTGGCCACCATTTGGGCCTAATAAGATAATACGTTTAACAATTAGGGATAGTGCAGGCAATACTGAAATGTGTAGTGTAAGGGTTATTTATGGAAGGGGTGGAACTACTCCGGCAGCAGGAACAACACCAGCAGTAGCAACTACACCAGCAGCAGGGACGACACCGGCAGTAGCAACTACACCAGCAGCAGGAACAACACCAGCTATATCAAGAAGAAGATGTGAAAGAATTAATCTAAGGATTGATTCAAATTACAGAGCAAGAACTTGGCGTAATGTTTATCCAAAACATTCAGAATGGTATGATAATGCTACAGAGGTTTGGTTTAGACCAAATTTACGTGCAGATAGAGCTAGAGCTAATGGGGTATTTTTTACGGCACATAATTTTACACCAGGTGGAAATGAAGATTGGTTTAATTTCACCTATGAAATACGATATAGGGCTAATGCTGTTCAACCGTGGCAAACCATTGAAGATCATGAATTTGATCCAACACCAGGTGGTGCTGGAAGCAAACAAAATATAAATGGTGGATGGAGCCTTAGAGCACATCTTTTACAATATAATTTCCATGTAGGACATGAAGCTTATCATATAAGAATTAAGGGTTTAGCTAGAGGGGGAAGAAGAAATAATGAAACATTGTTTGTAAGGTTTAATATCCCAGATAATGCACCAAATGGATTTTATCAAATTAGAGTGTTAGGAAAAAATGATAAATGTCAACATTTACTTCCACCTGTTCCTGCAACACATCATTTCCAAATAGGTAATGCTGGCCCAAGACCAATCCCTATAGGTCCAAATTATAATATTGTTGCAGATCCAATGGTGTTAAGACCTGGTGCAACAACACAAATAACAATTAACGCTATTGAAGGTCAATTTAATGAAACACCACATGATATAATTACAGTTGTTAACATAAGAAATAATGAAAATGTTACTGCTAGAATAAGAGCAAGGGATTCAAATCAGATTCATGCTGAAGCAACAATACCTGAAACATGGCAACCAGGAGATGATTTGAGAGTTGACGCTAACTTAAATATGGTATAAAATGACTAGAATAAAAAACTCATTAAAAGGATTGAAAGTTATAGGAGAGGTACTTAAATGTCCTGCTAAACTTAAAGAGATTGCATGGCCAAAGAACGGTGCTGCAATGATTGGTCAGGCATTATGTAGTAAGGGTAGAGAGTTAGTCAAGAAAAAGTATGTTGAAAATAGATTAACAGATATGGGTCGTTTTGTAACAGAAATTAATGCAAATCCAATTCTAAGACAAAGAGCTTTGGTTGCTGTTGCTAGTGATAGATTTCCAATGACAAGAGCTAGTGGTGGAAATTGGCCAAAAGAAACTAGAAAAAGAATTAAGAATACAGGTATGATAATATCAAGGAACCCATATACTAATATGAACACATATGCTTGTTATGATTATGCAAGAAGGGTAGGTGAACGATTAATTAGAAACTGGGATGCTAATGAACAAAGGATTAAAGACATTGCTGAAAAGGTAAGAAAAGATAATCGAAAACCTGGGGAACCGTATAATAGATTCCAAGAAAAGTATAAAGGCAAAAGCTATTCTAGGTTCCATTTTATTGCACCGGAACATGGAGAATTGTTAATGGAAGAATATGCAATAACTGCGCCAGAAGATATGATACATCAAAATAATACTAATAAAATCTGGCAAACAGAAATGTGTTATTTTAATCTTGCAATAACAAAGATTAATGAAATTAGAAAAGTGATATGTGAAGAAGATTATACTCCTGAAACCGTAGAGGTATATGAACCAATTGCTAACTTAGATGATTTTGTTGAAGAAGTTAAAAGAACTAAAGAAAAAAGATTAGGCGTCCTAAAAGGAAAAATTGCTAGCACAGAAAGTTTAATGAGAAAAAGAGGAAGTCAAAAAGCAAGTGTTTTCTGGGCAACTAAAGAAGTAAAACAATTAATTGAAGATGCTATGGCATTGCTTATTGAAATGTATAGTATTGTGGCAAGAATTAATTCTGCTGCTTTAAATGAAGATAGGCCAGATGTAAAAAGATTTCATAAAATATTAGATATGTTTAGAGCAATATATAAGGCTCAGCAAGAAAATAATGCTGCAGAACTAAAAAGATACAAATCCTGGACAGTTGAGAATCTAGAACAGATCATTCAATCATTAGTTACATACTTAGATAACCTTAGAGGTTATGAACTTCAAAGATTACAAGCAAGGTATGACAGAGTATAATTCTCATGGGACACATAATCCATTTATATAATAGAGAAGAGACTTTAAGTCCTGAGCTTCAGGACATGCTTTATCTAGATATTCAGGAAAACATTCATTTGCATTATCGTGATTTAAGGATTGAGATGAGTGCTGAAGAATTTAAAGAATTCTATAACAATATAATGGAGAATGGTAAAGATTGTTTAGATTTTATCAAAAAAAGTAAATGGAAAGATGGGAAACATCAAAATACTTATACACCAGATGGTTATAAAATATTTGCAAAGAATTGGAAGTTAAAGAATAAAACAAAATATTTTCAAAAAAGAATTTCTGTTGAGAAAAATAATAATGTTAATCATGTACATATTAGAAATTATAGAATTCAGTGTGATGATAATAGTTTAATGCATATTGCAAATGCATTAGGGACTACTAAAACTAATCCAGTTAAGCCTGTTGATAAAGATTCTTTGTTAAAATTGTTTAGAACAAATGATGTAGGTTACAGTTATACAACCAACAATGATGTGTTAGAGTTACATCACCTGCCAATATTTAAAGAAAAGATTTCTACAATCCTTAATTCTTTAGGTTTTACTGAAAATAATAATCTATTTGAGAAAGGTAATCTTAGAATTAGTCTTAATACAATTCAAGAACAAGAAAAACAAGAAACAATTACAGTTAATAAAAAAAATTACAAGGTTATTAAATCTTTTTACAAAACATGTGGCCAAAATCCAGATTATATTAACGAAGGAGAGTTGGATAAACATAAAGGTGATAACATAAGGACTGCTAGAAGATACCATGTTGTTAGTAAAGATGATAAAGAATATTTTATCAAAGAATATGTTGAATTACGTGGAACTGCGGCTATGCATCAATGGTGTAACATAGCAAAACATGAATCTACAAAAGATGAATTTGATTTTATTAAATCTTTGAAACATAAGAATGCTATTAAAGTGTATGATTATGATAAACACCATATTGTAATGGAATATTTGCCACTTACTGCAGGACAGCAAAAGCTTGATAATAATGATTTAAACTTTATTATGTCTGAAGTAATTGATTTTACAGACTATTACAAAAAGAAATTTGGAAAATCTATAAACTTGAATCTTGACCCTCAAAATATTCTGTATGATAAAGAGCATAGAAAGATTAGATTTATTGATTTTGAATTATATAAACCATATAATTCAGATGTTTCAGTCAGTAAACAGTTAGTTACATTTAAAGATCAGCTTGGAAAATATGTTGGAGATATAAAACCTGATAAGATTATTTATCCAATGGAAATTCAAATGAAATATTTTGATAGGATTATAAAGAACATTCTAAGAAGTAAAGATAATCCAGCTATTGAAGATATTTATATTTACGGATCGTTGGCTTATGGAAAATTTGGACAGTATAAAGTTCCGTGGACAAATCTTAGATATAAACAATATGGATCAGATGTTGAAATATTTGTTATAGCAAACAAAAACCATCCTATGCCAGATAATTGGGTTAGGTTGGGCGTAGGAAAGTATAATTGCGTAAGTTTCTTTTTAGAAGATATGCCACTTTATTTCTCAAATAATCTCCCAAAAGATAGCAAACATCAACATCATCCTGCAAATGTATATGTTCATTTTAAAGACGATTTCTCAACGAAAACTATTGTTGACAAGTTTGATACAACACCAGTAATACAAGTTTATTCAAAAAATAAAAAATTCTTAATCAATTATCCAAGTTCACAGACAGTTAAACAATTTTATGATAATGTAAAAGTTCCAATGGTAACAATAATGATGCCATCATATAACAGGGCAAAGTATATTGGCCAAGCAATTGAATCTATACAAAAACAAACGTATACTAACTGGGAATTGATTATTGTAGACGATGGTTCAATAGATAATACAGAAAAGGTTGTAAAGAAATATCTTAAGGATAATAGAATTGTATACATGAAAAATAAGAAAAATTTAGGAATTTCAAAATCAAGAAATATTGCTTTAAATAAGGCAAAAGGTGTTTACGTAGGACATTTAGACAGTGATGATATTCTTTATCCACAAGCAGTTGAAAAATGTATGAGGATATTTAATTCTAAAAAGAATATAAAGATGGTTTACACTAATTTTGAGCAAGTTAATGAGGATACTAGCCAAGTAATTGGAATAAATAAAGCACACACTTTTGATAGAAAAAAATTGTACAAGAATTGTATATGGTCTGCTTTTGGAATATATGATAAAGCTGCTGCAATCCACATAGGTGGTTTTGATGAAAAATTGATAACTTGTGAAGACGGACTATTATATCTTAAGATGGGAGAATTGTTTGATTTGTATCATTTAGATGAAATATTGTATACGAGAAGGGTACACTCACAAAACAGTTATAATTTGTTTATTCCAAAAGGATGTAGTAGTTGTAAGATAAACACAAATTGCCCAAACCATGACCAGATTGCTAAATTAAAGAAAATGTCTAAAAAGCTGTGAATCCTCACTTTGATGATAAAATGATTGAATAATAGGATATTTCTATAGTGTAAAAAATTAAAGACAAATTTAGTATAAAGCCTAAGTGCTTATTTCTTAAGAATTCTTATTAATTAGAGCTTAAAATTGATTAGATAATGCCTCACTTTATGGTGCCTAATATCACTTTTTGCTAAAAATTAAGCATTTTATCTTGAATCCTAATTTTAACGCTCACTTTCAATATTTCATGAAATCTAAAAAAATATTAATTATGTATAAATTCACAAAAAAGGCCCCATTTTTTAGATAAATTGATTATTTCCTAAAAATAGATCTTTTTTAGATATTATTCAAAATTCTACATTGAATTATTTTTCATATATGCCCAAAACGAACACTCACTTTTTGGTACCTAGTTTAATTATTTTCAGTATAGTAAATAATTAAAGAACTTATACAATGTAGATATTGAAATGATTATATCAATTAATAGCTAATGAAATATAAATTATAAAATTTAATATATTGGATAATCTATTTTAATATTATGGTTAATTAAAATATTATTATGATAATAAGACCAAATATAGTTTCCTTGACGACAAATCCAGATTATAACAACCTATTTTTTATCAAATTCAGTTAATAAACTGTCTGAATTTTCAGGTGCTTTTTTGTTAAAATTACCCACTAATTTGTCTTCATATACCTCTTGAGTGTCATCTACAGATGGAACTCCGTACATCTGAAGCGTTGTTCTAGCGTCCCTGTGACCACAAATCTTCTGAACCATGTTAAACGGAACACCAGAAGCAAGTGCTAATCTAGCAAAAGAATGCCTAAAAATATGAGGATTTAAATGCTTTAATTTAGGATTGGGGTTGGAAATACCTGCTTTTTCGGCGCAAGAAGCAATAATTCTGTTTATTTGACTTAAAGATATGCCTTCTGAGCCCTTTTTGTTACTTTGGATCAAAAAACCAGTCCTTCTAGCATCAAGATAAAAGCGAATATCACGTAAAGTTGCCCCATCTATAGGGGCTGAGCGGCTTCTAGGGTCGTTCTTAGAGCTCCCTTTCCCATGACGGATATAAAGGCGTTTTCGTTCAAAATCTATGTCAGAGACCTTTAAATTGCGTAATTCAAAGCGCCTCATACCAGTATGTGCAAGGATCTTCAAAATTAGCTCTTGCTTACGATTTTTAGCTGCAGCTATGATTTTGTTGATTTCTTCCCATGAAAGATAATATTCATTGTATTTTTGTGCCATCGTCGTAATCTGAAATAAAAATGCAACAAAAATATTTAAATGTTGCGTTTTTACCTAAAAACATAGCATAAATGCAACAAAAGTAATAAAAGTGTTGCGTTTTTATACAAAAAGTGTCAAAAACTAGCAATTTCGTCAAAAAGGCCAAGCTATTGGATGTGAATTATCGATTGGATTATTGGCAAGAAATTTAATAAAAAATTAATAATAAAAAACTTAAGAAAAAGATAAAATATTTATGCCAAAGTTCTTTGGCTTAAACCAAGAATATTTTCTTTTGCTTGTAATTTCTTGAAAACAGAGTTTAGTTTAAGGCAAAGCTGTTTGTTAACAACTTTTCTAGTAATTGGAACGCCTTTTTTTACAAGTGCCGAGATATAACTGATTGCTATGTCCTCATTTAGACCGCATTTTTTGGCTAAATCCTGTATTGAAACTGCTTCTTTTAAATTATCTAAAGTGTATAAAACAAGGAATACATCTTGCTCATGTTTAGTTAATTTTTGTACTTCAAAAGAAGGCTTTTCTTCAACTGTTAAACCCATATGCTTTTGTAAGAAGAGTTGAATTTGCTCAAGTCTTTCCTCAACTTTGTTTATTTTTGAATCAATATCACAAAGAAATTCATAGTTAGCTTGTATTTCATTTGTGTTCTCGTTTATAGCAGTTAAATGATCTGAAAATTCATCTTTTACGTCTTTAAATGCACTTGTTAGATTTGTATGTAAATCGATTGTACTGTCTAATAATCCCTTTTTGTAATCCATCAATTACACCCCCAAAATTATAATATTTGATATGGGTTGGGGCTTTAAATAGTTTTCGCTGATGAGTTGAGTACTTTTGGTTCCTGTATACGAAAAACCATATCAACTGTTGTTATGGAGAACTTTGTAGAAATACTGTTTTTCCTTAGCATGCTTCACGACGCTAACCTCGTCTTGAAGCTCTATTTCGTTAAGGATCCTATAGAAAGAAGATTTTGAACATAGCCCTTGCTCGTCTACAACCATTTCTTTTAGCTTTAAAGCAGGCATTTTTTGATATTTCTGAAGCAGATTTACAATGACATTCTTAACATAATCCTTAGAATTTCTAGATAGTCTTTGAACGAATTTATCCCTTACATCACCTTTATTTTTTACTTCAAGATTCTTTAATCTTTGACTGATTTCAGTGAGCCCAGGCATAACAATTTTAGGTTTTTGAGAGACAGTCTCAACTGGTCTCAGATGGGACTTTAAACGATCTATATCGTCGAGAGTTGCAACATTTCTTAGTCTTAGTCTTAATTCTTCAATCTCATTTGGGACTGAAGATTGTCTTGCACTAATAGATTCTAATTTAGAGTTTAATTCGTCAATTTTACTATGAAAATTTTGATAAGAATAGTGATCATCAATTAGCTTTTTAATATCTTCTTTAGAGTTTGGAATTTGATTGTATTGGGATTCAATCTTAATCATTTTTTCATTTAGAAAGCCAAGCCACCTAAACACATTATACATATCATTACTCACATTCTGAAAAGAAGCAGATAGCGCTTGAGTCTCAGATATAGTCCCAATTTCAGGTTGATTTTTTCTTTTGAATAACCCCATACAGAGATATATGAAAGGGAATATATATAAAAGTTTCTATTTGATAGTCTCAGTCCCAGTCTCAGTCTCAGTCCCAATTGAGACTATCTGGGACAGAGGATAAAAAGAGTTTATAGTCAGTAAATTGAAGAATAGTATCAGTCCCAGAGACTATTATGAGACTATGTTGGGACTATGTTGAGACTATCTGGGACTGAGTCCTGACTGAAGACAAAGAGTTCTGGGACTATAGTGAGACTATCCTGAGACTATAGTGAGACTGGTTAAAAAAATAAAGAAAAAGCAATAAAAGATAAAAAAATATATAATAAATAAATAGATTATTTAATTAAAATTTTAACATAGAAAAAGAGTTAAAAATAATATAAACCTAATAAAAAATTATTAAAAAATAATAAAAAAATATTTTAAAAAATAGATTAAAATGCAAAAAAAGTATCAGAAATTAGATCAGTAGAAGTGTTGCATTTTAAGATATAAAATCATGAGTATTATTTTGTCTTAATAGGCCGCGTGCTTAAGTAGAATATATTTAGGTAAAAAGGTTGTTTAGAGCCATTCTTAGGTGTTCTAAAGGTAGTTATTGACTAAGCAGAAGTGAGTGTTTAGATAGGATAGATTAGTTATTTTCAATATAGTAAATAAATATATTTAATTAGTTGTTGATTGTTTTCAATATTGAAAAGAATATAAAAGTGAGTGTTAAAAAGTGTTTGAAAAGTGGATATAGTAAAAAATCTAATAAAAAAAGGTAATTCTATCAATTTAAATATAGAATGATCATGAATAATTGAGAAACATAGTAAAATATGTCAAAACTAATTGTTTTCAATATAGTAAATATTAGAAAAGTGAGTGTTAATATGAATGTTTATGGTAAAGTATTAATATTAAAGCCGAGTTATAGTTAAAATGGCAAATATTGGATCAAAATCAGGGTTAGCAATAGTACTTAGTAAGGTAAAAGGCTTTGAAAACCCAAAAGTGAGTGCAGAACAGTATATTACTGATTCTGAAGTGGCTGCAAGTGTGCTTTGGGAAGCTTTTATGAGTGAAGATCTCAAAAATGAGAGTATTATAGCTGATTTTGGCTGTGGAACAGGTATTTTAGGTATTGGTGCTCTTATATTAGGGGTAAAACAGGTGTTTTTCATTGATTCTGATGCTGAAGTAATGGAAATAGCTAAAAAAAACCTTGAAAAAGTGAAAAGTGAGGGTTTAATAGAAGGAGAGGCTATTTTCATCCATTCTGATATAACTGAGTTTGATAAGAAGGTAGATGTTGTTATTGAGAATCCACCGTTTGGTGTAAAAGTGAGGCATGCAGATAAAGTCTTCCTTGAAAAAGCAATGAACTCTGCACCAGTTATATGGACATTACATAAAAGTGAGAGTAAGAAGTTTATATCTGCCCTTTCCGAAGATAAAGGGTTTGAAATTAGCAAAGAAATGCAGTTTGATTTCCCACTTAAGTCGACGATGAGATTTCATAAAAGAAGAATACATAGAATAAATGTTAGTGCTTTTAGATTATATAGGAAATCGAAGATTTCTAAGCATCCTAGAAAATAACAGGCTAATTTATATTATATCGTCGAGAATAGGTCCTCGTCGAGAAAAAACAGTTAAATATATAAATAAAGATTCATTTTCGAAGTGTAGGGTGAAACAATGGAAATTGAAGTGAAGGAACAAAAGAAAAACAAGATTATATTTAAACTAAAAGGATCAACACATACGCTTTGTAATCTACTTAAACAAGAATTACTTAATGATAGCCATGTTAAAGTTGCAACTTATTCAATAAAGCATCCATTAACAAGTCCACCAAGATTTATCGTCGAGACAGATGGTGAGGATGTTAAGAAAGTACTTATTGCTGCTGCAGAAAAAGTTAAGAAAAATAATGATAAATTTGCAGAAGCATTTAAAAAAGATATTAAATAAGATTTACCTAGTAGATCTTAAAAGAGGTGTAAAATGCTTACCTTAGAACAAGGTAAAAAACTAGTTGACTTAGCGAGAAATTCTATTGTTTCTTATTTTAAGAAAGATATTCTCAAGGCAAATGGTAGTTTGAAAAAAGAATTCTCTGAATTAACAGGTTGTTTTGTTACTATCTACAAAGGTAATGTTCTTCGAGGATGTATTGGTTTTCCAGAACCTATTTACCCATTATATAAAGGAATTATTAAAGCAGCTTCTGAAGCAGCATTTGGAGATCCAAGATTTCCACCTTTAAGTAAACAGGAGTTTCCTCAAATAAGAATTGAAATATCTGTTTTAACGCCACCAAGACTTTTACATGTTAGAAATCCTGAAGAGTACAGTCAATTGATAAGAATTGGAAAAGATGGTCTTGTTGTTAGAGGAACATACAATAGTGGATTATTATTACCACAAGTTGCTGTTGACCATAAGTGGGATTTTAAAACGTTTCTTAATCAAACTTGTCTAAAAGCAGGAATGGATATGGATAGTTGGCAGAATTTTGATGAATGTAGAGTTTATAGATTTCAATCCGAAGTATTTGATGAAAAGATTCCAAATGGTGCAATCAATAAGAAGCTTTAATTAATACTAATTTCTTTATTTTAAGCCTTAATATGATGATAGTAAGTATTAAATACATGGTGCCTAATTAAAAATAAATGGCTTTTTTTAGAATTAAGAAAATTAAGAATAAACAAGGTAAAATATATTCATATGCTTATCTTGTTGAAAACAAATGGAAAGGTAGTAAGAAAACAGGTAAACAAGCTAAACAAAAAGTTAAAGCCTACCTAGGAAAGGTATTTAAGTTCTCCCAAGTAAATGAAAAAGAGTTTAATTCTTATCATCAAATAGAGGATACAAGTAATTATCTTAAACAAAGAGAGATGAGAGGGATTGTTAGAGACTTGATTGAATGGGAGATACATAAACATGATATCCATCCTAGTTTTTTTAATGCAGATAACTTTAAAATAAATTATAAAGGAAAAGATGTTGCAATTAAAATAAATGAAGGGTATATGTGTAACCATACATTAAGCAAACTGATTAACTTTAAGATTAATGAAGATGAAGAAGTTGGCTATTCTTTAGCAAAGGTCTTTGTTGATGCAGGTATTAATGTTCCAAAAGAACTCTTTGTTAAGATTTTTGAGAAGATTACTAATTAAATTAATAATTTGTATTATGCAGCAATTACATGATATTGTTTTGATTATTTTTACTTTCTTTTCCATCCTTCCTATAAAACCTACGTCATCAATCACATAAAACTGATCTTCATACACTTTTTAAAATGTTTTATTAGCTTAAAACAAAACATATAAATAGATTATTAATTATTAAATAATTGGTGATAATATGACTAGTCGTCAAATGATAGCTGAAGAAAGTATTATAAAAGGATGTAGAGCAGTAGTAGAAATTACCAATGTGGAAGGTAGAACATTACAGAATGAAATTAGAAAAGAAAAAAGTGTCGTAGCCTTAATGAGAGCGTTGTTTAGCCATATTAGAAGAGTAAATGGCTTAGTGAGTCAAATAAGAAGTAGTTTGATTCATATAATGCATGACCAAAGAGACAACCTCCACACATATGATAAACAAGAGATATGGGACTCACCTAACCTATATAGAGTATTCAATATTAATTGTATGGGATTAAGAGATGCATTACGTGATACTAAAAGAACATTAAATCAATTAGAGAGAGCTGAAGCTAGTATGGGACATGTTAATTCTGCTGTAGAAGGTGAAATGGCTTCTGCAATTAGTGTATTGGAAGGATTGGGAGTATTACGTGAAGAATATAATGAATACCTAAAATCACATGGTAAAAAACCATTGACTAAACCATTTAGATAAACTGATTAACTTTAAGATTAATGAAGATGAAGAAGTTGGCTATTCTTTAGCAAAGGTCTTTGTTGATGCAGGTATTAATGTTCCAAAAGAACTCTTTGTTAAGATTTTTGAGAAGATTACACAAAGCATTTAAAAGAAAACCTGGTTCTTAAGAAGGATGGAAGCACCAAAGCATATTGCAATTATACTTGATGGTAATAGAAGGTGGGCTAAGCAAAGACACATACCAAGTTCAAAAGGGCATTCTAAGGGTTTTGAAAATATATTAGAATTAATGGAATGGGTCAAGGAACTTTCTATTAAAGAATCCACATTATATTGTTTTTCTACTGAGAATTTTAATAGAAGAAAAGAAGAAGTTGATTATTTATTTAATTTAATGAGAAAAAAGATTAAAGGACTTGATAAACCTGATAGTAAGATTCATAAAAATAAGATTAAAGTTAGTTTTATTGGAAAACTTTCAATGTTTCCAGAAGATCTTCAACAAGAAATGAAAATATTAATGGAACATACTGCACACTATGATGATTATATTCTAAATTTAGCAATGGCATATGGATCTAAGGATGAAATTGTTCAAGCTTTAAAAAAAGTAGTTGAAAATGGTAAAGATATAAATGAAGAAGCAATTAATGAAGGTTTATACTTATCATCTGATGTAGATTTGTTGATTAGGCCGGGTGGTGAGAAACGGTTAAGCAATTTCTTATTATGGCAAAGCTGCTATGCAGAACTTTGGTTTACTGATAAATTATGGCCTGAGTTCTCTAAAGAAGATTTGATTGACGCTGTTGAATGGTTTAATAAAAGAGATAGGCGGTTTGGTGAATAAGATATCCAAAGAAATCTGAATATCTATTACTATAGATCAGATTTCTTGGATGCAAGAAAACAATACTGTAGTTTTCTTTGCATATTTTTCATAACCGTAAAGAATATAAATTAGTTTAATATAATAATTATTGAAATTTTCTTTATTAAAATGGATTATGAAGGTTTTAAGGGACATGTAAGAGAATCTGCTGAGAAATTTAAGCAGTTAGATAAGAATGAAACTATTAGATTAATTGGACATTTAGATGCTGATGGTATTACTGCTAGTTCTTTAATGATTAAATTGTTAAATAAAGAAAATAGAAAGTATTCAATATCTATTGTTACACAATTAAAGAAAGAAATAATTGATAGTTTAGCAAGAGAATCCTACAAATATTATGTATTTACTGATCTTGGGGCTGGACAATTAAGCTATATTCAAGAAAAATTAAAAGATAAGAAAGTTTTTGTTTTGGACCATCATGAACCAGAGAAAGTTGATAATGAGATTGTTCATGTTAACCCACATTTGTTTGGAATTGATGGTGGTAAAGAAATCTCTGGAGCAGGAGTAGTCTATTATTTTACCAAATCTATAAATCCTGAAATGGAAAAGTTTGCACATATTGCAATAATAGGAGCAATTGGTGATATTCAAGAAGATAATGGTTTTCTGCCATTAAATAATGAAATACTTGAAGATGCTAAAAAGCATGGAAATATGAAAGTAATTCAGGGCTTGAGGATATTTGGAGCTCAAACAAGGCCACTTCATAAAGTATTAGAATATTGTACTATGCCATACATCCCAGGTGTAACTGGTTCTGAATCTGGAGCAATACAGTTCTTGCAACAATTAGGGATTAATCCAAAAAAAGGTACAACATGGAAGAAACTTGTTGATATGGATAAAGAAGAGATTCAAAAGTTGTGTACAGGAGTAATTATGAAACGTTTAGGAGAAGATAATCCTGAAGAAATTTTGGGCAATGTTTACATTTTACCTAATGAAGATAAAGGAAGCCCAACTAGAGATGCTAAAGAATTTTCTACTTTATTAAATGCGTGTGGAAGAATGAATAAAGCATCGGTAGGTATTGGTGCATGTCTAGGTGATGAAAAAACTAAGAAACGAGCAATCAGTGGTTTACAAGATTATAAAAGAGAAATTGTTAATGCAATAAAATGGTATGAAAAAAGTAAAGGTACATCTGATGTAATACAAAAAGAGGGTTTTATTATTATGAATGCTAAAGATAATATATTACCAACAATTGTAGGAACGTTGGCATCAATTGTTTCTAGGTTTAATGATATACAAGATGGAACTTATATATTATCAATTGCAGATTTACTTGATGGAACACTCAAAGCGTCTATAAGGGTTGCAGGTATTAACCAAAAAGTAGATTTGCATGAAATTATTAAAACAATTACTGATAAAATTGAAGGTTGTGAAGCTGGTGGGCATATGCATGCTGCCGGAGCTTTAATACCAGCTGAAAAGGAACAAGAATTTCTAACTATTGCAACAGAAATATTAGAAAAAAAAGGAATTGAAGAATGTGTACATTAAAGCATGATCCTGATATTATCAATATGATCTGCAATATCTTGACCTTTTTTTGTAAGGGTTAAAAGCTTTAATCTTCCTTGTTTATCAAAATTGATTAAACCTTCACGTTCCATTTCTTGAAGAATCTTAACCACATGGGAATAGGTACAATCAATTTGTTTTGCTAAACTTGATGCATAAATGTTATTAGTTTTTGCGTTTTTTAAATTAACTAACATCATTGCTGGCTTTTCACGAAAAAATACATTGAATATCTGTTTATTGTTCATATTAAATAGCCCCCTTGAAAATATAGTTTTCAGTAACTAGGATGTAATATATAAAGGTTTTGCTTTTTTGTTATTTTGTCGACGAGTGAAAACAAATTATTAAAAAAAGGAGATATGATAAAACTTATAAAGTTATTTAAATTATGTATGTTAATGAAATATGATTCTTATTTTCCACATGATAATGTAAGAGAAATTCAAGAAGATTTGATTAAAGATGTAGTTCAATGCTTTAAAGATAAGAAGCATATGATTGTTCATGCACCAACAGGTCTTGGAAAGACTGCTGCTGCTTTACCTGCTGCATTAGAATATGCTAAGAAACATAAACTTACTGTTTTCTTTTTAACTTCAAGACATACTCAACATAAAATAGCTGTAGATACGTTAAAAGATATTAAGAAAAAACATGGTGTAACTATTAGAGCTGTTGATTTAATTGGGAAAAAATGGATGTGTGCAAAGACTGTTGAATTATTACATTCTGGAGAGTTTGCAGATTATTGTAAGAAATTAAGAGAAGATGATAATTGTGAATTTTTTAATAATACAAAAAAAGATAATAAACCAACACCAAAAGCAATTAATGTTTTAGGTGAATTAAAATTAACTAGCCCATGTCATGTTGAAGAATTAATAGAACAGTGTGATGAATTATGCCCATATGAAATGGCTGGTTTATTAGCTAGAAAAGCTGATGTGATTATTGCTGATTATAATTATGTATTTAATCCAAGAATAAGAGATGCGTTTTTGCTTAAATCTGGAATTGAATTAGAAAAAAGTATCATAATAGTTGATGAAGCACACAATGTTCCAAGAAGAGTTAGAGAATTATTAACAGTAAAAATTAATTCTTTTATTTTAAAGGGTGCCATAAATGAATGTGATAAATTCAAATATCATGAAGTTGCTGAAAAGCTTAATGCTATATCTAACACTTTAGATGAACTTTCTGTAGATAATGAAAAAATAATAAAGGGTTATGAGTTTGTAAAAAAAATAAATAGTTATTATGATTATGATGAAATGATAAATGAATTTGCTTTTGTTGGTGAAGAAATAAGAGATAAACAAAAAAGAAGTTTTGTTGGTGGCATTGGGAATTTTCTAGAACAATGGACTGGCGAAGATGAAGGTTTTGCAAGGATAATATCAAGAAAAGGAAATAATGTTGAGTTATCTTATAGATGTTTAGATCCTTCATTGCTTACAAAAGAAGTTGCTGAAAAAGCTTATTCAGTTGTTTTTATGTCAGGAACGCTTACTCCGACTTTTATGTATAAAGATGTTCTTGGTTTTGATGATGCTGTTGAAAAAGAGTTTGAATCACCCTTTCCTCCAGAAAATAGGTTAAGTTTAGTTGTTCCGATTACAACAACTAAATATACAAGGCGTGGTGAAAAAGAATATAGAAAGATGGCAACAATTCTTGCTCAGATTACAGATGAAATTCCAGGTAATTCTGCAGTGTTCTTTCCTTCATATCATTTAAGGGATGAAGTTTATAGGTATTTTTATGAAATCGGGAGTAAGACTGTCTTATTAGAACAACAAGGTATGACAAAATCTGAGAAAGCAGAGTTTTTAGAGAAATTTAAAGAATATAAAATTAAAGGTGCAGTATTGCTAGGTGTTGCTGCTGGTTCTTTTGGTGAAGGTATTGATTTACCAGGAGATTTACTTAAAAGTGTTATAATAGTTGGATTACCATTAGAAAGACCAAACTTAGAAACAAAAGAATTAATCAATTATTATGATGCTAAATTTTCTAAAGGTTGGGATTATGCTTATATCTTTCCAGCCATACAAAAAGTTTTACAAAATGCTGGAAGATGTATTAGATCTGAAACTGATCGAGGAGTAGTTGTATTCTTAGATGAAAGGTGGGCTTGGCCTAATTATTATAGATGCATACCTCAAGATTTTAATGTAAAGGTTAGTAAAGATTATGTTGAACAAATCAAAGAATTCTTTAATTAGTCCAATATACTAATAGGTATACTAGTCTATAAAATAGAAATGTTTATATACTAGTTGTCCTATTAGTCTAATATGGTAATATTGTTCGACAGGTTTAATCTTCCTGACGATATTTATGAAATCATATTTGCAACAGAGCAGCAAACTATAGTAGCTAAGCTACTTATTGATATGATTAAAGATAAAGGCGGAGAGATCACAAAAACTGAAATGAGTTTTTTTGCAACTAAGTTGCATGAAGGAGATTTCATTACAACCAAACTTGAGAATCCAAAATATAAAGGTAAGAAAGTTAAGATAAGTTATAACAAAAGACAATTTTATGACAGAATATTAACACCAATGAAAAGTATGGGTCTAATTGATTATGACCTTTACAAAAAGACTTACAGAATATCAGATAAATTCAACAAGGAGATGATAAGAATTGGGCTTTTGTGGTTACAAGAGCTCAGAAAAAGTCCTACTTAAGAGCCCTCGCACCAAATTCTATACCAACCACCCCCACTTCAAAAGACGGGGGCTCTTTTCATTTTCCTCATATCCAATCAATGGATAATATTGCGGAAAAAGAGGTGAGGAACGGAGCTTCGGCTTCGACATCGCCGGCAAGCTAGCGAAATTGGGCTTGCCATTCCTTTTACAATGAATGAAAAACAAGCAATAGCATTATTAAAAAAATATTCTAAAGATGAAAAAGGTTTTGATAAAGTTTTAAAGCATGTTCAAGCTGTTAAAGATTTGGCTTTAGAAATTTCTGAAGAAATCCCATCTATTGATATTGAAAAAGTTAGGATAGGTTCATTATTACATGATATTGGAAGGTTTGATTGTTTTCCTAATAATGCTGATAAGCATGGAATTCGTGGTGCAGAAATTTTACGTTCTGAAGGATTGCATGAATATGCACTTATATGTGAAAGACATTTAGGAGCAGGAATCTCTAAGGAAGAAATTAAAGAACAGAAATTGAATTTACCGTTACAAGATTATATCCCAATAACTAAAGAAGAAAAAGTTATTGCACATGCTGATAATTTAATTGAAGGGAATAAACGTATTACATTAGAACAAGCTGTTGAAAGGTTTCATAAAGAAATTGGTAAGAAAGCTGCTGATAAAATTAAAAAATTAGCTGAAGAAGTAAAAAGTATGAAGAAGTAATTATTTCAACATTTTAAATTTCTTTCCTTTAACTCTCTTTTCATGAACTATAATATCAGAATCTTCTTCAACATCATAACCTTCATCTGATTCTTTTTGTAATTTCTTTTTTATTTTATCTATCTTCATTTTAATGTGGTCTTGATTTAATAATAGGATCAATATGAACAAAACAATAATTTACATTATGCATCTTCTGTATTAATAATTGAACTTTCTTTCCAATTGCATGTGACCTATATGTTGTTAGGTCCCTATCAACAGATATGTGGATCTCAATTTGAAGTAACGTACCAACATAATGTGCTCTAATTTCATTAATTCTCTTAACTCCTTGAATAGACTCTGCTTTTTTAATAACCTTATTTGTGATTTCTTTTGGTGCTACTTCACCCATAAGATATTTTATGTTATCATTTGCAATGTTATAACCTTGTCTGATAATCCAAAATCCAATTAAGATTGCCATTACTGCATCCAAGAAAAAATATCCTATGTTTACACCTATAACTCCAATTAAAGCAGAAAATGAGATGATGACATCATTTTTATGATCGATTGCTTGGGCTTGTAAAGCAGGACTATTTCTTGATACTTTCTTCACATAAATGAATAAAGAAATTTTTGTGATGATTGTGATTAATAGGATAACTATAGGTAATGTACCAAGAAGCATTACTTTACCACTAAGAATTCTAATTATAGATTCTTTAAGAATTTCAAAACCTACAATACCTGTAAAAATTGCTACTACCAAACCAGCAATTGGTTCTGCTCGATGATGACCAAAAGGATGATCAAAATCTGCTGACTTTTGACTTACTTTAATACTAATATGAACAACTATTGATGATATTATATCAGTTAATGAATTAATAGCATCTGAGATTAATGAAATACTGTTAAAGATTATCCCAACTATAATCTTTAAGATAAATAAAACACTATTTCCAATTATCCCTAGAAATGAAGCTCTTGTTTTTGTCATGTGAATAACCTAGTTATGAATTTTCCAATGTCATTGAAAAATATCTTAATACGTTGTGGAAGAGTTGGTTTATTTAAATTTATTTCAAATTGTTCTTCAATAGAGTATTTTTTGTAGTTTTTATCATTATAATTTACTGTTATTTTGAATCTGTTTGGCCCTACTGAAAGTTCATTTGCTGATAAAGTTATATCAAATTTCTTATCTATTGTTAACTCTGAAATAGTCCATTCCTTAATTAATCCTGAATCAAGTTTAATATTTATATTTTGAGGAATTGATCGAGATTCTTTCTTAACAATAAAAGATAGTTTATAATTATCATTATAAGATACTGAATCTGGATTTTTTATTTCTGTAATAACAATTTCTGGCATATCTAATACATTATATTCAATAATTGAAGTTTTTGATACCTGGTTGTTTTTAGCTGTGATTGTTGCGATATTCTTGGTTTTAGATAATGCAAAAGTAAGTTGATCTGATTCTGAAATTCCTAAATCAAAATTTTTGCAATCTGTATTTAAACATAAATCAAGATTTCTTAACAAGACATTTCCATTGTTTCTAATGTTACAATTAGCATTAACTTTTTCATAATCATAAAATTCTTTTTTTTCAGGTGTACAAACTAAAGCAAGGTCTGTTGTAAAAACTTTCTCAGATTCTTGTTTTTGATCAATAACAGCATTAATCTCATTTAAAGTTAATTCTGTGCCTGTTGAAGTTGCGTTAAATACAGAATTTGAAGATTGGTTAGTTGTTGTATAAGTTCTAAATGGGAAGAAATATATGAAATTCCGATCAAGATTGCCATTAAGTTTTATAGTAAAGAAAACAGTCTTTTCTTCTTTTGGTTTAAGAAATACAGGAAGAGATTTATCTCCAATTACTGAAATTTCTATTGGTTTTGAGAGATAAAGTTCTGTTGCTAGATAATAATCTGCCAAATTCTTAATAGTAACTTCAATGATATTATGTGAACCAAACCCAATTTGTTTTGCAAAAGGTTTTGTCTGAATTAAGATTGGCTCAAGACGTTCTCCAGAATAGCTGTTTAAAGTAGTTTTAATATCTAATGGAGCTGTATTGATATCTGTATTATAACCAAACCATTTAAATTTCGTTGCTGGCTCATTTGCATCTAAACCAACTTTAAGTTTTATATGGGTAGGATCAACAAAACCATATTCCCCATAAGTTACG
This sequence comes from uncultured Methanosarcinales archaeon, assembly GCA_964534665.1. Lineage (GTDB taxonomy): Archaea > Nanobdellota > Nanobdellia > Woesearchaeales > JAHJBD01 > JAHJBD01. Next base: position 11,632 of record CAZHRT010000016.1, on the reverse strand, counting down.
TCGTAAGGAATCCAACCATAACCTGGAAAAAATACTTCTGCCCAGCCATGAGCACCCCATTCCTCGGGAAAATCAGGAGAATTAGTATAAGCTATTCCTGAAATAAACCTTGCAGGTATTCCTAAAGATCTTGCTAAAGCAATAAACAAATTTGTTAATTCATCACAAACCCCTTGTCTTGTTTGAATTACCCAAGAAGACTTTTGTGAAACGTCAGCTGTTAAAGAACTTAAAGAATATTCTATGTTATGATTCACCCATGTTGCAAGATTAAAAGTAACTTGGAAGAGATCTGTTTCGCCTGCGGCTAATTCATTTGCTAATTCAAAGATTTCTTGATTATCTGAATCAATTGTTTCTGAAGGACTTATATATTCTGTTTGAATAATACCTGTAACTGGAAAATTAACTTTATTTCTAACTTTAATCCTTTTGTTTTGTTTGTATATCTGAGAGTTTAATGAGAATTCTATATCCTTAGTTGGATTATCCCAATGAAACAATGCAGAATCTTGGGAGATTGTTGCTTTTGGTGTTGTTGTTAAAGATAATATCTCTTGATCGTAACTTTCATATGGAACAAAGCTTAAATTGATATCAACATATTCTAAACGAGCATTATCTGATTTTTTGATGAGTTGTGCTTGTGAAGATATATCAAGATTAACATAAATTTCTTCAGAATTATAATACCATGTAGCTGATACTGTAGGAATTAGAAGTAACAATAATAAAATAATTCTTTTCATTATCTGTATTTTAGAAATATAATATATAAATATATGCAAAAAGATATAAAGGATGAGGGTTTTAAATAAATTATATGGGAATACAATATAAACAAAGATGTTATGCGTGTAAAGAAAATTATGTTACAGTTACTAGAAGGCAACAGTATGTAATGTGCTGGGACTGTCAAAAAAAGGAATTGAATGGAGAAATTAAAGATCCAAAGATGAAGAAAATGTTTAACATTCCTCAAGAGTTCTATAAAGAAAATAGCTTTTTGCGTGATATTAAAGTTAAATTTCTACGTTATGGCCAACTTTCTGAAAAGCAATTAGCTGCGTTTAAGAAAGTAGTTAAAGAAATGAAAGGCGAAGAAGAGTAAAAAAGTAAAGAGTAAAAACGCCGCGGGTGAGACTTTCATTCTTGAATTCTTTCAAAGAGTTTTGAACTCACGTGCCCCGAAGGACATCAGATTAGCAATCTGACGCAATGGCCGGACTATGCGACCGCGGCATAGACTTTAAGAGTTAATATTTGTTTATAAACTTTATTGATTTTAATAGGTTAGCAAAAGGCTTATAAATGAAGATGAGTTTTTATAATACATACAGCGGGGTAGGGCAGTTAGGAGTGCCCGGAGGGCTCATAACCCTCAGGTCGGTGGTTCAAATCCACCCTCCGCTATTTTTTATTAAGAATTATTCCTTCTTACTAGCAAGTTTATGTTCTATCTCACGTTCCATGTTTTTTAGAACTTTATGCAATGTTCTAGCTAAGTCCCAATCAGACTCTTGAGTTTCAAACATCCTTGTTGGTGCTAAAACACGAACCCTAATATCATATTTCTTTCTCTTGCCACCTTTGGTGTGTGCTTTAATATGAACTATCAAAGAATCAACTTTCTTAATTATCAAAATAATCTTCTTAAAATAGCTGTTTATCAGTGTAGTTGCTAATTCTTGTTCTTGTTCATCTAAACTATCTATCCCTATAATTTGTATTGGTTCCATATAATATATAGTGATTAGGAAGTTTATATATTTTTTGATTACTAAAAATTTAAAAAGAAGTGATTTAAATAAGAAGATATGGCATTAATATGTGGAATTGATGAAGCTGGGCGTGGTCCAGTGATAGGTCCATTAGTAATGGCTGGAGTATTAATGGATGATAAGGACCTTGATAAACTAAAGAATATAGGGGTTAAAGATTCTAAATTATTAACAGAAGATAAAAGAAATGAATTATTTCCTAAAGTTTTGAATATTGTTAAAAAATATCAAATAATTACAGTTGAACCAAAAGAAATAGATAATGCAGTTAGAGGGCATGATGGTTTAAACCTAAACTGGCTTGAAGCAAGAAAATCTGCTGAAATTATTAACAAATTAAAACCAGAAAAAGCAATGGTTGATAGTCCTACTGCAAAACCTGCTAAATATAAAGATTATTTGCAAAATTTGTTAACTGTAAAAGTTGAATTAAAAGCTGAAACAAAAGCTGATCTTAACTATTTAGAAGTTGGTGCAGCATCAATACTAGCTAAAGTAACAAGAGATGAAGAAATTAAGAAGATAAGAAAGAAAATTGGACATGATTTTGGAAGTGGATATCCATCTGATCCTAAAACAATTAAATTTCTTAAAGATAATTATGGAAAATATCATGATATATTTAGGCATAGTTGGTCTTCATGTCAGAGATTAATTGGGGAAGGTAATCAGAAAAGTTTAACAGATTTTAATGAGGAACCTGTATTTGAAGAAGTTGTTAATGAAGATCTTAAAGAGCTTGAGAAATATGGATATAAATTCGTTAAAATTAAGACAGAACATGAAGTTGCTAGATTAAAAGGAGATTGTACAATTACTTTATACAAGACGGGTAAAATGCTTGTTCAAGGTAAGGAAGAAGCTAAAAAAAAGATTAAAAAAATTCTTGAAAGCATGGGTTATGAAATTAAGTAGTAAAAACTAAGTAAAAGATGGAATATATTATGCATTACTTTTGTCACCTTATAACTTAAGCAAAAAGCTTATAAATTAGAAAAGCTGGCTAAAAACAATGACTAGAATAAATAGACTAGTAATGAATGGATTTAAGAGTTTTGCTAAGCATACTGAACTTGATTTCAATTCAAGTTTTAATTGTGTTCTTGGACCTAATGGAAGTGGTAAGAGTAATGTATTAGATGCTCTATGCTTTGTTTTAGGTAAATCTTCTGCTAAATCTCTAAGAGCTGAAAAAGCTTCTAATCTAATATATAATGGTGGTAAAGCAAAAAAACCAGGAAAACAAGGAGAGGTAAGCATTTTCTTTTCAAATGATGATAAAAAGTTTCCAACTGAAGAACCTGAAGTTAAGATATCTAGAATTGTAAGACAAAATGGACAAAGCATTTACAAAATCAATGATGTTGTCAGAACAAGACAACAAATATTAGATTTGTTAGGAACTGCTAAGATTGATCCAGATGGTTATAATATAATATTACAAGGTGACATAATAAGATTCTGTGAAATGTCACTAATAGAACGTCGTACATTAATTGAAGAAATTTCTGGGATATCTATTTATGAAGATAAAAAGCATAAAGCATTATTAGAATTGGATAAAGTTGAACAAAGACTAAATGATGCTGAGATTGTTCTTAAAGAAAGAAACACTTATCTTAAAGAATTAAAAAAAGATAGAGATCAAGCTTTAAAATTTAAAGAGATGAATGATAAGATTAAGATGTATAAAGCATCTTTGTTAAAGATTCAAATTGATAAAAAAGGTGGAGACAAAAAAGATTGGTCAGAAAAACAACTAAAAACTAAAGAAGAGTTAGAAGGGTTAAAGAATAAAATTAATGAATTAAGAACAATTAATGAAGAGAAGAAAAAAGAAATTGAAAATATTGGTAAAGAAATTGAAGAAAAGGGTGAAGTTGAACAAGTTAACCTAAACAAAAAAATTGAAGCTTTAAAAATTGAATTAGCAAGAAAAGGTTCACGATTAGAAACAGTAAAAAACGAATTAAATAAGATTGGAAAAAGAAAAGAAGAGTTAAAAGGTAGTTTAAAAGAAATTGATGCTAAAGTTGTTGGACTTGACCAAAAGAAAGAAACTTTAACCAAACAAAGAAATAATAAAACAGCTGAAAGAGAAGAAATTAAGAGAAAAATTGAAACTTTCAGAGAAAAAAATAATTTAGATAATCTTTCTGAAATTGATAAACAAGTTGAAGAATTGGATAAAAAAGCTGAAGATATGCAAAAACAAATTAATTCTATGCGAGAACAACAACATAATTTAATCAGAAGTAAAGATGGTATACAACATCAACTTGCAGTAATAGATGAACAAATAAATAAAGTTGGGGAAATTGAAAAAGAGCATAAAGGTCAAATTGAGGAATTAAAAAGAAAAAGACAAGAGTTCAAGAGATCAACTTTAGAATTAAATAAAAGATTAGACATGGATAGTCAATATGCAGCGCAACTTGGAAGTGCTAAAGAAAAATTAGCAAAATCTGAAAGTGAATTAGCTAAACTAAAAGTTAAACAAATGACAATTGCTGAGTTTTCTTTAGGTGAAGGTGCTATTAAAAGAATATTAGCACAAAAAGATAAGATGAGGGGTATTTATGGTACTGTTGCTGAACTTGGAACTGTTAATTCTAAGTATTCATTAGCTTTGGAAATGGCAGCTGGTGGTAGGATTAAATCTATAGTTGTTGAAGATGATAAAGTTGCTGCTGATTGTATAAAATATCTTAAACAAAATAAGTTAGGGGTTGCTACATTCTTACCATTAACTAAACTTAAAGCAAAATCATCAGAGCCTGAACTAATAAAACTATCAAAATCTAAAGGTTGTGCTGGAATGGCAATAGACTTAGTAGATTTTGATCAAAAATTTAAGAAAGTTTTCAATTATGTTTTTGCAAATACAATGGTTATAGATAATATTGATGTTGCAAGAAGGATTGGAATTGGAAAATCTAAAATGGTTAGTTTAGATGGTGATGTTGCTGAACGTAGTGGAGTTATGAAAGGCGGCTACAGAAATAAAAAAAGATCAGGATTAGGGTTTAGTCAAAGAGAGGTCACAAAAGACCTTAAAGAATATGAAGAAGTTGTTAATAATCTAGAAGCAGATATTTCTTCAATTGAAGAGAAAAGAACTGAAAATGAAGGATTAATAAATCAACTTAGAGAAACTAAAGCTCATTTAGAAGGAGATATTATAAAAACAGAAAAAAGTTTACATCTTGATTCAACTGATTTGGAAGCGAGTTTAGGTAAAAAAGAAGAACTTAAAACAGAGATTAAGAAAGTTGATAGTGAAATTAATCAAAAACAAAATACAATATCAGGATTAACAAGAACTTTAGCTAATCATAAAATTGATAAGCAAAAGTTAAGAAATAAGATTACTGAATTAAGAAACCCTGCACTTATTGCTGAATTAAGTGCTTTTGAAGAGAAAAGAAGGCAGTTAGACGAAGAAACCCTTAACATAAATTCTGAGTTAAAAAATATTGGTATGCAATCTGACACAATATTTTCACCAGAAAAACAAAAGAATCTTGAAATAATTAAACAGTTAGAAAATGAAAACAAGAAATTTGGTGAGGAGTCTTCAGAGATTATTCGAACAATAAAAGATCATAAAGTTACATTAGATGAAAAAGAAAAAATTGCACAAGTATTTTATAAAAAGTTTAAAGCGTTATTCACCAAGCAAAATCAGATTAAAGAAGAGGTCTCAAAAAATGATCTTACAATCAATAATAAACAAAATAATTCTGTTCAAGTTGAGATTAGGTTAAATACATTATCTCTTAAGTTAGCAGAAGCTGCTGCTTTATTATCTGGTTTAGAGCAAGAATTCAATCAATATGAAGGCGTAAAACTAGATTTAAGCAAGAATGAAGATCAATTAAAATATGAAGTTAATAAATTTGAAAGGATGAAAGATGATATTGGTTCTGTTAATATGAGAGCTCTTGAGATTTATGGGCAAGTTGAAAAAGAATATAATTCGTTGTTTGAAAAGAAAGAGAATTTAGGTATAGAAAAAGAAGATGTAATTAAGATGATGGATGAAATTGAAAACAAGAAAAAAGAATTATTTATGAGAACTTTTGATATTGTTAATAACAATTTTAAAGAGATCTTTTGTGAATTAAGTACAAAAGGTGATGCTTTCCTTGAATTACAGAATAGGGATGATCCATTTGAAGGTGGAGTAAACATCAAGGTAAAGATTACTGGACAAAAGTTTTTAGACATAAGAAGTTTAAGCGGTGGTGAAAAAACAATGACTGCTTTAGCTTTCATATTCTCAATACAAGAACATGAACCTGCATCTTTTTATGTGTTAGATGAAGTAGATGCAGCACTTGACAAACATAATTCAAATAAATTGGCTAAATTGATTAAGAAATATTCTGATAGGGCACAATATGTTATAATCTCGCATAATGATGGTGTTATTAGTGAAGCAGATAACCTATATGGTGTTTCTATGAACGAACACGGCGTTTCGAAGGTTGTTTCTTTGCGTGTTTAATTTTCTTCTTAATGTAATCTTTTGTCTTTTTTGTTTTGGCTTTTAGTTTTCTTTTTAGATGACCTTTTTTATGATATGATTTCTTAGATTCTAGTTCAGCAATAACTTCATCAAGTTTCTCAAACAATTGAATGTTATCTGCACAATTATATTTTCTTAAATTGTCTTTGTATCTTGGAATCTTCTTTATAAAATTAACAATTGTTTTCTTATCTAATACTTCTGAAAATTTCCCATAACCAAGTTTATCAAGATAAACTGCATTCATAGTCTGTTCAAAGTAATTCTTAAAAGGAACTGATAAGATTGGTTTTCCTAGATGAACTGCTTCACTTAATAATGTAAAACCACCATTGGTAATAACACCTTTACAAGAAGCTAAATCTTCAACAAAACCTTTTTCAGTAAATTTCTTGAATTTAATATTGTCCTCTTCTTTTTCTTCTTTATATCCATAAACAATAAACTTTTCTTTAATCTTTTTTAGGGCTGGAAAAAGTTCATTGTCTGTATAATAAGTTTGGTAAACTAAGAAGTGTTTACCTTTAATTGGTTGAGCTTTTAATATTTCCTTTCTCAAAATTGGTGGAAATAGAATTGTTTTCTTGTTCTTGGGTTGAGGATAGAAATAAGTTGTAATAAAATAGTATTTTGCGTGGTTGATAAAAGTTTTTGTAACCATGTGGGCTGCAACTTGATCTTTTTTATATTTTCTAGGTAGTTCTAATTTACAATTTGAAATAGTATGAATATTATCTACGCTAATAAGGGGAATCCTATAAAGTTTCGAAATAAGGTTAGTAAAAGGCTCAAAATCAGAGATGATGATTGTAGGTTGCTCTTTTCTTACTAATTCAATAAGTTTTCTTAAACTATCGTAACTCTTTTTTGGAAGATTATTTAGATTTTCAAGAATTGTCTTTGTGTTACTAATCTTAGAGCCTTTTGTAGCTATATGGGGGCCGTGAACTTCGATAACATTCTTATAAAATCTTGATAAATAGTCATAAGGCTTTTTACTTGTTGCAATAACAACATCATGTTTTTTTGATAAATAATCGATGATTGTTTTGCTTCTAATAGCATGTCCCATGCCTTCACCAGCAACACCGTATAGAATTTTAGCCATTCTTTATGTAATTCTCTAAAGTTTCAAACAAAACTTTTGGTTTTCTAATAACCATAACATGATCTAGCCCTTTAATTACTTTGCTGTTTTTAATTCCTTTATGTTTAACAAAATGATCTTTTTCTGCAAAGATGTTTATGTGGTTTGTTTTAATGTTTAAAGAAGGATTGTAACCTAAAAGTACTTTAACTGAGAGAAGCCAATTATAAACTGATATGCCTTTAAAATCTATTAAAGGGAAAAACAATAATGGTTCATCTTGATACTTTGAATAGTCAATATGTATGAACTTCTTTCTTTTTATGCCAAAAAAATGTAAGAATGCAATTGTGTAATAAGCAAGGTTGTTTAAAGATTTTATTATAGGATAAATCTTAATTGTTTTTTCAGTAAATATCCCCATTAAAAACATTTTATCAACTTTATTGGAAAATAGTTCGTTGAATTTAATAGCAATTGACGTACCTAAACAATGCCCTATAAGTATTACTTTTTTTATTTTTTCTTTTTCTAGAATATTATTTATATCTTCTGCATAAGATTGTATTGAAATATTATTAGTTCTTGAATTTCCACAACCTCTCAAATCAGGAGTTATAGTTGTATAGTTTAAGTCTTCAAAATGGTTATAGAAGTGTTTCCAGGAAGTATAATTTCTCCCTACACCATGCAAGAAAATTAGGGTTTTCCCTTTCTTTTTCTTAATTCTGTAAAAGATCTTTGTATTGTTTGAGATAGTGGTGCTCATTTTTTATAAATATCAAATTCATAGCCAAACTTTTTTGTATCCTTACCAAGAATGTCATAGATTGTGCTTCTTAGATATTTTGACATTGTACGCCATCTACCTTCAACTTTCAATCTTCTTGTTGAAACATAGACTTTAGATGTTAATACTCCAAACTTGCCAAGCTTTGAAGCTTTTACAATATAATCTGTATCTTCACCGTATTTTCTTGATTCGTCGTAGCCTTTGATTTTATTATGAATAACAGTTTTTATCATAATACCACAGCAACCAGCACCTAATGCTTTAAAGAATTGGGTGGCTTTTAGAAAATTGTCTGCTGTACGATATAATGTTTTATCTAAAACGTTTTTTGTATCTGCTCTGATACTTAATAGTGCTATGCCAAGTTTTCTTTTTTTGAATTGGGTTAAAGCTTTATTTAGAGAACCTTTTGATAATCTAACATCTGAATCAAGGAATAGTAAGATATTTCCTTTAGCTGCTTTTGCGCCATTGTTTCTGGCTTTAGAGGGTAAACCGCCTTTGACTATTTTTGCTTTGTAAGATTTGGCTATTTGTCTTGTTTTATCTTTAGAATTTTTATCTGCAACAATTATTTCATAATCTTTGAAATCTTGGGAAATTATTGATTTAAGTAGAATGGGTAAGTGTTCTTCTTCGTTTAATGTTGGAATTATTATGCTTAACATAGCCTGAATAAAGTGATTAGAATATATAAAGTTAATGTAAAGAATGCGCCGGCCGGGACTTTCAAAGCGAAGCTTCGAACCTTCACATATTCGAACCCGGACCTTCGGCTTGGAAGGCCGAAATCATAGCCATTAGACTACCAGCGCATAGATGATTAGGATTAAATATTTGTATATAAAATTAACTATATTTGTTCTCTAATTTTCTCAACAAACCTTTCAAAATCCTCTTTTTTAACAGAAGCACCACAAGCATTTTCATGGCCTCCACCATAACCTTCAACACCAACTAAGGCGTGTTCAAGAATATTAAGGAATTTATTAGGTGAACGTATTGACATTCTTATTTCACCTGATTTTTCTCTACCAATAATAATTGTCTTATCTTTGAATTTATGAAGAACTTGGTTGGATATATCTCCAGAAAAACTCATCTTATTGCTAGGATAAATGTATATTAGCAAAGGATCATCTTTTTTGTATGATTTTAGGGCGCCTTGATATATATCATCATATTGTTCAGCTACCCTTTCATAATGCTTACAAATGAATTTACCTTTAGATGTTTCTTTCTTAATAATTTCATAAGGAGATTCGATTCTAGTTAAGGTTTTGTAGCATTTCTTTACATCAGATGTTTTGCCTTTAAGTATAAAAGAAAAAATTCTTGACATTTCGCCTAATTTTGTTAGGAATAATACATCTCCTGGATCTTTGTAGAGTTTTTCCAAAATATCAGGATATTTCTCATTAAAATCTTTATGGAAGTTAGGAATAAACCAATCGCCTGCACAACCAATAGCTGCAATCCACATATCTTGTTTTACAACTTCATAACACATAGCTGTTACTGGTGTACCGTCTTCTTTATCATAAAATCTAGGATTAAAACATTTAACTTTGTTAACTCTGGTTGGTTCGTGATGATCTACCCAAACAATAGGGCAATTTGCAGCTTCAACAAACTCATCTTGCATCTGGGCAATGTCTAGAACAAATATCTTATCAGGATTGTATTCTTCAATATGTCTTATGAATTTTTCATCCATGTTTGGAGCTGCCTTAACTACAACACCATTACCTTCTTTCTTATACCTATATAATAATAGGAATGAGCATAATCCATCTGGGTCGTCATGGAAAAAGAATAATGGGTTTTGACAATTATCTAACTCTTCCCTAATCTTATCAATATCCTTTTTTGGTAACATATTAGTTTAGAAAATAAGCTGTTTTAAAAAAGTTTGGATTGGAAAAGTATTTTAACAATATTATCTTCCCTATACATATGAACATACCTTGTATTAAGTGTAAAGGTAGAAATCCCGCTAATTGTGGAAGAACTTTTTGTCCTATAACTGCCAAAGCTCAGTCTATTGTGAAAGTTAAGGAGAATGTTAAATCTGACTTTTATGGCAGCTCTCCTGCTCCCTTTGTTGGTAGGTTTGGATATCCAAACATCAATGTAGGTGTTCTTTCGCCGACACAACAGCGTGAAGATGCCTGGATGTTTGATGCACCTAAGTTTTGGGCTGATAATAACATCCAGATTATGAGTATAGTAGATTTTAGGAGTAGTTTAGTTAATTCTCAGTTTAAAGCTAATGTTAAACAGCAGAGTAAGATGCTTTCAATTAGTCAAGAAGTTGGAATGGCTTCAAAACCTGTTGATTTAGAGATTAATCTAAAAGATAAACCAAGGTTTAGAGTGAATTCTGATAGTTTTATGGCACCAACTGGACCTAATGCACAGTTAAAAAAAGCAATGATTACTTCTAACTCTAAAATTGATTCAAAAGTTGATAAAGTTGTTTCTGATACTGACTTAAAGTCATCTTTAGCTTTAGATTATCTTTATAAGAAAGGTTTTGATGAGAATTTCTTATCAAAATTACTTTCAGTCGGTACTTTAGGAATTAAAAATAACAGAAAATTAGTTCCAACTAGATGGAGCATAACAGCAACAGATGATACTTTAGGCAAAAGATTAATTAAAGATGTTAAAGACTTTTCAGAATGTAATTATTTGGCTTATTTTGGAGGTTATCTTGGAAATTATTTCTTAGTTTTATTTGTATCAGATGTTTGGAGTTATGAATTGTTTGAAACATACATGCCAGGTGCTGAATTTAATGTTTCTGATAAAGTACAATATTCAACTGATCATGAATTTTATGGTGGTAGGAAACAGTATGCGTTTGAAACTGCTGGAGGTTATTATGCATCTAGGTTGCCAGTACTTGAAAAGTTAAAGCAGATTAAAAGGCAGTCTTCTGTTTTAGTTCTTCGTTTTATTACAGGTGAATATGGCATTCCTTTAGGAGTATGGGTTGTTAGGGAAGCTATGCGTAAAGCTATGAAATCAATACCAGTTGAGTTTGCTTCAAGAGAATTAATGTTAAAATATGCTAAGAATGTTATTTCTAAGAAGTTTGGGTTTAATTTAGACATTTTAGTTAAAGAAAGTAAAGTGTTAAAACAGGTTAAACAGCAAAAGAAGTTGTTTGAGTATCATTAATTACAATAAAATATAAATAGTGTAAAGTCTTCACTTTTTCTATGGCAGACTTTCACAAAAATCTAATTAATTTGAATATGGCATTAGATACGGCTCTTAAGAATGGTGTTGATCTAGGTAAAAAAGTTGATACAGATAAAGCAATATATGATTATAAGGTTAAGAAACAAGGATATTATGTACAAGCTGTACAGAATGCTTTGAAATTTATTAAAGGTGCATCTATTGAGTTGCCACAACTTAACAAATATGAT
>CAZHRT010000015.1:0-33724 GCA_964534665.1 uncultured Methanosarcinales archaeon | reverse complement strand
TATAAACCCTGCACCACCAGTAACTATTGTTTTCATATATCTTTGTTAATTAATATGATTTTATAAACTTATTGTTGTACTTCGAAAAGATACCATAAATATTTTTATAAATTCAAATTATCTTTTTAGACAATAATATTTATATACTTGAAAAATTAATTTTGTATAATGAAATCTAAAAAGGCTTGGATTGTCTCAGTTGACATGGGTTATGGCCATCAAAGAGCAGCATACCCACTCAAAGAAATTGCATTCGAAAAGGTTATCACAGCTAATAGTGATAGTATGGTAACCAAAAAAGAGCAAAAACAATGGAGAAAATTTCAATCATCTTATGAAAGAATTTCTAGATTTAAATCTGTTCCAATAATCGGGCCAATTGTTTGGAACATATACGATAAATTCCAAGCAGTTTCCCCATATTATCCTTTCAGAGATTTGTCTAGACCAACACTAGGTTCAATCTACATGCACAGATTAATTAGAAAGAATTTTATGAAAAGTGTTGTTGATTATACAGAAAAAAAAGACCTTCCAATGGTATCAACTTTCTTTGGCCCAGCACTTGCAGCAGCACACGCTAAAAAGAAAAACATTTACTGTATTGTTACTGATACAGATATTAATAGAACATGGGTACCAGAAGAACCAAAAAAAGAAAAGTTATTTTATTGTACACCAACAGAACATGCAACAAAAAGATTAATACAATATGGTGTACCTAAAAAAAACATTTTCTTCACAGGTTTTCCGCTACCTAGAGAAAACACTGGCGCAGACCTACATTTTCTTAAAAGAGACTTAGGAACTAGGCTACCAAATTTAGATCCTAAAAAAATATACATCTCTAGATACAAAGAGAGTATAAAAAAACATCTAGGAAAATATTACAAAAGTAGGGTCTGCCATAAACTAACAATTACTTTTGCAGTTGGTGGTGCTGGTGCACAAGGAGAAATCGGTTCTATTATAATTAAAAGTCTACAAAAATACCTTAGAAATAACGAAATTAAAATTAATTTAATAGCAGGAACAAGACCAGAAGTTAGAGATTATTTTGTAAATATTGTAAAAGAGCATAATCTAGGTAATAGAATTGGTAAAAACATTAATATTCTCTTATCAGCAGATAAAGACGGTTATTTCAAAGAATTTAACCAATTATTACACACAACAGACATTATATGGACAAAACCTAGTGAATTATCATTTTATACAGCACTAGGTATCCCAATTATAATAACACCACCTATAGGTTCACACGAACTACTTAACAAAAAATGGTTAATTAGAATGGGAACTGGTTTTTCTCAAGAAAATCCAGAATATTGTAATGAGTGGCTTTTTGAATGGCTTGATAAAGGTATTTTAGCAGAAGCTGCATGGGAAGGATTCATGGAAGCCCCTAAATATGGAACTTATAATATAGAAAAATTAATCTTTACGAAAAACAAAGAAAAATTAAAATTCAAATACTAATTTTTATTTATTCAATCTTTTCCTTATTTGTTTTATAGCTTTTGTTTGCGCTTGCAACTCTTTCTCTTCTTTTTGGAACCAATTCTCAAAATTAGAGATATAAATAAAGAGTATTGCTATAAATATCACATTAATTACTGTACCTATTATCGCTTGAATACCAACTACAAACCTAGAACCAGTCGATAATGGAGCAATATCACCATAACCAATAGTTGTAAAAGTTATTGCACTAAAATACGCAAAAGTAACATAACTACCTTCCCCTTTTAAATCAAAAGATTGTTGATCCTCTTGATACATACTATGATAAATTGTAGCAAACCCCAGAACATAACACAATACAATTGAAAGATAAACACCTAAAACAATTAACTGTTTAAAATGCTGAAAATAACTTCTTAAATCAACATCCATTCCAAGAACTTCTGGAGAAAAAATAAAAGTCAAGAGTATATAACTTGCTAAATAAGTTAATTGACTAAGTAAAACAGAAATATCCTTTCTAAATATCAAATAAGGTAATGCCATAACTAAAGCAACAATAATAAATCCAACCAACGCCGACCTAATACCAGAGATATTTTCTCTTTTTCTAATATAAGGTATTACAAATAAAAATACTATAAAAGTAAAGAAGATCATCATTACTCTAACAGTAATCACAGTTGAATAACCAAAAAGATCATTCACCCACCTTGACAAGAAAACTGAAATATAAAAGAAACCTGCAATTGGTAAAAAAAATATTGATAAATACTTAATCATCTTGGTATATGTCAAACTTTCTTTACCTTTATCTAAATAGAACGTACCACTTTTTGCCATAACATATTTTACCAAACTACTGATATTTAAATGTTATTAAATAAAAAGCAAAACTTATTTCTTTTTTTAATAAAGTCCCTTAATCTAAGAATTCTAAAAAGTCTAGGGATTCTAGTAATAACTCTTAAAATTCGTGCTGACTTTAAAGATTTTAACCCTTTAACAAACATTTTCTTAGAATAATTAGTATTTAAAATTTGTGATTAGAGAAAATGCCGGTTCCGTGACTTATGAGCGTAAAATATTTAAACCTAGTCATCAATCTCATTTAAATCAACATATATTTTTGAATGATTTAAATGATGTCGCCCATAACTAAATCAAATAAATTAGCTTTACTTTACGGAATTCTTTTAGGTGATGGTTGTCTCTCTAAAATTGAGCCAAAATATTATTTCATATCAATTGTTGGAAATATTAAAGATGATTATCCTTTTTTAAAAGACGTAGTAAAAACTAATCTAAAACATTTTGTTAAAAACAAAATAATAATTAAAAAAAGAATTAAACAAAGAAAACTTGAAATCCAATTCACAAATAAACAATTCTTTAACAAATTACATGAAGTGGGGTTCCCTATTGGAAAAAAGGGCACAGAATTATCCATACCCCACGTATTTAACAACAAAAATATGAAACATATAATTCAAGGATATTTCGCAACTGATGGGTGTTTAGTAATCACAAACAATAATGGAATCATTTATCCTAGAATTGAATTATCTAGTATATCAAAACCATTATTATCACAAGTTATGATATATCTAAAATATATTGGAATGAAGGGTAACTTATACATCAGCCATAAATATCCTAGTAAAGCTTGGAACACATTATATCGAATACAATTCAACGGAAGAACCAATCTTCAAATATTTATTGATAAAATAGGATTTATTAATCCAAAGCACACTAAGAAATATAAAAATGCCGGCTTGGAGATTTGAACTCCAGACTTTCACGTCTCTCAGTTAGTTGGGGGTTAATCATCGGCGTTAGCCTCATCGCTCAACCCTTATGAGCCTTGTCTCCAACATGGATGTGACACTCTAACCAGACTGAGTTAAGCCGGCATATAGATAAATAGGATAAAACACTCTTTTAAAAAGTTTATCATTCGAAGAGTGATAAAAACTTAGAAAACTTTACTTTCTAAGAGTTTACTATAAAAATTTGCTTATCTTCTCAGCAACATCTGCAATCTCTTTTTCAGTTGCTTTCCTATGCCTTAATTCAAAGAAAACCCCATCATTAGCTTGTCTAGGGATTATATGTGCATGCACATGCGACACTACTTGACCCGCAGATCTCTTATTGTTAATAACTAAATTAAAGCCATCAGTACCTAAAGCTGCAGACTGAGCTCTTGCAACCTTTTTAACAGCACTTAAGAAAGGAAATTCTTCAGGCAAATCAATTAATGTTTCATAATGCTCTTTAGGAACAACTAAAGCATGCCCTTTTCCTGTAGGTGCAATATCTAAAAAAGAGATTATTTTATCATCTTCATAAATCTTAGCACAAGGTATTTCACCCTTAATTATTTTACAAAATATACAAGTTTCACTTGTATGCTCAGAAATCTTTGATTTCTGTTGAATACATTCTTCCATGTTTATCACCATTAAATGGACTGGCTGGGACTTTCAAAACAAAGCACTGCTTTGCACTTTTGAACCCAGAACCTCCCGGCTGCCAGCCGGGCATAATAGCCAGATTATACGACCAGCCCATGTATTAATCAGAAAGAGATTATTCTTTAAAAACATTACTAAATCCAAAATTTTTATATATTAAGCCTTCTTTTAGCAAAATATGAAAGAATCCATAAGAAAATACGCTTTAGAAAATGCTATAAAATTTAATGGTAAGGCTAATCCTGGAGCTATTATTGGAAAGTTAATCCAAGAAGATCCTAAAGTAAAACAAAACATGAAAGAAATTTCTCAAAAAGTTAATGAAATAATTAAAGAAGTTAACAAAATATCCTTAGAAAAACAAAAAGAAGAATTTCTTAAATTAAATCCTGATTACGAAGAAAAACAAAAAGAAGAAAAAAAGCAAAGACAAAAACAAAGAAAAGAACTTCCTGAACTAAGAAATGCAGTTGAAGGTAAAGTTATTACAAGAATTTCTCCAGAACCTTCAAAATATAATCATTTAGGTCATGCTGTTTCTTTCTTATTAAACTACATGTACACAATCAAATACAAAGGTAAATGTATGTTAAGATTTGAAGATACAAACCCAGAAAAATCTACTCAAGAATATGTAGATTCAATGAAACAAGATGTTCTAGAATATCTTAATATTAAAACAGACAAAACAGTATTTGTTTCTGACCATATTGATAAATACTATGAATTTGCAGAAAAACTGATCAAAGAAGATAATGTATACACATGTTCTTGTGAAAGTAAAAATATTTCAAAAAATCGTAGAGACATGAATGATTGTCCTTGTCGAGGGAAAAGTTCTAAAGATACATCAAAAGATTGGGAAGATATGAAAAAAGGCAAGTTCAAAGAAGGCGAGATTACTTTAAGATTAAAGATTTCAATGCAACATAAAAATGCAGTAATGCGTGATCCAGTAATATTCAGATTAGCTTATCAAGAACATTACAAACAAAAAAGTAAATACAAAGTTTGGCCAATGTACGATTTTGAAAATGCTATTGAAGAAGGCTTAATGAAAATAACTCATGTTTTAAGAAGCAACGAATTCCAATCAAGAATTGAACTACAAGATTATATAAGAAATTTATTCAACCTACCAAACCCAGAAGTAAAACAATATGCAAGATTTAATGTAACTGGAGCAGTAACAAAAGGCCGTGAAATCAGAGAGATGATAGAATCAGGAAAATATATTGGCTGGGACGATCCAAGATTAGTTACATTAAGAGCACTAAAAAGAAGAGGCATTATTAAAGAATCATTTTATGAACTTTCAAAAGTTATTGGCATGTCAAAAACAACTTCAAACTTAGATTTTTCAGTAATTGCATCAATAAATCGAAAATTACTAGATGAAAAAGCATTAAGGTATTTCTTTATTCCAGACCCAAAAAAAATAGTTATAGAAAACGCACCTAAACAAGAACTAGAACTAAATTTACACCCACATAACAAAAAAGGCGGAAGAAAATTCAAAGTTAAAGATACATTTCACATTTCAAAAAAAGATTTAGAAACAATTAAAGAAGGTGATTTAGTAAGATTAATGGACTGTTTAAATTTTACAAAAAAACATGATAAATTTATTTTTCATTCATTAAACATAGAAGAATACAAAAAGCAAGGCAAGAAAATCATTCATTGGTTACCTGAAAAAACAACAAAAGTTGAGATTCTAATGCCTGACTGCAAATTGCAAAAAGGTTTTGCAGAAGAATCAATAAAAAATATTAAAATAAATGAAGTAATCCAATTTGAAAGGTTTGGATTCTGTAAACTAGACAAAGAAAATAGTTTTTGGTACACACATGATTAAAGGAGGTAATTAAAATGGGTTCAACATTAGTTATCAGATCAAAAATTGATGAATTAACAGTATATGAAGGAAAAAAGATGAGTGTATCTTCCAACTTTCATGAAAAACTTAATCAAATAGTTAAAGAATTGGTTAAAAAGTCTTGTGACAGGGCAAAAGCAAATAGTAGAAATACAATTATGGCTAGAGACTTGTAGATAATTTTAACCGGATCATATTTATTTTATTTTGTATAGAATTAAGATCAGAAGGATTATACTTAGGATCCTTTGAAACTTCTTCAAAATGTCTAACAACTTTATCTAATTGTGTTCTTAATTCAAAAGAAGCTCCCTTTTTTGTTGTAGACATCCCAATCTTCTTTTCCAAAACTTTCATACGAACTTCCCTATCAAGTTTTAACTTTGAAAACCCATCAAGTTTTTGTTCAAGTTTCTTAACATCATCTAATACTGTATCCATTTTCTGGCTATTAACCAACAATGAATTTACTAAACTATTTGTAACATCGTCTCCCCTTTTGGCATATCCAGCTATAGCTTTTTCTTTTTCAATAACTTCATTAATATGTCTATTAAGTTCAGCTAATTCAACATCAATCTTTCTTTTAGTTTTTGCACCAATTGAAGCCCTTTTCAAATTCTGAATCTTACGCTGAAGCTTTTGTCGCGCCATACCTCTTTCAGTAATTTTCTTTTGAACTCTAGCTACATGTCTTAGAAATACCCTTAAACCTTCAGGATTAATATGTTCCATTATTTCTTAAATAAGCCTTTTTTCTTCTTTTTAGGTGGTGGCCCTAATGGTGGCATTCCGCCAGGTGGTGGCATACCTGGTCCAGGAGGAGGTGGCATTCCGCCAGGTGGTGGAGGCATACCCATTCCAGGAGGTGGTGGCATTCCGCCAGGTGGTGGAGGCATACCAGGTCCAGGAGGAAGTGGCATTCCGCCAGGTGGTGGAGGCATACCCATTCCAGGAGGAGGCATTCCGCCAGGTGGTGGAGGCATACCAGGTCCAGAAGGTAGTGGCATTCCACCAGGTGGTGGAGGCATATCCATACCAGGCATATCTAATAAATCAGAATGCTTTGTACTACTTTTAGTTCCACCAATCTTAGGAATATCAATTTCTTCAAACGCCTTTGATGGTTTCTCACCTTTAATCTCTTTTACCATATCCGCAATTGCAACCATACCTTCTGCAATTGTTTTATTTTGATCTATTACCCCTTCCATTCTTTCAAGAATTGGCTTTAAAGAATGTGCAATTCTTTCTTCTGCAGACTCTTCTGTCCTCATTTCATCTGCTGCTGTTTTAAACAACTGAAGAAGACTGCCTAGCTGTTTTGTTAAAACTGAAATAGAATTCATTAAATCTTCATTAAGGGGCTTACCTGACCTCTCTTTGAGCTCAGCAACTTGCTTTTTAAGCTCCATTACTTCCTTATAAGGCATTATTTCATAAACACCTTCTTCTCTATTAGTAGACTTAGCGCGAGCTTCTGCCATTATATACACCTCTTTTTGAAAATTATGTTGATACTCTAATAACTATTATAACTTAAAAATTGGAGTTTTTGTATTTAAATGTTGTGTTTTTAATATATAAAGAAAAAGAATAAATAAAATTACATACCCATTCCAGGTGGCATGCCCATTCCACCAGGAGGCATTCCAGGTGGTGGTCCGCCAGTCTTAGAACCAGCAATCACATCATCAATACGAAGTATCATAACCGCAACTTCAGATGCTGAAGATATTGCTTGTGTTTTAATCTTTAAAGGTTCAATAACTCCTTGACCCCAAGAATCCACAACTTTTCCAGAAAATACATCAATCCCAGCCCATTTTTGGTCTGCATCATGACTTGACTTAAGTTCTGTAAGAATATCAATTGGATCAATACCAGCATTTTCTGCTAAGGTTCTAGGAATAACTTCAACTGAATTTGCAAAAGCCTGTACAGCAAGTTGTTCTCTACCAGATAATGATTCAGCATACTTTCTTAATCCACGAGCAACTTCAATCTCAGGAGCACCAGCTCCACCAACAACTTTTCCAACATTCAAAGCTGCAGCAATATCACCTATTGCATCTTCCATTGCTCTTTTAACTTCACTAACAACATGTTCTGTTCCGCCTCTAATAAGTACTGTAACAGACTTAGCGCTATCACATTGTTTAACATAAGTCATTTGTTCATCACCAACTTTAACTTCTTCAACTACTCCAGCGTTTCCAAGATCATCTTGTGAAAGGTCATCAAGGTTTGTAACAACTTTAGCACCAGAAGCTCTTGATAATGCATCCATATCTGATTTTTTAACACGTCTTGCAGCATAAATTCCTTTTTTTGCTAAGAAATGTTGTGCAATATCATCAATTCCTTTTTGACAAAATACTACATTCGCACCAGATGCAACAATTTTCTCAACTTTATCTCTAAGCATCTTTTCTTCTTGATCAATAAAAGCTTGCATCTGAGCTGGATCAGTTATTTGAATTTTAGCATCAATTTCAGTACTTTTAATTTCAATTGCACTATCAACTAATGCAATCTTCGCTTCTTTAACTTCTTTAGGCATTCCAGAGTGTACTCTTTCCTTATCAAGAACAATACCTTCAACAAGTTCTGAATCATCAACAGAACCACCAACTTTCTTTTCAAGCTTAATATTTTCTCTATCTAAAGAAATCTTACCATTAGTTTTATCTGCAACCATCTTAACAGCTTTAACTGAAATCTCTGAAAGTTTTTCTTTTGAACTTTCTGCACCTTTTCCTGTCATAGCAGTCATAGAGATTTTCTTTAAAATGTCTTCATCATCTTCAGTTACATTTTCTGCAATCTGATTTAGAATCTCTTGTGCTTTGGCTTCTGCTAATCTATAACCTTTTGCAACAATAGTAGGATGAACATTTTGGTCTAATAATTCTTCGGCATTCTTCAGTAATTCACCAGCCAAAACAACAGCTGTTGTAGTACCATCGCCCACTTCATCTTCTTGTGTTTTAGCAACTTCAACAATCATTTTTGCAGAAGGGTGTTCAATCTGCATTTCTTCTAGAATTGTAACTCCATCATTTGTAACAGTAACATCTCCCATACCATCAACTAACATTTTATCCATACCTTTTGGACCAAGTGTTGTTCTAACTGTTTCAGCTACTAATTTAGCAGCCATAATATTAGTTCTTTGAGCATTCTTACCACTAGTTCTTTCAGTGCCTTCTGGCATTATAAAAATAGGTTGTACCTTATCTGTCATATTAAATTCACCCCGAATTTCTTCAATATATGGTAATAAAAGTAGCTTTATAAAGCTTATGCTAGAACGCCCATGCCAACTATAAGTAAGATTAATGAAATAATAAACCCAAAAATAGCTGGTGTTTCACACTGCCCTGTAAAAACTAAATGAGAAGCAAATGAAGTAGGATCTTTTGAACTAGCTATTATACCTGCAGATGCAACTTTTCCTTGTAACACAGCAGTCATACCAGTTACTGCAACCACTAAACCAGCACCAAGATAAGCTAAACCTTGAACATTACTCAAATCTTTTGGTTGTCCACTCAATAAACCAGTACCCATTAAAATCAATAAAGAAATGATAAATGCATAAACAGTTTGAGTCTGTGGTAATGCTTGTAAAATTAAAGCATTTTTAAAATTCTCTTTTTTTTCAGCTACTGTACCAGCACCTGCAACTCCAGCTGCTGCAACACCTATTGCTGTACTTATTCCTGCAACGCCTAATGCAACAACAGCGCCTATTATTGCAAAGAATGTACCTATTGTAATCATAAGAAAAAGAAGTCATTTATTTTTTATAATGATGAGCTAACGACAATCCATACAATACTTATAAGTATAATATGAAAACTATTTATCAATCTCTTTTGTTACAGACCAATCCATTAATACTTCAGAAATGTTTACTAAAATTTTCTTAATCCTATTCTTCCTATGTGTTTGAAGATCCCTAACCTTAAGATCACCAATTTTTGAGACCAATTTTGAGAATTCAATTGCTACCTTATAATTAAATCCATCCAAATTATTTAATAAATTCTGCAACATTTCAATAGAAGACATAATTTTATTTAGATAATTTACTTCATCGCCTTCTAAAGAGATTATATGGTCTGCTAATTTCTCTAAATTCTGAGAGATAATTGAGATATAAAATAAATAAACATGTTTAAGATCAGTATCATTCTCAGAAAAAGAAAATGCAGATATTACAGCTTTATCAATAAGAAAATGACTTTTATCAATCTCATCTTCATACTTTACCATTAAATCTTTCAAACCACTACCTGTCTTAACCAAGATCATATTCTTAATTTTCTTAATCATCGTCTTTAAAAGAGACTCAGGGTTTGTAACTAACAAATTAGATTCATAACTTATATGATGGCCGTCCATATCAACAAGGTCTAAACCACCTGTTAAAGATTTTTCATTTATTAACTGACTAATATCAACTTCTTTACCTAAACTAATTTCAAAAGAAGTAGTTGGATTTATATAACAAGCAACTATTAACTTAATAATCAAATCTTTATCTTTTTCATCAATATGTAATTTAATATTTCTTTCTTTTCTCTTCATAATCTGTGGTTGAACAACTAAACCACCTTGAGAATCACTATTAGTAGTTACTTTTGATTCTGAACTGATATTATGCTTCCTACACCACTTAGTTGGCAAGTACACATAAAACATATTACCTGTCTTTTGAACGTTTCTTATATCCATAATACCCCTAACTAAATGGTAGTATATAGTATATATATAAAGGTTTATATTTAAGATAAGAATATAATTAATATTAAAAATGCCCGTGCGAAGAATTGAACTCCGGTCTCCTGGACCGCAACCAGGTGTTCTATCCACTAGACTACACGGGCGTAATTGATAGAATAAAATATAATTATTTAAACTTTATCTAGAAACCAATCTTTATATTTCTTATAATCATCAAAAGTATGATAAAAAGTAATCACAAAATCATCTTTAAACTCCAAAACCTTATGCAACCATATTTTATCTGAAATTTGTTCTTTAAACCCTTTTCCCTTAACAGTTGCCAAAACTAATTCTTTACTTGAAATATAACCTGGATCAAGATTTATTGTCCTATTCTTTTTTTTTGAATATTTTTCTTCTAATAAAGTAATATGATTTTTTATTTCAATCAAATCCCTTTTAGAAATTTTTTTATCAAAGATCAAGAACTTCTTATTAATCTTAGCACCCATTTCAGGTTCATAATATGAAGTAAAAGAAGTAAAATCATAAGACTCTGACTCTTTAACAATTGCACCATATTCATTAATCAAATCTTCTTTAACTTTTACCAACATTTCTTGCGAAGGATACATTACAGCAATTATTAATTTACACATAGTCTTTCAAACTAATCTGCCCCTTTCTTTTTCGTTCTTTAACAACTATTTTAGACATATCCTGCCCAACTTGTTCTTTTAAACTTAAAGCTATACCCTTTCCTAATAATTGAACCAATTTAGTTATATCAACTTTCTTTAAATCTCCAAGATCTCTAATTCTAGCATTATACATTTTTCTTGCCCTAACCCTACCAACACCTTTCAACCTAAGTAAAGTAATTATTTCTTCTTTAACACCATTCTTTACCCTAATCCTCATTTTAGCAATCTCTTTAATCAAAGGTTGAAATGCTAACATCTTTACAAATTCCTCAGAACAATACAAAAGCCAATCAGCTAAATCAACCTTTACCTTAATCTCACCAGGCCTTATGTTATATTTCTCAAGCAAATCTTCTTCACCTTTTTCATTAATCCAGTCTTTAAGAAACATAGCAGTCTTAACAGAATTAATAAAATCTTCATACTCTGATTCGTATAGTGAAGGTTCATCCTGTAAAATAAACTCTGAATTCTTAACTAATTCTTCACCAACAATATCATATTCACTTACCCTAACCCTTAACAAAGGTCTCATCTCCAAAGTATTAGATACTAACTGTAAAAAAGAGATATCATTAAGATTCATTGAAGCAGCTCTTTGTATCCCATTAATTAAATTATGTGCAGTTAAAGGATCAATATAAAGTTCAGCTACCCTTTTTCCAATTCTTGTAGCTTTAAACTTCTCTTCCCCAAGTTCGTTAGCAGATTGAAAATCATTTCCATAACCAATAAGAAATTCCCAATCTTCTAATAACCCTAGAATCTTATCAATAATCGATTCGATCTTAAACATATCTTTAAACTGATGCGCCCAAAACGTCTTAGAAAAGAATTCAACAAGATCTTTTTTAGAATTAACATAATTTGTTGCAATCAATGATAAAACATAGGTTCTTAATACTGGCTCAACTGCAAGTTTAGAATAAATATCTTCTGGTTTACCACAAATAAACTTTTCATGCAACTCTTCTTTTTCCGCCTTAGTACCAGAAACAATTATTGACTCACCATAACTATCATATTTAGGACGGCCAGCTCTTCCAGCCATCTGCAGATATTCAAGTACAGGGATATATTGTAAACCTCTACGCCCATACCTCTTTAACGTCTTCATAATAGCTCTAAACGCAGGCAAATCAAGTCCCATTGCAAGTGTTGGCGTAGAACAGATAACCTTAATTTCACCTTTACGAAAACCATCTTCAATAACAGTCTTTTGTTTACTTGTTAAACCAGCATGATGAAAAGCAACACCTTTCTTAATACATTTTGCTAACCTTTCACATTGCTTTGTAGGCTTTGCAAGAGAATGTAAAACAAATTCAACAAGATGCTCAAATTCAGGAGTATCTTTCAGTTTCTTACTAAGATTCTCTGCTGTCTTTTCTGCAGAATTCTTACTATTAACAAAAACTATTGCTTGTTTCTTAATTCTAATAGTATCTAAAGCTAGATTAATTGTTGCATCATCCGTAATCTGAGAAATTTTTGCCACATAAACAGAAAGATTTTAACTTTTATAAAGATTATCCCTCAATAACAAAAGTCAAGATATTAGGTTCTTTTTGTTGAACTGGTTCAACAGGTTTTGGTTCAGGTTTCTTAGGCTCAACAAGCTTTTCAATAGGCTTTTCAACAGGTTCAACTGGCTGTTCAACTTTCTTAACAACTTTTTTTTCAATTTTTTTAGTAATAACATTAACTTCCCATTCATGCTCAACTTCTGTTTCACCATCAGAAACAATAACTTTAATCTTTTTAGTTCCAGGAACAGTAAAACCCCTTCTATGAGCTGACCCACTTTCATGCTTATCAAACAACCCAAAGTCCCAAATATAAGTTAAATCATCACCATCAAAATCTTGAGTTTTAACTTCAAATGTAACTGTACTACCTGCATTAACACCAAAAGATTCAATTGGACTAAACTCAACAATTTCAGGTGCTTTGTTAACATTCTTAACATAAATATTAAATTCAACAGTAACATTACTTTTACCATCAGATAAAACAAAAGTTACAAGTACTGCAGTAATTTCACCTTTCTTAGTTATATCAAATGGCACTTCCCATTTAAATTCATTATCAACTAAACTAGCGCCGTTTGGAAGAACTCCAGCAGTAATATCAACTAAATCACCATCAGGATCAATAACATCAAGTATAATACTAATATTTTCACCTTCAATAACACTAAGATTATTATTAATCAACCAAGGATTTCTATTAACATCTTCAACATTAACAAATAACTCTTTTGTCTCTTTTAAGAACCCATCAGAAACAGTCACTAAAATTTTATGCTCACCTGCTTCATCATAATCAATATAATAAGGTATTTTCTTAACCCAACCAGAATATGAGAAACTAATCTTATCTCCATCAGGGTCAATTGCACTAGGACTTAACTCTAACCATTCACCCTCTTTAACAGTAATATTCTCAAGATCATCCAAAACTGGTACTCGATTAACATCATTTACTCTAATTGAAACTTCTTCTTCAGATCTTAACCCATTACTTTCCGCAACAAAAGTAACTTTATGATTTTTAGATAATAAATGAAACTTATGAAGAATTTGATTCAACAAATTATCTCGTTTAACAGTATCATAATTTGTTTCCCAAACAAAAACATTATCTTGTATATTTATACCATCAGGCAAATTATATCCTGAAAACTGAATTTCATCACCATCTGGATCTTGTGCCTCTAAAGTAATTGTAACAACTTGATTTTCATCTAATTTAACATTAGATATAGAAGAAATCACTGGTGGCCTATCAACATTATCTACAATAACTAAAATTTCCTTATCTGCTGAAAAATCCCCATCATTAATATCAATTGTTACAGTATATTCTCCAGCATCATCATAACCTGTTTGCCAAACTCCATCTTCACCAATTGGTTCTGAAATTTCAAAATCTAGATTATATTTAGAAAAATCGGGCAAATTTAATACTAATTTTTCTGTTTCATTAATAGCTACATCTTCAAACAAATCTAATAATTTATTTCTATTAACATCATTAACATTAATTAACCATTCTTGATAAACAATTGTAGTACCATCTGATACTTCAATCTTTAAAACATGCTCACCTTGTTCAAAAAAATTCGGTTGATAAGTATAAGATGTATTCCCACTAATTTCAGATTCATCAAATATCCACAAATAAGACAAACCATCATTATTCAAATCAGATGCACTAACAATAAACTCAACTATACCCCCTTCATCTAACTCAATTTCACCTTGAGGCGCGTATAAATCAATAACAGGTTCTTCTTCTTTTCTAAGAACAACTAGGTCAAGAATCTCAGTTGATGAAAGGTCACCATCAGAAACAGTTACTTCAACTGAATATTCACCAGCATCCCCATAAGTAGTTTGCCACTCCCCTTCACTATTCAAAGGTAAACTAAAATTATAACTAAGATTATCAGAATCGGGATCAGAACTTTCCAAATCAAGTTCAACTAGTTCAGTTTCATGAACAGTAATGTTTACAGCTAAACCTAGATTAATCAATACCAGAAAAATTATACTTAATACAAATATTTTTTTCATACTGCCCCCAAAATAAAATTAAAATAAAAAATAAAAAATTATTTTTTCTTAATGTTAAGTATAACTGGTGCTCTGTTAACATTTTCAACAGTTACTTTAACATTTTGACTTACTTCATCTTGACCGTCTGATACAGTTACAATAATATCATAAACACCTGCATCATCATATGTTGTTTGCCAAACGCCACTGTCACCTACTGGTTCTGAGATATCAAAAGTAAGTTCATTACCATCAGCATCCTGTGCTTCAGGCACAATCACAACTTCTTCATCTTCATTAACAGTTATACTTGCAATATTTTCTAGAACAGGAAGTCTATTAACATTATTAACATCAATACTCCACTCATTCTTAACAGTTTCAACACCATCGGTTACTTCTAAAACTAGTTTATGTTTTCCAGAATCTTCAAAAGAGATCATATAAGAATATGAACTTTGATCTGAAACTTCATTCCCATTAAGTCTCCAAGTATAAGTTAATATATCCTTATTTTTATCAGACGCTTTTGCAGCAAAATCAATTGAAGTATCTTCTTCTGCTTTTAACTCAGTTTCTATTGGACTAAATGAATCAATTGTTGGTGCTTCTTCTTTCTTATTAACTAAAACTAATACATCTTTTGAAGATGATAATTTACCATCTGTTGCTGTAACTGTAACTGTATATTCACCAGCATCCCCATAAGTAGTTTTCCATTGACCTTCTTTATTCAATGGTGTTGTATAAGAATAGGATAATATATCCTCATCTGGATCTTGTGCTTGAACATCCAAATCAACTTCTTCTGTTTCTTTTACAATAACAACAATTGATGAACCTGTTGGTTGTTCACTAGGTTCTAAAATCACTTCTGGTTCTTCAATGATTATAATTTCATCATCTACAACTTCTAATTCTTCAGGTGCTATTTCATTATCTTCATCACTGCCTGTTTTAGTATCATCAGGATCCTCTGGTGGTGCTTCAGGCTCAACTATAATTACATCAGAATCATCCACTACTTTGATATCTTCAATAGCAATAACATCTTCACTGCTAACATCATCAGTAGAAACATCAGAAATTTCCTCCTGTATACCTAGCACACCTTTAACCCAATCAACAAAGTTGAATGGTTCTGCAGCTACTGAAACACTGCACACCATTGTTAGTATAATAAACCCAGTAATTAAGAATTTTGTTTTCATTTATAGACCCCTCCAATATTAAGTTAGGAATAATTACGCACACCTGATATATAAACTTTATGGTAGTTAAAGCTATATAACATTGTATAGTAGTACTATATTCAGAATACAGAGTAAAACAAACACAATTTAATTTAAAGATTTAAGAAAATAATGGCTCCGCCGTGACTTTCAAAGCAAAAGTTTAACTTTTGGCCTTTTGAACACGGGACCACCCGATTATCAGTCGGGCACTCCACCAGGCTAAGCTACGGAGCCAATTAAATTAGCAAAGCCAATTATGACTTTACCAGACGCCTCTGGACAGACTCGAACTGTCGACCTTGTGATAACTGTAACCACATTAATTCCAAAGGAACCATTGTGCATTATTTAACAGTCACACGCTCTACCTACTAAGCTACAGAGGCATGTCGAGAAGAATTTGAATTCATTTTAAAAAACTTTCGCTATACTTTCTTTTTCTTTAGCCATAACAAAATAAATAGGCCAACTAATACCAAAATAATAGGTATTGAAAAGAACAAAACGGTTTTAACAGTTGGTGAAAAAAATTCTTCAAGACTTAATGAACTAACTTCAAATCCATCAGGATTATAGATTACAATTTTCTGTGAATCCTCAAAATAAGGTACAATTAACGCAAAATCAGTCTCACTTAACTTTTGAACACTACCTATTAAACTCAAATCAAAATTAACAGAGTCTTCAAACCTATAAATTGGTAATAAAAACTCAAAAGAGTACAAAACTTGCTCAGTATCTGATAAAACATCCAGCCTACACCCATTATCTGGTTGAACTTTCCTATCAGGATAATTACCTATCTGAATTTGATGTTCACCTATTTCTAGAATTCCCCTATCATAATGTACATTAATAACAACAACATTACTTTGAGCATAAGTAAAACTAGCAAATAACAACAAAATAGCTAAAAGAAGTATCTTTTTCATGGATAAGCCTCCAATACTTTAAACAATTCTGCATTATTAACAGCACCATAGAATCTATCATTTAAATCATTCATTAATGAAGTATCATTTGATCTATAATAATTATTTGTACTACATCCCTGTATGCAATTAGTAGTTATACCAGCCCACTTTGTACAAGGAGTTGAATCACAATTAGGATAACCAGAAGCATCAAAACTAGCAGCATAACCAATATATTCATCAGCTAAAGGTGGGGAAGGAAATGAATGCCCAAATTCATGCATTAAAACAAACTCATTATCAGCAGTATTTATCTTTGCTAAATTCCCAATCGCACTAGATCTTACTGGATTAATAGCATCTGATAAAATGTTTCTTTCAACAAGAACAAAGATATAATCATTAGGACATTTCGCAGCAACCTTCTTAATATCAAAAGAATCACATTGAATAAAACTACCTATTTGACAATTTAAATCAAATTTATCAAGACGATAAATATTAAACTTATGTTTATTTTCATTAAAAGGAAAAATATTAAACATAACATCATTAACCCTAGTATTAACATCATTTTCAAAAGTTTCACTTGATTTGTATCCATATCCTAAAAATACAATATCAATTTTATCTTGTGGGTCTCCCTGATACAAAACAGAAACACAATCTTCTTCAATAGCATCAGGTACAAGAGAAGTTATTTGTGTTGCCCTACCTTCACTCTGCAAACCTAACCTTATTTTCCCATTTTTAGGCTCAATACACAAAGGATTTTCGTCTCCCCTTAAAGAAACATACTCCATACTTTCAGGATCATAATCTTTAGATGGAGAGAAAAAAACATTATAATTAGAATTAGCATTTCTAAAATCAGCTACCTCGCTATTTCTAAAAGCACGAACTTCTTTATGATCATCAAAAAAACATACAAGCTCAACATCCCTAGGTACAGAAAAAGTCTGATCTTTTAAACTCCCAACACTTTGCAATCTTTGTTTTTCAAGAATAGTATTCAAAGAAACCACAAAATTATCATATTCTAATTGTTTAGAGTCTTTACCCAATTTAAAAATAGTCCTTATACCACCAAACAACAAAATAACCGAAACTATAGCTATAAAAATATATATCATAGATCGACTAATAATTTGAGCTTTTTTTCTCATCAAATATATTCATAAGAAAGAAGTATATAAATTTTATTATAAGAGAGATTATTGTATAGTTCCAACAACACTCCTTAACATATGTCCAGAAACTTTAACAGAATAAAATTTTCCTAACTCCAACCTTTTCTTAACACCAACAATTAAAGGATATGTACCAATTTGTCTACAAAAAGTAGTATTACCATCATAAATCTCTGCTCGAACATTCTTCATCTCAGAACCAACAGGAACTATTTTAGTTAACATAGGATAATCAACTTTTTGCCTAACATCATTTCTCCATTTCCAATAATGCTTTTTATTCTTCTTGATAAACTTATTCCCAACAGAATCATACAAATGAGTTCCTGCAAAAATATCAACCTGACGAATATTAATCCTCCTTAACAATAAACCCTCATCAATAAATCTCATAAGCCAGTTAAGATTATGATTATTAGTTTGTTTTGTTTCACCAATCAAACCATATAATAGATTAATCCCTGGCAGAAATTTAGGCATACCATTTGACCCTCTAGCTGATCCAAATTTATTCAAGATTCTAGCAGCTTCGTAACTAACTTCAGGATCAGAATTAAGATTATTTTGTTCAACTACTACAGGATCAAAACTTTCAACACCAAAAGCAGCAACATTTCCTTCAGTACAATACTTAACAATAGCTTTTGTAATTTCAATACCTTTTTTAGAAACAACATTTATTGGATTAACATTATCAATATGGAGAACATCAATATCACAATTCTTTCTAACATCGCTTAATATATCAATTGCTTGTGAATGAGAATAATAACAACTCTGTTTCCCTAACCTAAAATTCTTAACACCTAATTTATTAAAAGCTTTAGCCTCTTTTAAAATATCTTTTTTATCTCTAAATTCAACTTTATTCTTTATAGGTTCTGTACAAAAACTACAATGTATTTTTCTTGAACAACCTTTAGAAGTTTCCAACTCAATAATTCTTAAACCAGGAATTTGTTTAATAATTTCTGAACCCTTAACTGAAAAGTCTGCAACGTCAGAATAAGAGAAATTATAATCTTTAACTTTATCAAAACAACTAAGATCAATTTTCTCTGCAAACTTACCACCTTCCAAAGAAGTCCCATAAACCGCAGGCCCTGTTAATATCTTCTTACAATTAATATCCTTAATCAAACCAGAGATTTCTTTAAGTGTTCCAGGAACTGCTGAAAGATACTTCCCTGGTGTGTGCACACCAGCAATAACAATTAATTCAGTTGTATTATCAAGAATTTGTTTAATTGTCTCAGCATCCCTTGTTAAATTGTATATTCGAATATTAGTCTTATGACTAACTTCTTTTTTCTTTTCATCCAGATTATAAGTTTTAAAGAACCTCAAATCATCTATAGTTATGTAATTATATTTTTCTTCTAAAGAACCTGCAATATACCTAGGATAAGTTCCTAAATATGGTGGAACACCTAAACCTGCTGGTTCATCTGTATAACAGTCAAGTATTGTTATCATAATAGAACAAGAATAACCCTATATTAAAAATATTTCTCTTATTTTTAGTAGCGAAGATAAAATATTAGTAAAAATAATTCGCTACTAAATTGTGAATGACATACTATTTGCTAATAATTTATGTCATTCAGTTGTTAGCGCTTTTATTTTATCTAAATTAGCAAGAGCTTCTTTTCTTCCTAATTCATAATATTCAATCATTGCTTTCTTATTATAAAATTCAAAAATACCCTTCCAAGTATTTAGACAATACCATTTATGTTTTAGTGGATAAATAATTAAATCAGAATATTTATCTGCATTTTCTCTTCGACTCATCTCAGAATAATAAAACAAACTTCGATAAACAATTTCCATACGATTTTTAAGACTACCTGACTTTTTATCAAAAGGACTTGTTAAAGAAACAGTAATAACTTTCCCCTTACCTATTTCTTTAGCAATATCAGCAGGTTCTGAATTAAGAATTCCGCCATCAATCAACAAATCACCATTATAATTTACAGGCTTATACAATAAAGGATAAGCAGAAGTTGCACATACAGATTTAATAATGTCCCCTTTCTTAATAATATGATCATTAATCTTAGTTATGTTTGATGCAACTAACGTTACAGGTATTGGTAAATCTTCAATTCTCTTTTGTTTAACCAAATTAGATATCACTTTTACCAAAGGTTTTTTACTAATAAATCCAAACTCTGATAATGATGGCAATAACCAACTTACTCTCCTTCTTAAACTAAAGAATTCTTTTTTAATTTTATCAAAACTAACACCCGAAGCTACTAAAACAGCCATCAACGAACCTGAACTAGTTGAAACAATATGATCAACTTTAATCCCATTTTCTTTTAAAACATGATATACTCCTAAGTGAACAAATGCTTTTGCCCCTCCACCAGTCATAACTAAAACTACCATTTTTCTTTTAACATACCCTCAATTTTATCCACTACTTTTGTAGCAACCTTCTGATACATTTTTTTATCTTTATCATAATTATTAGTAATAGCATCACAATACTGATTTAAATAAAAAGGCTTGCCTATCTTAACTCTAACAACTCTTTTCCAATGTTTAGGTAATCTTGGTTTATCATTACCAGCTATCGAATATGTCCCTTTTATTGCAACTGGTACAATCGGCGCTTTACACCACAAAGCCATCCTCGCAATTCCTGTTTTAACTTTAATTGGTTCTGAAGGATAAAATTTAGGATAAGGAAACACACCTAAAACCCCGCCTTTATTCAATACATCAACAGCAACATCTACAGTAGGCTTCTTAGCTTTTTTACCTCTTCTTTCAGGTGTTGGAATAATCCCAACTGCCCATCTTAAAAATTTCTCACCACCAAATATCCACCACATCCATTTAATTCCATTACTTGCAAGAAAATGAACTTTATACCTTCTTTCCTTACAAAAAACAGCATATAAAAGTGGAGGATCAACATAACTCACATGATTCGCAGCAATAATAAAAGGACCACTCAAAGGAATATTTTCTTTTCCTAAAACCTTTTTAAGAAATTTTCTAGAAAAAAAGAATAATGTATTATTAGTTATCCAAAACATAAATTTATTCCATAAAACTTCCTTTTCCATTATTATGAGAATGGGCATTGCACTTAAATAGTTTATCATAGAAAGATATTTAAATCAAATTCTAATCCAAAGTACTATGAAAAAGGTTTCCATTCTAGGTTCAACAGGTTCCATTGGAACTCAAACCCTTAATGTCGTCTCACACTTTCCAGATGAGTTCAAAATTATTGGGTTAAGTGTAAATAGTAACATTGAACTATTAGAAAAACAAATCAAAGAATTTAATCCTACAGCTGTTTGTGTAGTTAATGAAGAAAAAGCAAAAGAATTAGCTAAAAAAGTATCAATTCCAGTCTATAGTGGAGAAGAAGGTTTAGTTAAAATTGCAGAACTTGATGAAACAGAAGTTCTATTAACATCAGTTGTTGGCGCAGCAGGCCTTATACCAACTGTTAGTGCAATAAGAAAAGGAAAAGATATTGCCTTAGCTAACAAAGAAACTTTAGTTACAGCAGGCAGTATTATTATGAATGAAGCAAAAGAACATAATGTAAACATAATCCCAGTAGATTCAGAACACTCAGCCGTACAACAATGTCTTTTAGGAGAAAAAGCAGAAGAAGTCGAGAATATCATATTAACTTGTTCAGGTGGACCATTTAGAGGAAAAACCAAAGACGAACTAAAAGATATAACAGTTGAACAAGCATTAAATCATCCTAAATGGAGCATGGGTAAAAAGATTAGTATTGACTCAGCAACATTAATGAACAAAGGATTAGAAGTTATTGAAGCAAGTTGGTTATTTAATGTTCCAGGTGAAAAAATTTCTATTCAAGTTCATCCACAAGCTTTGATACATTCAATGGTTGAATATCAAGATGGAACTGTTAAAGCACAAATTGCAGAACCAGATGCTAGACTTCCAATCCAATTTGCATTATTTTATCCAAAAAGAACTAAAAGAGTTATCAAAAAAATTGAATTCAGAGACATGACATTTGAAAGTCCTGATCTTGAAACATTTCCATGTCTTAAATACGCTTTTGATGCATTAAAAATTGGTGGGACTATGCCCTGTGTAATGAACGCAGCAAATGAGATTGCAGTAGCTTCATTCTTAAAAGGAGAAATCAAATTCATGGACATACCAAGAATAATCAATAAAATGATGAATTCTCATCAAGTAAACATAAATCCAAATCTACAAGATATTATTAACACTGATAAAACAACAAGAGAAAATACAAAAAACATAATTAAAGATGAACTTAGCCAATAAAATCACATTAACCAGACTTTTATTTCTTCCTTTTGTTATAATTTTCTTATACATGGACAATATAGGTAGATTAATCTCACTTTTACTATTTATATTGATTATGATTGGTGATAAACTTGACGGCATCGTAGCAAGAAAGTTTAACATGACAACAGAGTTTGGAAATTTCTTTGACGGATTATCGGATAAAGTAATCACAAGTTTAATGTTCATAATACTATTGGATATTGCAATTGTTCCTCTTTGGGCAGTATTATTAATTATTGCAAGAGATGTTGCAACTGAATCTGTAAGAAGTCTTAATATGCTTGCTGGAATTAAACCAAAAAGAAGTATTTTTTCAAAATATAAGACAGGAATGCAAGATATTACAATTTTATTTGCATTATGGATGAACTATGCAGCAACATCACAAATAAATTTACCAGTAATTGACGATTATTATCCATTCATCTTAAACACATTAATATATGTAACATTATTTTTTGCATATTATTCTTTTATCCAATTATTATACAGTAATAGAAAAAGGATCTTAGCCAATTCATAAAATGAAATACGATATGCATATTCACACAAAGTATAGTCTTTGTTCACTTAACAAACCAAGAGATATTCTAAAAACTGCTATAAAGAAAAAATTAGATGGTATATGTGTTGTTGATCATAATACTATGAAAGGCTCTTTAGAAACAAAGAAACTTAACAAAAATAAAAATCTTGAAGTAATAGCAGGAAAAGAAATAAGAACAAATTATGGGGATTGTGTAGTATTTTATCATCAAGAAGACATAAAAGAAACAGATTTTCTTGAAGTTGTAGATAATGTACGAAAACAAGATGCATTTCTAACTATAGCACATCCATTTAGACTCTTACCATATCTTAAATTTAAAGGTGATTTCTCAAAAGCCAACTGTATTGAAACTTATAATGCTAGAACCTTTCCTTGGGAAAACAAAAAAGCAGAAAAAGAAGGTAAAGAATTAGGTTTAGCAAGTATTGGCGGATCAGATGCACATTTTCCATGGGAAATTGGCAATGGATTAACAATATTTGATGATGACCTAAGAACTGCAATTAAGAAAAGAACAACATATTCCAAAGGTATATGGGTCCCAGGATTTTTTGCATCAATGGCAAGCTTTACAATTAAAAAATTCAGAACACTTTTTTCTTAGTAATAATCTTTATTCCTCTAGATGCATAAGTTATTGCAGCAATAAAGCTTAAAGCAATTGTTAAATAAAGTACAATAATTTTATAATCAACACCATAAACAACAAATTCTGCACCTAACATATAAACAAAAATAGTAATAACTTGTAAAAACGTTGTAAGTTTTCCAAATATATTTGGCTTCCAATGAGTATTATATTTAGAAAAAACTAACAAAGACCCTGCTAAAGAAATAATATCTCTAGTTAAAATTAACAAACCCCATAAAGGAAAATCTGCTGCTAACAAAATTACAAGCAAAGCTAATGCTACCATAAATTTATCAGCCATAGGATCCCACGTCGCCCCAAATTTAGTTACTTGTTTTGAAGAACGAGCAATCCATCCATCAACAACATCAGTTATTGCAACAATTAAGAAAATTAATAATCCAACCCTTCTTTCCCCAATCAAAAAAAGTACAAAAAATACTGGTGATAAAGCAATTCTTGCTAAAGTCAAAATATTAGGAAGATTTAGTATTTTTTTCATACCAAATAGAAAATCTTTAATACTATTTAAATATCTTTTGATAAAATGGAGTTATTTATATTCAAATGTTTTTATTTGTTGCTGCCAGCTTACTTCTCAAATATGGCACCAGTAATATTTAAAAATGTACTCAACAAACTAGCAATCCCAGTAGATCTTGGTAAAAAGGTTAATGGTAAAGAGATGTTTGGTAAGAATAAAACCTACCGTGGATTAATTGTTGGAACTTTATCAGGTATTTTAATAGCATACATTCAGAAAGTTCTATACGTCAATGGCATAATTCAAGTAAGTTTTATTGACTTCTCTAACTGGTTAGCTATTGGTTTTTTAATGGGTCTAGGAGCAATGTTGGGTGATTTAATAGAAAGTTTTGCTAAAAGACAATTTAATATAAAATCAGGCTCTAGTTTTAAGCCATGGGATCAAATAGACTTTATTGTTGGAGCAATACTACTAAGTTCATTTGTTTTTAGCTACAGGTGGCTAATAATAGTTACTGTACTTATTTTAACATTCATGCTTCATATTTTAGTAAATCATTTAGCTTTTTATTTACATATTAGAAAAGAGAAGTGGTAGGTACTGTTAAACCATAAATAAAAATTAAAACTGATTCTATTATGAAAAGGTCCATCAAAGACATAGAATAATAAAGTATCAATGCAAAAAGAACATATGTAATAAACAATTTGGCAAGATTATTTATTTTAAATTTCTTTGATAATAAAACAATTAAAAAACCAGCTAATATAATCAACAAATAAAATATTTGATCATATAAATAAATTATTGCTGCTAGCATCATCAAAACTAAAGAAATTTTCTTAATCAAAACAAAATATTTTCTTCCAGGCTTAAGCTCTTCTTCTGTCATTAAAGCAATAATCTTACCAGCAAGAATTCCAAGAAAAGCAACCACTCCAACAACTAAATAACTCATTTTTCTATTTCAGCTATTTCGCCAACCCTTCTTTTATGTCTATCAGCTTTACTAAAATGAGTTTCTAGAAATAATTTAACAATTTTTTTTGCCTTTTCTGTACTAAACTCTCTACCACCTAAACATAGCACATTCGCATTATTGTGCTCCTTAGCAAGTTTTGCAGAAGATTCATTGTAAGCAAGTGCAGCCCTTATACCTTTTATTTTATTAGCTGCCATACTCATACCAAGACCTGTCCCACAAACTAATATACCCAACGTATCTTTATCAGAAGCAACTTCTTTTGCAACTTTCTTAGCATATATGGGATAATCAACAGATTCTAAGCTATTTGTTCCTTTATCTTCAACATCATAGCCAAGTTTCTCAACAAACTTCTTTATTTCTTCTTTAAGTTCAAAACCACCATGATCTGCTCCAATTACAATTTTCATAATAAATCAAGAATAACGACTGTTTAAATAATTTTTCATTTATATTCAGAATGTCCCCATTGAATTACTAAATCAACTTTAACATTAGGAACATCACAACCACCAAAACAACTCCCCATCCAGATTAACGGCTTAATTCCAGTATCAGCTTCAATTTTATCAACTATTTCCTTAGCTTTTGGTTTTAATCCTTCTGGCAATTGTATTAACACTGTTTTTGCTTTAGACTCTTTAATTTCCTTTACTACTTTATCTATTTCTAGGTTATACATAAGCTAAGAATTTGGTTATTAGAATAAAAAGTTATCTATTACGCTGTGCTTTTTGAACTCTCATATCTAAGCTGCTTTGGTCAATATCAGGAGCTGTATATTTCTTTTCAGCTTCAAGATATGGTCTACCCTTTCTATCATAACCATGCCTATCCACCATCCAATCCTTATAAGCAGTTTTTAACTTAATCCTAGATAATAAAGGAACATTGCTTGTATCTTCTTGATTAAATTTACCAACTATAGAATCACCATCTTCAGCAACAAAAGTCTCTTCAGGACACCCTTCAAGATAATCTCTAGCAAGACCTTTATATTGGGAATTAGCAACAACAGAAAGAACCATTGCAAGAAGTACTTCACCACCAATCCTAATATTTTTTTTTTCCCTGGCCTCATTTTCAGCCTGATCTTTAAGATAATTACATTCAACAGGTCCTACTTCTTTTTTATCTGCCATAGTCTAAATATTAATATATAGAAAATAAGTCAATTTAAAAAGATTATCATAAGAAAAGGTCATCCATTTCATAAGGATCTAACTTCTTCTTATTCAAAATAGACATCTTTGTTTTCTTACCACGACAACCATTAATTTCATCAAGCAAGAATTCGTCTTTTTCTTCCATTTTTTTTCTCCAAAGTCTTAATTTTTTGTTCAAGCTCCTGACAATATGTATTAAGATAAGCAATCCACTCTGATGTATTCTGTTTAAGAGCTTCGTGATCTGTCTTTACTCTTTTAAATGATTTTTGAATATTTTTCTTGAATTTCATTGTAAAAAAACTAATACCCAAGGTTCTTGTCTAGGGGGATAAGAATTATATCCTTGGGTGTAGTTATTACTATATAGTGAGTAATAACTAATATATAAATGTTTCGCTTTTAGTTACTCAGAAGTAGTCAAAGTTTACTTAAAAGGGGCTTAAAATAGATAGAATCTGGTTGAACAGTATCTAAAGTTTGATTGATCCAATCTTTAACAAAAACTCCACCTATTTGTGCTTCTAAACCTAACTTAGAAGTATTAGCATACATCTCTTCAAGACCCACTCTAGCCACAGGATAATAAGGATACTTATCTCTGGCATATTGATGAATAGCAAAAGCATAAGCTGCTAAAGCAACATCTAAATTAGGATTAGCTTGAGAATCACAACATCTAATCTCAACAGTAGATCTTGGTGAAAGTATTATTGGATGAGGTATAGCAGACTTTGTTTTTTTAGTATAATTCTCAAGCTGTGCAATAAACATCAAATCAACTTTTTCTGGAAACTCACTACAAACACCTTCTTGATAAATTCTCCCTGAATTAAGTGATAATGCAACAAACTCTGGAAGATGTTGCCTAAAAACATTCATTAAATAACAAGCTTCATCTGCAGAAGAAGCACCTAAATTAATCTGTGTTGCCATTGTTCTATCAGCTGCATATCCACAAGAATGTAAATCCTCCCCAGGTTTAAGAGTTTCTTGTACCCATTTGTAAAGCTGTTTTAAATTCCTAGAAAGATCTGCAAGATTATTTGCAACATCAGTACAAACTTCAGTAACATCATGCTTTAAACCATCATGATAACAAAAACTCCCACGATATTTAGACCTGAGTATCTTCGCCATAACATGTTCCTCAATTTGAACAGTTCTAAAACGATTAGGCACCCCCCCATTTTCATCAAGAATAAGCATTTCTTTTTCAACACCAATACTATCACCATTATATTTAACTTCCCAATCTGCAATAACAGTAAAAGGCGCTAAAGATTCAAGAATTGAACCATCCCCTAAACCATCAAAAAAATCTGGTTGTGAATCCATAACAAACTCAAAAGTTCTAGCCCAACAACAGTCATTTGCAACAGTAAATACTTCATTAACTTGTTGTTCATTCAAAGGTATATTAGATAAACTATCTGTAATTTGTTCAATCATAAACAAAGAAAAAATTAAGCCAATTTAAAAACCTTAACAAATTTACCTAATAAGGGTAGTAAATCTCATATACTTCTTACATTCAAGACAATAATAAACAACCTTGCCTTCCTTTGTTCTTATTCTAACGTTTTTTCCAGGCCTTAAATAAGAATAACAATGTTTACAAACTCTTCTTTTTAACTCAGTAGGAATCCTAATTTTATATCTCATAGCTATTTTTCTAGCTAACTCAACATATCTATTTGCAAAAACTTTTTCTTTAGCTTTCTCTGCCTGTTTAAACAATTCATTTACCCTTTCTCTAGCAATTTTCTTGTTTTCAGAGGCATTACGCGTAAATTTCTTTGGCATATTACCTATTCTTAGTCTAAACTATAAAAATATTACTTATACGATACAATAGAATCATAAAAAGGACATTATACAATTAGCTACATAAATATATTTAAACTCAATCATAATACTTATTGCTATGTTTAAATTTATCAAGGATATGTTCAAAAAAGAAGAGCCTATACTAGAAATAAGTTTAGATAATATTGACGAATGGTTTGATCAAGAATCTTCTCCAATTAAAGATAAACTAATTCAAGATACAAAGGATCTAAAGCTTAAACTATATGAACAAATAGAAAAAGCAAACCAAAACATAAATGTCCTTGAATATGCTGAATTAAGAAACAAAAACATACAAATGCGAGCAAAGCATTTTATGCATGGTAATAGACTTACTTACATAAAAGCAATGCGAAATTTCTTAAGCCAAATTAACATTGGCAATGATCATGAGTCTATGCTTGAATTCTCTAAAACATTTGATAAAGATCTAGAAATTCTCAACAAAACAACTAATAGAGCTTATGGCATACTTCAAGAATTTTTTGCTAATGAATCAAGAAATATTGCAATTAACATTAAAAATATGGATTCTATCACAAAAGAGATGAAAAAAGTTCTAGAAGAAAGTAAAATTCTTAAAATCAAACTAATAAAAGAAATGATTTCTTCATTAAAAAAGAGAATTGATTTTGATAAGAATACTTCAAACTCTTTAATTGAGAAAAAGAATAATAAAGAAGAATTAATCTACAAAAAAAATAAACTTGAAACAATACGTAATGAATTTAAAACATCTGAAGAATTTGACGAATTCAAAGGATTAAAAGCATTTGCTGAAAAAATCAAAAAACAAATATCAGAACATTCTAGCAAACTTACAAACTCTTTTTCAACACTTGAACGTTCTATGAAGAAATTTGCTAGACAAATTTACGAACATGAAGATATTGTAGCATCTTATCAAGAAGACGCAACAAAAGCATTATTAGATGATAAAGAATTAATAATATTACAAGTACTTGATAAATTAAGAATCGCT
The DNA here is from genome assembly GCA_964534665.1 of uncultured Methanosarcinales archaeon. Lineage (GTDB taxonomy): Archaea > Nanobdellota > Nanobdellia > Woesearchaeales > JAHJBD01 > JAHJBD01. The sequence continues at coordinate 4,577 of CAZHRT010000015.1, read as the reverse complement.
GTTCTAAAGGGCACTGTTGAATTAAAAGATAAGAAAAAAGAAAAAACATTAGAAGAAATAGAAAACCTAGATAAAAATTACTTTAGTGAATTTATTTCAACACATCAAGAATTATTGTCAAGACAAAAAGAAATTCATGAAAAGTTATCAAAATCAAATGTAGAAGATAAATTAAACGATTTACAAATCAAAGTTGATAAAGTTCAACTTGATGTTGAAACATTTAATAATGAAATTCAAGACATTAGTTCTGAACTTGAAAAAACAAAAATTGAAGAATTAAAACAAAATCTTGAAGAAAATATAAAGAATTTCAGTGGAACAGAATTAAGAATTGTTCTTTAATTTATTTGCTTCTAGAACTGCATCTCTTCCTTTAGATTCCCCATTAATTAATTCTAAGGTTGCTCCACCCGCAGAAGTTATTGTTGAAAAAGCACCTGTTGCATTGCGCGTATGTACCCTAGCAACTGTATCGCCACCTGCTGCTATAGTTATTCCACCATTATCTTTACACTTGATAATAGCTGCAAAAGTAACAGCATCTGTTTTGGATACATCCTCTACTCTTTGATCTTCAATTGAATAAGGTCCTGATTGAAGATAGATCTTAGCGTTCTCAATAATGTTAGAAATTTTCTCTAATGTTTTTGTACCTTCACCTACACCCAAGAATCCAGAAGGTATTCCTGTTGAATTCTCAAAAATCTTTACTTCAGATCCCTCAGGCAAATTACCACTTTTATCAGGAACCTCATTTGTTATTGTATGGTCAAATGCAGTAATAATCTCAACCCCTTTAGAGTTAGCCTTATCTAAAACACTATTTGCAAATACAATTTGCTCGCCCTCTTGACCCCATCTAATATAAGAATCGCCGATTAATTCTTTTATTTCTGTATCCTTAATGCCTAATAAACTCTTTAATTCATCACTTTTTTGCTTTTGTATTTCTTCAGTGATTTTTTTTGTCTGTTTCTTATCTTTAACGTTTTTAGTTTGAGTTAAGATTTTTGTATTATATTCTTTTACAATTTTGTTTACTTTTGCAATATTTTCTTCAATTTTAGAACTGTAATTTTGAGCCAATAGGAATGTGTATATAACTGCTCCCCCTGTAATTATACTATCACCTTGCCTCATTATATCTATTAAATCTTTCGCAACAGTTATTTTAGAAGTAATACCTGGATCTGATTCTATTTTCTTTCCGCAAAGCCCAAATACAAATGACCCACGTTTAGGATCTTCAAGTTTTTGTTTTAGCCCACCAATATTTTCAAGGACATCTGCATACTTAAAACCAAATACTACTTCACCACCATTTTCAGCAATAATTAAAGGAACAGTAACTACCGTTGCTTCTGGTCTATGATTTTGTGTTTCAGCATCATTTACATACACTGCTTTTTTTCCAGCTAATGAAGCTACGAATTCAGAGAAATCTTTATCATTAGCGTTTGCCTCAGGATCATATCTAACATTTTCCAAAACAACAATTTGACCTTCCTGTAAACTTTCAACAATATCTTTCACTTCATCTTGATTTTTGTAAACGCTTTTTGGTTTTTTATCCCTAAAACAATTCGGAGCAATCAAAACATCATGCTTTAAAGTATCCTCTAAGATTAATTCTATTTTTTTTGCCACTGGAGCCATGCTATAATCAGGATCTTCTCCTTTTGGACGACCACACCATCCAGCAGCTAAAATAATTTTGGCATTATTTTCAACCAAATACTTTAAGGTAGGCATTACATCATTTATTCTTGTGTCATCTATTACTCTGTCTGGGTCTAATAGGTCCTTATTCACATCTAAAGGAACATCTAACCCAGCCCTAACAATAACCTTTTTCCCAGAAACATCAATATCTTTTAAAGTTCTCATAATAACACCCAAATTGTTAATAAGAATAAGCAGATATTAAGTATTTATAAATTTTGTTGTGATTTAAAAAAAAGAAAAAATTAAATCAAAGCATTTGCTACAATAAACCCAGCAAATACTAAACTTACCATACTCATTAATTTAATCAATATATTTAATGATGGTCCTGCAGTATCTTTAAACGGATCCCCTACAGTATCTCCAACAACGCCTGCTTTGTGTTGATCAGACCCTTTACCCCCAAAATGACCATCTTCAATATATTTCTTAGCATTATCCCAAGCTCCACCTGCATTAGCCATAAAAACAGCCAAAACAAAACCAGAAACTAAAGCTCCAACTAGCAAGCCAACAACAGCCCCTGCTCCTAATAACAAACCAGTACCAATTGGAGCAACAATTGCTAATAAAGCTGGGAGGATCATATGAACTTGAGCTGATTTTGTACTTATCAAGACAACTTTAGCATAATCAGCTTCAGCTTTCCCTTCCATTAAACCTTTAATATTTTTAAATTGTCTCCTAACTTCTTCAACAATTTTCTGAGCAGCTTTCCCAACAGCATCCATTGTTAATGCACTAAAGAAAAAAGGCAACATACCTCCGATAAATAATCCAATAATTATCTTAGGATCCATTAAACTTAATGTCATTTCTTGACCTAAATCAACAACTTGTTGCTTATACGCAGCAATCAAAGCTAAAGCAGTTAAAGCTGCAGAACCAATTGCAAAACCCTTGCCAGTTGCAGCAGTTGTATTGCCTAAACTATCCAAAGCATCAGTTCTTTTTCTAACTATCTTTGGTTGATGAGACATTTCAGCTATTCCACCTGCATTGTCAGCAACAGGACCATAAGCATCAGTCGCTAAAGTTATACCTAACGTACTTAACATACCAACAGCAGCAATACCAATCCCATACAATCCTAAGCTAGCATCTTGAAAGCCACCTGAAAAAAAGAAACTTAAAAATATTGCAGCACATATAGTCAAAATAGGGATTGCAGTACTATACATTCCAATAGCCATCCCTTTAATAATTACAGTCGCACTTCCTGTTTTTGAACTTTCAGCAATTTTTCTTGCAGGCTTATATTTAGTTGATGTAAAATACTCAGTTGCTAAACCAATAACAAGCCCAGCAACAATACCTGAAAGTATTGAATAAAATACACCAATCTGACTAGGTCCAAGTACTAACCATACAATAAAATAAGCAGTAATCGCAATTATTATTGATGCTCCAAAAACTCCTTTTCTTAAAGCTCTTAACAAAGCAGTCTGATTAGCCTTACCAGAACTTTTAACAAAGAATGATCCAATAATTGAAGCAATAACTCCTGCCGAAGCCAAAATTAATGGAAGAATTACACCATTAGAACCTAAACCAGCAGCAACTGCCAAGACCATACTAGCAATAATTGAACCAACATAACTTTCATATAAATCAGCACCCATACCAGCAACATCTCCAACATTATCACCAACATTATCAGCAATAACAGCAGGATTCCTAGGATCATCTTCTGGTAAACCTTTTTCAACTTTTCCTACCAAATCTGCACCAACATCAGCAGCTTTTGTAAATATTCCACCACCAACTCTTGCAAATAAAGCAATATTAGAAGCACCAAGTCCAAAACCAAAAATTACATTAAGATCTTTAAATATCATATATAAACCAGTTACTCCAAGTAAACCAAGTCCAACAACACACATACCCATAACAGTACCACTTGAAAAAGCAATCTTTAATCCTGTATTCAATGATTTCTTTGCACCAGCAGTTGTCCTTGCATTAGCAGCTGTTGCAATTTTCATTCCAATAATTCCCGCCAAAGATGAGAAAAATCCACCTATTAAGAATGTATATGCAACTAATTCATTTAGAAAACCAAGATTTGCTAAATATAACAAAAGTCCAAAAACAATTGCAAAATAAATGATAATAACAAGATATTGTCTTCGAAGATAAGCATTAGCACCTTTTTTAATAGCATTAGAAATCTTCTGCATAACCTCGCTCCCTTTATCTTGTTTAGAAACATATGTAGCTAATATAATGGCATATAATATAGCCAATCCAGCAACAATTAAAACAACAATCATCAAAAACACCTCCCAAGTATTATTCAAACTAACTAAATATGATTTATAAAAGTTATCATGTTACAGAATATATATATATCATAGAGTATTTACTTTTTTGATACATACTTTATCAAATCAATCATTCTATTACTATAACCCCATTCATTGTCATACCATCCAGTAACAATTAAGTTATTTCCAACGCAAGTTGTTAATTGACTATCAAACAAACAAGATGCAGGATTTCCTATAACATCTGTAGATACAAGAGCTTCATCAGAATATTCTAATATACCTTTAAATTTTGTTTCTGACATTTTCTTAAACAAAGCATTAACTTCTTCAGTTATACAGGTTTTATCAAATTCCTTCTTAAGCTCAGCAACAAAATGTACCATTGAAGCATCTGGTGTTGGAACCCTAATTGAAGATCCAATCAACTTTCCCTGTAATTCAGGTATTACGTGCCCAATAGCAATCGCAGCTCCAGTTGAAGTTGGCACAATATTAAGTGCAGCAGACCTTGCTCTTCTTAAATCCTTATGAGGACCATCTAGTAATTTTTGATCACCAGTATAAGAATGGATAGTAGTC
>CAZHRT010000014.1:0-35265 GCA_964534665.1 uncultured Methanosarcinales archaeon | reverse complement strand
TTTCTTTATTACTTTCATATTTGTTTAATGAAAGGATATCATTGATTAAATCAGTAAGTCGGTTACTTTCTGTGTGAATTATGCTTAGTGCACCTTTTTGTTTTTTTGAAGCTTTTCCAAACTTTCCTTGCATAAGTAATGAGAGATATAATTTGATAGATGTTAAAGGTGTTCTTAGTTCATGGCTGACAACAGATACAAAATGGTCTTTTAATTCACTAACTTCTTTTTCGTGTTGATATTTTTGTTCTGCTGTCATTAATTTTGTCTTTAAGTATGCTTTATCAACTAATTTAAGGTAAATAACTCTTGCAAATAGTAATGTTGCTAAGATTGGGAAAGGATGTTGGAATAATGTTAGTTTAATAAATTGGTTTTGAAATAATATAAAGTTAATTAGTTCTACTGCTGGGGAGATTAAATATATACTAAATGCAAATGAAATGCTTTGATAGTATCTTAATTTCTTTTTAGTATTTAATATTAAGATTATAGATATTATTAAGATTATTTTTATTATAATAAACCAAATTGTTCCAAAAAATGAAGAAAATTCTAAGAAGTTATTTTCTAAGTAAGCAAAAAACCAGAAAATCTCAATTATTAATGAGATTCCTAATATTATCATAATAATACTCCAAATGGTTCTTTGAAAAGTCTTTAATTTTTTGACAAATATTGGGAATAGGAAAGCCGCTGCTAACATGATTATTCCAAAAATTTCAAGGCCGTTTTCCAATACTGGAATAAAATAGGTTAATGTTTTTAATCTTAGACTGCCGAAATTTAGATGAAAATAGAAAAATGACATAATTGCTGATTTAAGTGTGAGGGCCATGAAAGCTAGACCTAAATATCTGTACTCTTTTTTTTGGGATTTAACGTGTTCAGAAAGGATCATATAAGTTAATGAAAAGAATATGATTAATTCTAAGCCATATTTTACTAATTGGCCACCATGTCCACCTAAAAGTTTGAAGAATGTGTTAAATGGTGTTAAATCAAGGAGGAAGTAAAAGATTGGCTCAATCATTTTGTTAGCTTTAAAGCTAATGATTTTAGTTGTTCTGGTTCAAATGGTTTGGTAAGATAAGCATTTGCACCAACAAGTTTTCCTTTATCTTCATCAATACCTTGTGATAAAGCTGTGACCATTAAGACTTTGATATTTTTTAGTTCATCGTCTTGTTTAAAGTGGAAACATAAGTCATAGCCACCTCGTCCTGGAAGCATAAGGTCTAAAATAATTAATTCTGGCTTAAGTTTCTTAGCTAGGTCATATCCTTCTTTACCATTTTTAGCGTAGTGGACTTCAAAGTAATCTTCAAGAATTAATCCTTCAGCTTTTGCAATAGGTTCTTCGTCTTCAATAATTAGAACTTTCTTCATATTAACCCCCACTATCACCAGTATTAGGTTAGGATATTTGATTTATAAATGTTTTGGTGGGATTGTGTCATATTTCATAGTGAAATAAGGAAATATTAAATAATCTAAATTATTTTATCTTTTTTTATGAAGCATATTCAGATATTTATAATACTAATTATTAGTTTTTTAATTGCTTTATTATTAAATATTCAGTATAATCTTTTTGTTAAAGCTTTATTGATTTTTTGGTTAATTAATCTTATATTTAATTTATTTTCTAAGAAATTATTAAATGATCAATTTATTTCTTTAACATATATTATTGAGTTATTTTCACTTTTATTCTTGATTCCTTTGTTTATTGTAATTGGTGTGAATGTAATTGTTTCTTCTATTCTTGTATTTGGTCTTTCTGAAATAATATTAGAACTTCTATCACACTTAAAATCCAATCCAATCCAAAAATAAATGTGCTAGTCCAGAAGATAAAATAATCCATTCTTGTTGAAATGCTAATACAATCAAAGTTGAGATTAATATTATATGATTTATATTATTAATTTTATTTATATTTAATTGTTTATTTAAATAATGATTTGTTTTAAACCATTTTCTCATTAATAAGACAAATGCAGTTGATAAATCTGATAAAAGAAAACCTACAATTAAGATGCCTAACCATTTTTCAGAAAAAATTAATATTAATATGCTTGTTGAAATTAGGTGTGGTAAACTTAAGTAAATCATTCCTTTGAGTATTTTAATAATATTACTATCCTTGTGCCATGCCACTTTTGAATTGTATTTATGTGCTTTTGCTCTTATATTTTTTATCAATTAAATCACTTTTCTTTTTATAAAGAATTTGTGTAGATCTTTTATAATCTCTTTATCTAATAATTTAATTAAAATTATATAAATAATAATTCCTAATAAAGCTAATCCAAATAATGTGGCCATATTAACAATCAAGATACTTTTAATAAAATAAAGAGATGTTAACATTATTAATGTTATCAAAATATATCTAATTAAAATCCTAAAGAATTTTCTAAAAAATTTTGGAACTTCTTTTGAGAGATAATATGAAAAATATGTTGTTTTTATCAATGAAAATATTGCTATAACATAAGCAGCACCTAATATTCCCCAAATTCTTACAAATGGGTATATCAATATTAAATAAGCAAAGAAATTAATTATGCTTAAGTTCTTGATTAATTCTGGTTTATTTTTTGCAAGAAAAAATGGTTCTGCAGGGTAAACAAGAATCTTTAATAATATTGCAATTGAGAGTACATATATTATTGGTACTGTTGCAAGCCATTTTTCTCCTAGAAATATTCTTATGATATCATTTGCAAGAATCATTATTCCTCCAATTGCAGGAACAATAATTAAATTGCTAAATTCAAATGTTCTAAAATATAACCTTTGCATTTTATTTTTATTCTTTTGAATCATACAAAAAACTGGAAAAATAACTGGTGTTATTGCAGCTTGTATCCCATTTACTATACCATTTACTAATGCTTCAGCTAAATGATACAAACCTAAAGAAGCCATTCCAAGAATTCTGCCTATTATTGCATTATCACCTTCTTGTACAAAAATATTTACAAATGAACTGGCTAAAAGATTTTTTCCATATTTTATATATCTTTTAGCAATTTTAATATCTATTAGTAAATTAGGCCAAAAAGGTGCTGCTAAAAAGATAATAATTGATTCAGCAAATATTGCAGATAATTGTCCATAAATTAAACTCCATACTCCATGTCCTGAGAAAACTAATATTACTGAGACAATGAAATATATTAATACATGAATTATGCTTGCAATTTGAATTGTCTTAAATTTTACTTCTTTATTTAATGTGGCGTTTGGTACATTTGTAAAGATCTTTATGATTTTTTGAATTGCTAGTACTCTAATCATCATACTGAGTATTATTGATAATGATGGATTTGTTATAGTAAAAAATTTAGCAATAATTGGTGCTGAGAAGAATATTAAAGCGAATACAAATAGATCTAATATACAATTAAGGTAGAATAATGTATTTTTTGCCTTTTTAATATCTGAATCTCTATCTTGAATAAATGCTTGATATGCACCTAATACTTTTAATATATCAAATGTTGAAATTATTAGTGCAGTTGTTGCAAATAAACCAAAATCTTCTGGGATTAATATTCTTGCAAGAATTAATTTTAGTAATATCTGGATTCCTCTACTACTAAAAAGTCCAATGAAATTCCATAATCCTCCTTGCTTTAGTTTTTGTTTTAATGAAAGCATTTTGATTATCTCGATTTTATTGTATATAAACTTTTTCTAAAAGAATTATAATTTGTTTAATGTTTTTTTAGCCTTTTTTGTTAATAAGTAATAGGCTGGTATTATTATGAGAGTACCTGTGAAATTTATGATCATATCCTTTATTTCAAAATGTCTATAGCTAAAAAATGTTTGAATAAATTCTACTAAAACACCAAATGTTGCAGCAAGTAATATTGAGATAAAGAATGCTTTTGTTTTATATTTTTTATAAAAATTTAAGAACCAAAGAGCTGATAATATAAAATAAGCTGAGAAATGGGCTATAGTTCCTGAATTAAATACATAATCTTCTATAAATGGTATTTTAATTGCTTTTATAATGGAAAGAATAAGGATGATAATAGAGAACATGATTGGGGCAATAAATTTAATTCTTGAATAATTGAAGAATATCTTACTTTTCATTATAAATTATTTTTCTTAAGTCTATTTAAATTTTCTGGATTATTTATTGTAAAATCAAAAAGTTTATATACTTCTTTACGAATATGTAACAAATTAATCAATTAATTGTTATTTTAAATTAATATAATACAAATAAATGGTAAAATAATGTATAATGGGTGACTTATTTGTCACTAATTTGTAAAATGTCTAAGAGGGTATCAATATCGTTGGATAGTGAACAAATTCAGTTAATTAATTCTATTAAGGGATTTGGTAGTAAAGAAACAGAGAAAGTTAAGAATATACTTATTGCATATTTATCAGAAAAAGGTTATTTAGACGGTTTTAATAAAAAAAGAGGTTAATTAAAAGAGGATGGTAGGTAAAAGCAGCAAGCTTAGTAAATCTAGAAGTGTAAAATCTTCTGGAAATGATGAAGTATATATACTTATATCTAAAGCTAAAAATGCTTTGAAACACTCTGATTTTCATGTTGCTAGATCTAAATATTTTGAAGCTTTAGATAAATATTCTAAATTAGATCATCATATGAAGAAAGATCATTATATTAGTTTAAATAGGCTTTATGATAATCTTGAATCTTTTCAAAAAAGAAGTCATGCTAAGAAATTTAAGCCTATTAAAATAATAAAAGAAAATCCTTTGCCAAGAGATATTAAAGTTTCTAATAAAGAAAAAATTGTTAATAAATCAGAAAAAGGAAATTTCTTTAAGAATTTCTTTAGTTTTAATGATTCAAAAGAAGTTAATAAATTGGTAAACAAAAAAGAAGTAAAGCCTATAAAAATTCCTAAAATATCTCGATCCAAGCAAAGAATTGAAAAGAAAGATAATACTAAAGAAATTGATTCATTAGATTCTGTAGTTGAGATGGATCTTGAGCAGATTTTGAGAGTTATTAAAAAAAGATGGGTCATGATAGCTAGTATTATCTTTTTAGCATTATTAGTTGGGTTTTCGCTTTCTTTATTTAATGCACCAAAATTATATTCATCTACTTCATTAATTAGTCTAGGAGTAGAAGATGACGATATTAATTCAATTATTGCACATAAGGCGATTGCAGATAGCGCCCTCATACTTATGCCTATTATTGATGAGTTTTTTAATGAGAATGAGAGTATTACACTAGATAAGTTTAGAAGTAAGTTCTACAATGTTGAATTAGTGGAAGAAAAAACAAGTACTCGAGATTCAACTATTGTTCCTTATTTAAGAATTACCCTTAAAGGGAAAAGTCCTGACGAAGCTAAGTTAATGAATGAGCGTGTGGTAGAAAACTTATTTAATTATTCTAGTACAATTTTTAATAAAAGAAATTATTTCTATTTAGAAGAAATTGAAATGAAAGAATTAGAAATTGTTAGATTAAATGAAGATATAAATAAGATTGAGAATATAATTCATTTTATTGAGCTTATAGAAAGTGATAATGCAGATAAAGAACAAAGAGTAGATATGTTAAAAAATCTTGTTTTTCAATCTTTTGATGTTAGTATTGAAGATTTAAATATTACTATTAATATTCTTGATAAGGCATTAGCGGAATTTAGCTATAGAAAAGAGTTTTCACAAGGTATGGTGAGAATTCTTGAATTTGCTCAAAGATACCTTATAGAACAAGGGAGGACATACAATAGTCTTTCTAATAAATTGTTGAATTCTATTAAAAAACTTAATGAAATGCAAGTAGAAAGAATAAATATTGAACGTGAGTTATATAAGAAAGAAAGAGAATTTACAGTTATTAGTGAGCCGCCGCTTCCAGTAGGTAAATTATTTCAATATTCAACTGAATCTATATTATTCTTAAAAGACTTTCCTGATACTAAAAATGAGCCATTGCCAAGTAATATACAGCGATTTTTTCCTGAAAGTGATGATGAACTTTCATTTATTGTAGAATCTAAACATATATTTCCTTCAGATAAGATAGTCAATCCGGTTTTAAAAGGCTTACTTTCTCAAGAAGAGGATCTAACTTTAGAAGAATTTAATGATCAATATTTACAAGTAGAAATGGTTAGTGAAAGAATTCGTAATCGTGAATTGATTGTTGTTCCTTATTTGAAGATTATTACAAAAGCAAAAAAACCAGAAATAGCTAAGAAAATGAATGAAATTCTTTTGGATGGTTTTGTAGATGATGCTGTACCTCAAAAAAATAAAGATTTAGATTTAATAACTGATAAACTTAATCTAAAAAAACAACAAATAATTAATCTTGAATCAGATATTGTTGGTTTTGAGAATGAACTCTTTAATCAAACAAGAATTAGGTTTGTGCATATTGCAGATCTTAGATCTTTGTTTTCTGAATTTAAAGATGAATTAGGCGATTCGGAGATTGATAAAAAAGATTTAGAACTTTATTATAATAATTTGAATAATTATGAGATTATAAGTCAGCCTCAGACACCATTTAGTTCCCTTGATAGAAAAACTGGTTTGGCTTTGATTATTTCTTTGTTTGCTGGTATTATAGTATCAATTGCAGTAGCCATTTCTTATGAGATGGATTGACTATAGAAAAGTTTTTATAGTTTGTTTATGATTATTTTTATGATTATGGTTAAGAAAAAGAATAAACTTGAAGAATCTGGGAATACTAATACAGTAGTTGGTAATACAGGCACTAAAAAAATAATTAGAATAATTACTGATTTTATTATTGGTTTTGTTGTAATGTGGATTGTTTTAGTGCTTCATGCAAACGCAACCCTTACACAATTTTGGGGTGCAATAGCTGATATTGAGGTTGCTTTGATGGCTTCGCTTGCTTTGTCGATTGTTTTATTAGTTTTATCAATTCTCTTTATAATTTCTTGTTTCTTATGGATAAAAAGGCCGCTAATTGCTATTGGTTTTCTTATAGCTTTTCCAATAGTTTATGTTATTAGTGAAGCTGTTCAAGAAGGATTTGAAATATTCTTTACATTTATATAGGAATGTCATAAACTTTTTACTAATCTATGACTGTGGTTGAACAACAACTATCATTCATACAATGTAAAGTTTCTGAGCATGTTCACCATCTATCTATGATTTGTGGTTTTTGACAGTTCTTTAATATAATTTGCATATTCTTTTTTAGTTAAATCAGAATTTAAACCAAAGAAAGTTATAGCTTTTAGATAGTTAATTGGTGTTCCTACATCAAGAAATTTTTCTTCAAGAGGGAGATATAATAAGTTACCTTTTGATATTAGTTTACTTAAAACTTGGTTTACAGATATTGCATCATCACCTAGACTAAATTTTTGTTTTTCTAGTATTGTAAGAATTTCATTTGTGAAAATATAACGTCCATTAGAAAGGATATTTAGATTAGTTTCTAAATGTTTTTTAATTAATTGTTTGGTTACTGGTTCTTTTGAATAAGTTAATGTATCTGAGAATGCAACAACAAAGGGTTTTTTTGTTAGCAATTTTCTTGCATGATATATCTCATGCATCCAACCTTTTGGATATTTTTGATCTAAATAGATTATTTTGACTTTTTTATTAATATTTTTAAGAGATTGTAGTGTACCTTTATGTCCAAAACTTTTTGTGTGTGTCATAAGCTTTTGATCATACTTAAAATATTCTTTAATTAGATTAAGGTTTCTTCCAGAGATTATTATTCTTGTTATTCCTGATTTATAAAGTTCTTCAATGATATAGTGTATAACTGGTTTGTTTAAGATAGGCAACATTAATTTATTTATATGATTAGTGTAAGGAAACATTCTAGAACCTAGTCCTGCTGCTGGGATTATTGCTGTAATAATTTGATTCATTCTTTAACTTTCGAATTAGCAATATTTAAATCTTTTTATTATAAGAATATAGTGTTTATAATTATTTTTTTCTCTTAAATAATTTTATAAATTGTTCAGATATTACTAAAAGTGTCCAGAAAATAATTTTTGTATCGAGAATTAAGTTCATATTTCTTTTATAATATAAATTAATCTTGTTAATATATTGATTATTTAATCGTTTTTCAAATGATTTTATTTTATATTCTTTAATTATATGTGATTTAGTCTTATTGTCTAAATAGCTTAAAACAGTCATAAGGCCGCTTACACCAGGTTTAATTGTAGAGACTTCTTTGGATATTTCTGTGTTATTAAGATAATCTTTTACTAACAAAGGTCTGTAACCAACAAAGCTCATACTGCCATTAAATACATTAAATAATTGAGGTAGTTCATCTAAATGTAAAGGTCTGAAAATCTTTCCAAATCTGGTTGATACTTCATAATTCGTTTTACCTTTAGCTTGAAGTTTTTGTGCATTTACTAACATTGTTCTAAATTTAAATATTTTAAAAGGCTTGCCATTTTTTCCAGCTCTTTCTTGCACAAAGAAAATTGGTTTACCTGATATTATTAAAGCAATAATTGAAATAATAAATATGAGTGGCCATAGTATAAGAATTAAAATAGTTGAGAAGATTATATCAAATGCTCTTTTGAATATTTTGTATTTCATTTTTTAACCTTCTCTTTGAAATATTCTATGGTTTTGTTAAGACCTTCTTCTAGATTTACTTTTGGTTGCCATGAAAGTTTATTCCTAGCGAGGGAAATATCTGGAAGTCTTCTTACTGGGTCATCTTGTGGTAGTTCTTTGAATTGAATATCTGATTTAGAATCTGTAAGTTTAATAATCTTTTCAGCAATTTCTATAATTGTTTTTTCATTAGGGTTACCTAGGTTTACTGGGCCAGTAAAATCATCACAGTTCATCATCTTTACCATACCAGTAATCAGGTCTGAAACATAACAAAATGATCTGCTTTGAGTACCTTTTCCATAAACTGTTAGGTCTTGATTACTTAAAGCTTGTATTATGAAGTTAGAAATAACTCTTCCATCGTTTAATGCCATATTTGGACCATATGTGTTGAAGATTCTAATAATTTTTATATCTGTATTATTTTTAGAATTATAAGAAAACATAAGGCTTTCAGCAACCCTTTTACCTTCATCATAACAAGATCTTGGGCCGATTGGATTTACATTTCCCCAGTCTGTCTCTTTTTGTGGATGGTTTATTGGATCACCATACACTTCTGAAGTAGAAGCTTGTAATATTCTTGCATTTGTTCTTTTTGCTAGGCCTAATATGTTTAACATTCCAACGGTATTTGTTTTTATTGTTTTTATTGGATTGTATTGATAATGTATTGGCGATGCTGGGCATGCTAAATTGTATATTTGATCAATCTCTAAATGAAGGGGATATGCAATATCATGTTGGATAATTTCGAATTTTGGGTTATTCATCAAATTAAGAATATTATTTTTACTACCTGTAAAGAAATTATCTACGCAAATTACTTCATTATCTTGTTCTAGAAGGTGTTTACATAGGTGCGATCCTATAAAACCTGCACCACCGGTTACTAATATTTTTTTATTCATGATGTTTGTTTATTTGAATTTTATGTTTTGCTGAAACTTTTTCTTTTTTTTAATCCTTTATTTTATGTGTTAACATAATAAATGTCCAGAAAATCATTTTTATATCAAGGATTAGTGATTTATTTCTTAAATAAAATAATTCTCTTTCTTTCTTTTTTTGATGATATTTATCACTTAATTTATTGTGTAATTGTTTATCAGATGTTAAGTTTAGATTAAGTTTCTTCATAATTTTATTTCTATTCTTATCATCCATATATCCTAGTATACCATCAAGACATATAATCCCAGGTTTGTTTGAGTATATCTCTTTGTAATCAGGATCTAATCTTGTATGATGAAAATATTCTTTGCTGATTAAGGGTCTTGGTCCTATTAGTGACATATCTCCTTTTAGGATGTTCCATATTTGTGGTAATTCATCAAGATGAAATCTTCTTAAATTTCTTCCTTCTTTAGTAATATTTTCTTTGTTGGCTATTGATTCTTCTTTTGATTCTTTAGACTGGTTACGCATTGTTCTGAATTTATACATCTTAAACGTTTTTCCATTACTTTTTATTCTTTTTTGTGTAAATAGTATTGGTCTACCTGAAACTATGAGAATATTTAGCGATATAATCAAGAACAATGGAGATAAAATGATCATAAAAATAAGGCTTAATATGATATCAATTGTTCTTTTTAATGTGTTGTACATTTTAAAGGTATTATGTGAAAATGTTTAAAAATCTTTCTGAGTTTTTATGTATCATTTGAGGTAATACTGTTAATTATTATATTATATGCTTTATTAGAAGAAAGGTTATTTTCATAGAATTTTCTGCCGTTAGTACCTAATTCTTTCCTGAGCTCAGAATTGTTTAATAATACCTCAAATTTTCTTTTATATTCCTCAATATCTCCTGCATTAGCCACTAATCCAGCTTTAGCTTTATCAGTTAATACCATCCCATAATCTTTTATAGATATATTATCTAAAGATGCTAAAACCGGTATTGACATCTTAAAATAATCTAAAGTTTTTGAAGGGAAATTAGGGACGGTAAATCTTTCATCTAAGCTAACAAGTCCTAAGTCACAACATCCAACTAATTTATCATAATCTTCTCTTTGGATATAATCAATAAAAATAGTATTGTTAAGATCTTTAGCTAATTTTTTAATTTTATTCTTTTCAGTACCATTTCCTACAAATAAGAATTTTATATCTTTTCTATCTTGATAAATTCTTGCTAATTTTATTACATTCTCTAGTTTTTGGGGTATGCCCATGTTCCCACCAAATATAGCTATGAATTCTTCTTTAAACCCGTACTTTTTTCTAATTTCTTTTTTATCAAGATTATTAATTTCTTTTGTGTTTCCCCAATTCATTAGTAAAACTAATTTTTTATTAACTATTTTTAAATTATGTTCTAATAAATAATTTATATTTCCATTTGACATACAACCAATAACATCAAATAGATTATAGGTTTTTTTTTCTTTTCTTCTAAAAAATTTAAATAATAATTTATTTTTCATTAAGCCAAGATCTTTAGAATTTTGTGGGAATATATCCCATAAAATTAGGAAAGCAGGGCAATTATACTTTTTTTTCAGAAAATTAATCAAGAAAGGGTCTGACATAAAAGGTGTATGTGAGATAATTAAGTCAATTTTCTCATTAGATAAATATTTATTGATATTTTTTTTTAAATCAAAAGGCATCCTTAATGTAGTTATCCCTTTTTCTATGAATCCAATATCATTGAACATATTTCCTGTTTTAGATCTTAAAACCATAGAGCCATTTTCAAGTTCATAAGTTGTTTTTTTATTCTCTTTTTTCTCTAATATAGTAACTACAAAAGTATTATGTCCTTTTTTTAAGAATTCGTTAACTAAATCTTTGGTTAGAGTAGAATCTTTTGTGTTTATAGAATGTTTTGACAATAAAAAAAGTATGTTCATTTTTTCTCCAAAACTATATTAAGAATCTTTGTTCCAAATAAGTTTATTTATTATTTTTGTATAACTTTGAATTATTTTAACAATTCTCATTGAAGTGTCTGGTTTTTGATAGTCATCTGGACAATTAAACTTAATGTCATCATCATAAAATTTTCTAACAACATTAATAGAAGAAATAATTTCATCTTCTGTTATTCCACCAATAACAATTCCACCTTTTTCTATAACTTCTGGCCTTTCAGTACTTGTTCTTATCAAAACTCCTGGGAATCCTAGGATAGATGCTTCTTCGCTTAAAGTTCCGCTATCAGAAACAACTACAAATGCATTTTCTTGGAGGCTAATATAATCTAAAAATCCAAATGGTTTTAATATTTTTATAAGTGGATTTAATTTAAACCCAGATTCTTTTATTTTTTTCATTGATCTTGGGTGTGTTGAGTATATCACAGGCATTTTATAGAATTCAGCAATTTTATTTATAGCGTTCATCAAACTATTAAAGTTCTTATCAATATCTATATTTTCTTCTCTGTGTGCACTAATAATTATGTATTTGTCTTTATTTAAACCTAATTCATTAATTATTTTACTATTTTCTATTCTTTCTTTGTTTTTATCTAAAACTTCTTTCATTGGAGAACCAACAACAAAAATATGGTCTTTTCTAAGGCCTTCATCAATCAAATATCTTCTACTATGTTCGGTATATGATAAATTTATATCACTTATATGATCAACAATTTTTCTATTTATTTCCTCTGGAACATTTTGATCAAAACATCTGTTACCAGCTTCCATATGGAATATTGGAATTTTTAGCCTTTTAGCAGAAATTGTACTCAAAGCACTATTTGTATCTCCTAAGACTAAAAT
Organism: uncultured Methanosarcinales archaeon; assembly: GCA_964534665.1. Lineage (GTDB taxonomy): Archaea > Nanobdellota > Nanobdellia > Woesearchaeales > JAHJBD01 > JAHJBD01. Next base: position 22,894 of record CAZHRT010000014.1, on the reverse strand, counting down.
AGCATCAGGATCTTCTTTCTTTAGAATATCATATGTTTTAGAAATAATGTTACCTATAGTTTCTCCTAGATTTTTACCTGGTGATTCTAGATAATAATCAGGTTTTTTTAAGTTTAAATCTTTAAAGAATATTTCATTTAATGTATAATCCCAATTTTGGCCTGTATGTACTAATATATGTTCAAAAAATATATCGCACCTTTTTATAACTTCAGAAAGTCTAATTATTTCAGGTCGAGTACCTAATATAGTAATTACTTTAAGTTTCTTCATTTTATATTTCCATTATATATGTGTCTGGGTTATCTTTATCAAATAATTCATTCGCCCAGATCAAAAGTGTCATTTCTGATTCTCCAATGTTTTCAATATTGTGTGTGAATCCGGGCGGTATATCCAATATAACTAATTTTTCATCAGATAAATTATATTCAATTACCTCTTTACTATCTATTCTTCTTAGCCTTGCAATCGCATTTCCTTTTATTACTATAAATTTTTCAGTTTTAATATTATGGTAATGATTTCCTCGTAAAACTCCTTTTTTTGACGTGGAAACTGAGAATTGTCCACCATTATTCATCTTAAATAATTCACTAAAAGACCCCCTATTATCAATATGACTATTTAAATCATAAGAAAAATTGTTTTTGGGTAAGTAACTTAAATAAGTTGAATATAATATTTTAATAAATTCATTATTTACTTTTGGCATTATTAAGTTTTTCCGACTTTCTTTAAAACTATACAAGAGACTTGCAAGCTCTTTTAAATTGGTGTTATAAGATTTCTTAACTTCAAAATGGAAATTATCTGAATAATTTATATTATTTAATTTGCTAAAGAAGCTTTCAATAACATTAGAAATATGGACTAGATTTAATTTAACATTTTCATCATTTATTTTAATTGGTTTTTCTCTAGATATGTTATAACAAAAAGTAGCAACAACAGAGTTATAGTTTGGTTTGCACCATTTTCCAAAAACATTTGGTAGTTGGTATATAAATATGGGGGCATTATTTCTTATTGCATAATCTTTTAATATTTTTTCTGCTGTAAGTTTACTTTTACCATAGGCGTTATCTTTCTTGGCTTGTATAGAAGAACTAAACAGAATAGGTATTTTCTTTTTTTTATTCTCTATTATATTAATTATGTTTTCAGTTAATTTAGAATTTATTATTATAAATTCTTCTTCTTTTTTGGGTTTATTAACACCTGCAAGATGAAATATAAAATCTATCTTATCTATATAATTCTCTAATTCATTAAGTGTATTGTCTGCATCAAATCTATAAACAACTAAGTTTTCTTCTCTATTTAATTTTTCAATAAGATTCTTTCCAATGAATCCTTTTGATCCGGTTACTAGAATATTCATTATTTAACTCCAAGAGATTTTAAGTCATTTTGAATATCTTTTAAGTTTAATAATAATTCTCTTAATTCTTCTTTGTTTAAACGGTGAGTATTATGGGAAGTGTATTCATTTGATTGTGTTATTACTTCTTCTCCTTCTTCAAAGTATTTATTATAATTTAAGTCTCTTGAATCAGGTAATATTCTATAATAATCCCCAAAATCTTTTGCTCTTACCATTTCTTCTCTAGTTAATAAAGTTTCATATAATTTTTCTCCGTGTCTTGTACCCATTATCTTTATTTCATGATTTTCTTTACCGCTAATATCTCTAATAGTTTCTGCTAAGAGGCCAATAGTTGTTGCAGGGGCCTTTTTTACAAAAATATCTCCATTTTTTCCATTATTAAAAGCAAATATAACTAATTCAACTGCTTCATTTAAACACATCATAAATCTAGTCATATTTGGGTCGGTGACTGTTATTGGATTTCCTAGTTTTATTTGATTAATAAATGCAGGTATTACAGATCCTCTTGAAGCCATTACATTTCCATATCTTGTGCAACAAATAATTGTATTGGGATTATCTATATTTCTTGATTTTGCAACTACTATTTTTTCCATCATAGCTTTAGATATACCCATTGCATTAATTGGATAAACTGCTTTATCAGTACTTAAACAAATAACCTTCTTAACATTATTATTAATTGCTGAATCAAGCACATTACTTGTTCCGAGGATATTAGTTTTAACCGCTTCCATTGGATGGAATTCACAAGAAGGAACTTGTTTTAATGCTGCAGAATGAAATACATAATCAACACCCTTCATTGCTTCATTGATACTATTGTAACACCTTACGTCACCTATATAAAATTTAATCTTAGAATTATTGTACTTTTTTCTCATATCATCCTGTTTTTTTTCATCTCTGCTAAATATTCTTATTTCTTTAATCTTACTATCTAGAAATCTATCTAATATTACATTTCCAAATGATCCAGTTCCTCCAGTTATTAATAAAATCTTATCTTCAAACAAAATAATCCCCCATATGTCTCTTATATAAGAAAAGACTTGATTCTTTTAAACTTAATTGTTTTTTAAACTGTTTTATATAGATTAATCATATCATTACAGTTCTTATTTTTTGAATATTTTTTTGCAGAAACACGCGCATTATCTGACATTTTCAATAAAACCTGTTTATTTTTTAGTAATTCAGTTATACTAATTGCAATCTTTTTTGGATTATGAGGAACAATAATGCCTGCTTTATCATTTATAGTTTCTTTACAAATACCCACATTTTTAGAAAGAATAAGTGGAATTCCACAAGACATGGCTTCAACACCAGCAAGACCAAAACTCTCTTGATGACTAGCAAACCAAAAAATGTCTGAAACAGACCAAATTAGTCTTTTTTTATTCAAATCTGCATAACCTAGAAAACGAACTTTGTTTTGCAGTCCTAATTTATTAGTTAATTCTTTTAGTTTTTTGCGGTCTCCATCATTTGGGCCTGCAATTAATAGATAACAATTACTTAATTCTTTATTTACAAAATAAAAAGATTTTATTAATATATCTAATGCTTTTATAGTATGTAGTCTGCCTATAGAAGAGATTATTAAAGAATCTTGTGGAATTGAAAGATCTTTTTTTGCTTTATTTATTTCTGGAAGATTTTGAAATTCATCAGAAATTATAAAACGGGGAATTATAAAATATGGCGTCTTAATATTATTAAATGCGTGTGTAGATTCCATTTCAAGTTGAGTTGAATAATGGATGAAGTTTGCAGAATTAAGGTTCTTTTTTTCAAATAAAAGAAGAAACAATTTTTTTCTAAACTTTTTTTGGTTTAAAGCATAAGTATTCAGACTGCCACACGGAGAAGTTATGTAGGGTATTTTATGTTTTCTTGCTGCTTTTCCAGCTATAATTCCTAAGTAAGACCATATACATTCTAGATGAACTAAGTCAAAATTATCAATCAAATTAAAACAGATTTTCTTAAAACTTGGAGAATAGTTAAATATTTTTGTTAAAATAGTAGTTGAGAAGTAATAAACAGTGACTCCATTAACATTAATTGGTGAATTTGATTTTAATTTGGTTGTTTTTCCTAATGGATTTGAATTAGTGGTAAAGACAGTGATTTCATGACCTAATTTTGTTAATTCTTCTGCTAACATTGTTAATGATTTAGAAACGCCACCCATTTCAAAAAAAGGCCTATAAAAAGGAGTAACAAATAATATTTTAAGTGGTTTCATTTTTATATATTTTTAAGATTTATCTCAAAGTTTTTGTTACAATCTTTTTTATTATAAACATTTATAGACAAAACCTTTTGCAACAGCTTCATCACAATTATAAAATGATTTAACATCAACTAATACAGGCAAATCCATTTTCTTCTGTAAATCATCTAGAGTTATATTCTTAAATTCATTATGTGGTGTTACAAGTATAACAGCATCAATTTTATCTACATCATTAAAATTTACTAAGTTTACATTAAAAATAGATTGGGCATCTTCATTAACAAAAGGGTCATAAGCAGTAACATTAATCCCAAATTCTTTTAAATACTTAATTATATCTTTAGCTTTACTATTTCTAATATCACTTATATTTTCCTTGAATGTTAATCCTAGAATTAAGACAGAACTGCCTTTAAGTACCTTTCCTGCATTGTTTAATGATCTTAAAACTAAATTAGCAACATGTTTAGCCATATATTCATTAGTGTCTCTACCAGCTAATATTACTTTAGGGTAAAATCCCTGTTGTTGTGCTTTATACGCGAGATAATATGGGTCAACTCCTATACAATGTCCACCAACAAGGCCTGGATGATATTTATGGAAATTCCATTTAGTTCCTGCTGCTTTTAGTACATCCATTGTGTTTATTCCTAAATTATCAAAAATTAAAGAAAGTTCGTTTACTAATGCTATGTTTAAATCTCTTTGAATATTTTCTATTACTTTTGCAGCCTCAGCAGTTTTTATATTTTTTGCCTTAAATAATTCTTTTTTAACAATCTTATTATAAACATTAGAAATTATATTCAAAGATTCTTCATCTATAGCTGATACAATTTTAATAGTATTATTAACTGTATGTTCTTTGTCACCAGGATTTATTCTTTCTGGACTATAACCTACTTTAAAATCTGTTCCACATTTTAAGCCAGAAATTTGTTCTAATAAAGGAATACATATCTCTTCAGTAACTCCTGGATAAACAGTACTTTCATAAACAACAATGCTACCTTTAGAAATATTATTTCCAACTATTTTAGTACTTTCTTTAATACAACTTAAATCAGGTTTTAAACCTTCATCAATTGGTGTTGGAACTGCAATTATTATAAAATTACATTCTGAAATCTTATTAGGGACTGTTGTAAACTCAATATTAGAATCCTCTTTTTCTGTTTTGCTTAATTTATTAGAATCATTAACCAAATTATTTACTTTTTTATGATCTATATCAAATCCAATAGTTTTGAACATCTTAGAAAAAGCTAAAGCTAAAGGCAATCCAACATAACCAAGTCCTATAACGCATATCTTTGTTTCCATATTGATTATTTATTATTAAATACCCCAAAAAAGATAAGTTTATTGGGTTTATAAGATTTTGGTATTTCTTTATATTAATTTATAGAGGGTTGATGCCCAAGATTCAGGTGTAATTTGTTTGGATAATTCAAGACTTTCTTTTCCCATTCTTAACAATTGCTTATCAGATAAACTAATCATTTTTTTAATTGTACTTTTGATTGAATTTTTATTATTTGATTTGAAAATAAAACCGTTACGTCCTTTTTTAACAAACATTGTTGCAGCTCCACAATTATCAGAACAAATAATTGGGATACCAGATGAAGCAAATTCATGAATCACAACTCCCCATGGTTCTTCTTTGCTTGGCAAAATAAAAATACCTGCATCTTTTGTTAAGTTAGGGAGTTTGTTAGGTTGAATAAATCCTTTTATGAATATATTCTTCTTTTCTTTAAGTTTATTTTTTAAATTTCCTGTACCAATTAAAGTTAAGGTCCAATCAGTATCTAATTCCGAAAATGATTCGTATAATTCTTTAATACCCTTTTTATCTATAAGGCGTCCAACAAAAAGCATATTGTGAGGATATTTCCTTTCTTTAATTTTCTTGAATTTATTGTATGCATCATTAAATATCTTAACATTTGCAGAGTAAAACCCTTTTATAATTTTATTTTTAGGAACTTTCATTTTTGTAAGAAATTTAATTTGTGGCTTACCAGAAATCCAGAAATGTGTATAATATCTTTGATAAAGAAAGTTAAAAAAAGGGGCTACGATCTTTTGTTTTAAGGTCCCTTTCCAATTAGTATCAATACAAGAAATTACTGGTATTTTTTTCTTGAATCTTTTACATATTTTAAGGTAATCTTTATCCATCCACCCGGAAACACATATTATATGAGGATTTAGTTTATTTACAAAATTATTTAATGATTTTATTGAACTTTTTAGATGAAAACTAATATTTTTTTCTTTTTGAAAAGAAAATGGCGCTTTTGAATTTGGTGGTCGATGGATAACAGTGACTTCAACATCGTAGTTATCAGCTAATGTGTGTAAACAAGAAATAAGATAACCTGAAAGTTCTACATATAAAAAAAGAACTTTTTTCATTGTGATTCTTCAACTCTTAATTGATAACTTATTATTATTCCAATGTTTGTAAGTAGATAAATTGATAAAAAATTACCTAAATTGAATAGTGCACCTTCAAATAAACCGTATGATAACAAAGCAATGAATAATAAATAATTTAACCAGGTTAATTTAATTGAATTTGAATTTTTTGCTAATTTGTTCATCAAGGAAAATATTTTTAATAAAATTGTTATCAACAAAGATAAACCAATTAATCCTGAAGTTGCTAATACACCAAGATAATAATTTGTAAATACTATTTTAATATCGCTTGTTCCAAATATTATTGAAGGACTTTTCCAATTTAATGTTTGCCATTGAGCTAATCTGCCAGAGGAGACGTCATCTAAGTCTTCAAAACTATTAGACTCTATTAATGTATCAAATGCGTGAGAATTTATTAATAGAAATATTATCCAGATGACGCTAATTGATATTATTATTGTTAGTAACTTTGTTTTTAAGTTACTTTTTAATAATTTAATTAATAAAAATGAAATTGATAGTGCAAATATTAGGGTAGTTATAGATCCACGAGAATTACTTGAAAACATTAGAATCAAATAAAAGAATGATGGAATTAAATATTTTTTGTTGTTGTTTAATGTATATGTAGCTATACATGTAATTATTCCAATTAATGAGAACGCGCCTAGTGTGTTTGGATTACTAAAAAAAGAATAGAATCTGGTTCTTTCTGCCACCACCAAACTATTTGGATTTCCTATACTTAATAATAAGAATAAGATCATTGATACTAATATACCCCAAAAGAATACTTTGTTGTAATCTAAAATCTTTTCTTTTGAATCTATTAATTTTGGTATTAAGAAAAAAGAAAGTGAAAATAGTAGTAACAAGGAAGATAAGTAGAATACACTAAATAATATATCTGATGAACCCATAATAAATTGATATACAATCCATAATGTAAAGCTTATAAAAATAACAAAAATTTTACGATTAAAATAATTCTTCTTAAAAAGAATTAAGAAAAGTGATAATAAAACAATAATTGAAAAACTAATAATCTTGAATAAACCTGAAAAGGAAAATTGACTCATTTTTATAAACATTGAAACTATAAATATGCCTATAAAAATATTAAACACTTTATGATTAAATTCTTTATTAGTTTCCATTATTATATTATATAGTAATTGGAATTATACTTTAATCCTTTAAATATCTTATCTTTGTAAGTCAAGTGTTTTGATTAGTAATTTTCAGGCCAAATTCCTGTCCATTTGTATTGATGACCAGGATATTTTCTCTTTTTTAGAATAAATCCTTGTTTTATTAAATCATTAAATGATTGTATCCAAATTCTAGATTTATTGTCAAATAAATTATCTGGTGCCCATTGGTCTTTGTAAAAAAATCGAAATAAATGCATGATCTCTGCAGTTGCTTGTTCTTTGTTCATTTTTAAACTAAGACTTTTTTTTGTATCTTCCAACTAAATTAATATCAAATATTTTAATTCTAAGAAGAAATAATATTAAAATAATTATTTTTTCTATATAATATATGATAAACATTTTCTTTGGGAAGAAATGTCCAGGGATATAATAAAATTCTTTTTCTATTATCTTTTCTTTTCTTAAATATCTTTTTAGAATGGACCTTTTGTTCATCTTATAATAGTGTGGATATACGTCTTCTAAATCAACATTAAATTTTTCTCTCTTATATTTATATTTATACCAGTTTGGAAAGTTTCTTGCAATAAATGGATAATAATTATTAGAATTAGGTGTACGGATAATTATTTCCCCGTTTTTTTTTAAAACTCTACTTAATTCTTTTATAACTCTTATAGGATTTTTAAGATGTTCAATTACATAATCTAATGTGATTAAGTCAATTGAATTTGATTTTAATGGTATTTTTTCAAGATTTGCAATAATTTTTTTAGTAGCAATTTTATTTTTTTGAAGGGCTTTTTTGTCTAAGTCAATACTAATTAATCTTACGTTTTTAAGAAGATAATGATATTTTTTTTTTAAGCTTATTCTATGTCCTCCACCAGCATCTAACCAGATTATTTTGTTTTTTGATTCAATCTGATTTATTAATTCAAGATGATCTATTAATATGCTTCTGTATGTTGGTCTTTTTTTCTTTTTAATAAATATCACCATTATAATGAAAATGCCTCGGCCGAGACTTTCAAATCAAAGGTTTTGAACCTTTTGATATTCGAACTCGGGTCTTTGCCTCGAGAGGGCAAAATGATTCTCCAGTGAACCAAAACAATGTCTTAATTCATGGCCGGACTACACTACCGGGGCATGAATTGTAGTGATTAATAAGTATTTTTAAACTTTATTAAAATTAAAATGGAAAATATTTTTGAAAAAAACGCCAACGCCCGGATTTGAACCGGGATATCCCAAGGGAAACGAGATGTCTTTAGTAGCGTTATAAATTAACGCTAAGTTCCAGTCTCGCGCAGTACCGGATTGTGCCACGTTGGCTTATTAAAATAAGGATTAATTATTAGTTTATAAAATTTACTTAGAAATGTCAGAAAGTTTTTACCTAATTTTCTGAGCATGTTCAAAAACCGCTCCTTAAAAAGAGGCGATTTTCGACAAATTTATTAATAACAAAAATAAATGTTAGTTTGGTGATATTATGGCAAGAAAGTTTCCAGTTGTTGGAGTATTATTGTTAATTGTAGCAATTGTTTGGTTACTTAGTGATTTAGGTATATTAACTATAAATATACCGTGGTTACCTGTTGTATTAGGAGTAGTTGCTATTGGATTAATATATAATAGAATTAGAAAATAGTATTTGTTTAATCAAGCATTTCAATCTCAATGTTAAGATTTTCAGGAATAGGTACTCTCATTACTAATCTTAATGCACGTTCATCCATGCCAAGATCAATTAATCTTTTATGAACTCTCATTTCGTATCTTTCCCAGGTAGCTGTACCGTTACCACAAGGAGATTTACGGGTTGTAACTTTTAATTTTTTAGTAGGAAGAGGTATTGGACCACGCATGTTAACGCCAGTCTTATCAGAAATATCTTTAATATAACTACATACTTCGTTTACTTTGCTTATATCGATACTACTTATCTTTATTCTTGCTTTTTGCATTTTTCGCTCTCATGATAATCTTCATGGTTACCATGAAAATAAAATAATAAAAAAAAAGGGAATTATTCCTTTTTAACCAGGTCAATACACATACCAGCTGCTACAGTTGCGCCTGAATCTCTTACTGCGAATCTTGACATCTGAGGTATTTCTGTTTGTTTTTCAATAACTAATGGTTGAACTGGTTTAATTTTAACAATTGCTGCGTCTCCATTTTTGATGAAGTCTGGGTTTTCCTTTACAACTTCTCCAGTTGCTGGATTAAGTTGTTTCTCAATTGCTATGATTTGACAAGCAATTTGAGCTGTGTGTATGTGGAAAACTGGTGTATAACCAACTGTAATAACAGATGGATGGTTTAATACAACAATTTGAGCAGTAAATTCAGTTGCAACAGTTGGTGGTGCATCAGAAGCGCCCATTACATCTCCACGAGCAATATCTTTTTTACCTATTCCTCTAACGTTTAGACCTACATTGTCACCAGGTTCTGCTTCTTGCATTTGTTCGTGATGCATCTCAATAGATTTAATTTCACCAGGAACGCCTTTACCTTCTCTACCAGGAACAACTGTAACTTTTTGTCCAACTTTTAAGATTCCGGTTTCAACTCTTCCAACTGGAACAACACCAATACCTGTAATGTTATAAACATCTTGGATAGGCATTCTTAATGGTAATTTTGTTGGTTTTTCTGGTTCTTTTACTAAGTCCATTAATTCAAGTAATGTAGGACCTGTATAGAAAGCCATTTTATCAGATTTTTTAGCAACATTATCTCCTGGAAGTGAAGCTATTGGTACAAATGGTATTTCATCTGTGTTATAACCTACACTTTTCAAAAGTGCTGTTACTTCTTCTTTAACTTTGTTATATTTTTCTTCAGAATATTCAACACCTGAAATGTCCATTTTGTTTACAGCGATAATCATTTGATTAACGCCTAGTGTTTTTGAAAGAAATACGTGTTCTTTTGTTTGTGCATTAACACCATCATTTGCAGCAACAACTAATACACCAACATCAGCTTGTGATGCGCCTGTAATCATGTTCTTAATAAAGTCCTTGTGGCCTGGTGCGTCAATTACTGTAAAGTAATATTTTGCTGTTTCGAATTTCTTGTGTGCAAGATCGATAGTTACTCCTCTTTCTCGTTCTTCTTTAAGATTATCCATTACGAAAGCGAACTCAAAACCGCCTTTACCTAGTTCTTCTGCTTTCTCTTTAAGTTTTCTCATTTGCTGCTCATCAATGTTACCTGAATCGAAAAGCAATCTACCTACTGTAGTTGATTTTCCATGGTCTACGTGACCTATGAATACAATGTTTATGTGTGGTTTTTCTCTTGCCATTTTTATATTATTACCCCTCTGTGTTTTTAAGTATTATCGACGTATAGAGTGTTTGGTTTTCATTTATAAATGTTTTGGATTATATATCCTTCCAAAGCATAATGTTTCTATGCACCGACTTGACTTTCACTTAATCCTTTTCTTTGTTTAATATTTGCTACTACTTTTTCTGCCAATTCTGATGGTAGACGTTCAAACATTTGATCTACTAAACTTGAAACACCTCTACCTTCTGTTGCTGATCTTAAATCTGAACTCCATCCAAGCATTTCCATTACTGGCATCTTAACTTTCATTGAAAGTTCTGCTCCTTCTTGATCCATTTCAATTATTTGTCCACGTTTACTGTTAACTAACTTGCTTAGAGTACCTGTAAAATCTACTGGACCTTCAATTAACATAACCTGAAGAGGTTCGTAAATTATTGGACCTGCTGTCATCATAGCTCCTCTTATACCATCTCTAATAGCTGGATAAACTTGTGCAGGACCTCTATGGATTGCATCTTCGTGTAATGTCATATCTTGAAGATTTACTAGAATCTTTACGCAAGGTTCTCTTGCTAAAGGACCGTTTTGCATAACGTCTTCAAACATGTCTAATACCATTTCCATAACTTCTGGACCGTAAACTTGACCTTTTGTTAAGTCAAAGAAAACATTTCCCTTGAAAACATCTTTTAACTTTTCTGCAACTTTTGAATTAACACCTAGGTCTTTTAATGTATCTCTAATCTCAGTATTTTTCTTTTTTAGCCGACCTTCAGGTATATCTCCTTTTTTAATTGCAGTTGAAATATTTTCTGGAAGTGGTTCAACAGTAAAGTAAAATTTGTTGTGTTTGTTTGGAGATTTGCCTTCAATTTCTTGAGAAGGTTTTGTAATAGATTCTCTGTAAACAACAATTGGTGGGGATGTTTTAATTTCAACACCTTTTTCAGATTTGATTCTGTTTTCAATAATCTCTAGATGTAGTTCACCCATACCATGCATTAAGTGCTGGCCTGATTCTTCATCAATTTCAATCTTAATTGATGGGTCTTCTTTTTGGATAACTCTTAATATCTCAACAACCTTTGATAATTCTGAAGGTCTTGCTGCTTCAACTGCTTTAGAGATAACTGGATCGAAAATGTGTGTGATTTCTTCCATAGGTACTACTTCGCCCTCGCTTACTGTTTCACCAGCTCGGGTTTTTACTCCACCAATAGCTACAATGTTACCGCAAGGAATGTTATCAACAATTTCTCTTTTAGCTCCGTTTGCAATGAAAACTTGTTGGATTCTTTGTCTTTGTTTAGCCCTATTTAGATAAGCTTCTGTGCCTTTACGCACTGTACCACCGAAAATTCTACCGTAAGAAATTTCTCCTGCTTGTGGGTCAACAATGATTTTTGTAACTACAAAAAATAATTTTCCGTTAGGATCACAGTTGATTATTGTTTTACCTTCTTCACTTTCTTTTTCACCGTGCCATAATTTTGGAATTCTGTATTCTTGTGCAGTAACTGGGTTTGGTAAATGGTTTATTACCATATCAAGTGTTACCTTATGGATTGGTGCTTTTTTTGCTAAAGCTTTAATCTTTTCTTCATCATCTGTACTGTAAGCTTCGATGATGTCTTTGAAAGTGATATTATTTTCTGTCATGAATGGTATTGACAATGCCCAATTATGATATGCACTACCAAAAGCTACACTACCTTCTTGTACATTTGTTTGCCATTTATCTCCATATTCTTCTTCCGCTATTTCTTTGATTAATTTGTTTACACTAGTAATAATACCGATAAACCTTTCTTGCATAGCTTCAGGAGTTAGTTGTAATTCTTTGATTAATCTGTCAACTTTATTGATGAAAAGAACAGGTTTTACACGTTCTTTTAATGCTTGTCTTAGAACTGTTTCTGTTTGAGGCATGATACCTTCTGATGCGCAGCAAAGTACAATTGCACCATCAACTGCTCTCATTGCTCTTGTTACGTCACCACCAAAGTCAACGTGACCTGGAGTGTCTATTAAATTGATTAAAAATTCTTCTTCTTTAACTTTGTGTACCATTGATACTGAAGCTGAATCAATTGTAATTCCTCTTTCAGATTCGTCTTCATGGAAATCTAAAGCACAAGCTTTTCCTGCTAAATCTTCAGACATCATTCCTGCTCCTGCTAATAGATTGTCTGAGAATGTTGTTTTACCGTGATCAATATGAGCACAAATTGCTATATTTCTAATTTGTTTTGGGTTGCCTGCAATTCTGACAACCATGTCAACCATCTTTTCTCCCATTTTTTTATTTCTCCTTATTTATTTCCAGAAATATGTTGTTGTTTCTGCTTTTTTTGATTCTATTTCGTAAATATTATGTGTTAATTCGTCAGGCCTAAACCATAACTTAATTTCACGTTCAGCTTCTTTTTCATTTTCTGAAGCGTGTACAACATTCTCAAATACGCCAGTAGTTGTTATTCTTCCGTATTTTCCTCTAATTGAGATTGTGTCTGCTTCTTCAGGGTTTGTTGCGCCTACAATTCTTCTTACTTTTGTAATTGCGTTTTCACCTTCATATACCAGGGCCATAATTCTTTTAGTATGGAATTCTCCCATTATGTATTTGATTAGTTCGTCAAAGAATTTTTCTTCTCTTAAATGTTGATAATGTTCTTCTGCTAATTCTTTTGTTACCACAACTATCTTTGCACCAATAATCTGCAGTTCTGTTTCTGATAATTTGCTTATAATATTACCAGTAAGTGATTTTACTAATCCGTCAGGTTTAATTAATACTAAACTTTGTTCTTTCATTTCCTAGGTCCTTTTCTTTTTAGTTTAATTTTATTTTTTTCGCATTTTGAAGAGCAGAAATAAAATATTTTTGCATCTTTTTGTACGTACATTTTACCTGTTCCTTGTTCTAATATATTTCCACAAAATGAGCATTTAACCATTTTAGTTCTTGCCTCCTCTTCCGCCTTTGTTTAATGGACGTGCTTCGAACTCTGTTTCTCTAAGCATTAATGTATCTCCTACTTGTATAGGACCTTTAACATTTCTTCTTAAAACTTTATTTTGGTCTCGACCTTCAAGAACTTTGCATCTTACTTGGATTGCTTCTCCTCTTGAACCAGTTCTGCCCATAATCTCTTCAACATTTGCTTTGAAAGCTTTGGTAAATGATACTGTGCCTTTAGCAGCAACTTCTTCTTTACCTTTTTTCTTTCTTGGAGCTTGTTCTTGTTTCAGATGTTTATTTACGTCTTCAGCCATTTTATTCTGCCTTGATTTCTTTTATAATCTTTTTTGCTTCGCCTTCTTGTGTTATTGCAACGCCAGCGGTTCCAACACTAATACCTGCTGCTGCGCCTAGTTCTTCTTTTGTAGGAATCTCAATACAAGGGATACCTTTTTCTTTACATAGAAGTGGAATGTGCATTGTAACTTCAGGAGGATTAACATCCTTTGCTATAGCAACTACTTTTGCATCGCCTTTTTCAATAGCTTTTGTTGTTTCGTTAATACCTTTACGAATCTTTCCAGTTGTTTTAGCAATCTCAATTGCTTCTAATACCTTATCTGCATTTTCAGCCATATTTTTCACCTTTAATATTATATTAATACTTTTGACCAAGAAAACTTTACCTCATTCACCTTCTTTTGAAAGGATCATCATTTCATTGGTAAGTTATAGAAACTTTGAGTGATTTATAAAGGTTGTGGTGGGTGGTTGTTGTGGTTTTATTTAATGTTTAAATATCATAAATAATTATTCTGTTAACTGTTGTAGGGTTGGTGTTTCTGCTTCTTCAGTTTTTTGGTATCTTCTAATAGTCCATAATGCTTCGGTTAATTGATTTCTAAAATAATGTGGTGTTACACCATTTAAGAAATGGAATGTGTCTACCTCTAAATCTCTTACAGGTATTTCATCTGCGTCTGCATCTATGATTTCTTGTTTAGTTTCTGGTATCCAGTTAAGATTCCAATGACATTTTGCAACAGACGCCATATATAGTTTTCCACCTTTGACTTCTACTTGGTATAATTTGTCGTCAACAACTTCTCTGACTGGATCTAATTCAACATCTCCTGCAATTACCCTACCAAGGCCTTCAACTGGGACGCCTTCAATAAGTCCAACAAGATGATCAAATCCTTTGCAAGTATTAACAGATGCATAATATATCATATAGGCTGCAAAAAGATTGTAATCTTTTAAATGTGGGTTGATTGTATTAGCAAAAGCATGAAAGCTTCCATATCCTCCAACATCAACCCCAGGTAAAATATACATCACTTCTTGAAATTCAAAACCTGTTTGTGCAAAAATATCACTCATATCCCTACCTTCTGTTCCAAGATGTTCAGGTATGAAGTTTCCAACAAGTCCCCTTACAATTGGGTCCCCTGGGTCAAAGATAAAGTAATGAGTGTCCCATATAGGATTGTCAGGTGTATACATATCATTTATGTTAGAATATTCATATCGCTCAGGTGTTAAACCTAATCTTTGAGCTTCTTGTGCAAATACTTGGTTTAATAGCTTGTTTAATTCCCATCCATTTTCCATTCTTTTTGGATCTACTGTAAAAGGTGTTAATGCAGTTTCATCTAAATTTGGTGGGAGGTTCTTTAATTGTTGTTCTCTAATAATTTTAGCTATATCTGTTCCTGTCATTTATACTATGAAAACTGAAAAATCTTAATAAAGATTTAGTTAATAACTTCAATTCAAACTAAAACTTAAGAAATCTATTTATATATGTTATATTATAATGTCTATTGGTGATAGTTATGAAGATAATTGGAATAATATTAACAATTTTAATCTTAGCTGGGTGTACTAGTCAGATAGGCCCTGGAGATATAACTGTACATGATGATCCTGACGTAACACTTACTGATGATGTTAGTTCTTTTGATGATACAGATGAAGGTATCAAGAAATTTTCTAATGTTAATGAAATTAGAACATTTTTAGATGAACAAGCTGTTGAAATGCAAGGTATGGGTTACTCTGGTGGTTTTGGTAGGATGGGTGGAGTAATGATGGAAGCTGCAATGGATAGTATGGCTGTTCCTATGGCTGCTATACAATTTAAAGATGGTGGAGCAACTGATTTTTCTGAAACTAATGTTCAGGTTAAAGGTGTAGATGAAGCTGATTTTGTTAAGAATGATGGTAAGTATATCTATACTATAGCAGGTGGAAAGTTAGTAATTGTTAATGCATTTCCTGCTGAAAATGCAAAGATTGTTTATGAGGATGAAATTGAAGGAAATCCAAGAAATTTGTTTGTTAACGGTGATAAATTAATTGTATTTGTAACTGACTCTGATGATATTGAGATATATTCAGAGTTTGATTTTATGCCTAGAAATAGATATGTTAGTGTAACTAAAGTTTTAGTTTATGATATTACTAATAAAGCAAAACCAAAAGTGGTTCAAGAATATTCTGTTAATGGTGATTATTATGAAGCGAGAATGATTGATGATTATATTTATTTTGTTGCTAAAGATGATTTATATTATAGTCACGGATATGTTGATCTTCCTGTTATAATGGAAAACAATGTTAAGGTTTTATCACCAGAAATTTATTATTTTGATAATCCTGAAACTAATTATGTGTTCCATACTGTTGCTAGTTTTAATATTAATGGGCAAGATTTGAATGCGAAAACATACATGATGGGTTATTCAAATACCATGATGGTTTCTAAGGACAATATCTACATTACATATCAGAAAAATTTGCCTTACACTTATTATAAAGGGCATAACCAAGAAAGGTTTTACCAAGTTGTAGTTCCTTTATTGCCAGCTGATGTTCAAGTTAAAGTAAAACAGGTTGAAAGAAATGATGGTTTAAATTCTTATGAGAAATGGGATGAGATTACTATTTTATTAGAAGACATGTATAATGGCATGGATGAAGATGTTAAGATTGATTTAATTGAAGAGATTGAAGATGCAGTTGAAATTTATGAAGCTAAATTAGAAGCTGAAAGACGTAAAACAATCATACATAAAATTGGTATTGATGAAGGTGATATTGATTATAAAGCTAGGGGTGAAGTTGAAGGTTATCTTCTTAATCAATTTTCAATGGATGAATTTCAAAGTAATTTAAGGGTTGCAACTACAACTTTTATCTATAGAGTAGATAGTACAATGTATAATAATGTATATGTTCTTGATGAAGATTTGGAAATTATCGGGGAGATAGAAGATATTGCACCTGATGAAAAAATATATTCTGCTAGGTTTATTGGGGAAAGGTTGTACATGGTAACTTTCAAGAACATTGATCCTTTTTTTGTAATTGATTTAAGTAATCCAGAAGACCCTAACATCTTAGGGGAATTAAAAATACCTGGTTTTTCAGATTATTTGCATCCTTATGATGAGAATCATATCATCGGTATTGGAAAAGAAACAGAAGGTAATGAATGGGGCGGAGTTTCAACCAAAGGTGTTAAGATTGCTTTGTTTGATGTTTCAGATGTAGAGAACCCTAAACAAGTTGCTAAGATTGAGATTGGAGATTCAGGTACTGATTCAGAAGCTTTGAATGAACATAAAGCATTCTTGTTTGATAAAGAAAATAATTTGCTTGTTTTACCAATCAGAGAAGTTAAAGAAAGAGTTTATGATGAATACCGAGGTTATTACAAATGGGATGTATGGCAAGGTGCTTATGTATTTGACATAACTAAAGATGATATCTCTGTTAGGGGGAAGGTTGCGCATGAAGAAGGTGAAGATGATTATTATTGGAATTCACCATGGGCTGTAAGAAGGTCATTGTATATGGATGATGTATTGTATACAATATCATCTCAAAGGATTAAGATGAATGATCTTGATACGATTGATGAAATTAATGAAATAGAATTGCCTTATGAAGATTATAGGCATATTTATTATTAATTTTGTTTAGTTTTATATAGATTAGTTTATCTCTACTGATTATGGGTCATGTTAGAAGGGTTGGATTTCATGCAAAGTATTTAGATGAATTTCTAAGATTAGCTCCTTTAGAAGGAGTTAATCTAGTTGAACTTAAGCCAGGACATTTTAGACGTCATGGTGTTGAATTATATACTTATAATGATGGTGTTTGGGCAATTAATCGAGATGTTGCAGCAAAAATTAGGGATGTTGCGGGGGAACACGATATTCAAGTTCAATTACATTTACCTTATGAAGATGCTATTGATGCTACTAAGGAAGAGGGTTTGTGTCAAGCTATAAAAGCTAATCATCCAGTTATTTTAGACAGGTATAAGGTGCTTTCTGATTTACATGATGAGTTTGATATTGGCAGAGTTATTACAACTCATCCACCTGCTTATTTAATTAGAGGTGAACAGGTTGCAGACATGGTAACAGCTTCAGAACATGGCAGGCAACTTTATTTTGAATTGGATACTCTCATTAAAGAAAGGGGCATGCAATTTAGATTAGGTATTGAGAATGTTCCTGATCCAAAAATAGGTAATGCTTGTTTAGGTTATGAAATGCGTCAATTAAAAGATTTGGTAGGTTATACAGAAGAAATTGGATTTACTGTTGATGCAGGTCATAGGTTATTGTCTGAAAATATGTCTGTTACTCAAATGTTTGCTTTACGTCCTGTTGTTAATATACATTTTCATTCAAATCCTGGTGTTCCTTCTGAAATGGGTTGGGATGATGATGCACATCAAATGGCAACTACTGCAAATCTTAGAACTTTTCATAAATATGTTCAATCTATAAGAGCTAATAAAATTCCAGTAATTTGTGAAGTTGCACATTTAGATCAGATTGATAATGGAATGCTTGTTGGTTATGTTGCAAATTTAAGGCAAAGATTGTCATAGAATTTATATATCTCATTTTTAATTTTAAAACCAAATTCAATAACTTTAAATATATTTAATATCTAGATTTTTTTATGGAGATTATTATTGTTACTATTGTGCTTATTGGTTTGATTATTGGTTCTTATACTGATCTTAAGACGAGAGAAGTTCCAGATTGGCTTAATTTCTCTTTGGTTGCTATAGGTATTGGGGCAAACTTAATTTTTTCTTTAGTTTACTTAGATTATACTTTTATTGTTAATTCATTGGCAGGATTTGGATTATTTTTCTTGTTTGCAATCTTAATGTATTATACTGGCCAATGGGGTGGGGGGGACAGTAAAATGATTATGGGCCTTGGTGCTTTGATTGGTTTTGATATATTTTTTAGAGGTTTTCCTGTTGCTATTAGTTTATTGTTTAATATTCTAATTGTTGGTGCAGCTTATGGGTTAATTTGGAGTATTGTATTGGTGATTAAGAATTTTAAAAAGTTTAAGAAAGAGGTTAGTAAAGTAAAAAATGGGATAAAAAATGTTTTGTTGATTGTAATGGGTTTATTTTTGATAGCATCTTTTTTTGTAAAAGATATTGGATTAAAAACTTCTTTGATAATTCTTGCTCTTGCTCCAATCTTGATATATTATCTTTATGTTTATGTTAAAGCAATTGAAAATGTTTGTATGTTAAAATATGTTACTCCAGATAAATTAACAGAGGGTGATTGGATTGCTAAAGATATAGTTGTTAATGGTAAGAAAATAACTGGGCCTAAAGATTTGGGTATTTCTATTGTAAATATTAAAAAGTTAGTTAGATTTTATAAAAAAGGAAAGATTAAGAAAGTATTGATAAAAGAAGGTATTCCTTTTGTACCGTCGTTCTTGATAGGTTATTTAGTAACTTTGATTTTTGGTAATATCATTCTTTTATTAGTTTAGGTACGTATTTCTTTGTATGTATGTATATTTCCTTGTATTTCTTATATCTGTCTTTGTACTTATTTAGTATATCTTAAGAAATACAAAGATTTAAATAGAAGTAATTTCTTAAAATTGGTTATGCCTAACAAAAAGGTTACATTAAGTATAGATTCTAAAGTATACGATTCTTATAGAAAATATTGCGAAGAAAATGCTATCATGCTTTCTAAAAAGATTGAGTTGTTTATGAAGAAACAGATGGAGGATGACAAATGAAGAAGTCATTCATTTTCTTGATAATGTTGTTATTGTCTTCAATTATGGTTATGGCTCAAAAAGATACTGATTTAGACGGTATTTCTGATAGTCAAGATGCATATCCATATGATTTTGATAATGATGGTATGCCTGATGTATGGGAGAAAAAGCATGGTTTACAGTATGATAAAAATGATGCTAAAGGTGACCCTGATAAGGATGGTATTCAAAATTTAAAAGAATTTCAGGATGGAACTAATCCATTAATGTCTGAACTTACTGATGAACGGGTAGATCGGGAATTATTATCTCCTACTGAGACTAGTTTGATTAGGATAATGATGTGGGGTGCTGGAGGACTTATGGTTTTACTAATTGTTGTTTTCTTATTGTTTAAGTCACATATTTTTAATTCTTTGAAATTTATGCATCATGTTAGTAAACATATGGAAAGACAAAATGGTTTGCCACCATTAGTTCCTGCTCAACTTGTACCTCAACAAAATCTTCCACCAATTGGTAGTCCACAGCCTCAACAACCTGTTTATCAACAGCCTCAACAACAATATCAGCAACCTGTTCAACAGCCTCAGCAACCTGCTCAACAACAATATCAGCAAACACAACAAGCTGTGCCTAATCAACAAACTGGTGCTCCAACACCAGTTAGTACTCTAAAAAGACTACAAGGTAATTTAAATGAAAATTCTAAAAGTAGTGATTTGGGGGAGTTAAATAGTGAAAATAAGAATGTATTTAGTGAGTTATCTAAAGATACTAGGCAGGTTTTGACACATTAAGAATGAAATTAAATAAAATAGTGGCAACTGTAGAATTCTTTAATCATATTCATAATATAATAATTGTTAGGAGGGATTTAATATGAAAAAAAGTGTATTAGTGCTAATAATGCTAATAGCTTCGGCTATGTTTGCCTGGGCACAGATCGATCCAGGGCATTCAGCAGAGCAAATTGGTGCTGGTACCATAGCGGGAGCTCTAACAATTACAGATGGGGGTCAAGTTGGGATTGGTATAGACCCAGGTAATTATAAACTTCGTATTAAGGGAGGTAATGATATTTCTGATAGGGAAGTAAGAATTGATAGTGATCAAATTTCAGAGATTACAGTTTATTCAGATGGACAATTTATTAGTGGTAATACAGCATCTGCAGGAATGACTCTTTGGGTACAAAACGGAGTAGCACCTACTTCTAGAATACGGGCACAAAAAATAAATGGTGAATTAGCTGAACTTCAAATTCAACATAATGAAGATTCACCAATTAGATTTTTAAATGGTAATGATGAATTAATGAGACTTGATTTCGATGGTAAAGTTGGAATTGGTACAGAGGCACCTCAACAAATATTGCAAGTGCATAAAGAATCTGATGAAAACTCTTATGCACGTTTTACTAATATGGATTCTGGTAGTGCTGTGAATGATGGATTTGATGTTGGATATACATTTAATGATTTTGCTGTGTTAATGAATCGAGAAAATACTGATCTTAGATTAGGTACAAATAATCAATATAGATTGATTATAAATGGATCATCAGGTAATGTTGGAATTGGTACAACAATACCTTCTGAAAGTCTTGATGTTGTTGGTAATGTTAAGGCTACATCTTTTATTGGTGATGGTTCACAGTTAAGTAATGTTGGCGGTAAATTCTCTGATGTTGATGGTACTGAGGGTGATATTTCTTATGTTAATGGTAATGTTGGTATTGGTATAGCAACTCCAAATGCAAAATTGCATGTAGAACGAAATGTTGGGAATTCCGTACCTATAATGATATTAAATAATACAAATACAGGGGGTGGATCAGGTACCAAGCTGCGACTAGCATCTCATGACGCTGGTGGTTCAGTATATTCATATCCTTCAAATTATGCGGCTCCTTGGATAGCAGATTCATTTGGGCTTGTATCTAATTCAGGTCATTTAGATCTTTATGCTTTCACAGGGGACATTCGTTTTTTGGCTGATAACCCGACTGAGGGTCCAAAAATGATGATGACTCATGACGGCAAGGTTGGAATTGGTACAACTAATCCATTATTAGCACTTCATATAGAAAATAATGTTCCAGCGATAAGATTAACTGATAAAGATGATAATTCAGATGTACAAATAGGTGCATATCAAGGTGGGCAACTAATTCTTGACGCTGATATTAATAATGAACAGGAAGGTTCAGCAATTTCATTTAGAATAGATGGTCCAGGATCTGAGAAGATGAGAATTGATTCTGTTGGTAATGTTATAGCAACTGGTACAATCTGTGATGTTAATGGTTGTATAGGTAGTGGTGGTAGTGGTAAATGGTCTACTGGTGCAACTGGAGGTCATATTGTTTATGTTGATGGAAATGTTGGAATTGGTACAACATTACCTGGAGCAAAGCTTGATGTTGAACATGATAACACAGAATCATATGCTTTATTGAGATTAGGTACAGCAGCTACAGTTGCAAATGCTCAAAGAGCAGTAGCTATTGGCAATGGAGCAAAAGCTACTAAAGATGATTCTGTTGCAATTGGAGTTGGTGCTGAAGCTAATGGTGCTCGTGCAACAGCAATTGGTTATTATACAAAGGCTAATGAAGATTATTCAACAGCACTAGGTCGTGGTATTAATGTAAATGGTGTTAATTCAGTTGGAATTGGGTTATCTGGTACTTCATCTACTATTACTGATAGTGGAGTTATGGCAATAATGGGTGGTAATGTTGGAATTGGTACAGCCTCTCCTCAAGAGAAATTAGATGTAAAGGGAAATTTAATGATCGGGACAGGTACTGGTGATTCAGAATTAGTTATTAATGGATCTGGTGCAGGAAGTGTAAAAATTGTGAGGAGTGGAACTAGTGCAACAAATAGTGCAATGGATTTCTATACTCAATTTAATACTTTAGAAAAAAGAATGACCATAACTGGACAGGGTGATGTTGGTATTGGTGAAATCACCCCAAGTTCGAGATTACATGTTAGAAAGGATGGATTAGCTCCTGGTTCAAATAATTTAATTTCAATTGAAGGTAGATTCAATAAAGAATTTATGGATTCTAATGATAAACTGACTATTGGATTTGAGATCCAGAGTGCTGCTAGTGCTTATAATTTAAATGCAATTGAATTTACTGGACAAGGTAATTTAATATTACAAGATAATGGTATTGGGGAGGTTGGTATTGGTACATCAACACCTTCTGAAAAACTTGAAGTTGATGGTAATATTAAAGCAACTGGTACAATTAAAGCAGATGGTGGTTTAATTTTACCAACAATTGAACA
>CAZHRT010000013.1:33177-36325 GCA_964534665.1 uncultured Methanosarcinales archaeon | reverse complement strand
ATCTGCAACATTCATACCTAACTTGTATATTGTTGCTCCACCAATCACAAAAGCTTTTTCTATATTTTTATTTTTAACATATTCAATAGCTTGGTTAAAATCATGGAATAATGTAGCCCCTTTTGCTTTGTAATCTTTATCTAAAGTACATACAATATTTTCTCTTCCTGGTAAGGGCCTTGCAAAAACTGGTAAGGAATCATAAGTTTTATCACCCATTATGCATGGAAAACCAATTGTTTTATCTTTAAAATGCTGAAAATCTTCTTTAATATGCCAAGGAATATCATTATCTTTTCCTATTGCATTATTTTGTGCAATTGCTACGATTACTACTATATCTGTCATTTTATACGGCTATCTCAAATTTTATTCTTGGATGATGTTCATAATCTTCAACTTCTGAGTCAGTATATACCCAGTTAAAAATTGAAGTGAAATTATTAGTTTTTATTGTTGAGAGTTTCATTGGTTCTCTAAATAATTGTTCTTTTAACCCATCAATATGGTTTTTGTATATATGTGCATCTCCTAAGAATCCAACTAATTTTCCTTCTTTTAGTCTAGACTCTTTTGCAAGTAAATGTAAAAGTAAACCGTAAGATGCTATGTTGAATGGTAAGCCTAAAGCAACGTCAATTGATCGTTGGTTCCACATTAAATTTAATTTTCCGTCTAAAACTGTAACTTGAAATCCGTAATGGCAGAATGGTGGAATTACTTTTTCAACATCCATTGGATTCCATGCAAGGACTAGCATTTGTCTATCATTAGGATTTGTTTTAAGTAAATGTATTAATCTCTTAATTTGATCAACACCTTGTCCAGTATAATCTGTTTTATAATCTTTGTATTCTGCTCCAAAATGTCGCCATTGCCATCCATATATTGGTCCAAGGTCTCGTTCTTCAAACATTTTCTTTTTAGTTTCTTCATCATGTGCATATGGAACTATTAAAGGGCTACACCATTCATCCCATATATGATTATCTCGTTCTTGAAGCCATTTTTTGTCTGAAATACCTTTTAGAAAGAATTCTAATTCAGATGCTACTAGTCTTAATGGAACAGATTTTGTTGTTAACAAGGGAAAACCATCTTCCATATTATGTTCAAATATAGCACCAGCAATAGCGATTGTGCCTGTACCTGTCCTATCTTTCTTTTCAATACCTGTATCTAGGATTTTTTTAACAATATCTAAGTATGCTTTCATTTTCCCCAAAAAAAGTAAAGATTGAATGTTTATATAGTTTTTGGCGTAAGTTTTTTAAATAATCTTTATAACTTATTTTAAATGCTAATCGGATTGACAGGAACAATGGCTTCTGGTAAAGGAACAGTAGCTGAATATCTTAAGGAAAAAGGATTTGAAGGTTATGTTTTTTCTGATGTTATTAAAGAAGAAGCAAGAAATCGTGGTTTAGAGCTTACAAGGAAGAATTTGCAGAAGGTTGGAGACCTTTTAAGAATTGAGAGCAATAATGAAGGGGTCTTAGCTAAAAAGCTCTTAGAAAAGATTAAAACAGATAAGGCGTTTGTTGATGGAGCAAGAAATGCAGACGAAATCTTAGAGTTAAGAAAGCGTGATGATTTTAAGTTAATTGCTGTAGATGCATCCCAGAAAATAAGATATGAAAGATTAAAGACTCGTAACCGGCCAGGAGATCCTGAAACTTTTGAAGAATTTAAGAAATCAGATGATCTTGAAAATAAGAAGCTTGGCGGTGGACAAGAAATTAACAAATGTATGGATTTAGCTGATTATAAGATTGATAATAATGGAACACAAAAAAAATTATTAGAAAAAGTTGATAAAATATTATTACTTTTTAAATAATTTTTCAGCAGATTTTCTTTCTTCATATAATTCTTTAATATGCTCATAGATTTTTGCTTTATGATGGTCTTTAAGTTTGTTATATTCTTGTAATAATTCAACGTAGATTGTTTGTGCTAAATTAAAATCAAATTTCATTAAAGCTGCTCTTGAATCATAGACTTTATTCATCATATATTTTAATGGATTATTTCCTTTAGTCTTTTTAGGATGTAATTCTATCTCCATATTTGGAAGCAAATCAATTTTTGGTGCTTTTATATCCTTTTTCTTTTTGATTTTATTAAATCCAATTTCAAGCTCTTCCATTTGTTTGATAGGCAGCTTAATCTTTTTTATTTTACTCCTTGAAAGTTTTAATTCTTTTTTGGGAATACTTGGTACTTTTACTTGTTCAATAGCAGCTTTAACTTCTAGTTCAGGAGGATTTAACTGCATGTTTTTGTTTAGTTTCTTTGTTTCTTCTTTAAGTTCTTTTTTCTTTTTCCAGTTATCTTTTATATTTTTAAATAAACTTTGAATTTCTTTTCTTTGTTTGTGTTTTTTTGTTAAAGAAGTTAATCTTTCTTGTTCTCTTTTTGCTAAAATTCCTTTTTCTTCTTTTTCTCTTTTTTCTTGTTCAAGTTTAATTAGGTTTTCTCTATGTTGTTTTGCTTTTCCTAGTTTTTCTAGTTTTAATTCTTCTTTATATTCATCTTTATCTATTTTGGCTTCTTCTTTTTTGAGAATTCTTTCTTTCTTAATTTGACCTAATTTATTGTTAAGTTTATCAACTTCATCTAATTTGTCAATAATTTCATTTCTTAGGCCTTTTGACTTTGATTTGTATTCTTTGTATTTTTCGCTTAATTCTTCAATCTTTGGACCTAGATTTGTTTTTCCTGCTTCAACTAGATCTTCATATTTCTTTACAGATATCTTAATATGTGCTAATTCGTGTTCAACTTGTCTTTCTGTCTTAAGATCTTTTTTAATAACTGTTAAGTCTTCTTTTTTAAGTTTTTTTAGATCTTTTTTGTCAATTATTTTTTGACCTTTATGAATAGTCGCAATGTTATTTTCTAATGATTTAGTTAGTGATGAAATCTCTTTTTTCCGAGCTTTATCAGTTTTAATTTTTTCTTTGATACCTTTCTTTTTTTCTTTTGCTTTTTTATGTAGTTTTTCTATTAAAAGCTGTTTTTTATGTTCAATTCTTTTTTCTTTTTCAATTTCTTTTTGTCTTTCTGTGTCTTCTTTTTTTCTTATGTGTCCATCTTCTTCTTTTTGTTTTCTTAATTCTTTAATCTTTTTTTGCTTTACTTTTTC
>CAZHRT010000013.1:0-33077 GCA_964534665.1 uncultured Methanosarcinales archaeon | reverse complement strand
TTACTTCCAAATAAATTAAATTTAATTTTCTTAGATTTTTTCTTTTCTTTTATTGTTTCAAATTTTTCTGAAAGTAGAGGGACATCTTTTATATCAAGTTTAGGTTTTGTTAATTCTTTTTTATCAATTTCTTTTTGTCTTTCTGTATCTTCTTTTTTTCTTATGCGTTCATCTTCTTCTTTTTGTTTTCTTAATTCTTTAATCTTTTTTTGCTTTACTTTTTCCTTTTCTTTCTTTTTCTTTTCTCTTTCTTCTTTACTTCCAAATAAATTAAATTTAATTTTCTTAGATTTTTTCTTTTCTTTTATTGGTTTAATTTCTTTTGTAAGTGGAGGAATTCCTTTTATATCAAGTTTAGGTTTTATTAATTCTTTTTTATCAATAGTTTTAGTTTGTTTTTCTTTTTTTCTACTTTGTTTTTTAGCTAATTTGGCTTTTTGGATCCTCGCTTTTTCTTTTAGTCTTTTTTCTTTTTCTTGTTTTTTAGCTTTGATTTTGACAAGTTTTCTTTGTTTTTTTTCTTCTTTTAATCTTTCTTTTTCTTTATTTTTATTTTTAATGGCACTAAGTCTTCTTTCTTCTTTTTGTTTTCTTTCTTTTTCTTTGGTCTTAATTATTGCAAGTCTTCTTTCTTCTTCTTGCTCTCTTAATATTCTTTCATCTCTTAATTTTCTTGTTTTTTCTTTTTCTTGCTCTTTAATTATTGCAAGCCTTTTTTCTTCTTCTTGCTCCTTTATTCTTCTTTCTTCCTTTAATTTTCTTGTTTTTTCTTTTTCTTGTTCTCTAATTATAGCAAGTCTTTTTTCTTTTTCTTGCTCTTTTAATATTTTTTCTTCTTTTTCTTCTTTTCTTTTTTCTTTTTCTTTATCTTTAATTGCAGTAAGCCTTCTTTCTTCTTCTTGCTCTTTTAATCTTTCTTTTAATCTTTTTCTAGTTTTAATTGCTGCAAGTTTTTCTCTTTTTCTTTCTTCTTTTTCTTGTAATTTTCTTTCTTTTTCTCTTTCTTTAGCTCTAATTGTTGCAAGTTTTTCTTCTTCTTTTTGTTCTTTTAATTTTTCTTTTTCTTGTAATTTCTTTTCTTTTTCTCTTTCTTTAGCTCTAATTGTTGCAAGTTTTTCTTCTTCTTTTTGTTCTTTTTCCTTTAGCTTTTCTTTTTCTTTTAGATTTTGTTCTTGTTTTTCTTTAATTTTAAGTTCAGTGATTTTTTCTTTTTCTTTTTTCTCTTTTGATCTTTCTTTTTCTTGTAATTTTCTTTCTTCTTTTTGCTCTTCGGCTTTAAGTCTAGCAATTTTTATTTTTTCGTTACCTTCTTCTAGTTTCTTTTTTAGCTCTTCTTGTTCTTTTTTCTTATGAACTGTATCTTTTTCAGCTAGTTCTTTTTTTCTAATATTTTCTAATGCTTTTTGTTTGTTAAGCTCGATAGCAATTTTTTTGTTTTTAATATCAGTTACATGATCTAACTGTGATAGGATATCTTTACGTACAGTTTTAAGAAGTGATTTATAATCAGAATATTTATTTTTTAATTCTTCTGTTTCAAGGTTAAGAAAACACTTTTTTGATCTAAGAATGCTTTGAAAATGATGTATCTTATTTGTAATATTATTTGAGAAGTTTTCAAGTTCTTTATCTCTTTTAAGGTCTAGATGAATTTTAGATAATTGGTTTGAACTAAGTTTTTCTAGTGTTTCTTCATCATAACTTAGAATTTTTTCATGTTTGTGAATATTTCTTATATATCTATTAATAGATTTGATTGTTGAGAAGATTTCTCTTTTTTTAGACTTGTCTAAGAATTTGATTTTCTTAAGCTTAAGTTTTTTTTCTTTTTCCTTTTCTTGAACTTCTCTTTCTTTTTCTTTTTCGTCAAGAATTTCCTTTTTAATTTTCTCTTTTGCTTTAACTAATTCAATTTTTCCTTTTTCTTTTTCCTTTCTTGCTTTTTCTCTTTCTTTGAGAATCTCTAGCTTATGTTTTTCTTTATCAATAAGCCGTTCTTCTTTTTCTTTTATTTTTTCTTTAAGTTCGTGTTCTTTGAAGAGTTCTCTTTCATGCCTTTCTTTTTCTTGTCTTTCTCTTTTGAGTTCTTTAATATGTTCAAGATTAAGTTGACTTTCTTCTCTAAGTTTTTCTTTTTGAGATCTTTTTAGAATTGGTGGTGGTGGAGGTGGCGGCAGTATATCAAGTTTCTCTAGAATAAATTCTTCCTCTTCACTCTGCAATTTAGTGCTTTTTCTATTACTCACTCTACCACCCTCTTTTGATATTAAAATTCTGAATTTATAGTATATAAATGTTTTGATTTTAGCAGTAAAACTTTATAAATGAATTATTAATTAAGAGTAGTTATGTTAGTTGAATCATTTTCAGGAATACGTGGAGTATATGGTAAGGATTTAACAGATGAAGTTATTGCTAAATATGGTACTGCTTTTTTTGAGTTTTTATCTAGGGAATCTGCAAAAGAACCTATTATAGTGGTAGGAACAGATACACGACCTTCTGCACAAGATGTTAAGAAAGAGTTAATTAGTTGTTTTTCTAATGTAATTGATGTTGGTTTTGCTTCAACACCAGCTATTGAGAATGCAGTTAGAGAATATAATGCAGATGGTGGAGTTATTATTACTGCATCTCATAATGAACCACAGTTTAATGGGTTTAAGTTTTTAGATAATGATGGAGCTGTTTTGCGTGTTGAAGATAGTAGAGCTTTAATTAATGAATGTCATGAATTGTGTTGTTCTGAGAAAAAAGAAACTAAGGTTGAAGATAAAAATGATGATTGTATAGCTAAATATTATGATTTTATTAAATCAGTAGTTGGAGATGTTAAATTAAATGTAAAAGTTGTAATTGATTCTAATGGTGGAACAGGGTATCTTGCTGAAAATATATTAAAAGAATTAGGTGTTGAAGTTATTTTAGTTAATTCTACACTTGGTGAGTTTGTTCATAAAGTTGAACCTAATCAGGAATCCTTATCTTACCTTAAGGATGTAATTAAAGAATACAATGCTGATCTTGCAGCAGGATTTGATTGTGATGCTGATAGAGTTGAATTAGTTGATAAAGAAGGAAAAGTAATTTCTGGACAATATTTGCTTGCTTTGATTGTAGATGATGTACTTTCTTCTAAGAAAGGAACAGTAGTTACTAATGATGCAACTTCTGGTGTTGTTAAAGAAATTGTTTCTAAGCATGGTTCTGAATTAAAAGAAGTTGAAGTGGGCGAAATTAATGTTGTTGATGAAATGTTGAAAGTTAATAGTCCTATTGGTGGTGAAGGTTCTTCATCTGGTGGTATTTATCCTCCTTCAAGATGTAGGGATGGAATTTTAACTCTTATCTCAATACTTAAGATAATTCAAAAGAAGGATAAGTCACTTAATGAATTAATTGATGATTTACCCAAATATTTTACTTTACGTGAGAAAATATCAATAAAACTAGAAGATTATGATAAAATAAGAAATAAAATTGAAGAATATTATAAAAATAAGAATTATAAAATACAGAAGACTGGTGATATTACTGGTGGATTAAAAGCTTATTTAGATGATTCATCTTGGGTTTGGTTTAGAGTTTCTAAGACAGAAGCAGGAGTGTTTAGAATTTTTTCTGATAGTAATGATTTAGATAAAGCAAAGCAAATGATAAAAGAAGCTAAAGGTTTGTTTTAGAAATTAGAAATCTTTTCAATAATTTTTTCAGTTACTTTATCTGGTGTTGAAGCTCCAGATGTAACACCTATTTTATCATAAACTAACCACTTTTCTTTTGTTATTTCTTGATCTGAGTCTAATGGTTGATAACTTATACTTTCTTTTGTAACTTTATTTGGGTTACCATCAATATGATATACGATTATGCCTTTTTGTTTTGCAATCTTTGCAAGGTTTCTTGTATTACTACTATTATAACCACCGATAACTATGATAATTTTAACTTTTTCAGCTAATTCTTCAACTCCTTTTTGTCTAACTTGAGTTGCTCCACAAATGGTATCTTGTTTTGATATATTGTTGTTGGCTTTACTTTGTTGTATTTGATTAAAGAAGTTTTCAACTTGTGTTTTTAGCATTGTTGTTTGAGCTACAATTCCTATCTTATCTAATTTTTCTATATTGAAATTTTTAGAAACTCTTTCTTTGAAATGTTCAAGTGGATCTTTACCTGTTTTATAATATTCACATAAAACATCAATATCTTCTTGATTAGTAAATATTAGGTAATTATCTGCATATGAAACTGTTGCTTCTGTTTCTTCATGTCCAATTTTACCAAAATATATTGTTGTTAAACCTTTTTCATTAAAATCTTTGATCTTGATTTGTACGTTTCTAACAATTGAACATGTTGTATCAATTATTTTACATCCTTTTTGAATTAATTCTTCATATAGTTCTTTTTTTATGCCAAAAGCAGGGATTATTACAACATCTTCTTTTTTTACTTCTTCTGGATTTTCATTTAGGAAAATTATATTTTTTTCTTTCATTTCTAGGTTAATGATTGGATTATGTATTAGTTCGTTTGTTAGAAATATTTTTCTACCTTGATTTTCTTTTATTGCTTCTCTAACTGTTTTTACAGCATCATCTACTCCAAAACAAAATCCCATCTTATCAGCTTTGATAATCTCTACCATGTAAGGATAAAATATACCTTATCTTAAAAATATTATGGCTAATTTTCGATAGCTTTATAAATGAAAATCTATATTAGTGACTATAGTGGGTGGTACTAATGGTAACGTTATATCAATGCAAAATGTGCAAAAAAGGTGAGCTTGTACAGTTGAGTAAAAAAGAAATTAGTGGTGCAACTTACTTTATAATGAAGTGCAACAATTGTAATCATGAAGTTGCAAAGAGAAAAGATTAAAATGGTTGGACAAAAATCAGTTCAAAGCATTGCAGCGGAAGGTGCAACATCGTGCCCAGACTGCGGCTCAAAAGACCTTGTAAAAAAGGCTGATGAAATATACTGCAAGAAATGCGGTTATGTATTGGATTAATTCGTTAATTCTATAAATATATAGAGCCTTCTATATTCTATGGGGACAAGTGACATTATTGATTGTTTGAATTTAGTTAAGAGTTTTGATAAATATAATGTTTCTGAGAAAGTTGAAGTGTAAGAAATAGCTTTTTTCATCTTAAATAGATTAAATTAATTTTTTATATATCTCTCTTTGTAAAGATTTTTAAGTAATATCTGGAATCCCAAAAAAAATGGCTGATGGAGAAGAAATTAATCGAGCAGAGATTTCAGTAACAAATGAATGTGTTTTTGCATGTTATTTTTGCTTTATGAAGAAATGGCGGGACATGGATGAGACACTTAATCTAACAGAACAAGATATGCAATTTCTTTTAGAACTTTTTCCTGATTTAAAAAAGATAGAAGTTATCGGCGGAGAACCATTAAAACATCCAAGATTAGCAGAAATTGTTAATGAATTAGTAGGAGTTCCAAAAGTAACAGTAACAACTAATGGTTACCTTCTTCCAGAAGGCCAAGAAGGTGTTGATTACATTGCCCAATTTCCTGAGAACACAAAGTTCTACATGTCACTGACTAGCTATCATGAACGGAATTATGCTGTTCGTAATAGGGACATGTGGGAACAAGCTGTTGTTTTTGAACAAACATGCCAAGCAGCGGGAAGAGGGAACGGTTTTCTCTATGTTGGTCCTGATAAAGTCCAAAAATTAGATTTTATTCGGGGTTTAGGTATAACTGGAAAGGTGCGCTTTAATGATGTTTATGATCTTGGTGGTGGTGCTGATGTTGAGGGTGCTAAAGAATATACCCACAACCTTTCAAACAGAATCTTCATGGGTCCAAATGTACAATTTTATAAAACAGCAAGAGATTTCTCACAAGGTATTAATCCATTAGATTTAACTCAATTAAACCCTCAAACTTAATTCATATATTTCAAAAGTAGGGATAAATCAACAATTAATACTTTCCCCTTCTCCGATTGTACAAACTATTTTTCCATTAGAAATTAGGTATGAATCTATGTCTTTGTTATCAACTTTAGCTTTACAGCATATATTGTTTGCAGAATTCTCTAAAACTGTATTATGGGTTGATTCTAATTCACTGTATTGTGATTGTAATGAAGTGAGTTCTGCTTGGATTGTTTGTTGCTTTTGTTCAAATTCAGTTTCAACTCTTGTTAAATCAAAAGTGAGTTCTTGATTTTTTTGTTCACAAGCAAAAGTTTTATCTTTTTCATCAGCTGTATCTTGCAAATAATCTTCATTAAGACCTTTACAACTTTCTAACTGTGTTTCTGCAATTCTTAAATCACCTTTTGTCTTATCTGCTTGTCTTATAAAATCTGATGCTTCAACACCAATCTCTTCAAATTGTTTTGAAATCTTAAATCCTAATAAAGCTGGTTTGACTAGTATTACAAGAATAATTACTAAAACAATCATAGCAATTAATAGAAAATTCATGTGATGATGATGTGGCTTCATTCTGTGAAGTAATGCATATAATATTCCTTGTTTTTTTGGGCTTTCATCCATATCTTTTTAGGAATTTTTGCCATATATAAAGTTTTCTAAGAGCATATGTTTAAAAAGTTAAAGTTAATTCTATACATCATGACAAAGATATATTTTCAAACACATGGTTGTAGTGCTAATCAGTCTGAATCAGAAATTATGGCTGGCTTATTAGAAAAATCTGGGTTTGAAATAGTTAGTAATTTAGATGATTCTGATATTGTTATACTAAATGTATGTACTGTTAAAGGTGATGAAACAGGTATAAGAGAAATTAGAAAGCTTACTGAAACTGGTAAAAAATTAATTATTGCTGGTTGTGTTGATAAGTATATGTTGCCTAAGATTAGAGAAGTTAATGAAAATGTTTCAATTATTACCACACATAATATTGATAGTATAGTTGATGTTGTTGAGGAAACATTTAATGGTAATTCTGTTGAATTAATGGTTAAAAAATCAGATCTTAAGATTGGAATGCCAAAAGTTAGGAAAAATAAGATTGTTGGTATTGTTCCAATACTATCTGGGTGTATGGGTGAATGTGCTTATTGTTCAGTTAGAATGATTAAGGGTGATTTAATATCATATCCGCCTGAGATTATTGCTAAAGAAGTTTTAGAAGCGGTTAATTCTGGTTGTAAAGAAATTTGGGTTACATCTCAGGATAACGGCGCTTATGGTCTAGAAAATAATGATAAAAGTCAACTTCCTGCTTTAATGAAAAGAATTTTAGATATTAACTTAGATTTTAAGGTTAGAATTGGCATGATGAATCCTGAACATTTACTTTCTATAATTGATGAAATGATTGAAATTTTTAAACATCCTAAAGTTTTCAAATTTTTGCACCTTCCTGTTCAATCTGGTAATGATGAAATCCTAGAAAAAATGAACAGAAAGTATAATGTTATGCAGTTTGAAAGAATAATTGAACAGTTTAAACAGGCAATCCCTTCAATTACAATATCAACTGATGTTATTGTTGGTTTTCCTGGTGAAACAGAAAAACAATTTGATGATTCATTACAATTGATAAGAAAAATTACTCCTGGGATATTGAATATCTCACGTTTTCAAGCAAGACCTTTAACTAGGGCTGCGCATATGGATGGTCAGATTGCTGGTGGTGTTGTTAAGAATAGATCTCGGCTGTTAACAGAGATTTTTAGTAATATTTCAAGAATGAATAATGAAAAATGGTTAGGGTGGAAAGGTAAAGTTTTAGTTGATGAAATTGGAAAAGAAGGATCTTTTATTGCTAGGAATTCTGCATATAAATCCATTGTTTTGAAAGCAGTCTTAAATTTAGGTGATGAAGTTAATGTTAAAATAGATGAAATAACTACTTTTGATCTTAGAGGGCGGGTTGTATGACTGCTGAAGAATTATGATATCTCTTTGTATGATTGTTAAAGATGAAGAAATTGTTTTAAAAGAGTTCTTAAATTCTGTTAAGGATTATGTTGATGAGATTGTTATTGTTGATACTGGTTCTAAGGATAATACAAAGTCAATAGCTTTAGAGTTTACTTTGAAAATATTTGATTTTGAATGGAGTGATGACTTTTCTGCTGCAAGAAATTTTTCAATTAGTAAAGCTACTGGTGAATGGATATTGATTTTAGATGCAGATGAAGTTATTAGTAAAGATGATTTGTTAAAAATAAAAACAATAATTGAGGATGATAATTATTTAGGTTATAGGTTTATTCAAGAAACATATCATGGTGATGAATTAGTTTCTACTAGAGGTATATGTAGGTTGTTTCAAAATAATAAAGGGATTAAGTTTGTTTATCCAATTCATGAAACAGTTAGGAATTCTATTTTGGAATTAAATGAGAAAATAGGTAAAACAGGAATTGTAATTAGAAATAATGCTCAGTATTCTAAAGAAAAAAAGGATTATTATGTTTCTTTAATTAATAAAAAGATAAAACAGTTTCCAAACAGCAATGCTGTACGAGAATTGGAGCTTCAAAAAGCTGGATAATTCTCATATTGTGCTTCTTCATTGTCTTCATCATCTTTTAACCATCCCATATTTCATCACAATATGTGGTAATGAGTATAACTATATCAATCTTATTTCCCCCTATAGGGTGAACAAAGCAAATGTTTATATATTCTTGATTAATTATAAATTATATGCAAGCAATATTAGAGAACATCGGCTTTACAAAGGGAGAAATTAAAGTATATTTTGCTTTGTTGGAACTAGGAAATACTTCTAGTGGACCAATAATTACAAAATCTCAAGTTTCTAGATCAAAAGTTTATGAAATATTAGAGAAATTAAAACAAAAAGGGTTAGTAACAGAAGTAATAAAAGAAAATATTAAATATTTTCAAGCAGCATCACCCAGAAGAATTCAAGATTATATAAAAAATAAAGAACAACAACTGAAAAAAGAAGAAAATGATTTTAAAGAAATTCTTCCTCAATTATTACAAAAACAAAGATTACAAGAACAGAAACAAGAAGTTAAGGTTTATGTTGGTTTTGAAGGGCTGAAATCTTTTTATAATGAAATATTAAATCAATTAACCCCTAAAGATGAATATTTAGCTTTAACTTTTGGCGATAAATCAATTAATCATAATATTTCTTTAATGTATAGAAAATTTCATCAAAAAAGGGCCGAAAAGAAAGCCAAAGCAAAGATTCTTTGTAATAAAGATGATAAGTTAGCAATTAAAGATATGAACTTTTCTGATACACCTTTTTATGAATTTAAGATAACTGATCAAATAATACCCACAGGGGTTGCTATTGTAAGAGATATTGTTGCAACAGTTAATTGGGGAAAGATTCCTAGAGTTTTTGTTATCATATGTAAAGAGAATGCTGAACAATATGGGAAGTTTTTCTATAACTTATGGGGGAAAAGTAAGAAAAAAAATTAATATTTTCCAATATCAATCTGTAATGTTTCGTTGGTTTTCTTAATTGATGCTTCCGCATCAACAAATCCCATCATTGCTCTGATTGCATCAATATTTTCACAAACAACATCTGATTCTTGGTGTACTGCTTGCATGAATAATAGTTTGTTATCTGAAACTCCAATTCCTTCACGCCATACAACGATTTCTGGCATGTCGGCTCTGTTTCTTCCAAGATCTTTTGCAAGTTCCATAATCTCTGCTGTTGACCTAACCATACTTTCGTTATCAACTATTCTAATACGTGTTTCATCTTGAAGTAATTTGATAACTTCATCAACATTTGGAGTTTCTTTACAATCTACAATTACATTATGCATGTGCATTAATGTGGATGAAATTGCAACTGCTGTTGTAAATATGTTCATATTTGGAAGTATTGTCTTAACATCTGGTCCGTGATGAGATGGTAGTTCTAAAACAGGAACAACTGCATTAATTGGACCGTGTCTAATGTCCCATGGGTCTGCACCACGTCTTATTAATGTTGCATCTACTCTTTCAATACCATATTTTTTATCAATAACATTTAATGTTCTTGACAATCCAGTTGTATTACAAGAAACAACCCTAACATAATCTTTGTTTATAGCGTCTTTATAATTACATTGTGCAACAAAGCTTGCTTCTGTAGTATGTGGTTTTTCTCCACCTTGAACTATGGCTTTAACTTTATGTGGTTTGTAATGTTTTTCAATATTTTCAGATGCGATCTTTTTTGGACTGCAATCAACAACAATATCAACTTTTTTTAACAAATCATCAAAGTTTCCTACTGTTTGTAGATGGGGAATACTACCATTCATTGTATGCATTGGAATATTCTTTAATTTAGCAGAAATCATTCTGTAATTGTAGCTATGAGCAGTAACTCCTACTAGTTCCATGTCGTCTTGTAATAAGACTGCATCTGCAACTCTTTTTCCAATAGTTCCATAACCAACAATTCCAACTTTTATTTTATTCATTTTTATTCGCCTCAAAATAGGTCTGCTTTTCCATCGCAACCTAATAGTTTTATTTTTCTCATCACCACTTCTTTTACTAAATCACGAGCAGGGCCTAAATATTTTCTTGGGTCGAAGTTCTTTGGGTCTTCTGTGAAAGCTTTTCTAACACCTGCTGTTAAAGCTAATCTTAAATCTGTATCAATGTTAACTTTTTGTACTCCAATTTTTACTGCTTGTTTAATTTGATCTTCTGGGACGCCTTGACTGCCATGAATTTCTGCACCATGGTCATTAGCAATCTTAACATAATCTTGAAGTACTGAAGAAGCCCCATGTAATACTAGAGGTATCTTAACTAATTCTCTGATTGCTTTTAACCTTTCAAAATCAAGTTTTGGTTTTTCTTTGAATTTGTAAGCACCATGCGAAGTTCCAATTGCAACTGCTAAAGCATCACAATTTGTTTTATCAACAAATTCTTTTGCTTCATCTGGATCTGTGTAAACTGCACTTTTTGCAACTGCTCCACCTTCACCAGCATCAAATTGTTCACCAATTAGTTTTCCAAGTTCGGCTTCAACTGCAACTCCTTTGGGATGTGAATAGTCAACAACTTTTTTTGTTATTGCCATATTTTTTTTATACTCAAAATGGCTTCCATCAATCATAACTGAAGTGTATCCATCATCAATCACTTCTTTACAAAGTTCAAAATCTGGACCATGATCAAGGTGTATTGCGATTGGTAAATTTGAGTCTTCTAAAGCTGCCTCAGCAAGTTTCATAATATAATTTCTTCCTGCATATGATCTTGCCCCCTTTGATACTTGTAATATTAAAGGTGCATTTAATTCTTTTGCAGCTTCAACAATACCTTGTACTAATTCCATATTATTAATGTTAAAAGCACCTAATGCAAAACCCTCTTCCATAGCTTTGTTCAATAATTCTTTATTTGTTATAAATGGCATATTTATCCCTCTTATATTTATTTAATCATCAATTCCCCAAAATAGTTTTTCTTCTTTGATAAACTCTTTTGGGACTGTTTTTAATGTTCCTACTGCTTCTTGTAAATCAACTGAAACAATTTCTGTTCCTTTTAGAGCAGCCATCTTACCAAATTCTTTTTTATCAATAAGTTCCATTGCTTTAACTCCTAATCTTGTGCCTAAAACAACATCAAATGCTGAAGGTGCACCTGCTCTTTGTAAATGTCCTAAAACAACATGTCTACATTCTTGTCCGCACGATTTTTCAAGTTCTTCACATAGACCTTGCGCAATTCCTCCTAATCTGACGTGACCAAATGCATCTTTTTCTTTTGTTTGTAAGGCCATGTCTCCTTGTTTTGGAACTGCTCCTTCTGAGACTGCAATGATTGTATGGTTTTTGCCTTTATCTTGTCTATTTTTGATAACTTTGCAAATTTCATTTAAATCAAATTTTTCTTCAGGTAATAATGTGATATGTGCTCCGCCTGCAATGCTAGCATGCATTGTTATCCATCCAGCATGTCTGCCCATTATCTCAACAATCATAATTCTTCTGTGGGACTCTGCTGTTGTGTGTAAATCTCTGATTGCTTTTGCAGCGATATTTACGGATGTATCAAATCCAAATGTGTAGTCAGTACCTGATAAATCATTATCAATTGTTTTTGGAACACCTACAACTTTAATTCCATCTTTGTTAAGTTTGTTTGCAACACCTAAAGTATCTTCACCACCAATTGCAATAATCGCCTCACAACAGTGTTTTTTTAGACTTTCTTTAACTTGGTTCACACCATTTTCTTCTTTATATGGGTTAGTTCTAGAAGTTCCTAATATTGTTCCACCTGTTACATGGATGCTTGCTACTTGGTCAAGGTCTAGTGGGTGTGTTTCGCCTTGGTTTAGAAGACCTGCCCACCCTTTTTTAAATCCTATAACATCATAACCTAAAGAAATTGCTTTTACTGTGATTCCTCGTATTACTGCGTTTAAACCAGGTGCGTCTCCACCGCCGGTCAATACCGCAATCTGCTTTTTTTTACATCCAGTAATTGCCATTATGCCACCTGAATTAGAAATATTGGGCTTTCTATATAAAGTTTTCTATTATCATACCATATCATACGAAAATGGAAACATTTATATACTGGGATTTATTGACATTATTTGATGAAAGAAAGAATCACTATAACTCTAGACGAGGATTTGTTAACTGAGTTAGATAATAGAATTGATGGAGAAGTGATTAAGAATAGGAGTCAAGAGATTGAAGCAATACTTGAGAAATCATTAGGCTTTACTTTACCTCAAAAAGCTGTAATTCTAGCTGGAGGCAAGGGTACAAGATTAAGGCCACTTACTCTTAAGACACCAAAAGCTTTGGTAGACATCCAAGGCCAGACAATGACAGAACATTTATTTGATTTGTTTAAGAAATATGGTATCCGCAATATGATTCTTTCAGTGAATTATCTTAAAGAAAAAATTATGGGTCATTTTGAAGATGGTTCTAAGTTTGGTGTTAATGTTGATTATGTTGAAGAGAATGAACCACTTGGAACTGCTGGCGCTTTAAGATTGGTAAAAGATAAATTAAAAGGTGCTTTTATTGTATCTAATGGTGATGAGCTTAAAGATATTAATATTCCAAGAATGTATCGTTTACATAAAAGAAAAAATGCTTTAGTTACAATTGCTTTAACAACTGTTGAAGACCCTTCTCAATATGGTGTTGCGCGTTTAGATGGGTCAAGAATTGTTGAGTTTGTTGAAAAACCTAAAAAAGAAGATGCACCTTCTAATTTAATTAATTCTGGGTTTTACATTATTGAACCAGAAGTTATTGATATGATTGGACCTGGATTTCAAATGTTTGAAACAGATATATTTCCAAAGATTGCTGCAATGGGTCGTTTGCGAGGATTTCCTTTTTCTGGGCAATGGTTTGATACTGGCAATATGGAACGGCTTGAAAGAGCAAGAAAGTTGTGGAAAGGTTTGAGTGCAGCTGATAATATTGATGATTGAATATATTAATTATCTTTACTATATGCATTATATTCATTATATGTTTTATATAAATTAGTTTCTTAAGCCGAAAAATCTGTATTATATCATGGCACTGCCTGATATTTCTTTTGAAACGTTAAGAAAGACTTTTACTGAAAGGGCTGCAGAAGCTGGTGAAACTGATTTTCTACTTGAAGAAATTGTTGATGGTATGGATGAAGATAGTATTGCTTTAAGAGTAATTACTACAAGAGATCCGCCAGATTTTACGAATTTTACTTTTCAGGAAGACTTATCAGCTAGATATGGTTTTCCTGTAGTTGAGGCTATAGAAGGGAGAACAGTATCATATAGTTTATTTCTTAGGCAAAAAATTGAAGTTTATAGTGGGCTTGGTTTAGATCTTAGAAATAGTCTTGGTAATCCTGAAAATCCTGAGGGAATTGTGCAAGGTGTTACTTCAAATGCTCAAAAGTATGTTGAAAGTGTTTTAAGGTTTGCTAGAGATATTAGGGCATCAGATGTACATTTTGAACCAAGGGAACAAGAGGGTTATGGTGCAGTAAAGATGAGGGTTGATGGTGTGATGATTCTTGTTGATAAAGTTTCTCTTAAAGGATTGGATGATGTTACTAGCTATTTACTTACTGATGGAATTGGTAAAAATGGTAATAGAGTTAATGATGAAGATTTAATTGCCGCAGAACATAGACTTGTTCTTGAAGATGATTCTGGTGTTCAGTATAGATTGTCTACTATGCAAATGGCTAGAGAACCTAATGGTAAGGCGCGTTTAGATGGAAATGATCATTTGTATAAAATTGTTGTTAGGTTATTAGAAACTAAGAAGGTTGATGGCGCTTTAGCTAATCTTGGATTAAGGGAAAGTGATCAAGCTAAGATTAGAGATTTAGTTAAATGGGATAGTGGAATTGTGCTTGTTACTGGGGGAACAGGAAAAGGTAAAACTACTACGGTTGCTAGCACAATCAATGAAATTGCTGCTATGACTCATAACGGAAAGAATATTGTTACTCTTGAAGACCCTGTTGAATATCTCATGCCTAATGCTCTTCAATTTAGGGTTTCAACTGATCCTAAACAGCAAGGTGTTTTAACATATGGTTTAGCTATGGAATATATTCTTCGTCAAGATCCTGATGTAATTTTTATTGGAGAAGCAAGAAGTGCAGAAGTTTGTAAAGATATGTTTGCGACTGCGTTGTCAGGACATTTTGTTCTTAGTACTTTTCACGCATCAGGTGTTGAAGAAGCAATAACAAGGATGGCACAAATGGGTATTACAGGTCCAACACTTAATTCTGCTTTAAGGGGGATTGTTTCACAAACATTGTTAAGAAAAGTTTGTTATAATTGTAAAGAAGAAGGTTTTTTAACAGGGGATGAAATAAGATATCTCTTCCAGTGTCCTGAAGATATTGATCATGAAAAACCTGGGGAACTAAAGATATATACTGATTTTATAGAATGGGCAAGAAATATTCCTGTTTATCGTGGTAGAGAACCTGGAAAAGGACAGACCTGTGAAATTTGTGATGGGACAGGACATTATGATAGGTTACCTATTGTTGAAGTGTATGTTCATAACAGAAAAGAACACGGGCGTATATTATATGATATTTGTAATTCACAGGCAGAAGGTACTGTAGCACTTGCTGAATTATTTCAAGATGGAATTCATAAACCTTTTGCACTTGATGCAATAGTACATATGTTAAGAGGTGATACAACACCTAGTGAGCTTATGGCTGCTTGGCCAGCTGCTTATTTTAAGGATTATGGTAAACTTTTAATGAAGGAAACTAAAAGTGCTTTTGAAGAATAATATATTAACATTTCATAAATTTTATATAGGCTTTGTTTCTTATTACTTTTATGGAACCGTTTAAAGCATATGATATTCGTGGGTTATATCCTAAACAGGTGAATAAGGAATTAGCTTATAAGATTGGAAGGGCGTTTGTTACTTTCTTAAAGATTAAAAGCGTTGTAGTTGGTCGAGATTGTAGGCTTGGTGGAGATGAACTTTATGATGGTTTAACTTCTGGTATAACTGATCAAGGGGCAGATGTTATTGATATTGGTTTGTGTAGTTCCCCTAAAACTTATTTTGGTGTTAATTTTCTAAAAGCTCCTGGTGCAATTATGATTACAGCATCTCATAACCCTAAAGAGTATAATGGGTTTAAATTTACAAGAGAAAAAGCAATTCCTATATCTGGTGATACTGGTATTAAAGAGATT
This sequence comes from uncultured Methanosarcinales archaeon, assembly GCA_964534665.1. Taxonomy (GTDB): domain Archaea; phylum Nanobdellota; class Nanobdellia; order Woesearchaeales; family JAHJBD01; genus JAHJBD01. The sequence goes on along the minus strand of CAZHRT010000013.1, from coordinate 17,378 downwards.
GAGCAATTAGTTTATGATGATAATTTTAAAGATGCAAAGAAAGGTAAGATAATTAAAAAAGATGTTGAAAATGAGTATCATAAATTTTTGAAAAAGTTTGTTAAGGATTGGCGGCCAATGAAAGTTGTGATTGATTGTGCTAATGGTATGGTGGGTTCTGCAGCAAACGCTGTTGTTGATGATTCAGATTTGACAGTAACTAAATTATTTTTTAAACCTGATGGACATTTTCCAAACCATGATCCTAATCCTTTGAAAGCTTCATCTTTAGATAAGTTAAGAGAAAGAATGAAAAAAGTTAAAGCAGAACTTGGTGTTGCTTTTGATGGTGATGGTGATAGAGCTTTTTTTATCACAGAAGGTGGAGATATTGTTGAAGGAGATTTTATTACAACTTTAATTGCTGAAGAATATCTTGAAGAGAAAAAAGGGGGATTAATTCTTTATGATCTTAGAAGTAGTTGGATTGTAAAAGAAAAAGTCGAAGAGTTTGGTGGGAAAGCTGCTATGTCAAGAGTAGGGCATTCGTTTATTAAAGATCAAATGCGAAAGCAAAAAGCAATCTTTGCAGGTGAATTATCTGGACATTTTTATTTTACTGAATGTTTTAATACTGATTCTGCAATATTTACTTTTATTAAGCTTGTTAATTTACTTTCTATGAAGAATAAGAAGTTATCAGAATTGATTAAACCTTTGAAAAAGTATTTTACATCTGGTGAGATTAATTCTGAAGTTGAAGATAAGGAAGCAAAGATGAAAGAGCTTGCTAAAATCTATAAAAATGGTTCAATATCTCATTTAGATGGTATTAGGATTGATTTTGATGATTGGTGGTTTAATGTTAGGCCTTCTAATACTGAACCTTTACTACGTTTAAATTTAGAAGCAAAATCTAAGAAAATGATGGAAAGTAAAAGAGATGAGATTTTGAAATTTATCCGAAAGTAAAAGTATAAGCCATTAAACCTTTATTTGATTCAATTTCTAATGTGTGTGAACCATGTTCTTCTTCATCAACAACTCTATAAAGGCCAAATTCTTTAACACTAATGGTTTCTGTTTCTTTACCATCTAAAGTAATTGTTATGTCAACTGGTTCAACACTACCTGCAACTAAATTAACAGATTTTGCCTTGTATTCTAGATAAATTTTTCCAGGACCTTGAAGTTCCATACTTCCTGCATTATTTAACCATGAACCTTCTAAATAAAAGAAATCTGGTTTCTTGAAATCTGGGGGTGTATATTCAACAATTTCGTTGTTAATCCAACCTTCTTTATTACCTAATTGATCTCTTGAAAATTTATAACCAAAGTAAAGTTCTGGTGTTCTTACATTTTGACGGTTAACACTTTCTGCTTCTGGTTTTGAAATGTCTGTTTCAAAGTCTTGTTCTATACCTAGAACTTCATTTCTTTCTTTTAATAGATCTTGAATTTTGTTTTCAGTAGTTGTATAATCACCTTCACCAATATGGTCGTAAACAATAAATCCATCAATGTCTATTAAATATTTTCTTGGCCAGTATCTGTTTTTATAAGCTCGCCAGGTGTAATAATTATTATCTTGAACAACTGGATAATTTATGTTGAATTTCTCAGTTGCTCTTTTAACATTATCATAATCTTCTTCAAATTCAAATTCTGGTGTGTGAACACCAACAATTACAAATCCATCATCTTTGTATTTTTCATACCATGCTGTTAAGTATGGGAATGTTCTTTGACAGTTAATACAAGAGTATGTCCAAAAATCAACTAATATAATTTTCTCACCAACAAGTTCTTTTAAGGTAATGTTATCAACATTAATATATCCGTCTGGATCTATTAGTTCAACTGCTTTCTTAAACTTTTTTTCTTTTTCTTGTATTCTTTCTGTATTATCAGTAGGCATTTCTTCAATTGCTTGAGTAAGATTAGGCATTTGTTTGATAGTTTCTGTGTATGAACTTTTTGCAATTTCTTCAACTTCTACACCTGTTTGATCATAACTTGTTTTATTATTTTCTAGAAATATGATCGCTGAGATTATTATAATAACTACTATTACGAATTGGGTTGTTTTGGTCATTTTAATAAGAATTGATTTAGTATTTCAAAGTTAGCTACAAGGTTTAGATTATTTGTGAATACTAGTATTCCTATGATAAGGAGTAAAGCACCCACAACAATATTGAAGTATTTTAGGAACTTATCTGATTTGCTGATTAGTTTGACTGCTTTGTCTGAGAATAAACCTACTAAAAGGAAAGGTATGCCTAATCCTAATGCATAGCTCATAAGAAGCCAGAAACTTAATCCTGGTGAAGTAATTGCAAGTGCTAATATTGAACCTAGTATTGCTCCAACACAAGGTGTCCAACCAACTGCAAATGCAGCACCAAATACAAATGAAGTAAAGTAATTTGTTTTTAATTTGACTTTTAGCTTATGTTCTTTTTCTAAGAAAGGAATATGTATCAGTTTTAACAGATGTAAAGCAAACAAAATTATCACTAATCCAGCTATTCTTGCTAACCAAGTTTGTAAACTATCTGAAATATCAGTTAAAGTGTTTAGAATTACACCTAATATTGCAAAAATTACTGAAAAGCCTAAAACAAATATCAAACTGTGCAAGAACATCTCTTTTCTGTTTGGTTCTTTAAGACTTGTACCTGCAAGATATGCGAGAAATCCAGGAATTAAGGGTAAAACACAAGGACTAAGAAAAGATATAATTCCTGCAAGAAATGCTGCTATTATTGTTAATTGCACCATATTTGTGTGATAATAAGAATAACACTATAAATATCTTTTGGTATTATATGAAAAGCAAATAATTATCCAACATATGTTTGCTTTATGTAATAAGCAAAGGCAAGATTTATTTCAAAATTAGTTGCCTTTGCTATATATCTTTTACAACCAGTATACTAATCTCTGATTAAAAAACCGTTAGCTATATAAATGAGAAAACACGCTCAAATAGTAGAAGTACGGGGGTGGATTTTTATCCACAAATCTGTCAGGAGCATGCGATGGTAGCGTTCCTGACCTTTGTTTTTTAACAAGGTTTAAATAAACTAATTCTAAATTAATTATTATGATAATAGGTGTAACTGGAACTTTTGGATCTGGTAAAAGTTTAGTTGTTAAGTATCTTGGTAAAGATGTTATTAATGTAGATAAGATAGGGCATCAAATCTTAGAAAAAAAGAAAAAAGATATTGTTAAGATTTTTGGTAAAGATATTATTAGGAATAAAAAAGTTGATAGAAAAAAGTTAGGAAATATTGTTTTCTCTGATAAAATTAAACTAAATAAATTAAATAAAATTGTACATCCAGAGATGGTTAAATCAGTTAAAGAAAAAGCTAAAGGAAATTATGTTATTGATGCAGCTTTATTAGTGCAGTTAAATCTTGATAAACTTTGTGATAAGATAATTTTAGTTAAATCTAATAAGAAAATTCAAACAGAAAGATTATTAAACAAAGGTTACAGTAAAACACATATAAATAATGTTATTTCAGAACAAAATAAACAGTTTAAGAAATTAAAACCTGATTTGATTATAAGGAATGTAAAAACCAAAGAAGAGCTTAAAAAACAAGTTAAACAATGGATAAAAAAGCAGCAATTGAATTGAGTATGAATTTTTTGATCATAATAATAATTTCAATAGTTATATTTGGGTTTGGTATATGGATAGCAAATAAGTTTTTTACAGAAGCCACAGGTATGCAATTAGTGTTTGATCAACGTACAGAAGCAGAAATCGAACAATTAATGGATGATGGTAGTAGAGTTGCAATCCCTTTTGAAAGGGCACAGATATATAATGGTAAAGCAGATACTATTGGTATGGGGATATTGAATGTTGCTGGAATAAATCCTGCTACGTTTAGAGTGTCAATTAATTTTAGTAAAGCGTTTGCTTCTGATAATCGTCTGTTGTGTGATGGTGAAATTCCAGGTTTAGGTATAGCACCTGATTTTGGTAGAGAGTCCTGTGGTTATCCAGATACCTGGCTTAGAACAACTGCTGGTGATGGTTCAGACACTTCAAGAGGACTTGTTTTTACTAGAACAATAGATAATTATCAAAGTGATAAATTTTTAGTAGGTTTTGAAGTAATTGATGCTCCTGCTGGAACTTATGTGTTTAATGTAAGGGCTTGTTATGATGATGGTAGGGTCCCTGGTATTATTGATGATGATTGTACAGATACTTATCCTGCAGACTATGATAAATTACATAAGATATATGTTATAGTTCCTTAGAAAAAGCTCATTATTTTTTCTATAAATCCTGTTGTGTATACAACATAAGCTACAATGCTTATTAATATAATTATAAATATGAATTTTGCTAGGAAATGAGTTTCTTTTTCATGATGGTGTGGATCAGGATTATCTGATTTTGGTTCAATTACTTTTGGATTCTTTTTCATGTTAATTCCCTATACTATCTAATAAGCCAACGCCTTGTAATATTTGGTCAAGTATTCCTGTTGATTTAAGTACTAGATATGCAAGATAAAAAAATATAATGATTATGATTATTTTTATGATATTTGCAGTAAATTTCTTTCCTTCAGATGGTGGTTTTGCAGGTGTTTGTGGCTGTTGCTGTGCTAAAACTTTCTCTGTTTCATTAAACTCCTCAGTGGGTTGAGGTTCAAGTGTTGGATTTATTGTTTTATCTTGCATTTTCAATTATTTGGTTAAATTTTGTTGGGTTTAGGCTTGCTCCACCAATTAAAGCACCGTTAATATTTGGTTGTGAAAGTAAATCTTTAGAATTTTCTGGTTTTACAGAACCACCATAAAGTATTGGTACTTTATCAGAATTAATTAAGCTTCTAATCAAAGAATGTACTTCTTCAGCTTGCTCTTTGGTTGCTGTAAGTCCAGAACCTATAGCCCAGCAAGGTTCGTATGCTATTATTAGTTTGTTTACATCAATACCTTCTAAGCCTTTTTTAATTTGTTTTGAGATTATTTCTTTGGTTTTGTTTGATTTTCTTTGTTCAAGTCTTTCACCAACACAAACAATGGGTTTAATATTGTTAGCTAAAGCAGTTTTAATCTTGAGATTAACTGTTTCATCAGTTTCATTGTAATATTGTCTTCTTTCAGAATGTCCAATAATAACATATTTAATACCTGTTTCTTTTAGCATATCTGCTGATATTTCTCCAGTAAATGCACCTTCTTTTTCAAAATGAATGTTTTGTGCTCCAATATCAACTTCTCCTGATTCTTTAACTGCATCACTAAGACAAGTATAACTAGGACAAATAATAATCTCAACATTAGAAGGCTTATCCATAATTTTGTTTAATTTTTTTAGAAAATTAACTGCTTCTTTAACAGTTTTATGCATTTTCCAGTTTCCAGCGATTATTGTTTTCATGTTATTTTACTGCCTTTGGACCATATATAAATTTTTTGATTATAATACCTAAAATTATGATTACAACACTTGTAATTATAATATTTATTCCTAGATTCTTTCCAAAACTAGAAAAGAATTCAATTGGGTAGATTCTAGTTAATAATTCAGTCTGGTTGTTAAATGTCCATGTCCCTGGTTTGAACAATAAATTATGCATTAAAGTAAATGTTGCGTTAAAATTGATTAGTATAGCAACTAAGAACGTTCCAATCAAGGCGATTGATGTTATGCCTGTTGTAATCAAGACTTTTCCAAGGTTTATTTCTTTACCATAAATTGAGAATAATGCAAATAATATTATTATTGTTAATGATATTAGGAAAAAGTTGAATGATTGCATTGCAGTTATTATTGATTTAACATCTGCTAGATGTTCTTTTTCTCTTTGATTTAGTTTTGTATCATCTAAATTGTCTTTATCTTGATAATAACCAAGAATTTTATCATTAGTTTCTTGATCTTCTATTGTGCTGTATGTTTCTTTATTATTTAAAACATAATTAAAATTTGTAATAAAAGAAACAAATGTTAAGCTAATCACTAATAAACTAATCACAAAGAACTTATAGATATCTTTGTACATAATATTACTATAGGACTCAAGCTTATTTATTTCTTTCTAAAGTTATTGACCTTTTTCTAATTCTTCTCTTAATAATTATTTCTTCAACTTCAGTTTGTTCAATTTTTAGTTTTTGGCCAACAATTTCAGATTGTGCTTTAAGAATTTCATCAACAATTGTTCTGTTTGGATTTCTAATAACAATATCTGTTTCTTTAACAGATGGCAAGTTTGAGCCAGTATCTTGACTTTCTGTAATCCTTGGTATGTATGCAGTTAATGGTGGACCGTCTACTGCTTGTTTAATTTCTCTTAGATTTTCATCATAACCAATTTCTATCTTACTGTATTTAACATCAGACAATTGTTCATGTTGTGAAGGTGAGTAAAATCCATGGGCATAGCTTGGTAAGTCTGCGTTTACCATACTATTGTGGGTTGCTCCTGCATCGCCGTGACTATTTAGATTGTATAATGCTTCTCCACCCGGTGTGTAACAATTATCATATCCCATTTTAATCAATAAATATTAGTTCTTTTTCCTCTTTTATTGCTTTTTTTATTGCGTCTTCAATATCTTTTGTTTTTGCTCTTTTTTCTTTTGGTTTATCGTCAGTTCCGCCAAAAAGTTCTTCAGCAGCTTTAGTTGTAATTCCTTTTTCTTCTCCTTCTTCTTGTTTTGAAGGATTGTTTTTTTCTATTGTTTTTTCAAATTCAGTTAGTTCTTTTTCCTTTTTTTCTTCTTCTTTTTCTTCATCAGCACCAGTATTATAATCTGACTTTGCATCAGAGGAATTGTAATCATCATTACCTGAATAATCTTGGGTTATTTCTGTTTGATCTTTAATAGCTGCGTATTTATCTTCTTCTTCATCCCAAATTGAATGTCCTTTATATCCTGCCATTTTATTTTATCTGTTTAATTATTAATTTAAATCTTTCTCTATTGTATCTATTGTAATCTTAGCGATTGTTCCAGGTTTTAGTTCTTTTTCTAGAATTCTAGGTATAACTATAATTGCTTGAGAACCATGTTTTGCTATTCTTTTAGTAATTATATACTGCATTATACATATTGTATACATACTTTATTTATAAAGCTTTATATACATTTTCCAAATAGTGATTATATAATTATTTGTGTTTCTTTAGTAAATTTTTAAAATAAACAGAATTAATTCTTTATTAAAATATATCCAACTGACTTATAATCTATTTTGTATGTTATATTTATAAATATTATTTAATTCTTCTCTCGTTATATGATAACTTTATCAAAAGAATTAATACAAGAAATAAGAGCATTAGAAAAAAAAGGGCGAATTGAGGAAGGGACTTCATTAGGTGATTTAACCTTAGGTTCTACTCATTTTGGAGCTACTTCTAGGGTTTATCATATTAAAGATTCTGATGGGGATTATGCATTAAAGCTAGTACATCCATTTATTGTGTCAGATTGTGAAGTTGGATATAGAAGACATGTTTTATCAATTGAAGTAGAAAGGCACATGTATCATAGATTTTTTGGGATAGGTACTAATGGAGAAACTGATAGGTATTTTTCTTCAGATAGTGAAATTCCTAAAACAATTGTTAGATGTTATGATGGTTATTGTGGTTCATTACTTTTTGAATATTTTGGTGAAACGCCAGATACTTCAGAACCATTTATGGGTAAAGATAGTATAGATCCTGTGGTAATGGTTGCTTATGATATGTTGAAAGCTTTGCATTACATTCATACATTTACTACACCAGATGGTAGAGACAGACATATTATTCATAGAGACGTGAAACCTAGTAATCTATTAATAAGTTCTGGCTCTAAACCTTTTGCAAAACTTTTTGATTTTGGACTGGCAATTTTTGAAGATTCTGAAATTAGATATAATTTTGATGGGACACAAGTTTATGGAACTTTTCCTTATCAATCTCCTGAACAACACAGATGCGAATCATTACTAACACCTGCTACTGATATTTTTTCTCTTGGAGCTACTTTATATGAATGTCTTGTTGGTAAGGCGAACCATCCATATTTGAATGATGAAGGTGGGATAAATTGGAGTGGGATAGCCAATGGCAAATTTCTTCCAATTACTGATTTTGTGGATGTTCCAAAGTGGCTTTGTGATTTAGTTGTATCAATGATGCATGATAATCCTGTTGATAGGATAATTGCACAACAAGGAATAAATATAGTTGAGGATAACTTTCCTGCAGTAATTTGTGATTATGTCTAAAGGATTTAATAGCTTTATATTTCAGTAACCTTTATATATTACTTCTCTTTTCTAAAGTTAGGCATACCTAACTAATAAAATGGAACCGTTTTTACAAGCATTTATAATGGCCTTTAGAGAAGGTCTTGAAGCGTTCTTAATAATTGTAATACTATTAAAATTCTTAGATAAAACTAATAATAAAGAATTAAAGAAAAATGTTTGGCATGGTATGTCTGCAGGGGTAATAGCATCATTTATTTTTGGATTTATACTTTTAGCTATATCTTCATTTATTGGTGGGACTGATGCAACTGCAAAACTTTGGGAGAGTGTAGCTAGTTTTGTTGCAGTTGGTTTAATTACAACTTTTATAATATGGATGATTAATCATGGTAAAGAGATTAAAGGACATATTGAGAATAAAGCTGCTTTGAACTTAACAAAGAAAGGAATTTTTTGGATTGCTTTTGTTATGGTTGCAAGAGAAGGTGCTGAGATTGCTATATTCTCGTTTGCAGGTAAGTATACAATATTGCCAGTAATTTTGGGATTGTTCGTTTCTGTTTTACTTGTTATGTTAATATATCATTCAATTGTTAAGATAAAATTAAAGACAATATTTACAATAACTTTAGCATATTTAATACTTCAATCTGGATTCTTGTTAGGTTATAGTATACATGAAGGGTTGTCAGCTTCAAAAGCATTAGGTATGATTGAACCTGAGAATCCTATCTTTGCTAAAGCGTTTGATTTGTCTAAAACAGCTTTATATCATAAGGAAGGAGTAGTTGGTGTTCCATTGTATGTTCTGTTTGGATGGTATTCTAAACCAGAATGGGTACAGTTTATATTTCAATATCTTTATACTGCTGGATTGTTTTTTTATTGGTATAGGAAAAAGAAATAGATTTAGTTATACATATCTTTAATTCTTATTTTGTGATGTTTGAAAAAGAGGTTATGGGTCTCTTCGGTTATTATGTCGTTATTTAATTCAAATATTGTTTTCAAGATGTATTTTGCGTGGTGTTTTTGAATTGACTTTATTAGTTTGTTTAAATCAAGATATTTAAAAAATAATTTGAATATTTTAATTGTTTCTTTGTCAGTTACATCATTTCTCATTATTTTCTTTATGTCTGATTGTGACAATTTATTTATGACTGTGAATATTTCATTAAGAACATCTTGTGGGATGTCATTAATTATTAAACCCAACAGCCTGAATAATAGATTATTAATATTATCAGCAATATTATCAGGTAATTTTAGATTAGTTTCAAGATACAAATTATTTTTGATACAATTGGAAATATGTTTTGCTACTTTTTTATACTGTTTTAGTATTTCATTAAATCCCATTCCGTTAAGAGAGGGCGAATAAAATCCTGCATCCCCAAAAAGTATAATATGATCTAGTTCTCTTTTTTTCAGTAGTCCTGTTGGGTAACTTGCTATTTTTAATTCAACAAGCTTATGTTTGGGTATTCTAAAATCTTTTTGTGCCAATAACATCTCTTCTTTATATTTTTTTAAATTTGGTCTATTGTTTGAATACTTGAAATATTGTAATTGAGCAAGTTTTGGAGCAATTTTAGTAAAACCAAAGGAAGAATAATTGTGCCGATTCTTATTTCGATAAAGACAATAGTAATTTGTGTTCTTTAAATGATTAAATTTACCAATGTATGCAAAACAATTTATGTAAATTGGTAAATCGATAAGATTGTACTTCTTAATTATCTTTGAGTCTATTCCTGTACAGTCTATAAGTAAATTTGTAGTAAATGTCTTATTAATAATCAATTTGTCTTTTTTTCTTATGAAAGAATTAAAAGTTGTTAAGTCTTTAATTGTACATTTTTGTTTTAAACATATTTTTGCTAACCAACTAAGAAATTTATGTTCATTAAAACAAATGAAGTTGTCTTTTATGATGAATTGATTTGAATTTTTTCCATGTTTCATTTGAACAGACCATTCTTTGAACTCATTTTCAATAAATGTTTTTGGAAATTTTTCTTTAAACCAACGGTCTTTGTAAGTTAGCCAATTTTTATTGGTTTCCCCAATTTTATTTTTCTCAATAACTAGAACTTTATGCATTTTAGAGAGTTCTTTTGCTAATAATAGTCCTGCAGGTCCTGCACCAATAATTATACAATCAAAGTATTTCATTGTTAAATATTAATAAATCAGACATATATAAATATTCTTAAAATAATTCATTAAATATAAAGAGAGAGAAATAGATTATTCTTCTTCTTTTTTATCTTCAAATTCACTTAATTTCTTTTGTTTTAGGAATGTATCAATTGCTTTTGCAGCCTTTTTGCCATCACCCATTGCTTGTATTACTGTTGCACCATGGCCAGATGTTCCGCCAATTATGTCTCCGCCTGCAAAGACTCCTTCGCGAGATGTCATTAATTCTTCATTTGTAAACAAATAACCTTGCGGGTTATGGTCAATTGGTGTGTTTTTTGTAGCTAATGGGTTTGGTGATGAGCCTATCGCAATGATTACTTGATCACAATCAATATTAAATTCTGAGTTTTCAATGATAATTGGTGTTCTTCTCCCAGAACCATCTTCTTCACCTAACATCATTTGAATACATTCAACAGCTTCAACTTTTGTTTCGCCTAATACTCTTACTAAGTTTGTTAAAAGCAGAAAATGTATGCCTTCTTCTTGTGCATGTTTAACTTCTTCTAATCTTGCAGGCATTTCTTCAAAAGATCTTCTATAAATAACAGTTACATCAGAACCTAAACGTTTTGCTGAACGTGCTGTGTCCATTGCTACGTTTCCGCCTCCAATCACTATTGTTTTAGATGCTTTTTTTATTGGAGTATTATATTCTGGAAATTTGTAAGCACTCATTAAGTTTATTCTTGTTAAGAATTCGTTTGCTGTGTAAACATTTGGTAAAGATTCACCTGGAATATGCATTAGATGTGGAAGTCCAGCCCCAGGAGATAAAAATATTGCATTGTATTGTTTTTGAAGTTCTTCGATTGAAACAATTCTACCTACAACTTGATTTGTTTTTATCTTAACACCTAATTTCTTAATATATTCAATTTCTTCATTAATTACTTTATTTGGAAGTCTAAATTCTGGAATACCATAACGTAAAACACCTCCAGCATTTTGTAAGCCTTCATATATAGTGACTTGATAACCCATAATTGATAAATCTGCTGCTGCTGTTAACCCTGCAGGCCCTGATCCAATTATTGCAATTTCTTTATTTATTTTATTGATCAAAGGTGCATCTTCGATTTTTTGATGATCTGCTGCAAATCTTTCTAATTGTCCAATAGAAATAGCTGAACCTTTTTTAGTCAATATACAAATTTTTTCACATTGATCCTCTTGAGGACAGACACGACCACAGACACCTGGCAGGTTATTTGTTTTTTTTATTACTTTTGCAGCTTTATCAAATTTACCTTTAGCTATATGTCCAATAAATTTTGGAATGTTAATTTTGACTGGACAGCCATGAACACAAGCAGGTTTTGTACATTGTAAACATCTTCTTGCTTCTTTGATTGCATCTTCTGGTTCAAAGCCTAGTTCAACCTCTTCAAAATTTTTAATCCTTTCTTCGGATGGTTGTGTAGGCATGTTTAGTCTTTTCATTTTATGTTGCTAAGAAATTCAGATGCTGAATATGTTTTGCTGCATTTTCTACAATGAAATACAGCTTGTCCATCTGGTGTAGGAAAATCAGATTTCTCAAAATCTGAACCTTTACATTTAGGACAATTTACTTCTAGATGTTTAAGGTTAAAGAATTTGTTACATGTTTTACAGAAGAAAACATCTTCTTTACATGCTAATATCTTATGTTGTGGTGCATCACAAAATGGGCAAAAATTGACCTCACTCATTTTTTACATCCTCCTTTTTTACATTCTTCCTCTGAATAAATTGTGTTTCTGTTGATTAAATCATCCCAGTCTACTAAATGTGCATCAAATTCTGGACCATCACAACATGCGAATTTAACATTTTCTCCAACGTGTACTCTACAACATCCACACATCCCCATACCATCAACCATTATTGGGTTTAAAGAAGCGGTTGTTCTAATTTGGTGTTTTGTTAATTTTGCTACAGATTTCATCATAACTGGTGGTCCTATCATCCATATCTTGTTTGGCTTTTCTTTTGCAATTAGTTCTTTAAGACCATCGGTTACAAAACCTTTCATACCTTTAGAGCCATCATCAGTACAAATGATTATTTGATCTGAGACTTTCTTGAGTTTATCTTCCCATATGATCAATTTCTTATTTCTTGCACCTAATATTGTTATTACTTTATTATTTGCTTTTTTCATTGCTTTTGCAATTGGATAAATTGGTGCAATACCAAGACCACCACCAATTAAACAAACAGTGCCATATTCGTCTATTTCTGTTGGGTTTCCTAAAGGACCAACAACATCTAGAATTTTATCTTTTTTCTTTAGCTTAGACATATTATTTGTTGTTGTACCAACAACTAGAAATACTACTGTAATTGTTCTTTTTGTTTTATCAGAAATTGATAATGGTATTCTTTCGCCTTTTTCATCTAATCTTAGAATTATAAATTGTCCAGCTTTTGCTTTTTTAGCAATTTCTGGCGCTTCAATCTCAAGCAAATAAACATCTTTTGCCAGTTTCTTTTTTTGAAGTACCTGAAACATAAGCTTTAGGTAGATGCAGACTATTTATAAATATTTAGAGTGCAGAAGCTTTAAATATGCACAAATATTACTAAAAAAGATGTCATTATTAAAATTTTATCCAATAGACGTAACTTACAAGATAATAGATGATAAACCAGTTGTTATGTTATTTGGTAAAGCTTTAGGTGGGCATAGGGTTTGTGTTGTAGACGAAGATTTTGAACCATATCTTTATGTTATACCTAGGAATAAAGAGGTCGCTGATAAGATTTCTAAGATTCAAGTTGATGATAAAGGGACCCCTGTCCAAGTTGTTAGGGTAGAAAATGTAAATAAGAAGTATCTTGGAAAAGTTGTTAATGTATTAAAAGTTTTTACTAAATTACCAAAACATCTTTTGATAATAAGGGATGTAATCAAAGATTGGGATATAATTGAATTAATTACTGAATATGATATCGTATTTGTAAGGAGATACTTGATTGATAAGAATATTATTCCTTTTACTTTAACTGATGTTGAATGTGAAAAAGTTGACATGGGTTTTAAGGTTTCAACCTTTAAAATAAAAGAGATTAAGCAGGATTCTGATGAAATTTTTGAAACACCTAAAATATTGGCAATAGATATTGAAACTTATAATCCTAATGGAAAAGGTATTGCGCCAGATGTTAATCCTGTATTGATGATATCTTTTTATGGTGAAGACTTTAAGAAGGTTATAACATGGAAAAAATTTAAAACAGAATTAGATTATGTTGAGTTTGTAGATGGTGAAGTTGATCTTATTGATAAGTTTAAAGAAATTATTGAGAAGTACAAACCAGATGTTGTGTGTGGTTATTATTCTGATGGTTTTGATTTTCCTTATATTCAAACAAGAGCCAAAAAATATAAGATTAAACTTGATTTAGGTTTAGATGGTTCAGAACTTAAATGTTTTAAGAGGGGACGTTTTGAAACTGCTAAATTAGTTGGTATTGCCCATATAGATGTTTTTAAGTTTATTAAAAGAATCTTAAGGGTTAATTTAGATACTTCAATGTTTGGATTAAATGATGTTGCTTATGAATTGTTAGGTGAAAAAAAGATTGATGTTGAGCTTGATAATTTAGCAAAAATTTGGGATGATGAACCTGAAAAATTGAGTAAGTTTTGTGAATATAACTTGCATGATTCATATCTTACATACAAATTATTACAGAAAAGTATTGCAAACATAATTGAATTGGTAAAAATTGTAGGCTTACCTCCTTATGATATTATTAGGATGGGTTTTTCACAATTAGTTGAATGGTATTTGTTAAGACAAGCACCAAGTTATGGTGAGATTGCACCTGAACAACCACATTCTGATGAAATCAGAAGAAGAAGATCATTAACATTTAAGGGTGGATTTGTTTTTGAACCAAAACCTGGCCTGTACAAAAATATTGTTGTTTATGATTTTAGAAGTTTGTATCCATCAATCATATCTTCACATAATATTTCTCCAGCGACTTTAAATTCTGAAGGGAAAGGTGAACAAGTTCCTTTGAAAGATGAATATTATTGGTTTTCAAATGAAGAAAAAGCTTTTATTCCCACTTTAATTGAAGATATTGTAAAAAGAAGGATGCGGATTAAAGAAATAATGAAAGAAGGAAATAATGCTTTGCTTGAAGCACGTTCTCAAAGTTTGAAGATATTAGCAAATTCTTTTTATGGTTATCTTGGATTTTATGCAGCTAGATGGTATTCAATGGAATGTGCACGTTCAACAACAGCTTATGGACGGTTTTATGTTAATAAAGTAATTGAAGGTGCAAAAGAACAAGGTTTTAATGTTCTTTATGCTGATACTGATTCTTGTTTTATGTCATTAGAGGGTAAAACTAAACAAGATGCTGAGAAATTTGCTGATGAAATTAATGAAGGGTTACCTGGTGTAATGGAACTTGAATATGAAGGGCATTATCCTGCAGGAATATTTGTTTCTGCAAAAGCTGGAACAAATGGTGCTAAGAAAAAATATGCGTTGTTAACTGAGAAAGGTGACTTGAAATTGCGTGGTTTTGAAGCTGTTAGAAGAAATTCTAGTCAGATTGCAAAAGAAGTTCAAGGAAAAGTTCTTAATATTGTTTTAAAAGAAGATGATAAAGAAAAAGCAATGAAATATGTTAGATCTGTTTTAGAGGACCTTAGGAAAAAAAGAGTTGATAATAGTAAAATGATAATTCATACTCAGCTTACAAAGGATACTTCTGATTATTATTCTATTGGACCGCATGTTGCAGTAGCATCAAGGATGAAAGCTTTAGGGTTAGAAGTTGGTCCAGGTACAATCATTCATTATATTGTTACTAGTGGTGGTGGAATAATAAGGGATAGATCAAAATTGCCTGAAGAAGTTAAGCAGGGGAATTATGATGCTGATTATTATATCAATAATCAAGTTGTTCCAGCAATTGAAAAGATTTTTGAAGTTTTGGGTTATACAAGAGAAGATATTGCTGAGAAAGAAGGGCAGAAGAAATTAGGTGAATTTTGATTGAAAAGGTTTAAAAATAAAATTAACTTTCTTTTTTAAATGACTCAAGTTTATTGTGTAAATTCTGATGCTTTTGAAGATGGACCACGTTTTATGCCTTATAGTTTGTTAGTTAGGCAGATAGAGTATACTGTTGTTGGTCAAGGTGGAGTGCTTAGCATTGATCGAGCAGTTGTTGAGAGTAGTGGGGTTCCAGTAACACTTAATTCAAAAGGGCTAAAAGATGCAGAAGCTAGATATCCTTGGAAAGAACAATTGCAAGGTGTATTAAATTATGTGTTAGATGGTCTTGAAAGTACTTTACAGGTTCATCCAGCTGGTACGTTACATTCTTTACCTGATACGCCATAATCTTTATAAATATCGACTATTTCTTTTAACGTATGAAATATAATCCTCAAGAAACTGAAAAAAGCATCTTAAAGTTTTGGGAAGAGTATCAAATTTATCAGAAAGTTAAAGAAAAAGTTCAATCTGGTAAGGTTTATTATTTTCTAGATGGGCCACCATATACCTCAGGAAAAGTTCATATTGGAACAGCTTGGAATAAGTCATTGAAAGATATGGTTCTTAGATATAAACGTATGAAAGGGTTTAATGTTTGGGACCGGGCTGGTTATGATATGCATGGTTTACCAACTGCACATAAAGTTGAAGAAAAACTTGGAATTAAACATAAAGATGAGATTCCTAAGTTTGGTATACAGAAGTTTGTTGAAGAATGTAGAAAGTTAGCTGTTGATAATATGGAGGCTATGAATAAAACATTTAAGAGCATTGGTGTTTGGATGAATTTTGATAATGCATATACTCCAATTACAAAAGAGTTTATGGAAGGTGAATGGTGGTTAATTAAAAAAGCGCATGAAAATCAAAGATTATATGAAGGAGAAAAAGTTATGCATTGGTGTTCTTCATGTGCAACTTCTTTAGCTAAACATGAACTTGAATATGAAAATGTAACTGATGAGTCTATTTTCTTAAAATTAAAGGTTAAGGGTGCTGAGAAATCAAAGATTTCTGGCACCACTGATCGTGGTACAGAGAATGAATTCTTAGTAATATGGACAACTACACCATGGACAATTGCTTATAATTTAGGTGTTATGGTTAATCCTGAGCAAGATTATGTTAAAGCTAAAGTTGGGGATGAAATTTGGATTGTTGCAAAAGCTTTGGTTACAAGTTTTGTTTCTGCTGTTGTTGGGAAAGAATTTAGAATAATTGAAGAGTTTAAAGGTGAAAAACTGCAAGGTGTTGAATATGTTCATCCTTATTATAATACACTTAAAGATATTTATGATAAATTAAAAGAAAAAAGTCCTAATGTTCATACTGTTTTCTTATCAGAAGAGTATGTTGATACAAGTTCTGGTTCTGGATTGGTTCATTGTGCACCAGGCTGTGGTCCTGAAGATTATGAAGTTGGTAGAGAGTATGGTGTACTTCCATTTAATAATCTTGACGAGTTTGGCAATTATCCAGAAGAAATGAAAGAGTTTGCGGGATTAAATGCTAAAAAAGATAATAAAAAGTTTATTGAGAAACTTGATGAGCTTGGCGCTTTGATCGCAACAAATCCTGTTGAACATGAGTATGCACATTGTTGGAGATGTAAAAGTCCTGTTATTTTTAGAACAACTAAACAATGGTTTTTCAAAGTTGAAGATATGAAGGATAAAATGAGGGCATTGAATAAAGATATTGAATGGATTCCAGATTGGGCAGGTTCGAACTGGTTTGATTCATGGTTAAATAATTTAAGAGATAATGGTATTACTCGGCAAAGATATTGGGGTACACCATTACCTATATGGAAATGTAAGAAGTGTAAAGAATATGTTGTTATTGGTTCTCTTAATGAACTTAAAGAGTTAGCAGGAAATGTTCCTGATGATCTTCATAGACCATATATTGATGAA
>CAZHRT010000012.1:0-41074 GCA_964534665.1 uncultured Methanosarcinales archaeon | reverse complement strand
AGTCTCTTATCAATAATATCTCCTATTGCTTGTACTTGACTAACTCCGTATGGACTTAACCTACCATCTTCACCATAATTCCCGTGTCTTGCCAGATACACTTGTTTCATATCACTACAATTCGTGTTGCTCTTATAAACCTTATTTTCTATACTTTTTATTACCAATTAATTTATATATCTGTAATCTCATATGATAATTGGTGATAATAATGAAGACTGGGATAAAAGTTGGTGATGCAATGACTGAACAACCTATTTATTTGTCGCCTGAGAATTCTTTAGAAGTTTGTGCTCGTGAAATGGAACAGCATCATGTTGGTGCAGTTTTGGTAAAAGAAAATGATAGTTTAGTTGGTTTGTTAACTGAACAAGATATTGTTAGAAATGTTATTGCTAAAGGTAAAAATCCATTAGATTTGAAAGTTGTTGAAGTAATGGAGAAAGACCTTCATACAATTGAACCTGATAAAGATATTTTTGAAGCTTTACAAAGAATGAAAGATCTTAATATAAGACATTTGCCTGTAATGAATGATGGAAAATTGTTAGGTTTATTAACGGTTAAAGATGTTTTAAAGATTGAACCACAGCTTTTTGATTTGATGGTTGAGAAATTTGAGTTAAGGGAAGAAGAAAATAAACCCATAAATCGTGTTAGTTCTGATGAAGGATTATGTAATGAATGTGGTGAATATTCAGATAAATTAGCAGAACTTGATGGTGTAATGGTTTGTGAGACTTGTGCTAAGGCTCAAGAATAACTTTTAAAGAATTTTTAGCTGCTGCAACCAATTGAAAAGCTTCTTGTGCTTTTTCTAAAGGAAATTTATTTGTAATCATTTCTTTAACTTCAATTTTACCTTCTTGAATTAATTTTAAAGCTTCTTCTAAATCAATAGGTGCTGCACCATAGCTTGAAGTTAAGGTGATTTCATTTCTCCAAAAATCTACTGTTGGAATTTCTATGTTTGTTTTAGGTATTGCAAAAAATATTATTGTTCCTTTGTTATCAATTGATTCAAATGCTTGGTTTACTGCTTGCCCTGCACCTGTACAGACAATTACTTTATCAGCTTTAATGTTTAATTCTTTTTTACGGACATCGATTATATCTGCACCATATTCTTTTGCTTTTTCTAGTCTATAAGGGTCGATATCAGTTGCAATAACTTTTGCACCGATTTGTTTAGCTACTTTAATATTTAATAGTCCAGATAAACCAGAACCTAGAATTAAAACAGTATGATTTGGTTTTATACCAATTATTCTTTGGCCTCTAATACAACATGCTAATGGTTCTATCATAGTACCTTCTTCATAACTTAAATCATTTAATAGATAAGTTCCATTGTCAACATTAATTTTAGGAACACGAATAAATTCAGAAAAACCACCAGGGTCATAATTTCCTTTATGTAATATTTCACAAGCAGTATGATTACCTTCTAAACAATATTTGCAATCGTTACATGGAACATGGTGGCTTACAAAAACTTTATCACCAACTTTGAATTTGTCTGATTTAGATTCAATTATTTCTCCAGCAATTTCATGGCCTAGCACGTTACCTGCTTTTTTAATTCTATACCATTCCATAACATCTGTGCCACAAATACCTGATGCTTTAACTTTAACTAGAATTTCACCTTCAGAAATTTCAGGTGTTGGTCTTTCTTCTATACGAATATCATTATTGTTGTAATAAACAGCTACTTTCATTTATCTTGATAGATTTTGTATGCTTCTTCAACAGAAATTCCTTCATGAACAATAGCTTTTACAGCTTTAATCATACCCACTGGATTGTCTGATTGGAAAATGTTTCTGCCCATGTCAACTCCAACAGCACCTGCTTCAATTGCATCTTTAGCCATTTGTAAAGCATCTTTCTCATCAATTTTTTTGCCGCCAGCAATTACTACTGGAATACCATTGCAAGCTTCGATTACTTCTTTGAAGTTTTCACAGTAATAGGTTTTAATGATGTGTGCGCCTTGTTCAGCTGCCATTCTACAAGCTAAGCCTAAATATCTAGAATCACGTACCATCTCTTTACCAACAGCAGTAATTGCTAGAACAGGCATACCATATTCTTCAGCTTCATTTACTAATTTTCCTAGATTAGCAATTGATCTTGATTCATATTTACCGCCAACAAAAATTGACATTCCAACACCAACAGCATTTATTCTTAAAGCTTCTTTCATAGAAACAGTAATGTGTTCATCTGATAAGTCATCTTGTAGTATGCTTGGTCCGCCAGATACTCTTAAGAAAATTGGAGTTTCTGTTTTTGGATCAACAACATTTCTTACCATACCTCTTGTGATGTATAAACAATCTGCATATGGTTTTAATGGGTATATTGCTTTTTTTAAGTCTCTTAGACCTGTAGTTGGACCTTGAAAATAACCGTGATCTACAGCAAGCATTACTGCTTTACCTGTTTTTGGATTAATTGTCTTTGATAGTCTGTTTTTCATTCCCCAGTTCATTTAAAATGGCCTCCGGATGTTTTAAATGTCCCAGAAATTTCTAAGGACATAATATCACCTACTCTTGGGAAATAATCTGTTTATAAAAAGGTTTTCTATTTATCTAAGAAATCTATACTCTTGTCAACAACTTTGTTTTCAATATAATCTGTCATGAATATCTTTTAGAAATAGTAAAAATAATCACTTAGTGTTATTATTGTAACATTTTATTAAGTTCTTCAGGTTTAAATATGCCTTTTTCAGTTATTATACCTGTAATATATTTTGCTGGTGTTACATCAAAAGCAGGATTTTTAGCTATAGAATCTTTTGGTGAGATTCTTATTTTAGTAAATTCACTTTGATCATTATTACCATATACAAATAGAACTTCATCACCATCACGTTCTTCAATTGGGATTTCTTTTCCAGATGTACAATCAAAGTCTATTGTTGAAGAAGGTGCAGCAATATAAAATGGAATATTGTTTTCTTTTGCTAAAACTGCTTTTTCATATGTTCCTATCTTGTTTGCTGTATCACCATTTGCTGCAATTCTGTCAGCACCTGTAATTACAATATCTATTTCACCTTTTTGCATATAATATCCTGCTGCATTGTCCGCAATGATTGCATTAGGTATGTTTTCATTAGATAGTTCCCATGCTGTTAATCGAGCACCTTGTAATCTTGGACGTGTTTCATCAACAAATACAAAGATGTTTTTGTTGTTTCTTTTAGCTTGATAAACAGGGCTTAAAGCAGAACCCCAGTCAACAAAGGCTAACCAGCCAGCATTGCAATGTGTTAAGATTTTTGCATTGTCTTTTATTAATTGTTCTCCGTTAATTCCTATCTGTTTGCATGACTCTGCGTCTTCATTTGCAATTTCATTAGCAATTTTTACTGCTTCTTCTTTATTATTAGCTTTTAGAACTTTGTTTACAGCGTAGAAAAGGTTTTGTGCAGTTGGTCTTGTTGCTTTTATAACTTCAGCAGCTTTGTTAATGTCTTCATCATTAAGATAAGCTTGTGCCAATGCATAACCTGCTGTTGCACCTATTGCTCCAGCACCTCTTACAATCATTGTTTTGATTGCGTTTGCAGTTTCTTGATAAGTATTACAATTAGTAATTTTAAATTTGTGAGGTATTAAAGGTTGGTTAATCAGTTTTACAGTGTTACCTTCTAACCATACTGTCCTGTAATGTTGGTTGTTTACTTGCATAAATAGGAGAAATGTTTATACCATATAAAAAGATTATCAAAACAATTAAATAATCTCTATTTTATTATTACCTTATGGCAGACCATATCAACAATTTAAGATGGGCACAGTTAGGTGTTTTGATATTTGCAATTCTTTTGATGTTATCAAAAACTTATGAAACTTTTACAAAGTTATTTTCGTTCTTTTATGAAACACCATTATCAATAATTTCTGTTCTTGTTGGAATTTTTGCTATTGGACATGGTGTGTTTATGATAGTAAAATCTATGAAAGCACATAAATGGTATAGAGAAATTATTGAAGGGATGATTGTAATTGCTGCTGGATTTTTGTTGTTATCGCCTGAATTTAATACATTATTAAACATACCTTTCTTAGGATTTATGCATAATGCTAATCATGAATTTATTAGTCATATGGCAATAGCTCTTGTACCTATTGTAATAGTATATTTCTTTGATGTATTATTAAGAAGAGAATAAATAATAATAAAAAAGAAAAAATAAAGCCTTATTGGCTTACTTTTTGTTTTAAGATATCTGCTTTATCTGTTTTTTCCCAAGTAAAGTCTGGGTCATTTCTTCCAAAGTGTCCGTAAGCTGCTGTCTTATAGAAGATTGGTCTTTTTAGTTGAAGAGTTTCGATGATTGCTTTTGGTCTAAGATCAAAAACACTTTTTACAGCTTCGCTGATTTTTTCTTCATCAACAGTGTTTGTTCCAAAGCACTGTACATTAACGTTTGTTGGTTGAGCAACACCAATTGCATAAGATAATTGTACTTCGCATCTTTTTGCTAAACCTGCAGCAACAATATTTTTTGCAACATATCTACACATATAAGCTGCTGACCTATCAACTTTTGAAGGGTCTTTTCCTGAGAAAGCTCCTCCACCGTGTCTACCAACTCCACCGTATGTATCAACAATTATCTTTCTTCCAGTTAAACCTGTGTCACCATCTGGACCACCAACAACAAATCTTCCAGTTGCGTTAATGTGTAAATTAGTTGATTCATCAATTAAGTCTCCACAGATTGGATTAATTACATGTTCTGTTATTGCTGCTCTTAGTTCTGTTTCATCTACAATTTCAAGATGTTGTTGAGCAATAACAACGTCAGTTACCTTAATTGGTTTATCATCTTCATATTTTACTGTTACTTGAGATTTTCCGTCAGGACCAATGTCTTTAATTAATCCTTCTCTTCTAACATATGCAAGTCTCATAGTTAATTTATGTGCTAAAAGAATAGGCAAAGGCATTAGTTCTTCTGTTTCATCTGATGCATAACCATACATCATTCCTTGGTCACCAGCACCTTGGTCTTTATCGTCACCTTTTCCTTCTGTTACTCCCTGAGAAATGTCTGGAGACTGGCCGTGGATTGAAATCCAAACTCCAGCGTCGTGAGCATCAATACCAAATTTTGGGTTTGTGTAGCCGATATCTTTAAGAGTCTCTCTAGCTATTTTTTGAACATCAACATAACTTGTTGTTGTTACTTCACCAGATACATGCACTGTTCCTGTTGTTACTAATGTTTCAACAGCAACCCTTGAATTAGGATCTTGTTTTATTAGACTATCTAATATTGCGTCAGAAATCTTATCACAGACCTTATCAGGATGGCCTTCTGTTACGCTTTCACTTGTTATACTATATATTTTTCCCATATTAAATCCCTCCGAAGAATCTATATTAGTTTATTTATTATAGGGTGATTTTTATCATTTAAAAAGATACTTGTTATTAATATTCCTATTGGAATTTTATGTAATTATCATGTTAATTCCGAAAGTAATATAAATTAGAACAAAATATTCCTGGTTATGGAAGTTAGTGAGATTAAACATATTCGTAACAAGCTTGGTATAACTCAGAATGGGTTAGCTAAAGCTGCGAATGTTTCTCAAAGTTTGATTGCTAAGATTGAATCTGGTAGATTAGATCCAACATACTCAAATGCTATGAAGATATTTGATGCTTTACGTTCTTATGGTAAAGAAAAGGGGTTAAAAGCTAAAGATGTTATGACACCTAAGATTATTTCTGTAGGGCCACAGAGTACTATTAAGAATGCTATTGATGTAATGAGGAAACATAGTATTTCACAAATTCCAGTAATACAAGAGCATAAATCAATTGGTTTGGTTTCTGAATCTGTAATATTAAATGCTCTGTTAGATGGTAAAGGTAAGAAAGTCAGGGATATAATGGCAGATGCTCCACCAGTTATATCAAGGAAAGCAGAACTTTCTGTTGTGTCTAATCTTTTGAAGTTTTTCTCTTTGATATTGGTATCTAATGAAGGAATATTAAAAGGGGTTATTACAAAATCAGATTTACTCGGTAAGGTTTATCGCTAATTTTCCAAAATCTAATATTTTATCTTTTGCAACAATATAAATATTAAAATTCTTTAGATCTTGTTTAAGAAATGGACTTAAGACTTTTTCTTTAGATACACTTAAAAATTCCTCTGGAATTTTTTGTGTCCCAGAAATTGCGTAGCAATTTCTAAGGATGTCTGTGCCTTCTGTTACTAGATTGAAAGATGGTTGTACAATTAATATCTTTTTTTTGTATTTTCCTTTTAGAAAACATTTATATTTTTCAATTCTTGGGCCGTCTCTTAAAGATATTGCAGGATGTTCATGACCTATGATGATTGTTTTATAATTTTTTAGGTTTGGAATCTTATTTCCGTGTAATATTAATATATCATCAATTGTGTAGCTGTCTACAACTTTTACTTTTCTTTTGTTAGCAATTGGGCCTATGATTTTGTCATGATTGCCTTTTACTAGGATAATTTCGTTGCAATGTTTAGCTAGAAAATCAAGTAGTTGTAATGTATGACGCCATTCTTGGTCTGAAATCGTACCAAATTCATGTTTAATATCTCCATTGATGATTATTTTGTCTAGATTTTTTACTTTTGATAGAATCTTTTCTAAACGTTGAACAATTTCTTTAAATTGAAATCTTGGTATGAATACACCTCTTTTGTTTAACGCCTCCTCATAACCTATATGTGTATCTGCAATGATTAAAGTATTCTGTTTTTTAAGGTATAATGCTAAATCAATTGCTTCAATGTTTCTTGTTAGGTTCATAATTATGGTTTCACCAAAAGATATATAAAATCCTTTTCCTATTTAAAAGAATATGCCAAATACGCCTGTTACTGTAAGTGACCTTGATGGGTTGACTAATTTACAAACTCGAGATGTATCTGATTTTGTATGGATGCTTGATGCCTGTACTGTGCAGAAAGCTGTGATTAAACATGAAAGAAAAATTGATATACTTTTACAAAGGGGTAATTTTAGAATTCTTCGTCCAGTGTTACAGGAATTAAAAGCTTGGCAAAGGCCTGCTTTATGGCATCCCTTACAGAGGAAAGAATGGGGTGCAGTTCAAGAATTTATTCAAATTGTTGAAAGCAAGTGGGGACGAAATATTCGTGAGGTTAGGCATCATCCAATAGGCGTGAAGTTAACAAGGCTTACACCTTTGCTTTCTAAAGTTCTTGTATATGATCTGATTATGCGTGGTTTACCAGAGATTTATCATGCTTTGTTAGATTTGGAGACTAGTTTTGAGGAATTATATGGGCTGTATGCTGCAAGGTTTCATGGGGGATTAAATAGGGAATGGCATAAGCGAATTAGGGGGAGAAGTTCATATTTTACATTGCGTTTTAATGCGATGAAACAGCGAGAAGTTTCTAAAATTGGCAGAAATAGAAGTATTGAGCTCAAATCACTTTTACAAAAAATTTATGGGTATATTGTTATTGATGGGCTTGGTCAATCAAGACTTAAATCTGAACTTGAACAAAAACATAAGGTTAAATTAGAAACTGATATTCAACAAGTTTTGTATTTTTTAATTTCAGATGAAAATCCTAAGCGTTTTCCTGCAAAAGATAAAGATGTTTGGGAGTTAGTTCTTCTTTACAAGTATGCAAAATTTAAATAAAAAATAAAAAAATAATCAAGCTTATGCTTGACTAAGTTTTAATATATCTTTCAGACCAACTATGATTGTTGCTGGCACAATAAATGCCAAGAACTGGCTGAAGATAGAACTTATATAGCTGCCGATTATGTTTACCTCACCAAGCATAGCAGATGCATTACCTGCGAATGCTGTAATGATTAAAACAGCTGATACAAGCAAAAATTCTCTGGTTTCTTTTCCAGTCACATTTAGAAAACCTACAATTAATCCTAAAACTACCAATAGACTTGATAGCCAGATATTTGCATCTCCTAAATATGGTGAAGCTAGTCCTAAAACCAATGCCAATATTACTCCAATAATAAAAGAGTAATGGCCTATTTTTTTATCCATTTTGCTTAACACCTCCTCAATGTCCCTAAAATATTTGGGCTGAGTTTGGTGTATTATGGAGTTATGATTATATAAATGTTGTTGTTAAAAAGAGTTTAGCTAAAGGCGATGATGAAGAAATGTTTTAAGCTTATTTTAATAAAAATAAATTAAAAGGAAAAGAATATTCTAAGTCTAAGACTTATTGATTATTTCTTTTTGGTAAACTTTAAATAAGGTTGACTCATGCTTTTAATGGGGGATATGAGAGTCTTATTTGTAAGGCCGCCGAGGTATATGTGGCCCATGAATTCTGAATCTAGCAGTTTTTGGCAGCCACTGGGCTTTGCTTCAATGGCAGCTGTATTACGTGAAAATGATTTTGATGTTTCTATTCTTGACTGTTTACCTTTAAAGATAGGTTGGAAGTCTTTAAGACAAGAATTAGAAAGAATAAAACCTGATGTTATATGTGTTGGAGATGAAGCTGCTTCTGCTTATGAAGCTATTAAACTTATTAAATTAGCTAAAGAAATTGATTCTTCAGTTATAACCATTGCAGGTGGATATTATTTTTCTAATATGATTGAAGATACTTTCAAGAAATATTCTTTTGATTATATTGTTAAAGGAGAAGGTGAATATAGTTTGTTAGAGTTATTGCAAAATATTGATGTTGATAAATCTAAGGTTAAAGGTATTGCATATCTTAAAAATAATAATATTCATATTAATCAGGATAGACTTTTGCTTACTAATTTAGATGAATTGCCATTACCTGCTTATGATTTATTGCCAATGGAACTATATGGTTCTAAAAGTACTAATCATAAAGACTTTTCTGCTATAGAACATGGTAGAGGTTGCTCTGGTGGGTGTAATTTTTGTAGTATTTGGCCTCATATGTCATCAAAAGGTAAACCTTGCTATAGAACTAAATCTGCTGATAGATGTTTTGAAGAAACAGAGTTGTTGATTAGAAAATATAAAAGAAAAACTCTTAATTGGGCTGATGGTACATGGAATCTTGATTCAAATTGGACAAAAGAGTATTGTTCTTTGTTAATAGACAATAATATTAATATTAATCATACAACTTGGATGAGGGCTGATTGTATTGTTCGTGATGAGAAAATAGGTGTTATGAAAAAAGCTGCTGATGCAGGGCTGGTTCAAACAGTAATTGGTGTTGAAAGATTTGATGATAAAGATTTTAGTTATTTAGGTAAGAAAAATAGTAGTTTTGCCTTACAACAAAAGGCATTTAAGATTTTAAAGAAATATCCTAGGGTTTATTCTATAGCATCTTTTATTTATGGTTTGCCAACAGACGATAAAAAGTCTTTAAAACGTTTAAACAAAGTTATTCATTCAACATTTGCAGATATGGTGTTTATTTTGCCTTATACACCTTATCCTGGAACTGAGTTATGGAATGAATACAAAAATCGGTTAGAAGTAACTGATCTTCGTAAATATAATCTGCATTTACCTGTTTTATCTACTAATCATTTGAGTAAAGCACAGTTAGATAAATGGTTTAAACGAACATTAGTTGATTATGTTTTGCTTAGGCCTGGAAATTTAATTAAAAGAGTGGTTTTAGAAAAAGACAAAAGAAAAAAAAGAATTCAGATTTCTCTTGCAAAAAAAATATTTAAGATGGGTACTCAGCATGTTTTGAATAAAATAACTTTTCAGAAAGGTCATGAACTAGAGTATGGGATTAAGCCAAGGTGGTATGATGCATGATGTTTTAGTTGTTGGTGCTGGTTTAGCTGGGTTAATGGCTGTTAATGAGTTGGATAAAGCTGGTGTTGATTATGTTTGTTATGAAAAACAAAAAGAATATTCTATTAATTGTGGTGAGGGAATTAGTGTAAGAAATCTTGAGAAATTAAAGTTAGATGTTGATGTTGTTAATGTAACTGATAAGATTAAGGTTAGAGTTGGAAAAAAGAATTTTTCAATTGATAAGAAGATAGCACATATTGATCGAAAGAAATTGCAACAAAAGTTAGCTAAGGGTAAGAATATCAAGTTTGGAGTTAGTATTAAGGATATTAAAGTTAAAGAAAATGTTGTTGTAAAAACAAGTAAAGGGATTATTAAAGCGAAGAAATGTATTGTTGCAGGGGGTTCTAGTTTTATTA
This sequence comes from uncultured Methanosarcinales archaeon, assembly GCA_964534665.1. Classification (GTDB taxonomy): domain Archaea; phylum Nanobdellota; class Nanobdellia; order Woesearchaeales; family JAHJBD01; genus JAHJBD01. Next base: position 30,872 of record CAZHRT010000012.1, on the reverse strand, counting down.
AATCTAAATCTTATAATTCCTATGGGTATGTTGTTAATGCTTCATTTGATTCAATATTATTTGACCCTTTAGACAAGTTTGGATTGTTTTGGATATTTCCTAAAGGTAAAACTTCTACAGTTGGTGTTAGTTACATAGGTTATGGTTTAGATATGAAAAAAGAGTTAGATAAATATATGAATAAATATTTTGATGAATATCAAGTAATTAGAAAAATTGGTGGGGTAACTCCTGTAGGGGGTCCTAGGAAAAGTTCTGAGAAATTGTTATATTGTGGTGATGCAGGGGGTTTTGTTGGTGCTGCACTTGGGGACGGTATATATTATGCTTTAGAAAGTGGTAGGTTAGCTGGTTTGTCAATAGTTAATGATGCTGATTATAATAAAATGTGGAAGAAAAGTATTGGTAGTAAATTAAGAAAAAGTTTGCTTGTTAAAAAAGTTGCTTATGGTTTGTATAAAACTGGATTAATTGATTTGTTTGAGAATCAATTGTTTAATTATTATAAGAAAAAGGTGTTAAAATGACTTTTGGATTTTTGATACATCCGTTATCTGCAAGATATATGGATAGGGTAACACTTTTAACAAAACCTTTGCCTAGTTTTTTGATTAATCAATTGATTAAGTTAAAGAAACCATATGAAATATCTCGATTTAAGGTTAATGGGTTGTTAGGTTATTTTGTTGGTTGTCCTTTAACTTCAGAACAGATGTTGAAATTGAATCATTCGTTTGTTTTGAAGAGAATAATTCAAACATGTAATGTTGCTAAATCTTTAGGTGTAAAAATAATTAGTTTAGGTGCGTTTTCTGCAATTGCAACACATCAAGGTAAGGATTTAATTGGAAAAATTGATATTAATGTTACAACAGGTCGTGCTTTAACTATTGGTGCTGTGTATGAACAAGTTTTACGATTAAAATATGATAAAGTTGCTATTGTAGGAGCAGAAGGTGCGATTGGTAAAGGGCTTTGTAGTTTGTTAAAAGATGTTATTAAAGTTGGACGGAAAAATTTTGATGATCTTTATTCTGCTGATTTAATTGTTTCTACTACAAATACAACTAAAGAAATAATTGATGAGAATAAGTTAAAACTTGGGTCTGTTATTATTGATGTATCAAAACCTTCTACTATTAAAAGAAATATTACTCGGGAAGATGTTAAAGTTATTGATGGTGGTTTAGTAAAATTGCCTCATGATGTTAATTTAGGTGTACATTTTGATTGTGCTAATAATGTTGTCTTTGCATGCATGGCAGAACCGATGGTTCTAGCACTTGAGGGTAAATATTCTAATTATTCAATTGGTGATGATATTTCAGTTGAAAAAGTTAAAGAAATTTTAGAATTAAGTAAAAAACATGGGTTTAAAGTAATATGAAAATAGCTTTAATTCAACCAAAGTTTGAATATGTAATGCCTTATAGGATTACTCCTTTATCTTTGAGTATTTTAGCAACATTATCTGATGATATTGCTTTAGTTGATATAATTGATAATAATTTTGAAAAAGTTAAAAGTTATAATTATGATTTAGTTGGTATTAGTTGTACTTCTTTTTCAGCACCTAGTGCGTATAAATTAGCTGATAAGTTTCGTAAAAAAGGTGTTAAGGTTGTTTTAGGTGGTGTTCATCCAACATTTTGTTTAGATGAGGCTTTGATGCATGCAGATTGTGTTGTTATTGGGGAAGCAGAAGCTGTATGGCGAAAAGTGTTGGCGGATTTTTCTAAAGGTAAACTTCAGAAAGTCTATAAAGGTGGTTTTATAGATATGGAAAAACTACCAATTGTCAAATTAAAGTATAGGCAGAAAAGGAATTCAATGTTTTATAGTATACCTTTGTTAATGCAAACTTCTCGTGGTTGTGTATATGATTGTGATTTTTGTTCTGTAACAAAATTTTCTGGGCGTAAAATGAGGCATAGGCGTGTTTTAGACGTTGTTAAAGAGATTAAATTGAATAAAGCAAAGAGTGTTTTTTTTGTTGATGATAATATTGTTGGTGATTTTTTATATGCTGAAAAATTGTTTAGAGCGCTAATACCTTTGAAGATTAAGTGGGGTGCTCAAGTTCCTTTAAATTTTGCTAGAAATGATAAATTTGTTAAATTAGCTAAGAAATCTGGTTGTAGGCGGTTATTTGTTGGAGTTGAATCAATTAATCAGGATTCTATCAATGAAGTTTCTAATAAATGCAGAGTTAAAGAGTATGAAAAACAGATCAAGATTTTGCGTGATAATGATATAATTGTATGGGCTGGGTTTATTTTTGGTTTTGATCATGATAATAAAGATGTTTTCTCTAAAACTTTAGATTTTTGCTACAAGAATAAAATAGATGTTGTTAATTTTCATCCTTTAGCTGCTTTTCCTGGAACTGGACTATTTACTTCTAAGGAATTAGTTAAAGATTATTTAGTAAAGCCAAGTCAAATGACTGTTGATGAATTGTTAGATGGTATAAAGTTGGTTTATGAGAAGTTTTATTCTTGGCCTAAAGTAATTAAAAGAACTGTTTGGCAATTAAAACGTGATTGGTATAAGCCTTTGAAGTTATTGAAGTTTATTTATTTATCTCGAGGATATTATAAAAGTGCGGTGAAAGCATGATATCAATTGTAATCCCAACATTAAATGAAGAAAAGTATATTGGTAAGTTGCTTAATTGTTTGACTAAGCAGACGTTTAAGGATTTTGAAGTTATTGTTGTTGATGGTGGTAGTGATGATAAAACTTTGAACGAAGTTGCTAAATTTAATAATCTTGATTTAAAAATCATTAATTCAGATAAAAGAAATGTTTCTTATCAAAGAAATTTAGGTGTTTCTAAAGCTGAGTTTGATAGATTATTATTTTTAGATGCTGATGTTGTTTTTGAAGATGATTTTTTAAGCAAAATTAAGAATTCTTTTGGTACTGTTCGAATGAAACCTATTGATGGGAAGTGGTATGATAAAACCTTTTTTGGAACAATTAACTTTTTATTTTCTATTTTACAATTCTTCAAGCCGTATGCAATAGGTTCTTGTATAATTTCTAATAAACAATTACATAAAAAAGTTAATGGGTTTGATAATAATATAACTTTTTGTGAAGATTTTGATTATGTTAGGCGGTGTTCGAAATTATCTAATTTTATTTTTGATAGGCATAATGAAGTGTTGGTTTCAGTAAGGAGATTTGAACGGAATGGTACTAAAAAGACAATGAAATTATGGATGAAATCCTTTTTTTATAATCTTTTTACTAATAAATTTATAATGGTGGATTATGACTAATGTTACTTTAATTTTGCCCAGATTTTCTAAGGGAATGTATGGTTTTCCAGCTCCGCCTATGTCTGTACTTTATCTTGCTTCAATTACTCCTTCTGGATTTGATGTTAAAATAGTTGATGAACGTGTTGAAACTTTGAAATATTGTAAAACTGATTTAGTTGGTATTAATGTTAAAACATGTACTTCAAAAAGAGCATATCAGATTGGTGATAAGTTTCGTAAACTAGGGGTTAAGGTAGTTTTAGGAGGTCCACATGTTTCTGCTTTGCCATCTGAAGCTTTGAAGCATGCAGATTGTGTTGTTATTGGAGAAGCTGAATCTGTTTGGAAGAATGTCTTGTCTGACTTTAAGAAAGGTAAGCTAAAACAAAAGTATTATGGGAAGAATGTTTCTGGTTTTAGTTCTGTGAATTTTAAATATGTTAATATGAAGAAATATTTACTGAAAAATGTTGTTCAAACTTCTCGTGGGTGCCCAATGGGTTGTGATTTTTGTACTCCAACTAATTTTAATGGTAGAAAAATAAGGCATAGGCCAATAAAAGATGTAATTAAAGATATTAAAGCAATGAATGTTAAGGATATTTTGTATATCTGTGATGACAATTTAGTTGGTGATGTTGTTTATGCTAAAAAGTTGTTTATTGCTTTAAAGCCATTAAAGATTAAATGGGCTGCACAAGCAAATTTGAATATAGCTAATTATGAGCTTCTTGATTTAGCTTATTCATCTGGTTGTAGGATGTTATGGTTAGGTTTTGAGACTGTTAATCAATTTGGTTTAGATGAAGTTGGAAAAGGTTATAGTGCTGATAAATATAAGAAAATAATAAAGAAAATAAAAAATAAAGGCATAATCATACTTGGAAGTTTTGTTTTTGGTCTTGATAATGATAAAAAAGATATCTTTTCAAAGACTTTGAACTTTTGTTTCAATAATAATATTGATTTTGTTAATTTTTTGCCATTAGTTCCTCGTCCAGGGACACCTTTGTTTGATAAGATGTTAAAGCAAAGAAGGCTTTTGCACAAGGATTGGGAAATGTATGAAGGTTTTAATGTTGTATACAAGCCTAAAACAATGTCTACTAAATTTTTGCAGAGAAAAATAATTGAGATTAATAAAAAGTTTTATTCAAACTTTAATATTATTAAAAGAACCTTAATTTATTTGGGAAAACACTCTTTAAAGAGTGCTATTTTATTGTTTGTTATGAATATTGGTTATAAGAAAAGTATTAAACAAAAAATCAGATTAATAAGATGAATAATAGCAAATTAAAAGTTGTAAAGAACGTATTTTTAGGGAAGTATTTTGGTAAAAAAACACCATTATGTATTGATTTTAGGATTACTACTAAATGTAATAATAAATGTGAATATTGTAATGTTCCTGAAAAAACTTCTGATGAATTGAATACTGAACAGATATTTAGTATGTTAGATGAAGCAAAGAGGTTGGGTTGTATATATTTTGATATAAGTGGTGGTGAACCATTATTGCGTAAAGATATTGGACAAATTATTGATTATGCAAAGAATCTTGGGTTGATAGTTGGAATGGTAACTAATGGTAAGCTTGTTCATGAGAAGATTAAAGAGATAAAAAACTTAGATACTTTAGCAATAAGTTTAGATGGATCAAAAGAAGTACATGATAAATTACGCGGTGAGGGTTCTTATTCATCAGCTGTTAATGCTATAAAGATTGCTAAGGGAAATAATCTTAAGGTAATGTTGTTTACTGTATTAAGTGCAAATAATATTGATCAAATTGATTCCCTCATTGATTTTGCTGAGAAAGAGAAAGTATTTTTACATGTAAATAAGTTATTTAAACATAATAGTTATACTACAAATGTTAATTTTTTAGTGCCTAATAAAAAAGAATTTAAAATTGCTATTAATAAATTAATTAAATCTAGTTCAAGTTGTATAATTGATTCTAAAGAATATTTAAGATATTTATTAGGTGATTTAGGATTACCTAAATGTTATGCTGGTAAATTATTTTGTAGGATAGACCCAAATGGTGATATGTATCCTTGCCAGGATATGTTAGGTAGGATTAAAGGTATTAATGTTAATGAATATGGGTTTAAAGAAGCATTTAAAATGTTAAAGAGCTCAAAATGTTCAATTTGTAATTGTGCTTTGTATATTGAATTTAATAATATCTTTGCCAAATTTCCTTTTAATCTTAAAAAAGAAATTAAGAGAGTTAGGAGATTAAAATCATGAAAACCATTATATTATTTCAACCAAGAATTGGGTTTTGGGAAGATTTTAATCCAGATCCTGTTACTCCTTTAGGTCCTTTGAGGGTTGCTTCTTTAATTTATCAAGATTATGATGTTAGGATTATTGATCAACGTGTTAATAAAGAATGGAAGAATGAATTGTTGTCTGCATTAAAAAATGATGTTCTTTGTGTTGGTATAACATGTATGACTGGTATACAAATAAAGTTTGCTTTAGATGCTGCTTCTTTGATAAGAAAATTTACTAATGCACCAATTGTTTGGGGGGGGATACATCCATCATTAAATTCAGAACAAACATTGAAAGATAAAAGAGTTGATTATGTAATAAAAGGCGAAGGGGAGTATGCGTTTAAAGAGTTAGTTGATAAATTGAATAAAGGCGAAAAACCAAATAATATAGTTCCTGAAAAACCATTTTGTGATATGAATGAATTACCTTATATGCCTGTTGAATTGCTTGATCATGATCTTTACTTTAAGAATAAAAAACAGATGTATATGGAAACATCTCGTGGTTGTCCTTTTCAATGTGGTTATTGTTATAATAGAGTTTTTAACAAAGGAAAGTTTAGGTTGCAAACAGCTGAACGTGTTTTGAAGGAAGCAGAGTTTTATATTAAGAAACTTGGTGTTGATAAGATATTTTTTGTTGATGATGAATTTTTCTTGGATTTGGATAGGGCCTGGGCAATAGCTAAAGGATTAAAGAAATTTAATATTACTTGGGAATGTCAAGGAATAAGGATTGATTCTATTTTGAAATTAGAAGATGATTTCTTGGAAGAATTAGTTTCTTCTGGTTGTACTAAATTTTTAGTGGGTATTGAAACTGGGTCACCTAGAATGCTTGAATATATTAAAAAAGGAATTACAGTTGAACAAGTTCTAGAAGCTAATAAGAAAATGTCTAAATATCCTATAGATTTAAGATTAAATTTTATGGCAGGGTTTCCTAATGAAACTATAGATGACCTAAAGTATACTGCTAGTTTGATGGTTAGATTAGTTGAGGATAATTCTAGGGCTAAGATTGCTTTTATGTCAATCTATAAACCCTATCCTGGAACATTTTTGTATTCAGAAGCATTAAAGTTAGGATATAAAGAGCCTTCTTCTTTGGAAGAGTGGGGGAATTTTAATTGGGAAACTGCTAATTCAAGTTTTTTGTCTGATAAAAGAAGATCTTTGTTAGAAGGGATGCATATTTGTGCTTATGGGTTAAGGATAAATAAGTCAATGGATAGTGTTTCTAAACCTTTACAATTTATAGCTTTATTTTATGGTGGTATAGCACGTTATAGGTTTAGAAATTTTAAATTTGGATTTTTATTTGAGAAAACTTTAAAGAAACTTTTTGTTAAAAATTGAAGTGTAGAATATCTTGTATTGTTTAATTGATGAAAATCTTTTTTGAAAAAGTTTATGTTTTTCTATTGTATTTAGTTTTAATTTCTTAATGAGATAATATTCTTTGAATAGTTCGTGGCTAGCTATGATCACTACAATTAAGCAAATCCATTGTATTAATAATAATCCAGCATATCTTGGATCTACTGCTGGTGCTAAATGACCTATTGCTAAGAATTCTATAAAGAATCTGTTAAAACAGTAGATTAATAGAAACCATAAAGCTAACTCGCCATGGAATTTCTTTTTAGGAAATTTATTGAATAATATTACAAATATTAGTAAAGCTGATAATGAAAGATAAATACCAATTGGATGTCTTACAGCACCGAATTTAAATATACCCCAAGGTAATGTGGTTATTGTTCCTAATAAATGCCCATCTAAGAAACAGCCAATTCTTGCTATTGCAAATGTTAAAGCTGAAGCAATTAGTATTTTGTCTGCTTCTTTTGCTATATTTATGTGAGCGTAATCTTCTTTTTTAAACAAAAGAAAGTAAGTTAATATCCCTATAAAACCACCAATCATCATACCCCAACTTATTACTCCTGGTCCTAAACTAAAAGATCTTTTGGTTTGGATTAGAAATACTATTCTGCCACCTAAATAAGCAAATGATAATAAAATTGTGAAAAATCTTAATTCTAGTTTGTTTTTTTCGCCTTTGGATAGATAGAAATATATTAATGTGAATGCTATTAGGCCTATTGAAATAGCTATTGGTTCTATTCCTTTAATACCTAGAAAATGTAAATGTCTAAGTGATTGATATGGTAGCATTATACTATGATAGCTATGTTGGTTTAAATAGGTTTTGGGTAAGGTTTAAAAATAGTTTTTAGGTGCTTTTGATTAAGAATTTTATGAGGATATTAATTATATTGGTGTGGAGCTTGTATCTTATTTGCTTTTATTTTTTTATAAGAATAGATTTTTATACTTTTAGATTAAACTAAAATAAGTATGACTTTGCCTAAACTTGCTTTAATTCAGCCTAAGAATCAGTGTCAGCTGCCAATACCCTATAGAGTTATGCCTCTTTCTTTAGGTATTCTTGCTACTCTTGCTAAGAATAAGTTTAATGTTGAGGTTATTGATATGAATTATCAGAAAATCAGTAATTATTCAAAATTTGATTTGGTTGGAATTACATGTAATTCTACTAATTATAAATCAGCTTATAAATTGGCTGAAATATTTAGGAAACGTGAAGTGACTGTTGTTTTAGGAGGGTTTCATCCATCTAACATGTTTCAAGAAGCAATTAAACATTGTGATAGTGTTGTAATAGGTGAAGCAGAAGAAGTTTGGCCAATTTTATTACAAGATTTCTTGAATGGAAGATTAAAAAGGAAATATGTGGGCAAACATGTTTCCATGGATATGATTCCAATAGTTGACCGAAAGTACAGGGGAAAACAGTCTTTTTTTAATTATATGACATTTCCTGTGCTTACTACTAGGGGTTGTCCACATAACTGCAGCTTTTGTAGTTTAAAAGGGATGTACGGAAATAAGATTAGACATAGGGATATTGGGGAAGTAGTAAAAGAAATTAGGATTAGTAATGTTAAACGATTAACATTTATTGATGAAAATATTGTTGCAAATCATGAATATGCTGCAAAATTGTTTAAGGCTTTAATACCATTAAAAATTAGGTGGGATGGTCAAGCAAGTTTAGATATTGCAAATAATGAGGGGCTTGTTACATTAGCTGTGAAGTCTGGATGTAGTACTTTAATGGTAGGTATTGAGAGTATAAATGAAGCTTCATTGTATAATATGACTAATAAAGTGAATTTAACAAAAGTTAAACGACAAATTAAAATATTACAAAAATGGAGTATTATTTTATATGCATCTTTCATTTATGGTTTTGATCATGATGGACCAAATATTTTTGAAAGAACAATTAATTTTGCTAAACAGAATAAGTTGGATTTTGTAGATTTTACATCTCTTACTGTTTTTCCAGGTACTAAGATTTATTACCAAGCTAAAATGGAAAAACGTAAAATCATTAATGATTTATTAGTACCTAAAAATATGAATTTTGAGGATTTGAAAGAAGGAGTTGTGTATTCGTATAGGGAATTTTATAAATTGAAAGAATTATTAAGGAGAACCTGGTGGTTTACTAAGAAAAGGTGGTACCGTCCATTTTCCATCTTCAAGTTTTTATCTCTGAGTTTGATGTACCATTTAAAATTTTATAAAGTTATGAAGTAATTTAGAAATATTTTGAACTGTGAGAATCTATAGGAATTTGTGGATATTGGTTTTATTGATTTGATGTTAGCGTATATATTGTTATATAATAGGTTTTGATAAAGTTTATAAAGTATATTGGCTTGTTTTTTTTATGAATGGAATATCTATAATCATTCCAACTTTGAATGAAGAAAAATATGTTGGAAAACTTTTAGAATGTTTATGTAAACAAACCTACAAGAATTTTGAAGTTATTGTAGTTGATGGTAATAGTGATGATAAGACTAAAGATGTTATTAATAGTTATAAAAGAAAGTTAGATTTAAGGTTAATTAATCATAAAAGAGGTATTGCTGCTCAAAGGAATTTTGGTGCAGATAAAGCTCATTTTCAATGGTTATTATTTTTAGATGCTGATGTTTCATTTAATAATCTATTTTTATTTGAATCTATAAAAACCATTAATAGGAAGAAGGGAAATATTGCTATTCCATTATATGTGTCTAATAGCAAAAGATTTACTTATAGGTTGCCCCTTTTTTTATTAAATGTTTGGTTTAATATAACCTATAAACTTTATGGTACTGGTTGTGGTGCAGCAATATTTATTAAGAAAAGAATTCATGACAAAGTTGGTGGGTTTAAAGAATGTATAAACTGGGCTAATGATATAATTTACTTGCGTAAATCTGGGTTAACTGGTAATTTAATAACTTTAAGGACCAAGGTATTTTTTAGTGTAAGAAGGTTTAAGTGTGAAGGTACTAGAAAAACTTTGTACAAATGGATATTAGCATATTTTCAAATTTTGTTTAAGAAAGATAAACTAACTAATAATATTTCTTATAATTACGGATGTTATAAACCAGAATCTTGTAGTAAAAAATAAAAAATAAATAAATGATGATGGAAAAAGTATTTTATAAAACAAAAAGTGTATGCCCTGTTTGTAATAGATTGATTAGTGCTGAAGTTTTTTCTAATGATAATAAGGTTTATATGTCAAAGGAATGTAAAGAACATGGTAAGTTTAAAGTTTTAGTATATTCTGATTTAGATATGTATTTGAGACTAAATAAATTTGTAAAAGAAGGTACAAAACCTTTGCAAATAGATTCTAAAGTCGATAAGGGCTGTCCATATGATTGTGGTCTTTGTGAAGATCATCAACAACATACTTGTGATGCTATGATTGATATTACTAGCGCATGTCAAATTGAGTGTCCTATATGTTATAATGATAGTAAAGGGAATGATTTTTTGTCTGTTGAGGAATTTGGGTGTATGTTGGATAGACTGATTAAAAATGAGGGGTGTGGTTGTAATACTTCTATACAACTTTTAGGAGGAGAGCCTACATTGCATCCAAAATTAATTGAACTTATTGAAGTTGCTGAGGATAAGGGCATTAAACTAATAATCATAAATACTAATGGAATTAAGATAGCCCAAGACTTAAATCTTGTGAAAAGATTATCTGAACATAAAATATTAATTGAATTACAGTTTGATGGGTTTGAAGACCATATTGATGAAGAGTTGAGAGGAGAAAAATTATTAGAGACTAAATTAAAAGCATTAAAAAATCTAAGTAAATATAATTTACAATGTACTTTAGTTCAAACAGTAAAAAAAGGTCTAAATAATAACCAATTTGGTAAGTTAATTAATTATTCTATAGGTCATGATATTAATGGTTTAGTTATAACTCCTTTGGCATATATTGGTCGTGCTGATAAGGAAGGTGTTGATCCATTAGATAGGTATACTCCTCCAGATATAATAAAGGATATTGAGAAACAAACAAACGGTATGTTTACTAAAGAAGATTTTTTTCCATTGTCATGTCCCCATATAACTTGTATAATGTGGGCATATGGTTTTAAAGTAAAAAATAAGGTACTTCCCATATCTAAAGTAATTAATATTGAAGATTATACCAATTTTATAAAAAACAAGATGATTGATGATACTCAAAATCATTTGACTAAAATGATCAGACTTTTTTTATCTGCAGCTAAAGAGCTAGGGCTAAGAAAAGTATTTGGTGATTTCTTTAGAGTAATTTTTGCGATGGGTTTAAAAGGCCTTTTTACTATAAAGAAAATAGGATTTAAGATAATTATTCATGACATAATGGATGTTTATTCTTTTGATACTGTTAGATTAAAGAAATGTTGTATCCATTCAATAATACCAAATAAAGGGGTTATTCCTTTTTGTTCAAATAATATTATTCATAGAGTTGGAGCACACCATAATGAAAATAAGTAGCAAGGAAAAGTTAAAACTATTAGTGAGAAGGTGTTATTCTAAGATCGTTGGGAATAATTGTTCTTGTTGTGGGTCACCAAAGAAATTAACAGATATGTCTTATAAAGAAACAATTGAGAGGGGGCATCTTAAGTCTAATTTAAGTTGTGGAAATACCCTTTTCTTTGCAAAATTAAAAAAAGGGGAAACTGTTTTGGACTTGGGTTGTGGTATGGGTTTAGATTGCCTCTTAGCTTCTGATAAAGTTGGATTAAAAGGAAATGTTATTGGTATTGATTCAACTCCACGAATGATTAAAGAAGCGAAAAAAAGGTTGGTTAATGATAAATATAATAATGTGAGTTTTAGAAAAGGAGAGATTGAGAATTTATATTTAGAAGATGATTCTATTGATGTGGCAATCTCAAATTGTGTTATTAATCTTTCATTGAGTAAGAAAAAAATACTTTCAGAAATTTTTAGGGTTTTAAAGCCTAAAGGAAGGTTTGTGATATCAGATATTATGTTATTAAGGGACATACCTGGTTACATTAAGAAATTATCTGATACTTATCTAGGCTGCATCTCCGGAGCAATGTTGAAAGATGATTTTATACAATTGGCAATATCAACTGGGTTTAAGGGTGTTAAGATAGTTGATGAAAAACCACACTTTGTAGATTTGCTAAAAAATAATCCTATTGCAAGAAGTATAATTAAAGAGAATATAAAAAGAATTAATATGCCTCTTACTAAGTTAAAAGAATTGGGCAATTCTATTGTTAGTGTAACTTTGGTTGGAAATAAAATCTAAATATTTATTTAGATGTTAATGAACAGGTGTTTTTTTTAATTTTTATATAACTAGAATAAATAATGATGAAAATGAATATAAAGATTACTAAAGTAATCCATTGTGAAGGATTCAATCCTAAATAGATATTTTCGATGTCATTATCATAATGTGCAATAACTAGAAACTCAATCCAAAATCTGTTAAAGCAGTAAAGTAGTAAAAACCATAAACCAACTTCAGCACCAAATCTTTTACCAAATTTATTCTTATCAGTTTTTTTCTCTCTAAAAAAGAAAAGTAAAACAAAAAATATCAATAATCCACTTAAAGCTAAATACAAAGCAACAGGATGTCTGCTGGCGCCTGCTTTATATATACTCCAAGGTAAATTTGAGACCTTCCCTAGCATGTGTCCATCTAGAAAACATCCAATACGTATTATAAAGACAACCAAGCCTGCACCTAATGCAATCTTGTCACCCTCCCTTGTTATTGAACATAAATTTCTTGCTTTTTTAACAAATAATAAATAGGAAATTAATCCTAAAGCTCCACCTAAGAACATACCAAAGCTTACATACCCATTGATGCTAAATAATGTTGAACCGGTTACAATAGAATACCATATCTTGCCACCTATAAGAATGCCTAAAAAAACAAATGAAAACAACTTAAAATTATCTTTAGGATTATAATCTTCTTCTTTTTTAGAATAATGTACATATACCCAGATTAAAGCAATTGCCCATAATATCCAAACCCAAGGTTCAACACCACCAGGAACCCCAAATATTTCAATGTTGTTTAATCTAGTGTAAGGAAGCATGATTAATGGTAAATATTCTAATATATATAATTTGCCAAAAGATATTTAAACGAATTAATCAAGTAACTAGTTAGTATGGGGAAAAAAAGAGGACAAATCTCATTTTTCATAGTTCTTGGTATAGTTTTAGTAATAGGATCTTTATTATTCTTTTTAATTTCTACAAGAACTGTAAGGCAACCTAGTGAAACTACTGTGGCTGATGAAACAGCTTCTTCTTTACAAAAAGAGATTGTTGATGAATATATTGAAGGTTGTATAGATAAAACAATTGTTCCTGCAATAAAGTTGATGTCTGAGCAAGGTGGGACATTAAATTTAGTTGATTATGGGTTATATAATCATATTAAATACAAATATATGTTAAAATCTCAGCATGCTAATGATAATACGAATTGTGGAATTGTAGTATCAAGATATAGTATGGAACAAGAAATAAATCAATATCTTAATGATAAGCTTTTAGGATGTGTTGATTTTCAGAATTTTCAGAATGAAGGTTTTGAAGTTGAGTTTGGCCAGCATCAAACAGCCTCAGAAATAGCTGTTGATATGGTTGCAATTGAACTAACTTTTCCTATTACAATATCTAAAGGTGATTTTGTAATTGATTTTACTGAATTTAAAGAAAATATTATGTTGCCATTAGGTAGGTTGTTTGATACTTCTTTATTAGTTATGAAGAACGAAACTACTAGGTTTTATTTTGATAAAGATGAATGGATGACTGCAACTGGAGAGAACACTCAAATCTATAGGTATAAACCTTATCCTGATACATTTTATAGTATCAGAAAAAGAGCTGATAATTATGCTATGGATTTAATCTTTAATTTTGGGATTCACGGTCAGGACGTTATTGAGAACCCTGGTGATACATATATTGCTGAATGGAATAAATGTTATTCTGGAGAGCCTGTAACTAGATATTCAGATGAGTTATGTGATGGGAAGCCTTGTGAAGATTGTTTTAATGGTAGAAAACATGGTGAAAGATGGTGTGAATATGATGCTGTTGCAGGTGGTGGTAAAGATCCTGTTGGTTCAAGACATTATCAATCATCTTGTATAAATGGACATATTTACACTGATGAATGTACTGATTATCGTTTGGAAATGTGTGCGCAAGAAAGAAATGATAAATATTCTGCAAGGTGTAGGCCAAACAGGTGGCAAGATTGTGTTTTGCAATATAGTGAAGATGGATGTTCAGATACTGATGTTAGAGATTGTTATTGGGCAGATTATTTATTAGTTGAACTTAATCCAGACAATGAAAGTAGGCGTAATAGTAGAAGGCCTGTTGATATTAATTGGTCCGGTAGACCAGCTAATCCAGCAATTCCTTTTGATCCTGCTGTTACAATTGATAGGTCAAGATGTGTTCCTGAAGTACCTCCAGGATTAAAGTTTTGGGATAAAATTTATGGGGTAGATGTTACAACACCAACTGAGGATTACTGTTATAATTCAAATCAATTAACATTCTTTTATCAACCAACATTTGCAAGGATGGGTGTGATAAATGTTCCAAGATATTGGTTAGATGCAACAGCAGCTAACTGTTTTATGACTTCAGATTGTGGAAACTATAATAATTATCTTGGAGAATATTCTAAAGGTTCTTTTTTTAGTACTCATGGACAATTACATGATCAAATGGAGAGTTTGAATTATTCTGGTTATGAAAACAATCCAACCACTGTTTTTACAACTACTGATGTTAATGAATATGCCCTAAAACAAACATATACTCCTCTTGACCCACAAACAATTCAAGAGGCAACAGATTATTATCAACAAATTGCAGCTTCATGGAGTCCTTGTGATGCTTTTTCGTGTAAATGTTATGATGGTGCTTGGCTTGCTAGTGTTCCTTGTGATGGTAGTTGTGGAGTTTTAGGTGAAAGATGTCCAGAAACACCTTTACCAAGTAATTATAAGAAATGGGCATTGGGCGTTGGCATTTGTTCTCCATGGACACCACCATCTTCTGGATTATGTAGTGCTTGTGAAGCTGGTGGGTCTTGTTCAGAGTATAAATGTAATAGCATAAGCCAGATATGTCGTTATTCAGAAGATGAGTTTGGAGTTTCGCATTGTAGTTCTACTGTTACTGGTGCAGAACAACCAGAAATTATCTTTGGTCAAAGGTTTGTTGAGGATCCTTATGTTGTTAATGATCATATGATTCCCTTTCCTCCAGAAGCAATGGGTGCAGATGCTGTTATTCGTACTGGATATAAGATTAGACCAGGATATCCGCCTAAAACTAAATTTACTTTAACTTTTAATACAACTATTCCTTCAAAATGTAAACTTACTTCAATTCCTACAAGTGAATTTAGAGCTAATAACGATGCATTAGCAGCCATAGCTATTGATTTTTATCCCAGTATCGAACATAGTTATGAAATTGATGTGGTTGCTGATATGTCATTTACTTTAGAATATCTAGAAGCTTTCTTAGGTTTATCTAGTCCTTTAGGTATAGGTGAGATATTTTCTGAACCAATGAGTACTATAGCAAGATGGTTAATTACGTATCTAAAAACTAATCATGAATTATATCTGTTTGCAGATTGTTATGATCTTACTGAAACTAATGCAGCTAGAAAATTCTTTAATTTTGGAATAGATTTTACAGATAATAAAAAACCAGAAGTAAAACTTAATTCACCTGATGATGAAACTACTTTTACTAGGGGTACTAATATTGTATTTGATTATGGTATTGTTGATGATAGTTGGTTAGAGCCTCCAAGAAATATTTGTTATTTATACAATGGACAAAGGGTTTATGAATACATTAATGATATTGAAAGGTTTGTTACTGGTTGGAGTGTTAGAAACTTTACTGATGTTGATAATGGAACTGGATTTTTAGTTAATTGGACAGTACATAGTGGTAAATTGAATTATTCAATCATACAAAATGTAACAGCTTTTGTTCATGATGATACTGAGATATTAAATACATTTAATGGGTTACCTGGAATTTATGTTAAATGGAAAATAGCTGATTGGTATGTACCTGATTGGAATAAGAGAAAGTATATGATTGTACATCTTAATGGAACTTATACATTCTCAACATCTGAATATCTCTATAATACTGTGTTAGAACCTGGAGATTATGAATGGAATATCAAATGCAGTGACGGTTTAAACAATAGTTTTTATATTGATAATAGAACTTTTTATAT
Source organism: uncultured Methanosarcinales archaeon (assembly GCA_964534665.1). Classification (GTDB taxonomy): domain Archaea; phylum Nanobdellota; class Nanobdellia; order Woesearchaeales; family JAHJBD01; genus JAHJBD01. Next base: position 14,616 of record CAZHRT010000012.1, on the reverse strand, counting down.
TATGAATTAAGTCCATCACACCAAGCTTTTAATTGAGAATTCTCAACTTCTTTACATGCTGTATAATCTTTTGTGTCCATTGCATAATTAATATAACATTGGTCTTTTTCAGATGTTTCTGAAATAAATGAACATGGTTTGAACGCGTTTGCTTTATCTGCAATAGATACTAAACAAACATTTGTTAAACTGTCTGTATCATATCCTCTACATTCTTGGATTGCTGCGTTAATATCTGATAATGCTAAATCTTTAATTTCTGCTAGTTTATCAGAAGCTTGTTGATTTGGTGTTCTTGGTATGTCAGCAGGAGTATCATCAACTACTGGATCATCCGCTGGTGGTTTGTCAACAACTGGTGTAGGTACAACAACTTCTTCAACACATTGATTATTTTCACAATTAAGGCTATTATTACAATTACCACAAGAGCCACCACAACCATTATCACCACAAACTTTATCATTACAATCTGGTGTACATGATGTTGATATAACATTAAAACTTGAAGATGCAGATGCTGTTTGTCCGTTATAATATGCTTTTACACTTAAAAGATAATTTCCAGGATTAGTATTTGGTGGTATTGTAATTGTTGCACTTGATGAAAGTTTTGTTTGTAGTGCAACACTTTCACTTTTTACAGCAAGCATATTATTACTAAAATCATAAATCTCATATCTTAATTCAACATCATAAGTTTGTTTGCCACCCATGTTAAATATGTCAACATTAAATGTTAAAACTTGTCCTGCTTTAATATCTGGTGTTAATACATTAACTTTAACATCTAAAAGTTCAGGAGTTTTGCTTACTGATGACATTAGAAAAACACCAATAGATAAGCCAATTACTGCAACTACTGCTGTTAGTATTGCAATTGTACTTTTTGAAAAAGCAACATGTGGTTTGTGATAAACTTCTTTAACTGCAGATTCAACAGCATCAACAGAATAACCATATTGGAACAAATAGTCTTTAATCTGTTTTAAATCATATCCTGAATTTAATAATTGTTTTATGTATTGTGTTAATTGGTTATTCATTTTTATGGCCACACTCTTAAATTATATGTTTGTGAACCTTTTAAGTCTGATTCATCAATTACTTGTATTGTAATTTGAGTAAGATTACCATTATCTTTATCTAAAGGTGCCCATGTGACAATCCCGCTGTTTGTTACAGACATTCTATTTGGACCTTTTGAAACATTGTATTCAAATGCTGTACTATCTGGATCAAAAATTTTTAATTGATATTGATAACCTTGAGATATGAAAGCGTCTACTATAGGTGTTGATATAATCCTAGGTGCGTCTAGTACAGGAGCAATATTTAATTTAATTGTTTGAGTTGTTGAATATGCATACTTATTCATACCAACTACTGTTAATTGAGTTGAACCAAAAGCATTTGGAACAAGTTCAAAATTAAGTAAATTTCCTGAGATTGATGCAATGACTAAAGCAGGATCAGAATACATAATGTTCCATCTTAATTCATTTGTTTGACCATTTGTATAAGTTAATAAGTCAATATTCCAAGGTGTTGCATCTTCAGAAACATCTTGGTCAGTTATTGTATCAATTACTAATTCTACTGTTTCAACTGATTTACAACAAGCAATACTACCATTTTGTCCTTCATTGTCTTCAACTTGAGAAGTAATACTGTCTTGTGGATTTGTTGGATCAAATGGATTGCAAGTAGTATCTTGCCATACTCCGCCTAATGAAGTGCAAGTAACTCGTCTATCATCAATTGCATCATCAACTCCTGGCCATGAACCACCCCAACCACCACCTGATGAACTATCATCATCACTACAACAACCAAGAATAATCAAAAAACCTGCACAAACTAGAATAATAGCATAAAAACTATCTAAAATCTTCTTTTTTATAGCTATATCTAGCATACCTTTTAAAACTAGAATCATTAATATATAAATATTGTGATAGGGCAGTTATTTATTAATATCAATCCATAACTTTAAATACTAATCCTTTCTCCTATATATAAGAGAGAGATAGAGGAAACATGTTTTTTCTCTGTTGTAAATACAGAAAATGAGACCCTTGTTACCCAGTTTAAGGGAAAAGAAACGTTATATTGCTTTTGAAGTGATATCAGAGAACATAATTTCAGACTTTAATAGTGTAAGCAATACAATTCAAGGTTCTGTTCATGAATTTATAGGTAGATTAGGTGAAGAAGAAGCAGGCATGATATTTATTAATGATAAATGGAATGAAGTTAAGCAAAGAGGGTTAGTAAGAGTAAATAATAAATATACTGATCATATAAGAGCATCATTAGCTTTAATTAAAGATATTAATGGACAAAAAGTAATAGTAAGAAGTTTAGGTGTAAGTGGGATTTTAAAGAAAGCTTACAATAACTATATTGCTAAATAAAAGAGTAAAAAAATAAAAAAAACATGTTAAACATGAGGTGAAATTAAAATGCAACTTTGGTCACTATCGTTCACACGTTGCATTTTTTAATCAACTTAAATATTAAAGAAAAATAAAACAATGAGGTGTAATAAAAAATGCAACCAATGCCACATCAATTAATGGGATATGACAGGGCAATTACAATGTTCAGCCCTGACGGAAGACTTTTGCAGGTTGAATATGCAAAGAAAACAGTAAAACAAGGATCATCTGCAATAGGGATGGTTTGTTCAGATGGAGTACTTTTTGTGACTGATAAGAGGATTGTTGATCCTTTAATTGTTATTGAATCAGTTGAAAAGATTTGGCAAATAGATGATCATATGGGTGCAACAGCATCTGGTATTATTTCAGATGCTCGTGTCTTAATAGAAAGGGCACAGGTTAAAGCTCAACAAAACAGGGTAACTTTTGATAAAGAAATTGACGTTTCAACAGTTGTTAAAGATATTGCCAACCTTAAACAGATTTGTACACAATCTGGAGGTCTTAGACCTTTTGGTGTTTCTGTGTTAGTTGGTGGCATTGATGACGATACACCTAGATTATTTGAAACAGATCCAACAGGAATCTATTTTGAGTATAAAGCTTCTGTTATTGGTGAAGGCGAAACAGAAATTGAAGAAATTCTTCATAAAGAATACAAACCTGAACTTACTTTAGAAGAAGGGTTTGCATTATGCTTAAAAGCTTTGAAAAAAGTTCTAGGAAGTAATTTTGGAGTTGAAAGAATAGATGCAGCTTACATTAAAACAGAAAATAGGAAATTTACTAAATTTAGTAATGAAGAGATACAAGCAGCAGTAAGCGGCAAAAAGAAGAAAAAATAGAATGGTAACAGTAGATAAAGCTAATATTATAAGGTTAAGTACACACGGGAAAGTATTTGAAATATTAGCTGACGCTGAAAAAGCACTTGAACTTAAAAGTGGAAAAGATGTTCCAATTACAGAAATATTAGCTGTTGAAAATGTGTTTACAGACTCAAAAAAAGGAACAGCAGCATCAGAAAATGTAATGGAATCAATATTTAAAACATCTGATCCTTTGGAAGTTGCTAAGATTATTATTGAAAAAGGTAATATACCATTAACAAAAGAACATAAGGCTGGAATAAGGGATCAAAAGTTAAGACAAATAATAACTTACATAAGCAGAAATGCAGTTGACCCAAAAACACATTACCCTCACCCTGTAGATAGAGTTGAGGCAGCTTTAAAAGAAGCAAACTTTAGCATAGACGAAACAAAAGATATTCAAAAACTAGTTGATGATGCAATAAAGGCAATTAGGCCAATATTACCAATCAAGTTTGAAACAATTGAACTTGGATGTAAGATACCAGCTGATGTTGCAGCAAAATCTTATGCTGTCATTAATACATTTGGTAAAAAAATAAGTGAAGATTGGCAAACTGATGGTAGTTTAATGGTTGTAATTGAAATGCCTGCTGGTATGGAAGAAGATTTCCATCAAAAAGTTAATGCATTATGTCATGGTGAAGTTGAGACAAAGATATTAAAACGGAGTTGATCGAAAATGAGTGAACTATTAGTAAAACAAAAAGATATTGTTGTGCCAGGAGAAGAACTGGCAATAGGTATGGATAACTTGCCTGGGCAAGGTACATATCGTGAAGGAGAAAAAATTATAGCTGGAAGGTTAGGTTTAGTAAGTATTGACGGAAGAGCAATTAAACTGATTCCTATGTCAGGAAGATATTTACCTAAAAAAGGTGATACTATTGTATGTAAAATCATGGATATACTCATGACTGGTTGGAGACTTGATACCAATTCTCCATATAGTGCTGTGTTATCAATGAAAGAAGCAACCTCAGATTATATACAAAGAGGCGCTGATTTAACACAATATTATGATCTTGAGGAATGGATTGTTTGTAAGATTACCCAAGTTACATCACAAAAATTAGTTGATGTGACAATGAAAGGTCCTGGGTTAAGAAAATTAACTAATGGAACTGTATTAAAAGTTAATACAAACAAAGTTCCAAGAATTATTGGTAAACAAGGTAGCATGGTATCAATGATTAAGGATGCAACTGGTTGTAGGGTAACTGTTGGACAAAATGGTTTAGTTTATGTTGATGGTGAACCAAGCAAAGAAGTTATTGTTATTAAAGCAATAAAGAAAATTGAAGCAGAATCCCATACCAGTGGATTAACAGATAAGATTAAGGTTTTTCTTGAAAAAGAAACTGGACAGAAAATAGCTGGACAGAAGGTACCTGAACAGAAGGTTAAGGAGTGATTAAGATGGGTTATGATAAACGTATAGATGGAAGAAAATTTAATGAAATGAGAAAGATGGAAGCTAAAGTTGGAGTTATTAAACGAGCTGATGGAAGTGCATATTTTAGAACAGGAAATACCTGGGCATATGCTGCTGTTTATGGTCCACGTGAACTTTATCCAAAGTTTAAACAGAATCCTGGAAAAGGAATTTTAAGATGTAATTATAATATGTTGCCTTTTTCAAGTTCTCATGATAGGGTAAGGCCAGGCGGTTCAAGACGTTCAAAAGAAATATCAATGGTAACAGAAAAAGCTTTAATATCTGTTTTGGATTTAAGTCAATATCCAAATGCAGTTGTTGATGTATTTATCGAATTACCTGAAACAGAAGCAGGTTCAAGATGTGCTGGAATTACAGCTGCTGCAATGGCATTAGCTGATGCAGGTCTTGCAATGAAAGATTTAGTTGCTGCTGTATCTGTTGGTAGAGTAGATGATAAGATATTAGTTGACCTTGATTATGCTGAGGAAGCATATGAAGATGGTCCTGTTGCTGACATACCAATTGCTATGACTGCAAACACCGGAAAGGTAACATTGTTACAAATGGACGGTTTAATATCAAAAGAACAACTTAATGAAGCTTTAGATATGGGTAAAAGCTCATTGAAAGAGATTTATGAATTACAGAAGAAAGCTTTGAAAGATAAGTATAAGGTGGTATAAATGAATAGAGACTTAAGAAATCATGTTATAAAAACACTTGATGCAGGTGTTAGAAGTGATGGTAGAAAAGCATTAGAATTTAGACAGCCAATGAGTGTTGAATATGGAGTTACAACAACTGCAGAAGGTTCAGCTAGAGTAATAATTGGTGAAACAGAAGTTATGGTTGGAGTAAAAGTTGAATTAGGTAGGCCATATCCAGATAGTCCTAATCAAGGTACTATGATGGTTGGTGCTGAACTTTTACCTATGTCAAGTCCAGAATTTGAAAGTGGACCTCCTAGTATACAAGCAATTGAATTAGCTAGGGTTGTTGATAGAGGAATAAGAGAAAGTAAGTCAATTGACTTCAAGAAATTATGTATAGAACCAGGTGAAAAAGTTTGGACTTTAATTATAGATATAATTTCTATAAATGATGCAGGTAACTTATTTGACGCTGCGTCACTTGGTGCTTTAGCTGCATTAAAAGATTTTAGATTTCCAAATCTAGATGAAGATGGTAATGTTGTGCACAAAATTAAAGGCGATAAAGTTCTTGAATTTGAAGGAGAACCAATCGAAGTTACTGTTTTGAAAATTGGTAAACATTTTGTTGTTGATCCAACAAGTAATGAAGAACAAGCGGTAGATGCTAGGTTAACTGTTGCTGTTTTAGCAAATGGTGAACTTTGTGCAATGCAAAAAGGCGGAGAAACACCTTTAAACCAAGAAGAGATTATGAAAATGGTTGATATTGCAATTGAAAAAACAAACGAACTTAGGGTGTTATTAAAATGAGTGAATACACTAAATACGAAAAAGCTAGAATGATTGGTTCAAGAGCTTTGCAAATTGGTATGGGTGCACCATTTTTAATTAAGGTTTCAGATGATGAACTTAAAGATCTTAAGTTTAATCCGGTTGAGATTGCTAAAAGGGAATTTGATGCAGGAGTTTTACCAATTACAGTTAGAAGGCCTATGCCAAAACCTGCTAAATCTGATGATAAGAAGGAAGCTTCTTAATTTTTTATTTTTTTATTTAAAATGAAAGAAATAACTTTAGAAAAGTTAAAAAAATATTTCTCAGTTACAAAGACTGCTCTTTTTAAAGCTAAAGAATCTGGTAATAGAACGCCACTTGTTTCTGAAAGAGAAGATTTTCTTGATATGGTTGAACGTTACGTGTCAGATGCTGAACATTTTTTCTCTAAAGATGATTATGTTAATGCGTTTGCAGCACTTAATTATGCACATGGTTGGTTAGATTCAGGTGCAAGGTTAGGAATGTTTGATGTACATGATAGTAAATTGTTTACTGTTGATTAAATAAACACCTTATGTACTTTAACAGCAATACCTTTTTCTTTATCCATTACCTCTTTGGAAGTTAGTTTTGTTTCACCTAATGCTATAAGTTTATTTTCTGGACTGATAACTGCAACAGTATCGCCTTGTTTTATGTTAGAATGTAATTGTATTATTCCAGGTATTTTAAGATCTGCGCCGTGACTTAGACTTTTAACAGCTGTATCATAAACCCAAAATTTTGGAAGATGTTTAATTGCGTTTTCAATAGGTTGGATTAAAGATCTTAGAAATTTTTCATTACCTTCTGTTTCATAGTAGTGGATAGCATCAGTAAGATCATTTAAAGTTACTAAAGTTGATTCTTCAAAAGGGCCTACTCTTGTTCTTCTTAGTTCTGCCATGTGTGCACCAACTTTTAGTTCTTTACCAATATCATGGCAGTTAGAAGAAACAAATCCAGTTTCAATTAAGAAATTATGAGTCTTAGGAACGGTCATATCATAAACGTGACCTTTGTATGGGGTTAGTTCGATAGATTTAATCTTTTCAATACAAAACTGATCAAGTAGTGGCAGCTTTACTAATTTACTTGCTTTTTTATAGAATCCCCTTGTAAAAGGAATTTTGCTTTTAAGTACTCTATTAAGATTTCCCCCCATCTTATTCAATTTAGATTTGTTTTTATTAATTAATTTTTTATAATTTAGTCCAATATACAAATGATCATTTATTTCTGATGAATTTATATTTTTAATCAACTTTAGTCTTTCTCTTTTTAATGGGTGATTAGATCCAATTAAAGAAATAAATCTTTTTTTTGCAGCAATATCATTAATATCGATAACATAAGAGTCTTTTTTCTTAAATATTTTATTTGATATTCCTAATTTCAATAACATTTGATGAATTCTTTTTGCATCAATATTATTAACTGTATGAAATGAGATCTTAGTGTATATCCCTTTAACTTTTAATTTTCTTTTATAATACGCAGAACCATCTCCATCAAAATACCCTCTTAAAAATGAAGCAACCAATTTTTTATCAAAGAATAATATTGGAAATAAATCAGAATATTTTTGTGGACTTTTAACACCTAAATTAGCACATATTGTTGCTAAAAAGCTATTTGAAGTATCTAATTGTATAATTTCATCTTTCAATTTTGTTTTACTAATATTCAGATTAGGAAATATTTTTGTATATTTATTAAGAAATAGTTCAATTAATTTTTTATTCTTATTATGGAATTTTATTCTTGTGTGCCTTATAGTCTTCTTTTCTTTTGTATTGTTGCCATCAGAAGCAATTAGACCAATTAAATATAATAAATCACTATTAAATCTTAATAATTTTATTTTTGTTCCTTTCTCAGTCTTAAATTCATAGATTATATTCTTTATATTTTCATAAATTCCTGCTTTTTTAATATGACTAATTGGAATTGCAATCTTTGAATTATTTAGAAAAGCTTTCCTATCTAATTTTAATTTCCTATACATACTTCTTATACTACCATATTTTTTTATGAATTCTTCTTTGACAATTTCTTTAATATTTTCTTGATAGATTAGATAATTATCATCAAGTAAATCTGAGATTGTCGGATTGATTTCAGGTAATGTGTACTTTAATGATTTTACAATGTAATCTGATTCTTTAAGTTTTGATGCTTGTTTCATTATATATCCATCATTTGAAGAAATTAACATCTTATGATCTGGAGTTACAGAAAAGTTAATCCCAGAAGTCATTGTAATTTTTATTAGATTTCCATTAAAATTAAATTTTTGTGTTTTTGAAGGTAATTTCTGCTTTATTTTTTTGTTATTCATAGTATAAATAAGGCTTGGATTAACAAAAAATTTTTTAGCAGAAATTAAAGAACTATCTGAAATAATTTCAGTCTCCGGATGCAAACAAAGTTTTCTAATATATGTTCCTGCTTGACAACCTACTTTAAACAAAACATCTTGTCCTTCTATTTCTAATAAATCAATATAATAGATTGAACGTTCACGTTCTTGTCTTACAACTGCACTTTTTACTGGTGGAAGTTGTGTGATTTTTCCAGTAAAATCTTTTAGAACTTTTTTAATCTTTTTTTCTTCAATTTCTTTATGAATGTGCATAACACAAACATATTCTTTACCTGCTATCAATAATGCTTGAACAATTCTTGTTGCTTTGTTTATAGCAATAGGTAAACTACCAGTTACACCTGGATCTAAAGTTCCTGAATGACCAGACTTTGGAATCTTTAGAATTTTTTGGACAAAATCTGCAACTTGGTGAGAAGTAGGACCTTTTGGTTTATCAATGTTAATTATACCGTAATCTAAAAGTTCTGCAATAGGACGTTTAGCTGTAGTTATATCTGCTTCTTTTTTAATAAGAATTTCTCTTTTAATCTCTTCGAATGGAAATTTGCCCATAAATGGTAGAAATAAATTTTAGTTTATTAAGCTTTTGCACGATGTTCGCCACGAGCAACACCTTGTTGATCTTTAGGTGCTTTATCAGAAACTTCTTGTTTAGGATTATCTTTAGGAATTTTTTTAGCAGGAGCTGGTGTTTTAGATTTTTCTTCTTTAAGTTCTTTGATTTCTTCTTTTTCAGCTTTAACTGCTTCTGTTGCTTTTTCAGACATAACCTTTTTAGTTTTATCTTTTAATTTGCTAATCTCTTGTTCAAATTTAGTTTTAGCTTCATCTTTCTTCTTTGGTGCTGCTTTTTTCTCAATTTTCTTTTCCTTAGGTGCACCAACGATTTCAGCTGAAACAAGACCTTCTTTGTCTTTAACAACGTCAACTTTAATATGATGTGGTGGATTTTTTATGCCATGTTTCCATATTTCTAAGTTAGCATATTTACCAATTTTAATATTATCAGATTTAGTATGTTTAACAAGAAAATTTTTTAAAGCTGCAATTGCTTTTTTAGCTCTTTTATATTTAGGTGATTTTAGCCATTCTCTTCTAAGAGGAACATTATATGTTCTTTCTAGTACAGGTTTTTCTTCTTGTTTTTTAGCCATTTTATTGTTGTATAGAAAGCATTATGCTTTTGTACTGGTTCTTCTCCAAGACCTTTTCTTTGCTGTATGTCTACCTGGATGAACTCTTCTCCCTTTACCATATTTCTTTGGGACTGACCAAAAAGGTGCCCATTTAGTTAGTTTACCTAACTTAATTAACCTTTTTTTCCTGCTATAATGTTTGAATCGTGCCATTTATTTGTCCTCTTTCTTAACTTCTACTTTAGGAGTGTCTTTAACTTCTACTTTCTTAGGAACTTCTTTAACTTCAGGCTTAGCTTCTTCCTTTTTAACTTCTACTTTAGGAGCTACCTTTGGTTTTGCTTCTTCTTTTTTAACTTCTACTTTAGGAGCTACCTTTGGTTTTGCTTCTTTAATTTCAGGTTTAGCTTCTTCTTTTTTAACTTCTACTTTAGGAGCTTCCTTTGGTTGATTTTTTTGAACTTCAGTAGCTGATTTATCAAGAATTGATTGGCCTTTTGGTGTGATTACTCTACCTTTATGCACATTTTTTACTTCTTGTTTTAATAATTCAGATTTCTCAAGTTGTTGTAGAACTTTTCTTGCAATATTTCCTGAACCTTTACAGAATCTTTCTGCTTTATGGCCTCTGTTTTTTTTACCGCCATATCTTGTTCTTAATTTTGAAACGCCAATTGGACCAAATCTGGAAACTGTTCTTAGAATTGCAGCTGCTCTTATATACCACCAATCTTTAATTGCAGGTGGTCTTTCTTTGTGTACACCAGTTTTTACATAATCTGCCCATTCTGGTGGTTTAATAGTGTTAAATTCTTTTAGTTTTTCAGCTACTTTAGTTATAAGTTCGCTTGCGTCTACATCATATATACTTGCCATTTTTTATTATGTCGTTCCTTGCGGAACTAGATTTGCTATGTGTAATAGCTTATATATGAGGGTTTGAAGAGCATTTATAAATGTTCCTATATTACTTTGGGTGTAATGATTAGGCATAAAAGAACACCAAATACTGAAGAGGAATTAAAGAATATCCTTAATCCGCTTGTAAAAAAGTGGTTTTTTAATAGATTTAAAGCTTTTTCACTTCCACAACTTCATGGTGTAATGGAAATTCATTCAAGAAATAATATTTTAGTTTCTGCCCCAACTGGTGCAACAAAGACACTTACTGGTTTTCTTAGTATATTAAATGAACTTATTGATTCAAGTGAAAGAGGAATACTTGAAGATAGGATTTATGCTATATATATATCCCCATTAAAGGCATTGAATAATGATATTTCTAAGAATCTTAAAGAACCATTAGCTGAAATGGAAGAGTTAGCTGGAAAAGAACTTGGAATAAGGGTTGCTGTTAGGACAGGTGATACAACACAAAATGAAAAGTCTAAGATGTTGAAAAAACCACCGCATATTTTGATAACAACGCCTGAATCATTGGCAATACTATTAGCTTCTTACAAATTTGTTGAACATCTAAAAGGTGTACAATGGTGTGTTATTGATGAAATTCATGCTTTAGCTGAAAATAAAAGAGGTGTTCATTTAAGTTTGTTAATGGAACATCTTGGAAGTTTAAGTAATCATATGGCTAGGGTTGGATTATCTGCAACAGTTTCACCACTTGAAGAAATGGCAAGGTTTTTGGTTGGTTATGAGAATGGTAAAGAAAGAAATTGTAAGATCGTTGATGTTCAATTCATAAAAGAAATGGATCTTCAAGTATTATGTCCTGTTCCAAATTTAATTAATGTTGATTATAGTGATATTCAAAGTTTTTTGTATGAATTGATGCATAAAATTATACAAAAGCATAAGACAACTTTAGTATTTACTAATACAAGGGCTGCAACTGAAAGAGTTGTACATTTTCTTAAAGAGAAATTTCCTAAATCTTATACTGAAGAAGTTGGTGATGAACCTGAAACTGGAGAAAATAAGAGTATTGGTGCGCATCATGGATCTTTAAGTAAAGAGCATAGGTTAGATATTGAAACAAGGTTAAGGAAAGGTAAGTTGAAATGTGTTGTTTGTTCAACTTCTTTAGAGTTAGGTATTGATATTGGTTATATTGACATGGTTTTGTTGCTTAGCAGCCCAAAGTCTGTTGCTCGTGCCTTGCAAAGGGTTGGACGGTCTGGGCATAAGTTACATGATATTACTAAAGGTAGGATTATTGTTATGGATCGTGATGATTTAGTTGAATGTGCTGTTCTTTTGAAGAGTGCTTTTGAAAAGAAAATTGATAGGATTCATATTCCTACAAATTGTTTAGATGTTTTAGCACAACAAATAATTGGGATTGCGATAGCTGATAAAATTAATGTCAGTGATTTGTATAAAATGATAAAACAATCTTATTGTTATCATAACCTTACAAGAAAAGATTTCAATGAAGTTGTTGATTATCTTGCAGGAAAATATATCTCATTGGAAGACAGGCATGTGTATGCAAAAATTTGGCATGATGATGATTCTGGTATGATTGGTAGGCGTGGACGGTTAGGAAGAGTTATTTACATGACTAATATTGGTACAATACCTGATCAAAGTAGAGTTATTGTTAAGATTGGTAGTCAGATGGTTGGTTATATTGAAGAATCCTTTTTAGAGAAATTAAAACCTGGTGATATTTTTGTTTTAGGTGGGAGTGTTTATCAATACAGGTTTTCAAGAGGGAATGTTGCGCAGGTTAGTTCTTCAGCTAATAGACCGCCAACAGTACCAAGATGGTTTTCTGAAATGTTGCCGTTAAGTTTTGACCTTGCTGTTGATATTGGTAAGTTTAGAAAATTGTTAGGGCAAAAGTTTTGTTATAGTAAACCTAAAAAAGAAATTATGCAATTCATCAATGATTATTTGTATGTTGATCGGAATGGTGCAGAAAGTATTTATCAATATTTCTTTGAACAGTTTCATTATGCAGATGTTCCTTCAAATACGCGTATAGTTGTTGAACATTATAATGATGGTAAGCAAATTTATATCTTGTTTCATTCATTGTTTGGTAGACGAGTTAATGATTGTTTATCGCGTGCAGTTGCTTTTGCGATATCTCGTACACAACATAAAGATGTTGAGATTGGTATAAATGATAATGGGTTTTATATTACTTCTAACAAAAATATTGATGTTTTGAAAGCTTTTAAGATGTTAAAATCTAAAGATCTTAGAAAAGTAATGGATCAAGCAATTGATAAAACAGAAGTTTTGTCTCGTAGGTTTAGACATTGTGCAAACCGGGCGTTTATGATATTACGTAATTATATGGGGCGGACTAAAATGGTTGGGCGGCAACAAGTTCAATCTTTAATTTTAATTAATGCTGTTAAGCGTATATCACAAGAGTTTCCAATATTAAAAGAAGCTCGTAGAGAGGTATTAGAAGATTTGATGGATATTGACAATTGTAAGTTGGTTTTAGAAGGGATTGAAAAGAAAGATATTAAGATTGATGAAATATATACAGATATACCTTCACCTTTTGCTATAAATTTAGTTTCTCAAGGTATATCTGATGTTATGCGTATGGATGACCGAATGGAATTTTTAAATAGGATGCATCAACAAGTGTTAGCTAAGATTGGAAAGAAAGGTGGGGTTGATCCTGAAGAACTTAAACAGTTTAGTTATAATGATGAATGGGATAAAGCTGAAAAAAAGGTAGAAAATGTTAAGGATAAGAAAAAAGAAAAATTAAAAATGCAAGTTTATGATCTTAAACATATCCCTGCTTTTGCTAAACAAGAGATTGTTGAAGCTATTAATGGTACTAAAGAGTTTGGTCAAAGTTTTATCGATACAGTGCATAAGTATAAGAAAGAAATTGATAAAACTTGGCCAAAAGAAGTTAAGAAGTTTGTTTTTGATAAGTTATAGGTTGTCTAAGGGATTGTTTATGTTTATTATATCCACTGTAGCTGAAGCTGTATAACCTAAAGTAGTTTTATAATTTGCATGACCCATTAACTTTTGAATCTTTTGAAGTTGTGTTCCGTTGTTGTATAAATGTGTGGCGAAACTTGCTCTTAGTGCATGTGGATAAACTCTCCTTTGAATATTAGATTTCTTTGCTGCTAATTTTATAATCTCTTGGATTGCACGTATTGTTAGATGTTTGTTTTGTTTATTTTGGAAAAGGTAATTGTTATTAGTTCTGTACTTTAGGTATATTTTAAGTTCTATGCATAATTTCCTAGAAATAATTGTTAATCTATCTTTGTTACCTTTTCCTTGAATTATTCTTACAAATCCATTGTCAAGGTCAAGGTCTGCAACTTTAATCTTTACTAATTCTCCAACTCGAACACCACTAGAATAAAGAAATTTTATGATAAGTTTATGTTTCTCATTTTTTGTGTTGTTAATCATATTTTTTAGTTCTTGTTTTGATAAGACATTTGGGATATGTTTTTCAGTTTTTACTCTATATATTTTTTTAAGAAGTTTTCTACCCATATAACCATCATAAAAGCCAGCTAATGCTGCAATTATGAGGTTGATGGTTTTGGGTTTCTTGGAGGCGTCAATTAGGTGGTTGATATAATTCTTAATATCAGAAGCTGTAACGTACTTTGGTTCTTTATTAATATAATTCAAAAACTTTTCATTAGCGTAACAATAAGCCTTTAATGTTTTCTTACTAAGCCCTCTAAGTTTTAATTCCCTTTCAAAATTTATTAGGTCCATAACATCATTATAGCACGCAGGAGTATTTATACTCTATGCCTGTACATGTCCTGTGTCCAGTGGTGATAAAAAAGTCCTTAATCCTTAGAATTTCGCAGGATTAAGTGCTAATTCCCACAGGACACATATCTGTTAAATACACAGAAAAAGACATATCCTTCGTGTAAAAGATGTTA
>CAZHRT010000011.1:0-46819 GCA_964534665.1 uncultured Methanosarcinales archaeon | reverse complement strand
GACAATACTGGTTTTTATAAAATTATCTAGCTTTTTCACTTAATTATACCCCACAAAGGCTAATATAAACATTTTATCTTTTAAAGATGTGTTGTAATGGTTGAATGGTGACTTATCTTAATGTGGTATATGATTCTTTTAGAATTCCAAAATCTGTATAGTTGATACTTAATGAGGGGTTTGCAAAGCGAACATAACTTTGATTTGTGTTTGATAAAGATATACTAGTTTTTATAATGCTTGTTAAAGATGAATTTTCTAGTCTTATTTCAAGTTGGTTTTCGTCAAATTCAATTATTAGTTCATTGTTGATTTCAAACTCACTATCATCAGAAGAATCTATAGGGTCTGACCATATGCAGGTACTTCCTTTTGTATCTTGGACCGTTAAAGAGAAAGGAAATGTCCCTGATTCAACATCAGATGTGCAAGTGCTGATATTTCCATTTAGTTGAATGCTAATATCAAATCCATTAAAATTTATTGTTGGGTAAATTACAAAAATTATATCTGAAGAATGTTTATATGTAATATCATATGGTTTAATCTGTAAAGGGATTTCTGTTAAAATAGTATCTAATTTAAGGTTAATATTTGAGATATTCTTTTCGGCAAAGTTCTTGAATTCTAGAAATGAGGTATTTATGCTATTAGAATTAGGTAAACTCTCTATAAAATCAATAGTTGTTGGTGTTTTATTAATGATTATTCCAGAATTTAAGTAGAAGAGGTCTTTAAGGCTTTTGTCAATAGAAGAATCGATTTCATAAATTCTATCAAGTACTGATAATGTTAAGACTTGATCATCGTATTGTTGTTCATTAGAATGTACAGTAAATGCTAATGCTAATAGAAGTATACCTAGAAAGCTAAATGCAAGTGTAAATAATGCGCCTTTTTTCATTTTAACCATGTTTTGTATTCAGCTATGCAATAATTATCAGTTGTTACAAAAAATCTTTCTCCTTTTGTAATAAATCTATTTATTGGTTGTTTTGGATCTGTTTCGATGATTAATTGTGATGAATTTGCACATGAAATCTTAACTTGCATTTCATGATTTATAGTAATTAGTCGATTAATATTTGAATCTATTAATGATTGTGATAAAGTTTGAAGAACTCCACTATTGTCGATTGAATTAATAATATCAGAACCTATTCTAGATGCGTGAAGTCTTGAATAAGGGTCTTCGTTTGCTTTTAATAAATAAAATGAAGATAGCATTAATACAGCTGCAATTACAAAAACTGCTAAAAGGATATCTATTGCAAAGATAAATCCTTTATTTCCAAACCGAAATCTTAAGGGTTGCATCTTCATTTTGAAATCTGACTATACGATTAATGTTAATAATTGTTCCATTTGTAGATTTTCCGTGTTGTGATATCGTTGTTCCGTTTGCGTATGAAAAGGAAAAATCAAAATTATATAATTCAAGGCCAAGGAGTTTTAAGCTTCTATTATAATTAATATTTGCAAAAGAATTTAATTTATTTAAAGAAATGTTTCTGTTAGTTACTGCTAATCCAATAATTTGAATGTCAGAAATATCTGTTTCCCAATCTATTGGGGACCCTGGCGATTTTACAAGTAAATCAGCAGCTTGTAATGCTGTAGATTCCATGTTTCTAAATCTTGTATTTTCGTCAAGAACAATGGTATATCTATTCCAAGTAAACATAATTACCATAAGCATTAATGTAGCTATAACTAACGCCACTATAAAATCCCCCATTGCAAGTTGTGATTTCTTAGACATTTGTAATAATTACTTCATTATCGCTGGCTTGAATCCTTATATCTCCTTTTTTTAATTGTACATTATTTATAGATTGAATTGTTGGCAAACACCTTATTGGATCAATTAACATTTCTTTTTGAGTTGTGCCATTAATTGTAACATTAAAATCTAATTTAGTATCAATAAATATTGTATCTTGATTAATTTGTGCAGAAGTAATTAAAGCAGATAATGTATAACAAGAATTTATCTTTTTTATTTCTTCTTTGGTTTCTTCTAAATCAAGACGTTTGTTTACTACAAATCCTAAGATAATGATGAAAGAAATCATTAATGCTCCAAATGCAACCATGAATTCTATGCTTACTTGTGATTTAAGATTAGACATTTAGTTTATAACCTCTTGAGCGCAACAACAGAAATCTCCTGTTTGAACAGGACAGTATTGATCTCCACCAGATTCCCATGTTCCACCTATGTAATCATTACATTTACCTGAATTTTGTCTACATAAACCATCTATGTATCCATTAAGACCGCAGTAACCTGCACAACTATCTAAGAATGCTTCTTCGCCTGCTGTTGTATTGATTATTAAGAATCTTGTTTCTGAAGTTCCAACATTAGAATTAAAACTGCTATCTGTACAGGATATATTCCATGTATAATTTGCTTTGAATAATGGCATCACAATAGTTTCAGTAATATCTTCTTGTATAGGTGTGTCAGTTATTGACCATGAGATTGTACTATCATGACTCATTATACCATACATGTTAAGATCACATGAACTTATATCTGATGTATTATCATTAACTTGATAATCAAATCTAACTAGCCAATAATTTCTTATTGTGTTATCTACTGGAGCAATTAATGTTACAACCGGTGGATTTATATCAAGAGTATAATTTACTGTTAAGTTTCTTGTTTCACTTGAACCCACATTTCCATGAACATCAGAACAATTGACACTCCAATAATAATTTCCAGGGATTATGTTTTGTACTGTAAATGTTTTTTCAATGTTTTTTTGTATATTGAAATCACTTTGATTGTATTTGTTGTTTAATATTAGTTGACAAAAAGAAATTGATGATTCATCACTAACATTGTAGCTAAAATCAATACTACTCATGTTTGATGTGCTGTTGTCTATAGGGGACATTAAATTTACAATTGGTGGGTTTGCTTCATATGTTTCATTTGTTTGTCCTGTCCCATTTGTTCCTGTACCATTATCAGTTATTATTGTGAAGTTTATTATTGTTGAACTAGTCATTTTATTTGAGTTTGAGTCTTGGCATCTTACAAAATAACTATAGCTTGCATCTGCTAATATACCTAAGTTTGCTTGATGTGTTAGAATTGTTCCTGTGAAGCTATTACTCATTGCAGAATATGTTTTATCTTCTGTATCATATTTACAAGTTGCATCTTCATTTGTGTTTGCTTCTAATGTGATAAGATTATAATTAATAACTCCTGTTGGAGATGTCCATGTGATTATTGGTGGTGTTGTATCGTTACCTTCACCAAATCTAACATATCCAGTTGATAACATTTCAACAATAATCCTTTGTTCGCCTCTTGAAATTGGAATTAATCCTGTTAAATCGGCTTTTGTAGTTGCAAATACATCACTTAAACCACCGAAAACATACATTTGTATATTAACTGATTTATTAGCTAATGAATATCCTCTGACATCTCCTGGCATATTAATAGAGATCATCTTTTTTGATCCTGGACCTAGTGCATAAACAGAATCAGCAGATTTTGCTAAAGTTAAAACTGCATCATTTGCTTTGTTTAACTGTATATATGTATTAGATTCTCTTAGTGCAAAATAAATAATTGGTAAAGAAACAAGCATTACCATACCAATTATTAGAACATATTCTGTAGAAACTTGACCTTTTTTTAATAGTTTCATAATCATGGAATAATCTGATACACGCTTTTATACTTTCTTAGTCATTATTCAGTGGTGCACATTATTAATTAGGCACCAGAACACTTTCAAAAAGCAAAAAGTTTATATCTCGAGCTACTAAAATAACAGATAAAAATAATTATCTTTTAAACAAAGAGGTGAAATTTATGAAGATGATGAAAAAGGGACAAGCAGCCATGGAGTTCTTAATGACTTATGGTTGGGCTATCTTAGTTGTTCTTATTGCAATAGGTGCACTAGCTTATTTTGGAGTATTAAGTCCAGAAAAGTTTTTACCTGAGAAGTGTGTAATTTCTTCTGGATCAGGATTGTGGTGTGATGAGTTTACATCAAGTTCGTCAGCAAATACAGTTACTGTTAGAATAAAAAATATCTTAACTGATAGTGCTTGGGTTGATTCAGTATCAATTGATACACCAGCATGTAGTTCTAATGCATCTGATACACAAATTACAGCAGATGGAACAACAGACTTTAGTTTAGCATGTGCAGGTGGACTTACAGCAGGCCAAAAGATTAAAGGTTCGTTAACAATTGGTTATGATGTAGGAGCAACAGCAGGTGCAGGTTTAGCTAAATCAACAACAGGACAATTAATAACAGTTGTACCTTAATTTTTTTATTTTTTTTATTTAATTAAAATGCATATCAGACAGAGGTTGATAGGTGATTTGTATCTTTCGTCGTCTATTATATTTATATATCTAGCATTTTTGTACTTTATTTATAGTGCAAATGGCTGGGGTTTTTTAATTGCAGGATTTAGTTTGGCTTTGTTTGGAGTTAAAACCAAGCAGATTATGGTTTTAAAAGAAAAACCTAAGAAAAAGCCTAAAAAAGTAAAGAAAAAAAAGTAAGGTTAAATATGAACAAAGATAGTATTCGATCAATATATGGAATAATCTTCTTACTTTCACTCTTTTTATATGCTTTTTCTATGTGGAAATATATGGTTGGAGAAACAGATTGGTTTGTTTTTGTATTATCTTTACAAATAATGTTTCTTTCTTTATGGGGATATTTAATTGTAAATAAGTATTTAAAAAAGTAGTTAATGAAATATGTTAACGAAAAAATCTCAAGCAGCTATGGAATTTTTGTTGACTTATGGTTGGGCTTTAATTGTTGTTATTGTGGCTGTTGGTGCGTTGGCTTATTTTGGTGTAATGAGCCCAGAAAAATTTTTACCTGAAAAATGTCTTATTCCTACTAGTTCTGGACTTTGGTGTAGTGAATTTACATCAAGTTCTACAGCTAATACTGTTACATTACGAATAAAGAATATTCTTTCTGATAGTGTCTGGGTTGATTCAATAACCTATGCTGATTTTATATGTAATTTTAGTACAGCAGACACACAAATTGTAGCAGATGGTTTAACTGATTTTAGTTTGAGTTGTGTAGGTGGACTTAATCCTGGTCAGAAACTAAAAGGTTCTTTTACAATTTTATATAGTGTTGGAGATACAGCTATTTCTGGATTTGATAAGTCATCAATTGGTCAGTTAATAACTGTTGTTCCTTAGAATTATCCAATAGCTCTTCTTACGTCAGAAATTTCTGCTGAGTTTACATCTTCAAATTCATTAACTTTCTCAGAAAGAACATCTGGAGAACCAAGTGATTCATCCATGATAAATATAATTTTTAGAGCTTTTAAACCAAAAGCAATTGGTTCAATTTCAATTTTTGTTTCGCCTTCACCAGCAAATGAAGCAATTTCAACTTTAACTTTTTCTTCTAAAGCAGTTAAATCTACTTCTGGTGATTTAGGCATTATTTTTATAGTAACTATTGCAGTTCCCATATTTAATTAGGACCCTCAAAACCACATTCATGGCATTTGAATTTTGTTGCAATCTCTCTGCAATGTAAGCATCTAATAATCTCTGTTTTGCCACAAGCAGGACATTTAAATTTAGTTGTTCCTGCGTCATTCGTGATTCTTTTCTTACATGATGTGCATTGTTCCATGATATCAAGAATCTAAGCTTTGTTTATAAAGGTTTTGATATTGTTTCCTTCTACCTTGAAGATTTTTCCTAAGAATTTCTCGCAAACATAAATATTTGTTAATGTATGTTTTGTTATTTTGGAAACATTAATTGTGCCTCCAAATAATGCTAAAAAAGGTATTAAATTGTCTGCAGTATGATTATCAACAGGTGCTTTTGATTCTAATTCTTTAAATAGAATATCTGCTGCTTCTTTTCCAACATTTTCTGATTTCTTGTAACGCTCTCCTAGGGCATCTCCACCTAATATCACTGGATTAATATCATTAAGTTCTTTATCTCCACATAAAGCCCATAAGACAATGCCTGATCCAGGACATGCTGTATTGTAATATGCTTTTTGAATTGCAATTGGACATTTTAATTTAGCTAGTGATAATTCTGCTGAATTTGCTTGACGATCAGCAACTTTTGGTGCTTCAAGGTTAATTGAAGCATGTGAAATGCCTTTGATTAGTAGAATTTCTCCTTGATTTTGTAGGTTTATTTGTGGGGCGTTGTGTTTGTTTTCTATATTAAATCTTGGTGATATTTTTATTTCTATTTCGCCACCACCCTTTGGATAATATCCTCTTTTTAAGATCCTTGCTTCAATTTTATTAGTATATTTCTTTATTTGTGGTAGAATTATATTATTAAAGTAATCAAAGGGTATTGCCCATTTTCCGTCTGTACCACCTTTTATGTTAATTATAGATTTTTTTTCTGCAAGAATACATGGGATTAGTATAGCTTGTAGAAATAATGATATTGAACCTGCAGTTCCAATATCTATATTTAAAGTCTTTCCTTGTAATTTACCTGGGATATATGTTATAGATTCTGAGCCTAAAGTAGCACCTTCTGTTTTAGCATTACATAATTCTTCTAAAGCTTTAATACAATGTAAATGTTGAGATTTAAGGCCTGATTTTGGTCTTCCTTGCCTTATATTTTCTGCTTTGAAGGGTTTTTTAGTTATTGTTGATAATGCTAAGGCAGTTCTAATAATCTGGCCACCGCCTTCATTATAAGAGCCATCTATTGTTATCATGAATGTTAGAAAAGCCTATCTAGTTAATAAAATTTGTTAATGTTTTATTAAAAATCAAAAGAAAAAATAAAAAAAATAATGTGTAGCCAAACACATAGATCAATTCACATTGAACCAATCAATAGTTAATAGTTTAGCCTTGTTTATAAAGACACTTTTTTTAATTAAATTTTAAAGCTTTATGGGGCTATTTAAAACTTTATACGGGAAATTTAGGCTTTTTAAAGCTTTATGGGGATTAATCTGGCCTTTAATCTGGCAGAAAAAAGGAAATATATATAAATAGTATCTCAAATGTCGTCTATATGATTAAAAAATGGGTAGTAATATTAGCCTTTTTGCTAGCTTTTAGTTTTTCTGTAAATGCAGCTATATTACATGGTTCTGTTTATGACGGTAAACTTCAACCTAGAAATGATGTTGTAATTGAAGTTAATTCTTCGCCATCACAGGTGTTTGTTTCTAAAGAAGGTCAGTATTCATTTGTTCTTGACCCAGGTGATTATTCTGTTAATGCTCACATAGAATATAATGGTATTAAATATTTTACAAGAGATAATGTATCAATTTCTAGAAATGGCTACTTTGTAAGGGATTTATTTTTGGAATCAGATGCAGGTGTTGCTTTACCAGAAGAAGAGGCAGAAAGTAATTTTAACTTTATTTATGTTATATCTTTAGCAGTTTTAATATCGATTATATTATATTTATTTATTATCCGAAAGAAGAAACCTAAAGAAATTAAGTATGAAGTAAAATATGAAGACCCTATAGAAGAAGACAAAGAAGAAACTAAAGCGGTTGTAAAAGAAGAAGTGAAAGAAGAAATTAAAGTTTCTGAAACTGAAGATAAATTCTTAAATCAAGTCATGGAGATTATTAAAAGTGAAGATGGGAGAACAACACAAAAAGATATTAGAAAACAGCTTCCTTTGTCTGAAGCTAAAGTTAGTTTAATAATAACTGAATTAGAAGAAAAAGGTGTTGTTAAAAAAATTAAGAAAGGCAGAGGAAATGTTATAATCTTGAATAAGTGATTTATTTCTTAAACACAGTCTGAACTTTTTTGCAGTATTTAATTGGGTTTTCTGTTTCTAACTTTGCTAAAACTTTTAGAAAGGGGTTTAATTCTTTTAATATTTCTTGATAAAGTTTATTGCCTTTAGTTGTAAGCACTAATTCTCTGTTTTTGTAGGATAATAGTTTTTGCTTTTCTAAAAATTCAAGGTTTTTGTATAAAGCTCTTTCTTGTTTTCCTGCAAGTCCTGCTTTGATTGCAAAACCAATGAAGGTTTTCTTAGAAATAGAAACTTCTAATGGTTTATCTTTAATTTTATCATTGGCTTTCTTAAACCAACTACCTAAAGTAAATAAAATGTATTTTTGTACTTTAGTTGCCTTCATATTTACAATATTGACAAGAATGATATAAAAACCTTTTCTTATTTCAGGTTTTTAATCATTTTTATGACTGTTTCAACAGAACGTTTTGCATAAGCATCTATTCTTTTTACACCGTCTGCTCTAGTCATTCCTGGGCCTTGTATTCCTAAAGATACTGGTTTTCCTGTTTCAACAGAAATGTCCATTACTTTTCTTGCAGCATTGTTTGCAACAACTTCATCATGTTCTGTTGCACCTTCAATTACGGCACCAAGTGTAACTACACCTTCAATATCTTTTTCTTGAGTTAGTTTTTTTACTCCTAAAGGTATATCAAATGCTCCTGGTACTCTTAATACCTTAACTACTTTTCCGCCTAAAAACTTTACATGTTCTTCTGCTATTTTTGCCATTAAATGTGTTATATCTGCGTTAAAGTCAGATACTACAAATCCTATTTTTTCGTTTGCCATTTTAATTCTCCTCCTCAACCTCTTTTTTTAGATATTTAATATTTCGCCTGTTATTTGATTATTGATTGTTAATATTCCAAAAGTATTTTGGTTTGTAAGTCTATTTCCTGTTGCTGATCCTGGATTAAACATTAAAGTATTTTCAATTATTTCATTCATTGGTTGATGTGAATGCCCAAATACAATGCAATCTACATTGTTAAACATAGCTTTAGCATTTTGTGTTGTAGTATCAGGTGAACCATGGCTATGTGTTAATCCAATTTTGAAATTGTTAACTTCAATAATAATCTTTGTAGGTAATTTTGAAGCAAGTTCTGGATAATCCATGTTTCCATGTACTGCAACAACAGGTGCTAATTTTTCTAGTTCTTGAATTGGTTTTATTGTTACAATATCTCCAGCAATTAAAATCAAATCAACTTGTTTGAATCTTTCAATAATTATTTTTGGTATTTTTTTAGCGTTTAATGGTATATGTAAATCAGAGACTACTCCTATCTTGTTAATATTTTCAAACTTAATTTTTTCATTCATTTTAAAGACCCTACATTTTCTTTTCCTTGTCTAATTCCTTGTCCTGCGAATTTTGAAAGTTTTTCTTTACCTTTTAATAATTGGATTGCGTTTAATGTGTGATCATAAGTTCTATTTTTTGTAGTTTTGAATAAATCTTTATCATCTTTACCTTCGTTTAGATGTACAAAAACTTCAATAATATGTTTATTTGTCATTAATTGTGCTTTGATTAAACCTTGAGATGCTTCATGAGCACATGTTTTATCAATTGCTTTATCGCCTGGCATTCCAAGAGCCATACACATGTCACAATCATGTTCTTCTAAAAGTTTTTTACAAGCTACCGGAAGATCTTTTACGCCTGGCACTGTATAGCGTTCAATTTTGATTGATTCCATACTGTCTTCAATTGCTTTTTTAGCTATTTTAAACATGTCTACTCTTGAAAACATTGTGTCTGCTATACCTAATTTCATTTTGATATGTTAACCTCAACATTATCTTTAAGTTTTAATGTTTTTCTTAGATTTTTAGATGAGATAATCTCTATAATCTCTTTAGCATGCCTAGTTCTTTCAGGGATTACTATAGCAGAAGGCTGCTTATTAACTTTAATTTTGTAGCATATTAATGAACCAAAAGTTCTTTCTTTTGTTGTAAAGCCATTAATTTCTATTGGTGTTATTGTTGTTATAAACTTAATAATTTCTTCTTTGTTTGTTTTTACATTTAATGTTCCTGGAAATGCTTTGAACCCAAGTTGTTTTTGAAATTGTTCTTGGTATTTTGAAACGTAATAACCACCTTCTCCAATACCTGATTGAATTTTTCCTTTAATAGAATCTTTTGATTGAAAAATCTCTTTTAATGTTTGATAATTTTTTTTCAGATATGTTATACCTTTTTCTTCAATGTTGATAACCATTCCTTTTGTAGAAGATGTTCTTTTAATTAATTCATTATTTTCCATTTCAACTAGTTTTCTACTAATTGTTTGTTGAGAAGTTTTAAGTTCTTTAGATAATTTAATTGTAGATGTTTCTATATTGGATAGCCCTTTCTGTGCTAGTTTGACTAATAATGTATAATTTTCCCCCATGGTAGTTTGGGGTTGGTAGTTACTTATAAAGTTTATGATACTTAATATTGGGTAGGTATTTAACAATTATTAGAATGTGTAATTAGGCTAAATCTTTGAAATTAATCATCTGTTTCTTTGCTGTTTTAATAGAACGTACGTTTACTTTCTTTCCTAATGAAGTAATTTTTACTTCTTCATCTCTATATGTGATTATATCACCTACTTTGAACTTTACTGGTCTAAAGAATAATGTGACTCTGTATAAGTCTTTACTAGTTTGTCTGCTTCTTGTATGTAATGTTGCTGTTTCTTTTACTTCTCCACCAAATTTTCTTTGTAATTTTTTACCTAAATTTCTTAAGAATTTGTTTGAAGATATGTAGATATCTCTACCATTTTTAAAAATAGCTTCTTTAGCAACCCATACATCTGATTTATCTATTTGGTCGTATACAAAATCTAAGATTTCTTCAGTTATATCTCTTAATTGTAAATTTCCTTCAAAATATTGTGGATTCTTGTCCATAATAGATGAAATACTCTTTTGGTTTATTAAGTTTTCTTATGACTTAATTTAAGAAAAATGAATAGAAACATTTTTAATATACTCTTAAGTAGCATGAGTAATGAATAAAATCTGGAATTTTATCTGGCATGAAGATTCTGTTGCAAGTTGGCTTGTTAATATAGTTCTTGCATTTATCTTAATTAAATTTATTGTATATCCTGGACTTGGATTTTTGTTAAGTACTAGTTTTCCAATTGTTGCAGTTGTATCAAGTTCTATGGAACATGATGGTGGTTTTAATGATTGGTGGGATGCTAACTCAGCTTGGTATGAAGATCAAGAAATTGGTTATGAAGATTTTAAAGAATATCCATTTAAAACAGGTTTTAACAAGGGGGATATAATGGTACTTGTTGGAAAGAAACCTGAAAAAATCGATTTAGGTGACATTATTGTGTTTAGAAGTTCGCGTCCAGATCCAATAATTCATAGAGTTGTTAACAAATGGCAAGAAGATGGAATTTATAAGTTTCATACAAAAGGAGACAATAATCCTGATTCTATAAAGGGGGCGTATCTTGATGAAACAAATATTTCTGAAGATAATGTTTTAGGCGTAGCTGTAATACGTGTTCCATTCTTAGGTTATGTAAAAATATGGTTTGTGGATTTAATAAATTTGTTTAGGAGGTAGAGAAAATGATGTTTTGTCCAAAATGTGGTTCAATATTAATGCCCAAGAAAGATGGCAAGAAAACAATTGTTGCTTGTGCTTGTGGGTATAAGTCAAAATCTGAAGAAGTTAAGTTTGGTGAAAAGGTTGAAAAACAAAAAGAAGTTGAAGTTGTACATAAAGAAGAAGAACATTTGCCATTAACTAAAGTTGAGTGTCCAAAGTGTGGAAATTTGGAAGCAGGTTTTTGGGAAGTTCAAACAAGAGCGGCTGATGAACCAGCAACTAAATTTTTGAAATGTACTAAGTGTAAACATATCTGGAGAGATTATCTTTAGATAAGTTTTTATATCTTTTTTCTTATTTTATTTTATGCAAAGAATAAAAGTTATTGTAAAACCAAATTCTAAGAAGAATGAACTATTTTATGATGAAGAATCTAAACAGTATAGGATTAATATTAAAGCAAAGCCTGAAAATAATAAAGCTAATATTGAATTAATTAAATTTTTATCAAAAAGGTTTGGTAAAGTAAAAATTGTAAGTGGGTTAACAAGTAAAAAGAAAGTTATTGAAATTGAAAAAGTTTATAAATGAGTAATTCAAAAAAAGAGGTAAAGAGGTGAATAATGACTGAATTACTTTTCTTAACTAATTTGTCGATTGTCTTAGTTATTGGATTGTTTATCACTTTAATTTCAAGAAAACTTAAAATCTCAAATGTTTTATTGTTATTATTATCTGGAATTTTAATAAGTAGTTTAAGTGTTGATGGAATACAAATAATTTCTTTTCCAAGTGATTTTCTTTCTTCTATTGCTGTACTTGCTTTAGTAATGATTGTATTTGATGCAGCATCAAGATTTAAGATTAAAGAATTTAGTCTGTTATCTGGGGAGGCGATTAGGCTTTCTTTTGTTTTCTTAGTAGTTAATGTAATTATTTTGACTATTGCTTCGTTGTTTTTGTTTAAGATTCAATCTGTGTTTATAGCTTTCTTGTTTGCTTCATTAATGTCTGGTACAGATCCTGGAGCAATATTAGCTATGTTCTCTGGAAGTAAAAATAAAGTTGTTGAGTTAATTGAGATAGAATCTTTAGTTAATACACCATTAATTGTTTTGTTGCCATTTATTACTTTGGATATTATGAGTAATTTTACTGGTAGTTTTGGTTTATCAACTATCCTTGAACAATTAGTTCCTTTCTTACAACAATTTGTTGCTGGAATGGGGGCTGGTTTGTTAGTTGGGTTAATTGCTTTTAGATTAATGAAAAAAGGATATTCTGATAAATTATCTCCTTTGGCGTTAATAACAGCTGCACTTCTTACTTATATACTTGCTGAGAATCTTGGTGGTAATGGTGTTTTAGCTGTTACAGTAATGGGATTGTTTTTTGGTAATATTTATGTTAAAGAAAAAGGTAAATTGTTTGAGTTTTCAGGAATATTTGCTCATGCATTGGAGATTTTGGTTTTTGTACTTATCGGTTTAATTGTTAGGATTCCTTTTACAGCAGACTTTTTTATAAGGTCATCATTACTTTTTGTGATTTATATTATTGCAAGATTTATTGCAGTAAATTTATCATTTCAAAAGGAATTTAAATTTAAAGAGAAATTGTTTATGTCTTTAAATGTTCAAAAAGGAATTGCTGTTGCGGTTGTTGCGTTTTCTTTTGCTGCTTTAAACATTGAGGGTATTAATACAGTACTTAATTTGACACTTGTATTTATGTTGTATTCTATTTTATTATCTACAGTGTTAGCTAAATTTGCTGATTTATTTATTGGCGAGAAAGCAGATCCTAAAGATGATTAAGGTTGGATCTGCAGGTAGTTCTGGATTAGGTAATATTGAAGGGCTTAAGCATGCTAAGAGCTTAGGTATACACGCTATGGAGGTTGAGTTTACTTATGGTGTTAGGATATCTAATAATCAAGCTAAAGATGTTGGGAAGCTTGCTAAGGAATTAAATATAGATTTAAGTGTGCACGCCCCTTATTATATTAATTTGAATTCTAGTGAAAAAGTTAAGATTATAGCATCTAAGAAACGGATATTGGATAGTTGTGAAAGGGGGCATTATTTAGGTGCGAAGTATATTGTATTTCATCCTGGTTTTTATCAAAAGAGGGATTCTGAAGAAGTTTATCAGAATATTAAGAAAGAAATCTTAGACTTGTTGAAAACTATTAAACAAAAAGGGTGGGGTGTTAAGTTAGCGCCAGAAACAACAGGTAAACCATCTCAATTTGGTGATCTGGATGAGTTATTGAGATTAAGAAAAGAAACTGGATGTTCTATATGTGTAGATTTTGCTCATCTTAAAGCTAGGAATGCTGGCGAGATTGATTATGATAATGTTTTTAAGAAATTAAAGGGTTTAAAACATGTTCATGCACACTTTTCTGGTATTGAGTGGACAGATAAAGGGGAAAGGAAACATAAACTTACAGAGCCTAAACATATTAAAGAATTAATAAGTTTTATTAAGAAGTATAAAATTGATGTTACTATCATTAATGAAAGTCCAGATACATTTGGAGATTGTGTTAAAACACTGAAATTGTTAAAATGAAATTAATATTGGATACAAATTTTTTAATGTCTGTAACTCAACTTAATATTGATATTTTTTCAGAATTTGAGAAGACTTGTAATTTTAAGTATGAACTTGTTATTATTGATCAAACTATTGATGAATTAGAGAAGATTATTGCTGAAGGGAAAGGAAAAGATAAGTATGCTGCTAAGATTGCTATAGCTTTGATTAAGGCTAAGGGTGTTAAGAAAATTAAGGGTAAAGCTGATAATGTTGATGATTCTATAGTTGCAGAAATTGGTGCTGTTGCAACTAATGATAAGAAACTAATTGAAAGGTTAAAAGGAAGAAAAGTTGTTCGAATTAGAGCTAAGAAGTATTTAATAGTTCAGTGATGTCTGATTGGATTTAATTCTGATTAATTGTATATTTCTCTTATTTTATTCATTACTCCTACTTAGTGATTAAAATAGTCATATTTAAAAAGGGTACACTATTTTCATAATAAAATATATAGGTTATAATAAATGACATTCGGACAAAACAATAGACGTAAGAGAATAGTTATTGGCGGCACTTATTGTGTTGGTAAGACTGAAACCACTAAATTATTAGCAAAGTTAACTGGAATTAGACCTACCCTTGCTAGACAAGCTAGAGAAATTATTGCTGAAATATATCCTGGTCAAAAACTAGAAACCCTTCCACCTGCTGGTGTTCATCGATTAATTCTAGAAAGATTTGCAGATAGAAAGGCAAATGAAGCCCTTGTTGCACCATATGGTTTCATATCAGATGGTTCTGCATTACATGAATGGGCATATGGTACTGCTCGAGCAGTTCACGGTGCAAATGGTCCAGATAGCAGAATTATTGATCCAGTATTCAATGGTGGCTTAGAAGTACTAGGGGATGTTGTAAAAAGACACGCATTAGAAATGTATACTCATATTGTACATTTACCTATAGAATTTGGAATAGTAGATGATGAACATAGACCTGTTTCAGAAGATTTTCGTGCTTATGCTGATCAACTTATTTTAGAAACATGGAGAGAATTAGGATATGATCCATTAATCATTGGAGGGACAATGGAAGAGAGGGTTACAGCAATATGTGAAGGTCTTGAATTAGAAATCTCTCCAACAGCTAATGGACCTAAGGAAAAAGATGGAGGTTTATGGTATGCACAAGTTGAAGATTTGTTAGGTCCAAGATCAGATAGATACTTTGCAAGCAGATTTAGAAATAGCGATGCATTTTTAACAGACGTGTTAGTTAGAGAAGATGGAAAAATTGCTACAGCAACTGCAGAAGTAGATTATTTAGGGGGATGGTCAAAGAAATGTGGTACTGAATGTAGCAGACATTTGAGTTCTAATGATGCATTAATGTTACTTGGTCAAATGGGACAAATATTAATGTATACAATGGATGGTATAACTCGAGAAGAAAGTAATAATATGTGGTTAGGAAAAGAAACAATTGCAACTAGAAAACCTATTTGTGCAAGTGAGGGATTTACAGTTAGAGCAGAGGTAACAAGAGATTTCTATATGGATAAAGAGGAAGAAGGTGTATGGCACTATGCTTTTATGAAGGCAAATTTTGAAAATGGATCTTTTCTTGTTCCAGAATATCAAGTTGGTTATAAACTTCCAGATAGAGTAGCTCCAATACAAAGACAAAAGCTACAATCAAGTTAATTATTTTAATTAATGTATATAGTAGTTCTTAGACAACTGTGGTATATATTGCTAAGTCCATTATGATTAAAGTCAAAAACCAATTAGATGAATTATGTTAAGTTAACTTATTCTACAGAAATAAAAGATTTCTAAAGTTCGAAAATGTCTCTTTTCCGAAACCTTACGATAGCAAAAGCTTTCTGAGGTTCAGAAAGCTTTGCTTTCCGAAACCTTTTTAAACTGATTTAGAGTTTCTAATTACTAAAATGTTCTATAAGATAGAATTACAGGATCATATCAGGGTACCTCCTGATTTATTTGACTTGAAAGTAGAAGATGCTGTATTAAAAAGGATTAAAAGAAAGTATGATGGTTTAATATCTAAAGATTTAGGTGTAGTTATTGATGTAAGTGAAGTTAAAAGAGTTGGGGAAGGCGTTATAATCCCAGGCGATGGTGCATCTTATTATGATATTGATTTTGACGTATTAACTTTTAGACCAGAACTTCAAGAAGTTGTTGTAGGTAAGATAAAAGATATTGCTGATTTTGGTGCTTTTATCAACTTAGGTCCAATAGAAGGAATGATACACATATCACAAACAATGGATGATTTTGTTAGTTTTAGTAAAGATAAAGTTTTAGCAGGTAAAGAATCTAAAAAAACCCTAAGAGTTAATGATACATGTAGGGCAAGATTAATTGCTGTTTCATATAAAGATATTACAAATCCAAAACTTGGGTTAACAATGAGACAACCAGGACTAGGAAGATTAGATTGGGTTAAAGACGAAGAAGCTCCTAAAGAAGTTAAAGAAGAAAAGAAAAGTAAAGGGGATAAGAAAAAGTGAAGAAGAAAGTATGTAAACAATGCAAGTATTTCTATGAAGGAGATAATTGTCCAGCTTGTAAAAGCAATAAAACTGCTTCAACATGGCAAGGTAGAATTAACTTTCTAGATACTCAAAAATCAAGTATAGCAAAAAAGATGGAAGTTACTGTTCCTGGTGAATATGCTATTAAGATTAGGTGATTTAAAATGGCTTTAAAGATAATTAAACAAGTAGAGGTGCCTTTATTGTCTCGAAAAGAGATTGAGGCTGAATTAAGTTTTAATGGACCAGTTCCTTCTGGTAACGAAGTTAAGAAAGCTGTTGCTAAAGGATTAGGTTGCGATGAGAGTATTGTTGTTATTAAACAAATAATGAATAAATTTTCTGATAATTCTGCAAAAGTTTTTGCTTATCAATATATGAGTGAAGATGATATGAAGAAGATTGAACCTTCTTCAAAGAAAGAAGCAGATAAAAGTGCAAAAGCTCCTAAAGAAGAAGCAAAAGCAGCTGCTCCTACTGAAGCTCCTAAAGAAGAAGTAAAAGCAGCTGCTCCTACTGAAGCTCCTAAAGAAGAAAAGAAAGCTGAAGAGAAACCTAAGGAAGAAGTAAAAAAAGAAGTTCCAAAGGAAGAAAAGAAGGTTGAAGCTAAGGAAGAAGCTCCTAAAGGTGAATAATCATGGCAGATGATAAGAAAAAAGAAGTAAAATTAAAAACAACAAGCCAGAAATGGAAAATGTATGATTCTTCAGGTAAACGTAAAAATCAATTTTGTCCCAAATGTGGTCCAGGAGTATTTTTGGCGCAACATAAAGATCGATTAGTTTGTGGAACTTGTCATTATATGGAAAAGATTTCTAGTGATGATAAAAAAGAAGATTCTGAAAAGCCTAAGGAAGAATCTAAAAAAGAAGTCTCAGAAATAAAAAGTGTTTCTGATGATGCTCAGAAATCTTCGATTTCTGACAAACCTAAGAAATAATTCTATTTTTTATTGTTTAATTGAAATACTAATAAATCTTCAGTTGTTAATTTTTGACGTTTTTTGATTTTTTCTTGAACACTAGTTTCTTTTGTTTTAAGAATTTGATTATTTTTCTTCTTTTTTTCGTTTTGTTTCTCGGTTTTTAAGTCTGATAATTGATCACTTATTTTTGTTAGTTCTGTAAGTTTTTCTTTTAATTTTTTATTTATATCAGCGAATTTAGCTTTAGATTCAATGAATTTATGGAAAGCTTCTTCTTCTTTTTGTTTGATATTATCAATTCCTTTTGAGGAAGATACTAAAGATTCATGTTTTTCTTGGCTTTCTTTAGCCCTATTTTGGATCCTTTTGTGTGTATCTTCAGCTTCTTTTTTTAATTGTTCAATGTTTTTTGAAGATTTGTTAATTTTTTCCCATACTGAACTTACTTTTTTAGCTTCCCCATATTTTTTTCTTAGATCTTTAATAGTTTTTGTAAGTTTTTTTTCTTTGTCAAAAGACATAGCGTTTGTTTCAAGTGTATATTCAAGTTCATCTATCTCTTTTTTTAGCATAGATGGATCTTCTTTTATGTTTAATTTAGTGATAGCTTCTTGTTTTTCTTTATTTAATTGTTTAATGTTAGAAATCTTTCCACGAATATCTTTATTTAATTGGTTTCTTTTTGTTTTATCTTCTTGAATTTTCTTGTTTAAAGAATCTCTCTTACCCTTTTTATCTTTGATATTAGAAATATTTTCTTTTATTGAATTAGAATATTCTTCTTTTTTCTTAAAGTGTGTATCTTTTTCTTTAGAAATAATGTTAAGATCCTTTCTTATATTATTTATATCTTCTTTTAATTCAGAAAGTTTCCTAAATAACTCTTTTTTCTCTTGTTCTTGCATTGTTGTTCACTTGTTGCATTTGAAAAATAATAAAAAAAAATTATCCGAAGAGTGCTCCTAATCCAGCTGCTGCTTGTGCTGCATCTTTCTTTTCTTCTTCAGGTTTCTTTTCTTCTTTTTTAGCTTCTCCGCCTTTAGCTGGTGCTTCAGCTTGTGCAGGTGCAGCGGCAACTGGTGCTACTGCTGCTTTTTCGATTGCTTCGTCAATATTAACTCCTTCTAATGAAGCAACTAAAGCTTTAACTCTAGCATCATCTACTTGAACGCCTGCAGCTTCTAAAACCTTTTTTACTGTGGCTTCTTCAACTTTGCCTCCGGCTTTGTGGATAAGCATTGCTGTGTATATGTATTCCATTTTTTGATACCTCCAAATATTATTATGATTCGTTGATTAGATCTTGTGCAGAGGGTTCACTACCTTCAGCATTCTTTTTGGTTTTATTAACCATTTCAGCTACTTTATCGTCAGTTGTTTTAGTTTCTTTTTTAGGAGCTTCAGCTGGTTTTTCTTCAACCTTAGGTTCTTCTTTAGGAGTTTCAGCTGGTTTCTCTTCTGCTTTAGGTTCTACTTTTACTTCTTCTTTAGCAGGTTCTTCAACTTTTTTTTCTTTCTTGGGAGTTTCAGCTGGCTTTTTTTCTACTTTTGGTTCTTCCTTAGCAGGTTCTTCTTTTTTTTCTTCAGCTTTTTTAGGAACTTCAATATTTGCAGTACCTTTTAAACTTAACATTGATCTTTCAGCTTTTCCTAGTAATTCATCAACAATACCTTCATCAATAATGTTAGCTTCTATACCAATTGCTTTTGATTCTATGAAAGCTTTTCCAAGTAATATGTTAATTGTATCTTTTGTTGGATATGCTATATCAATTGCAAGGTTATTTCCCCATGCGATTGCTGTGTTAAGGTCTGACATGAACTTATCTTCATCAATGTCTAATACACTTCTAGTATATATTGTTCCATCTTCGTAAATAGCAGTTACATTTAAACCAATTTCCATTGGCTCAATTCCTAATCTTGTTAAAAGGCCAGCTTGATCAGCTGTTATTGTTTCACCTTCTTTAACAACAATTTTATCTTCTTTGATTGCAACTTTTCCGTCTTCGACACCTGATTTAATTCCTAAAGCGCCTAGTTCTCCAATAACTGGACCCGGTGCAAATGGTGTTGGGCCAGCTTTAATTTCAATATCTTTTGGAGCTATTTGGCCTGCTTTTGCAGGTGCAGCTGATTTTGATTTTTTTAAAGTTTTAAATAATGAGAATGGATTTTCTTTAGTGAAAAGTAAAGCAGGCATACCTTCAAGTTTGGGTATTAGTTCTTCAATTCCTTTTTTTGTTTCTTTTGCTTGTTCAAAAGCAATTTTCATTAATCTTCTTTTTGTCATTAAAATCTCTACTTTTCCTCTTAATTGAGATTTCATTGCTTGTAGTTGAGGTGCTGGAAGACTTTCCATATCTATAGCACCAATAATAGGATATTGATTAATAAGATCAACAACTTGTTTTACAACTTTCTTTTTTTCTTCTGATACGTGAGCCATTTTTATTCTTTTTTAGGATTGTCAGAAACACTTTTTGTTTCTGAGACTTCTTCAGTTTTTTCAATTTCTTTTGTTTCTTCAGTAGCTTCTTCTTTAACAGGTTCTTCAGCTTTCTTCTCTTCTTTAGGAGCTTTTTTATCTTTCTTAGCACCTACTATAACAGAAGGTCCCATTGTAAGTTTAATCATAATATCTCTTATATTATGTTCACCATTTGGTAATGTATGAGTTAATGAGTTGTATATTGTTAATACATTATCAATTAGTTCTTCTTCTTTAGAATCTTCTTTACCAATAGCGCATTGGATAACTGGTTGATTTAGTGTTCTTAGTCTAATTGTTTTTTGAAGTCTTTCGTAAAGAGGTTTTAAGCTTGCATTTGGTGGAACAACACAACCTGCTTTTGGATTTGGCATTTTTCCTTTTGGACCGAAAACTCTACCAAAAGTAGTTGCTATCTTTGGCATGATTGTAGCCTGAGCAATGAAAAAGTCGTGTTTTGTAGATAATTGTTTAATTAGTTTTTTATCAGAATATTTGCCAAAATCATCAACTAAAACTGCTTCGTCACAGACTTCTTTTGCTTGTTCGTAAAGTTCTGGACCAACTAATGCACCAATTGATACTTTTTTACTATTTGAGAAGTGTAATGGTAAGAATGTGTTTACTTGATGTTCTGTCTTTTTAAGATCAAGACCTTGTAGAGATACAATTAAGTCAAAAGTTTGCTTAAATTTTCTCTTAGGAGAATTCTTTTTTGCTAGTTCTAATGCTTTTTTTATATCGGCTTTGTTCATTTTTGCCTCCTACATTAAGTAGTCGTAAGTAATAGGAAAATACAGGTATTTAAAAAGGTTATGTTTTAGTAACGATAACTATCTTATTGTTTGGTGGATTTTTAAGGTTTTTTAAAGTGTAATCTTTTACTTTATTTTTATCTGCCCAAGCTTTTGCAAGTTCTTTGGATTTAAATGTTTTTGGACGTGACCTATTACCTCTAGCTTTTTCAGCTTTTTCCATAATATCTTTAATCCGTTTTGAATAATATCTTCCTGACATACTAATATGGATTTTGGAGTGATTTATAAAGTTTACTTAAATATTTCACCAGTTTGCATGCTCCAGAACAATAAATCTAGTTCATCCATTGGGATATTTATTTTATTTGAGAAATTTTTAAATTTGTTTTCAATTTCTAGATATTTGTTTTTTGTTAATGTTTTTGGAAGTTCTTTAATAACTTTATATTTAACTAAATTAGTTAGTATATGTCTGTCAAGTATTGCTAAATTTCTTTTTCCAATATTTCTTAAGAAATGTGAAGATTCTTTGTAACCAAGACCTTTTACATTATTTACTAGAAATTCTCTTGCTTCTATAGGTTCTTTATTAATAATTGGTTTAATATTCTTCCAATTAGTTTTAAGTAATTTAAGATAGTTAGATTTATTATTATAAAATCTTGTTTTTGTCTTTAGAATATTTCTAATCTCAAAGTTCTTGAACTGAAAATCTTTTTTCTTAAGAATCTGAATACATTCATCACACTTTTTTGCATTAGATTGGGGTGTTAACAAACAAAAACAAGCTTCATAAAAATATTCTTGATTTTTAATTGATGAGAAATCTTTAAGTCTAGATTTAATAGCTGTTTTCTCATTATTGTATTGATTTAGAAGTTCTTTCATCTATATTAAGATAAAAATAAAAAATTATTCAGCTTTTTCTTCAGCTGGTTTGTTGTCTTTGTTTTTAAGAGCTTTGTTTAAGTCTGAAACTAATTCATCGGCATCAATACCATGAGCAGTACAGCCTTGTTCAATATTTTCAAAATGAGCAATTGCACAGCCAATACAATGAAGGCCATGTTTTGAAAATACTTCGATTGTTTCTGGATGATCTTCAACAACCTTACCAATACCCATTTCCTTTGTTATTTCTTCAGTCATTTTAAATTAAATTTATTGTAGTTCTTCAATTTTTATGCAATTAACTGGACAGTTATCAGCAGCTTCTTGATTGCATCCTGTTTCAGATACTTCTGATTCTTTAGCAACTGCTTTGCCTTCGTCGTTCATTTCAAAATTGTCGCATGATGTACATGCTCCGCATCCGATACATGCTTCTTTATCAACTTCTATTTTAAAACTCATTTTACCACCTCAAAAGGTTTATTTGTATAAATGGTTATTGTTATGTTTATTAAGTTTTTTGTTTTGTTTTAAAACTATTAAGGTTTAAATAAAACGTTGAATTCTTTTATATTTATGTTAACTGAACAAGTTAGGGATTATCTTGTAGAAAACCCTGTTGCAGTAGAAATTCTTCGTTATTTTGATCCAAACAATTCTAATCATTTAGGTTATTGGCATGGTAAGTATGATAATTCCGAATTTGGTATTGGAAGAAAATTAAAGGTTGCATGTTGTTATGATCCAAAATATGAAGGTGCAAAAGCAGATATGGTAAATGATGTTGCAAGGCGGCTTGTTGAACTTGAGGTTTTGGATATATTTGAAGATCAGACTGGTATTATAAGATATGCTTTACCTGGTGAATTTTTAGAAGCGCATAAGGAACTTAACTTATGCACTGTTGAGCAAAATACTGAACATAGAAGACAATTACTTGAAGATATTGCTGGTATGTAAGAAACATATAAATATTAGTTATTCTAACTTTAATTTATGATAATAACAATCTCAGGAAAGGCTGGTTCTGGTAAGAGTACAGTTGCCAAATTAGTTGCTAAGAAACTTAAGATGAAACATTTTTCTACTGGTGATTTTATGAGAGAGATTGCTAAGGAAAAAGGTATTACTTTGTTGAAACTTAGTAAATTTGCTGAGAAGGATGAAGAAGTTGACAAACTTTTGGATAAAAGGCAAACAGAATTTGGTAAAAAAGAAGATAATTTTGTAATTGATTCAAGGCTTGGTTTTCATTTTATTCCTAAATCAATAAAGATTTTTCTTAAAGCTTCTTTAGATGTACGTGCACAAAGAATATTAAAAGATAAACGTGGTTATAATGATGTTGAGAAGCTTAAACAAGAGATTATAGAGAGAGAGAATTCTGAAAATAAAAGATATAGTGATTATTATCAAATCCTTGATTATTCAGATAGTATCTATTATCATTTAGTTGTTGATACTGATAATCTAGATATTAATGATGTTGTTGATGAAATTCTTAATTTTGTTGAATCTGGACGAAAACTTTATAAATAATCAATTGTTTCTGAGTGATATATTTCTACCAGAGTTTATACGAGGTAGAGGGGAATAGAATGGCAATTAAGAAAAAAGATTTTGTTGAAGTTGAATATACTGGGAAATTAAAAGAAGATAATCTAATTTTTGATACTACTGATGAAAAATTAGCTAGAGAAAACGGAATGTATGATCAAAATGCAAGTTATGGGTCAATTGTTATTTGTATTGGTGAAGGTCAGCTTTTAGCTGGACTTGATAAGCAGATAGAAGGAAAAGAAATTGGTGAGTATGATTTTGATTTAACTCCTGAAGAAGGGTTTGGTAAAAAGGATGCGAAGCTAATACAATTAATTCCTACTTCGAAATTTAAAAAAGATAAAGTTCAACCAGTGCCTGGTATGCAAGTTAATATTGATGGTGTGGTTGCAACAATCAAATCTGTTTCTGGTGGGAGAACATTAGTTGATTTTAATCATCCTTTATCTGGAAGAGATTTAAATTATAAGATTAAGCTTAATAGGTTAGTTGAGGATAAAAAGGAAAAAATAGAATCTTATTTGAAATTACAGATTGGTTTGAAAGAAGTTAAAGTTGAGATTAAAGATGATAAAGCTGAGATTGAGTTACCTATTCCTGAAGAAGCGCAAAAAGAACTTTCAAAAAAAATTAAAGAATTGGTTGGTGTGGAATCTAAATTTGTTACGCCTCCGAAAGAAGAAAAAAAATAGGCAAATTTATATATTAGTAATACTGTCAAAACCCATATATTAAGTGGGGTGGAAAAATTGGAAAACTATAATCAACAAACAAACAATGAACAAAATAATGCTAGTTCTGAGACTAATTCGGCAGTAAATAATGAGCCAATAAGAGAACCAGCAAATGAACCTGTAATACAAACACAGTCTAATAATCAATCAACTGAAGCTGGAAATTCAGAAATTCAAATAAGTAATGCACAAGAAAGTCCTCAAATAGATAAGCCATATGAACCAAGTGGTTCAGTTGATGAAGAGCTTGAGCACCTTTTGACTAAACATAAAGCAACTATTCGTGTTGTTGGTTGTGGCGGCGGTGGAAATAATACAATTAATAGAATAACTGAAGTTGGTATTGTTGGTGCTGAATCTTTAGGTATTAATACCGATGCTCAAGATTTATTATATACAAGGGCAGACAAGAAAATCTTAGTTGGTAAGGATGTTACTAAAGGTCTTGGAGCAGGATCAAATCCAAAAATTGGTGAAGAATCTGCTAGAGAAAATGAAGGCGAGATTAAGAAAGCACTTGACGGTGCTGATATGGTCTTTATCACATGTGGTTTAGGTGGGGGTACAGGTACTGGTACAGCCCCTGTAGTTGCAGAGATTTCTAAGAAACTTGGTGCTTTAACAGTTGCTATTGTTACTTTACCGTTTGCAATGGAAGGTCAAAGAAGATATGAAAATGCTGTAAGTGGTTTAGAAAAGCTTGAACAGATTGTTGATACTTTGATAGTTATTCCAAATGATAAATTGTTAGAACTTGCACCAGATTTACCTTTACATACTGCTTTTAAAGTTGCGGATGAAATCTTAACAAATGCTGTTAAGGGAATTGCTGAGCTTGTAACAAAAGCTGGTTTAGTAAATCTAGATTTTGCTGATATTAGAGCAGTTATGAGTAATGGTGGTGTTTCACTTATTGGTGTTGGTGAAAGTGATTCAGAAAATCGTGCTGTTGAAGCTGTTGAAAAGGCAATTTCAAATCCTTTGCTTGATGTTGATATATCAGGAGCTAATGGTGCTTTAATTAATGTTGCTGGTGGACCAGATATGACTTTAGATGAAGCAAGAAAAGTTGTTGAAACAATCTCTGAAAGGCTTTCAGATAGCGCAAGAATTATATGGGGTGCGCAAATATATGAGGATTTAGCAAATACCATAAGAACAATGTTAATAGTTACAGGTGTACAGTCATCTCAAATATTTGGAATGACTAGAAAGACAACAGATAAAAAGAGGAAAGAAATTGAACAAGAGTTAGGGATAGATTTTTTGGATTAATATGAAAGATAAAATCAAACATTTGTGGGTTAAGTTTAAATCGTTTTGCTTAGAATGTAAAAGGGTTTTAACCGTAACAAAAAAACCAGACAAGGAAGAATTTATTACTATTGTAAAAGCAGCAGGTCTTGGTATGATAATCATAGGAATGGTTGGATTTATAGTTCAAATGTTAAGAACTATCTTGTTCCCATGAGGTGAATAGATTGGTAGAAGAAACAAAAGAAGAAGCAAAAATATATGGTTTAAGAGTAACTGCAAACAGAGAAGATCAAGTTATGGATTTTGTTGGATCAAATGCAAAGAGAAAAGGACTTGAAGTTTATTCTGTTATCAGACCACATGGTATGAGAGGATATATATTTATAGAAGCAGGTTCAAAAACAGATGCTGAACAAGCTGCTTTTAATGTTCCGTATGCTAGAGGCATATTGCCTAAAACAATAGATTATAGTGAGATTGAGCATATGCTTGAACAGGTTAAGAAAGAGATGAATATTCAAAAGAGTGATATTGTTGAGATTATCTCTGGACCATTCAAAAGAGAGAATGCTAAAGTTACAAGAATTGATAGACAAAAAGAAGATGTTGTTGTTGAATTATTAGAAGCTGCAGTTCCAATTCCGATTACTGTTAAGATGGATGCTGTAAAGGTAATCAGGAGAGAATCTGATGAACCAGCAGATGAAGATGCGTAAGCTTTATAAATAATCTACAGACTCTTTATAGTTAACTGGTGGCTTGCCCAGTAGATTAGACATGTCAAAAATCGAAGATTTTTGATCATCCTCAGAAATGCTTGCATTTCCGAGATTTCTTCGCGTCTAATGAAGAGCAGGTATCCAACACGTAAAGTGAGAGAAAATGGCAAAAGAAAAAATTGATGTTTTGGTTGAAGGTGGAAAAGCAACAGCTGCACCACCACTAGGCCCGGCTTTAGGTCCTTTAGGAGTTAATATTGGACAAGTAGTTGGTACTATCAATGAAAAAACTAAAGCTTTTGCTGGAATGAAAGTACCTGTTACTGTTGAAGTTGATTCTGATACTAAAGAATTTAGTATTAGTGTAGGAACACCACCTGCATCTCAATTGTTAAAGAAAGAAGCTGGTATTGAAAAAGGATCTGGAAATCCTTTAGAAGATAAAGTTGCTGATGTTTTAATTGAACAGATAATTAAAGTTGCTAAGATGAAAGAAGATAATCTTCTTGGTAAAACACTTAAAGAAAAAGTTAAAGAGATTATTGGAACATGTCAATCAATGGGTGTTTTAGTTGAAGGAAACCCTGCTCATGATACTATAGGAGAAGTTAATGCTGGAAAGTTCGATGAGGAAATTAGAACTGAAAAAACTGAACTTTCTGCTGAAGAAATGGCTAAATTAGAAGTTGAAAAGAAAAAGCTTGCTGCTGAAATAGAAGCAAAACGTGCTGAACTTGATGCTAAAGCTAAAGCAGTTATGGCAGAAATGGCTGGTAAAGAGAAATCTGCTATCAAGGCTAAGTTAAAAGAAGCTGGAATACCAGATGTTATGATTAGAGAATTATTACCTGCTGAAGTAGAAGGTGCTCCTGCTGAAGGTGGTGCACCTGGTGAAGGCGCAGCTCCTGCTGAAGGTACGGCTCCTGCTGAAGGCACAGCTCCTGCAGAAAAGAAATAATTTCTTAATTTTATTTTAATGAATTTTTATGATTTCTTAAGAATAATTTACTTAGTTCCATTACAAAGAATCCAATACTAGATACACCGATTATTTGTAACCAGTGCATTAATGTTAAAGGTACTGTACCAAATACTGGTTGTAAAACTGGCCAATAAATTACTAATCCTTGAATCATTAGTGATGATAATACACCATACATCAACCATTTGTTTGTTAATGGGTTGAGTTTATTAAATGCTTTAAAAGATCTGCTGCCTATTACAGCAAACATTTCAAACATTACTAAAGTAGTAAATGCTATTGTTCTAGCTAGGCTTAAATCTTGCTCATGATAGAGCCAAAAGAGTAATAATGTGCCTAATCCCATTAAAATTCCGAATGTTATAATCAAGTAAAGAGTATGGCTTGATATTGGTTTTTCTTTAGGATTATTTGGTGGGCGATTCATAATATCTTTTTCACTTGGTTCAAATCCAAGTCCAATTGCTGGTAAACCATCTGTAACTAAATTCATTAATAATATTTGGAGGGGTATTAAAGGTAAAGGAAAATTTAGTAAGATAGCAATAAACACAGAGAAAATTTCTCCTGAATTACAAGATAGTAAGTATCTAGTGGATTTGATTATTTTATCATAAATGTTTCTTCCTTCACTTATAGCATTTACAATGGTTGCGAAATTATCATCTACTAATATAGCTCCAGAAACTTCTTTTGCAACGTCTGTTCCTGTAATGCCCATAGCTATACCTATGTCCGCTTTTTTTAGAGCTGGTGCATCGTTTACTCCATCTCCAGTCATAGCTACAACATGACCTTTTTTTTGTAAAGCATCAACAATTCTTAATTTTTGTATTGGTAGGGCTCTTGCAATAATTCTAACATTTTCTATGTTTTTTTCAAGTTCTGAATCTGACATTTTTTCAAGGTCTGTTCCAGTTAAGACTAAGTCTCCTTTTTTTAGTAAACCTATTTGTTTAGCTACTGCTTTAGCAGTAATTGCATAGTCTCCAGTTATAACCATTACTTTTATTCCTGCTTTGTTACATTTAACAATTGATTCTTTAACTTCTGGTCTTGCTGGATCTATCATTCCAACCATACCAACAAAAATTAAATTATTTTCTGTTTTTTCTATAGAATATTTATCTTCTTTTATTTCACGAAATGCAAGAGCTAATACTCTTAATGCTTTATTTGCAAATTCATTGTTTTTGTTGAGGATGTCTTTTTTATCTTGAGCTGTTAGTTTTTTGATTTTACCATTTATAATTATCTTATTACATTTGTTAATTAATAGATCTGGTGCTCCTTTAACGTAAGCTTCTGTTTTTTTGTTTAATTTGTTATTAAAAATGACTGACATACATTTTCTGTCTGAATCAAAAGGTAATTCTTCGACAAATTTAAAATTTGAGTTAGTAAACTTACCTTTTTCAGCTAGAACTACAAGTGAGCCTTCTGTTGGGTCACCTATAATTGAGTATTTTCCTTTATTATTATTTAATTTTGCATTGTTGCAAAGTGCACCTATTCTTATAAGAAGCTCATATTTTTTAGGGTTCTGAATCTTTTTGTTTTCATAGAAATTACCTTTTGGTTCATATCCTGAACCAGAAATGTCTATTGTTTTATTATTAACAAAAATATTTGTTATTGTCATTTGATTTTTAGTAAGCGTGCCTGTTTTATCAGAACAAATAAATGTTGCAGAACCTAAACTTTCAGCTGCTGGAAGTTTTTTGATAATCATATTCTTTTTTGCTAAGGTTTTTGTTCCTAACGAGAGACCTATAGTTACTATTGCAGGAAGGGAGCTAGGTACAGCTGCAACAGCTAAACTTAATCCAAATACAATAAGTTCTCCTACTTGATTTCCTCCTCTAAAAAGTCCAGTTATAAACACAATAAAAACAAGAAATATTACTGCAAAACCAATTTGTTTTGCCATTTTCCCAAACTTTTTTTGTAAAGGTGTCCTTGTTTTTTTAGTAGTTTGTAATGATTGTGCAATTTTTCCTAGTTCACTTTTCATTCCTGTTTGTGTTACTATTGCAGTTGCTTTTCCATAAGTTACAATTGTACTCATGAATGCCATATTTTCTTGATCAGATACACCCATACTTGGTTTTAGAATATTAGTATGTTTTTTTGAAGGTACTGATTCTCCTGTAAGGGACGCTTCGTCTATTTGAAGTGAAGATGCTTCAACTATTCTTGAATCTGCTGGTACAATATCTCCGGCTTCCAATAACATAATATCTCCTGGTACAATATCTTTAGCAGGGATATTCTCTACTTTTCCTTTTCTTAATATCTTGGCAGTTGGTGCGGATATTTTCTTTAATGCTTCAATTGCTTTTTCTGCATTGTATTCTTGATAAAAACCTAAAATTGTTGATAATATTACTATAGAAAACATGGCTATTGCATCAAGATATTCTTTTAGTGATAAGCTTATTACAGTTGCTATTAATAATAATATGATTAGAAAGTCTGTGAATTGTCTAAAGAATATTTTAAACCCTGTAGCTTTCTTTTTTGTTTTTAATTCA
Organism: uncultured Methanosarcinales archaeon; assembly: GCA_964534665.1. Classification (GTDB taxonomy): domain Archaea; phylum Nanobdellota; class Nanobdellia; order Woesearchaeales; family JAHJBD01; genus JAHJBD01. Next base: position 17,472 of record CAZHRT010000011.1, on the reverse strand, counting down.
TTATTGCCATAATTAACTAAACGTTCTTCTACTTCTTTTTTAGTTAGGCCTTTTTTTGAAGTTTTAAGTTCTTTAAATACATCTTCTTTGTTTAAAGCATAATATTCAACCATTTAATGACTTTAATAATGTTAGTTAATAAATTTTTTGAAAAGATTATTATAAATGTCGTTATTATGGTTTGTTATGGATGTTAATAAAGTAAATTCTGAAGTTGTGAAGGTTAAATCGTACTTTAATAAAGAATGGAAGTACCATGTTGATGAATCTTTTGATAAAACTTTTAGTTTAAGGAATTGGACAGTAATATTAGCTTTGTTAAAGTTGAATAATAAAAAGAAAGTTTTGCATATTGGTTCAGGTCCAGGTTATTTCTTGCAGGTATTGAAGGATCAAGGTATAAATGCAGTTGGTGTGGAGCCTTTTTGTGTTCCTGTTGATGGTAAAATTGAAGTTTATAAGAATCAAATTCAAGATATATTGGATAAAGATTCAGAACTTTCAAAAAAGCTTAAATGTAAGAAGTTTGATGCTATTGTTGCTCATGATGTCTTTACTGAATCTGTTATGTTTGATAAAACTGTTGTAAACCAAGTAATAAATAAACTTAAAGAGTTAAATGCTATGTTGATATTGGGTTTTACTAATGAAGCACCTTTATTTTGGGAAGAAAATCTTATTGCTTTAAATAATGGCTTTGATAAAATACAGGGAATTCTAATTTTGTAATTATCAATTTTTTAATGATTATAGCTATTTTTCCATAATCTTTAAATATAAGTATATAAATTAATATTAAAAGAAGTAAATAAATAAGTATATTTAAGATGGCTATAGAATTTCGTAGAAAGTTATACAAAAGAGGTTCTAGTTTTGAGACCACTATTCCTAAGCCCATGTTGTTTGCATTAAAACAGAGTAAAAAGTATAATGTTGTTTTTGTGTATGATGATATTGCAAATAAGTGGTTTGTAAAGTTTGAGGAGTTGAATAAACCGTCTGTAGAGGATAAGGTTAAGTGATGTCAGCGTAGCTGAATTTATGTTTTTTTGGCGAAAAATAGTGGGCGAACCAGCCTGGCAGCTGGTTCTCCCCACTTTTTATAAAATATGATAGAAATAATTAATTGGATTCAAGGATTAAATCCTTTATTTTTTTTAGGCGTTGTAATACTTCTTAGTTTGATTATTGTGATAAAATCTTCAGGCCTTCTTGTTTATGGAATAAGCGATTATGCAAAAAAGCTAGGTATTAGTGATTATATTACTGGTTTTATTGTGGTTTCGATTGGTACTGCTTTACCTGAATTGATTGCAGCTGTAACAGGAGCAGCTCTTGGTCAGGGAAAGCTTGTTTTTGGTACAATTTTTGGATCAAATATTTTTAAAATTCCGTTACTTGGTGGATTATTATTAATTGTTAAGAAAATTAAAACTAGAAATGATGTTGGTGGGGCTGCTCCGATAACTACTTTGTTTATTGCTTTGTTACCTTTTTTATTAGTTATTGATCGAAGATTAGGGAGAATAGATGGTGTTATACTTCTTTTAGCATTTCTTTTTTATATTTTTAAGTTATGGAAAGGCGAAGGTGAGATGGGGAAATTAAAGAAAAATGTTAAGTTAGCAAGTATTTGGAAAGATGGTTTAATTTTTATTGGAAGTTTAGTGGCTCTATTATTAAGTGCTAGATGGTTAGTTTTTTCTTCAATATCTATTTCATCTCAATTAAGGATTTCACCTTATCTTATAGGTTTGTTAATAATTGGTGTAGGTGCATCTTTGCCAGAATTAATGGTACAATATAGATCTATTAGAAAACATCATCAGAATATGGCAACAGGAAATGTGCTAGGTAGTATAGTAACAAATAGTACTTTTGTATTAGGTGTTGCAGCTTTAATTGCCCCGTTTAATATTTCAATAGAGACTTTGATTTTAACTTTTATATTTATGATGGTTGGTTTACTTTATACTTTAATTGTAATGCTTAAAGATAAAGTTACATGGAAACATGGTTTGGTTATGGTAAGCATATATGTTTTATTTTTGATATTTGAGGTTGTGTTATGATAGTTGAGATTAACAATAGCTTTTTAAAATAAATTCAAACTTAATGTAATATGGAATTTTATTCAGAGATTGAGGCAGAAATTAAGAAAAAGAAGCCAGATAAGGCTCAGCTTAATAGGATTAAGAATAGGCTTTGTAGTAAACATAAGCTTAAGCATATACCTACTGATATCCAAATATTGTTGCATGCTAAGGATGCAAATAAAGTTAGAAAATATCTTTTGGCAAAACCCACACGTACAATTTCTGGAGTTGCAGTTGTTGCAATTATGACTAAACCTACTAAATGTCCACATGGTAAATGTATAACTTGTCCTGGTGGCATAGATAGCCCTTTTGGTAGTGTTCCTCAGTCTTATACAGGTAAAGAACCTGCAACTAGGCGAGCTATTAGAAATAATTATGACCCTTATTTTCAAGTTATGAATAGATTAGAACAGTATGTTGTTGCTGGTCATTCTCCTGATAAAGTTGAATTAATTATTATGGGTGGAACTTTTCCTTCATTAACTAAAAAGTATAAAGAAGATTTTGTTAAATATTCAATAAAAGCAATGAATGATTTTTCTAGAAAGTTTTTTGTTAAAGGTAAATTTGATTTGGTTGCGTTTAAGAAGTTTTTTGAACTCCCTGGAGATATTAATAGTAAAGAACGAGAAAAGAATATTTTTTCTAAGTTACTTAAATTAAAACAAACAAAATTGTCTTTGGAAACAATTCAGAAACAAAATGAAAAGTCTAACATAAAATGTGTTGGTTTAACAATTGAGACTCGGCCAGATTATGGGAAGTTAAAACATGGACAAGAAATGTTAGAGTTAGGGTGTACAAGGGTTGAACTTGGCATACAAACTATTTTTGATGATGCGTTAAAGAAAATTGAGCGAGGACATACTGTTAAAGATTCAATAGAAAGTATTAGAATATTAAAGAATCTTGGTTTTAAATTAAATTTTCATATGATGCTTGGTCTGCCTGGTGTTACTAAACAAATGGATTTAGAAAGTTTAGCATCTTTGTTTATGTTTGAAGAATTTCAACCAGACATGTTAAAGTTGTATCCTTGTATGGTCTTGAAAGGGACCAAATTATATAATCAATGGAAAAATAAAAAGTTTAAGCCGATAAATACAAAACAAGCAGCAAAAATCATTGCTGAGTTTAAAGAGTATGTTCCGCCTTATTGTAGAATAATGAGAGTTCAGCGTGATATTCCAACTTTTATGACTGAAGCTGGTGTTGATAAAACTAATCTTCGACAGTATGTTGATAAGGTTTGTAAAGAAAAAGAAATTGAATGTCAATGTATTAGATGTAGAGAAGTTGGTAGTTTAATTAAGAAAGGAAAAAAAATTAATTTAAGTAAAATTACAATTCAAGCTATAAATTATAATGCTTCTGAAGGTAATGAATTCTTTATACAAGCTGTTGCTGGAGAAGCTTTGTTAGGTTTTTGTAGATTAAGAATTCCTTATGAATTTTTGCGTAAGGAGATTACTGAAGATTCTGCTCTGATAAGGGAATTACATGTTTATGGGCCTGCAATTGGAATTGGAAAAAAAGGTGACATTCAACATAAAGGGCTTGGTAAAAAACTTTTGGAAAAAGCAGAAGAAATTGCTGAAACATATTATAAGAAAAAGTTAGTTGTTATATCTGGCATTGGGGCTAGGGAATATTATCGAAAGCTTGGTTATAAAAAAGAAGGACCTTACATGGTTAAGCAAGTATAGCTTTTTAAATCAATCCTCTATCTTCTATAATTATGATGTTTAATGAAGTTGCACCAAGGGTATGGGTACCTACAGAAGAGCCAGTAATGGGTTTTCATTTAGCTGAAAGTGTAGATGATTTGAGAACTATTATAGTAACTCAGGCTTTGTATGATAGTTTTCCAGCTTATAGGGAAGCGTTTGATCTTTACAATACTTTTAATCTTGAATTGGATGATCCAACAATACCTGATTTTTTCTCAAGATTTCAATTTAATCTTATGACTGCAGTACAAGCGTGTGATGACTCAAGTGCATTAACTGATTTGCCTAATGAGAAATTTTTTAAAGGTCTTACAGCTGTAAAAATGGTTGATTTAGATCTTTTAGTTAAGAATGCTAGTGGAAGATTAGATTTTGATCAAAATATTACTACATTTCTAACAAATGTAGTTCAGGGTTTAACAGAAGTGGATAGAACCACGTGTTTAGGGCAGGTAAGCGGAAGTTCAAGGTATTCTAGAAAAGGTGATTTTTATTCTGGCCTTTCTGGCCTTGATCAGTATTTGGATGATCCTTTTTTTGCGGTAGTTGCTGCAGATCCTAAACATACAACTTTACAACAATATAATGCTGCTCTTTTTAAGAGATTGAAAGGAAGGGCTAGTGGGTTGCAAAGAAGGGGTAATCCTTTAAAGACAACAAGTACTGCGTTTACATTAGAAGAGCGTGCAAGAATAGAAAAACTTGCAGTTGAATTAAGTGAGAAGTTTCCAGATATATGTGTTTCTAGTTCAAGAACTGGTGGTGGGTCTCGAAGTAGTGGTGTTAGTTTAAGTGAGCCTAGTGGTGAAATAAGATTACCTTATTTAGGCCAGAAGTCTAATTTGCTTGATGATTATTCAATTATGAACTTTTTATTTTATTCAATAACAGGAGAATATCTTGCTCATAAAGGTATAAGGGCTTCCAGTGAATTAGATGAGAATTTGTTGGATGCTTTTGTATTAGGAAGAGAACGTTCTCAACCAGATTTAGTTTCTGCTTTTCAAAGCGGAGATATTGATAGGGAGGTTGGGCTTGAACCAGGAACTTTGGGTAAAATATCATCAACTTTAGATAGGTTGTATAAATATTTGCCAAAAGAGGCAAGAGATTATTTGTCATTAAGGGCAGAATATGAATTAGATTGGTTAAAAAAGAAAACAGGATGTTTTCGTGATAGTAGTGCAAAGCGTAGAGGAAGGAATGTTGAGCTTAAACGGTTAAAAACAGCTTTGAATGGTTATGATTGTGAACCATCACATAATCAATTAGTAGAAAGGGCTTACTCTGTGGGAAGTTTAATCTCTGGGCCTGAAAACGCAAAAAGGAGGGTGTTGAGTATGGCTTTGAGGGATTTTGGAAATATTGGTAATCTTTTTACTAGTGCAACTGTTCAAAGTTGTCTTGCTCAATATAATGTTGGTATTTCAGATGCTAAATATACCCAATATTTCTTTGCTACAGTTAATATTCACAAAGCTTAATAAAGTAATTCTTGATTAAAACGTCAAACATAATTAGAAAGTTTTTGAATTTGATTATTATTAAGCAGCTTTGATTTCTAAGAAATATGTATCTTGTTCTGGATAATCTGAGAATCTTGTTTTGATAGCCGCTGTTTTGAATTCTATCTCTACTACAGGTTTTCTTCTAACCCATGTTTTATGGCTTTCAGATTTTACTTCTCCTGTTAAAACGTTTTTTGGTATTTTTTGTGCTAGTAGTGTCGGTAAGTTTTTACCTTCAACATCACCTGCAAATACAGCTATTCTTCCGAAATTATGGCCTTTTTCTTCTTTTGTGTTTGTTCCTGCGTCATGTATGTCAAATGATGCTGTTCTTTCAGAACTAATAACAACTTTTACTTTTGGCCATTGTGTTACTGGAGGTATTTTCTTACCTGGAGAATCTAATACTTGTTTAATTTTAGTCATATATCTTATTTTATTCTTTGAATATTTAAATTTTACTAAGTAATCTTTTTAAATGGCTGAATAATCATGTATTAAATGGAACAATTTAATAACGCGGATGAAATTGAGTTTAAAGATAAATGGGTAGAACGTTATAGTTCATTGACTGATTGGGAAGTGTTTAAGAAAATCTCTTTATCTTATTTAAGAAGATCTCTTAGAGTTAATACTTTGAAGAAATCTATTGAAGATGTTAAAGCCAGTTTAAAGAAAAAAGGGTGGCTATTAAAACAAGTGCCTTGGTGTAAAGAAGGTTTTTGGTTAGACCATGTTGAAGGTAGAAGAGATATTGGGAATACAGAAGAACATTCTTTAGGTTATATTTATATTCAGGAAGCTGCTTCAATGATACCTCCTGTTGTTTTAGATCCACAACCCGGTGAATTAATTTTAGATATGTGTGCTGCTCCGGGTTCTAAGTCTTCTCAAATTGCTCAGTATATGAATAATGAGGGGATATTAGTTAGTAATGATTTTCAAGGTATACGGTTGGCACCTTTAGGTATTAACATGCAACGGTGTGGAATTAGAAATGTAGTTGTTAGTTTGATGCAAGGACAATGGTTTAAAGGTTTAAAATTTGATAGGATTTTAGTTGATGCACCTTGTTCTGGTACTGGAACTGTTAGAAAAAGTTTGAAAACATTAAGAATATGGAATCCAGTAATGGTTAAAAGGTTGTGTGGAACACAAAAGTCGCTTATCGCAACTGCTTTTAATAATTTAAAAGTTGGAGGAACAATGGTTTATAGTACTTGTAGTTTAGAACCTGAAGAAGATGAAGGTGTTGTTGATTTCTTACTTAATAAATATGATAATGCTAAAATTGAAGAGATTGAATTAGATATTAAGAGATCTTCATGTGTTACTTCTTTTGAAGGTAAGGAATATTCTCCTGAAGTTAAGAAGTGTTTAAGGCTATGGCCACAGGATAATGATACAGAAGGTTTTTTCGTTGCTAAAATAAAAAAAATATAAATTACAATGAAAAAACTCAAGGAACGAAATGACCGAGTGTTTTGTTTGTAAAATAAAAAATTATTTCTTGCTTATTTTATTATATACAAAAGCAATAATTATTCCAGCAATTGCTCCATCAACAAATGCATATAGTGCCCCTATTATGCTACCTAATAAAGTTGGTGCGTACCCTATGTATAAATTACCTATAAATTCTACAATTGCTGTTCCCCATCCAAACATTGCAAATATACCTAATAAGAAAACATAGGTTGCTAAGAGTGCACCAATTGCTATTGCCAAACCTTTCATTTCTATTTTTGTCATTTTATCACCTTATTTATTTCTTTTAAACTTAATGTGTTAACAATATCTTTTTTTGTTGCCCACCCTCTACGAGCTGTATACACACCATATTTCATATAATCTAATTCATCTATTATATGTGCATCTGTGTTAATTATTATTTTTACACCTTTTGATATGGCTTCGCGAACATGAGTATCTTTTAAATCTAGTCTTACTGGATGAGCATTAACTTCCATGAAAGTGTTTGTGTCAGCTGCTGCTTTGAAAATTTTGCTTGTATCAATTTCATAAGGTGCTCTTTTGTTAATTAATCTACCAGTTAAGTGTCCAATACAATTTACATGTTCATTTTCAATAGCACTTAATATTCTAGAAGTTATCTTTTCTTTTGATTGTTTAAATCCTGTATGTATGGATGCTGTTACAAAATCAAACTTTTTAAGAATAGAATCATTGTAATCTAAATTATTAGATAAAATATCAACTTCAGATCCTTTTAATATCTTAAAATTCTTATAATTTAATTTATCAATTTCTTTCCATTGTTTTTTTAAATCAGAGATCGTTAAACCATGAGCAATTTTTAGACTTTGAGAATGGTCTGATAAGCAAATATATTGATACCCTTTTTTAATTGCTGCTTTTGCTATATCTTTAATTGTATTATTTCCGTCTGAATAATTAGAATGGATGTGCATGTCTCCTTTAATGTCTGATAATTCTATTAATTTTGGTAGTTTGTTTTTTAGTGCTGCTTCAATCTCACCTTGATTCTCTCTTAACTCTGGTTCTGGATATTGTAAGCCTATTTTGTTGTAGATTTCTTTTTCTGTTTTTGAAACTAGTAATTTGTTTGTATTTCTGTCAAATAAACCATACTCAGAAAGTTTCATGCATTTTTTAATTGCAATTTGTCTTAATTTAACACCATGTTCTTTTGAGCCAGAAAAATATTGTAAAGCAGAACCAAATTGTGATTCAGAAATTACTCTTAAATCAACTTGCATGTTATTGTCTAGTAAAACTGATGATTTTGTATCGCCTTTTGCTATTATCCTTTTTACTGAATTTATTGACGTAAAGAAATTCATAACTTTCTTTGGTTTTGAAGAAATAACTAGAATATCTATATCTTTTATTGTTTCTTTCCTTCTCCTTAAAGATCCGGCTATTACAACTTTCTTGATTTCTTTTAAATTTTCTAATTTTTCTTTAATTTCTTTTGCAATAGGTAATGCAAATCCTAGTAAACGTCTTTCTTGACCTTTTTTGTATAACTCTATTCCTTGAGCAATGTTTTTTTCTGTTTTTTCTCCTAAATTTTTTAGATTTGCTAATTTATGTTGTTTAATTGCTTTTTCTAAATCTTTAACTGTTTTTATTCCTAATTTTTCTCTTAATAATAAAGCTTTTTTTGGTCCCATGCCTTGTATTTGAATTAATTCGTTAAAATGTTCAGGAAATGATTTTTTGAGATCTTCATATTTTTGAATTTTGCCTGTTTTGATATAGCTTTCAATTTTCTTTGCTAATGCATCACCTATACTTTGGATTTTTTTTAATTCTTTAATTCCACCTTTTTCATAGACTTCTTCAATATCTTTACTTAGATTTTCTAAAGTTTGTGCACCTTTACGATATGCTCGGGGTTCCCATTGAACTCCTTTAATATCTAGCATGTCAGCTATTTCATAGAATATTTTTGCTATATCAAAGTTTTTCATAAGTAAACTATAGAAAGTATGTTATTAAATTTTTCTACTTTTTGGTAATATTTAAATAAATCATACGAATTGTACCTTGTATGGTAAAAATTGGAATTATTGGTGGTTCAGGATTAGATGATCCAGATATTTTAGAAAATGCACAAGATATGCAAGCAGAAACAATCTTTGGTAAGCCTAGTTCTCCTTTGAAAATGGGTAAGATTAAAGGTGTTGACGTTGTATTAATTGCTAGGCATGGACGTGAACATACTATTCCTCCAACTAATGTTAATAATAGAGCTAATATTTATGCTTTAAAAGAAGCAGGTTGTACACATATTCTTGCTACGACTGCTGTTGGTTCTTTAAGAGAAGAAATTGGTAGAGGAGATTTGGTTATTCTTGATCAGTTTATTGATTTTACTCGTTTAAGAAAAGTTAGTTTTTATGATGAGTTTGAACCTGGCAATGCTATACATACACCAATGGCTGAACCTTTTTCTAAAGATCTTAGGAAGATTTTGATTAATAAATGTGAAGAACTAAAGTTAAAACATCATAAAAAGGGTACAGTTGTTACAATTGAAGGCCCTAGGTTTTCAACAATAGCTGAATCACATATGTTTAGGGCATGGGGTGCTGATGTTATTAATATGTCAATTGCACCTGAAGCAATATTAGCAAATGAATCAAAGATTCCTTATGCCGCAGTTGCAATGTCAACTGATTATGATTGTTGGAAAACTGATGAAGAGCCAGTAACTTGGGAAGCTATACTTAAAATTTTTAAAGAGAATGTTACAAAAGTTACTGATTTATTGGTTAATTCTATTCCTGAGGTAAAATAAATGGACCACATAAAAAATAAAATTCGTACTATACGGCAAAGAGCATTTTCCAAATCCTCGGCAAAGGGCACAAAGAGGGCATAAAGCCCACTAAGGCAAGGTAAAATAAGATGGACCACATAAAAAATAAAATTCGTACTATACCAGATTTTCCTAAACAAGGTATAATGTTTAGAGATATAACAACTTTATTGCAAGATGGTCAGGGTTTGAAAGATGTTGTTGCAGAGTTTTCTAAACGTTATAAAGACGCTAAAGTTGATGTTGTTGCTGGTATTGAAGCAAGAGGATTTATTTTAGGTGGTGTTATTGCTCATGAACTTGGTGTTGGTTTTGTTCCTTTAAGAAAAAAAGGTAAGCTTCCTGGAAAATGTGAATCAGAAACTTATGATTTAGAATATGGTACAGACACAATTGAAGTTCATTGTGATTCTATTAGTAAAGATCAGAATGTTTTATTAGTTGATGATTTGCTTGCTACTGGTGGAACATCACTTGCAGCTGCAAAATTGATTGAGAAACTTGGTGGGAATATTTTGGAAATTGCTTTTATTGTTGACTTGCCAGAAGTTGGTGGTAGAAAAAAGCTAATTGATGCTGGTTATAAATTGTTTTCATTGGTTGAATTTGAAGGTGATTAAATCTTTAATAATCTATTTCTCATTATAAAACTTTGCTGCATCTTCTGGATACACAGAATTAATAATCTCACCAGATCCAAGTTCAAACCCTGCCCAGTTTGCTATTCTTGGACAGATACACATTTGTAAATGTAAATCTGACTTATTTGGAGAGTAATGGATATAATAATTAAATGAAGCATCTAATTCTTTTAGCTTAACAAGAATTTTCTTTAAGATTGAAGCCCAATCAGAATACTCTTCATTACTAAGGTCTTCAATTTTTTTAACATGCCTTTTTGGGAATATCCAAATCTCATAATTAAATCTTGGTGCATAAGGTGCAAAAGCAACAAATGTTTTATTTTCAAAACATTTTCTTTTACTTTTCTTTTCATTATCAATAATTTTACAATAAGCACAACTCTTATACTTCTTAATAGATTCAACTTTTTCAACAACTTCTGTAGGAATCTTGCTTAATGCAGTTACTTGTGAATGTGAATGAACCAAAGAAGTACCGCCTTGTCTGCCGTGGTTTTTGAAGATTAAAACATATTTGATGTTTTTCAACTTGCTTAAAGAAGTAATCCTATTTTTATACACATACAATAACTGTTCAACATGTTTTTCACTTAAATCCCATATTTGATGTTTATGATTAGATGTTTCAGCGATAATTTCATGCTTGCCATAAGCATTTGCATGCTTATAAAATGTTTTTGATTTAAATTCTGGTTGGCCTTTTAATTCAACAGCTGCAAATTTGTTTGGGAACCATCTAATACTCCATTTATCTTTTGTTCCTATTCTACCAATTTCAGGAGGTGTTAATCTTTCATTTCCAGGACAGAAATAACATATTCCTTCCTCAACATTCTCTTTTTTCTTAAACTGTTTAGGTCTTATTTTTCTATCTCCAGCTAAATACACATACCTTTCTAAGAAATAGTCTTTCCTGATTTCCATTCTTGTAATAATGAACGCTTTCATATTTAAATTAATCGATACTTATTTATATTAAAACTTTCAATAATTAAAAGTATGAAGCTTGATATTGCTTTTGTGCATTATATCTTTGGTACAAAGGGAGGAGTTAATTCTGTAGTATTCGCTAACGCAAAAGCTTTGCTTGATATTCATAAGGATGCAACTATTTTTTTTGTTGGATCAATAAAGAGCCCTCTTATAGAAAGAAACAGCAGAGTTCATCATATAGATGTTCCTGAGCTTGATATCTCAAAGGAGATTGAAGTAGGTTTTGTTGAGAAGAATGTGTTTGATTACATGCGTGAAGGTCTAAAAATCTATAGGAAACTTAAAAAGATTTTAAAAGATAAGGACGTAATAATTTTTGAGAATCCTAATCTTGCTGCTAATCCACCAGCAACATATGCTTTCTACCTTTTAGCAAAAAAACTTTCTGCACAAGATAGTAAAACTAAAGTTGTGTTTAGAACTCATGATTTTGTAGAAGACAGGGATGTTAATTTTAATAATATCCTTAAATTTACAGGTGTTGAAGAAGGTCCTTACTGGCATAAGATTTTATTTCCTAAATTAAGAAATATAAGGTATGTAATCATCAATTCAACAGACAGAAAAAGATTATGGGGGCACGGAATTGTTGAGGAGGGATTAGTTCATTATATTCCTAACCCAATTAATGAAGTTTTGATGCATAAAGATAATGGTTTTCCTAAGAAACTTAGAGGAAAGTTAGTTAAGAAATACAATTTGAAAAAGAATACTAAGTTTATTTTTTATCCAGTTAGGATTGTTAGTAGAAAAAATATTGAGGAGGCAATATTTTTAACTATGTTGCTTCGTCATCTTTTAGGGGAAAATTATTGGTTAGTAATCAGCTTAAGAACTGGTAAGAAAATTGACGATGATTATGCTAGTACCCTTGATAATTATGTTAAGAAGCATAAACTCCCAGTCATATTAGGAATTAATGAATATGTTGGATTGATGAGGAAAATTACACCTTCGGGAGAGCTCAAGCATTTTGGTATTAGCGATGCTTATAGTATGTCTGATTTTGTTATTTCAACTAGCATACTAGAAGGATTTGGACTATTTTTTATTGAAAGTTGGTTTTTTCACAAACTGATTATTGGAAGGGATTTGCCTTATGTTACTGAAGATTTTAAGAAAGCTGGTATAAACCTTCAACACCTTTATACCAATCTTATTGTAAATGGAAAAGATTTCAAAGATTATACAATTGCACAGAAGTTTTCATTTATTTCAAGATTATCCAGTCCAAAGTTTTTAAATCAAGTTATTGAAGAAAATAAACATAGTCTTATAGCAATACAAACTATCCTTAATGAAGTTAATAGAAAACAGATAATTAGAAAAAACAGAAAAGTTGTGCTTAAGACTTATGGTCAAAGAAAGATTGCTAGAAAGATTATAGATATTGCAAAGATAAAACTCAATTAAATTCTATATCCTATTACAGCATTTGATACTTTTCTTTCTTCTGGAGGGGCAGTGTGTGGTTTATCTTCAAATTGACTATTATAAGGGGAAATGTTTATTTGTTTGCCATTAATAACTAAAGTTGCTGAACCACCAGGATCAAATCCCATTGCATATTGTACATCATTTTTCAACAAAATTCTTGCAATATCATAATAATTTGCACCAGTACTTTCCCTAATTCTACCATTTATTACTATTGCTAATAGTTTTCCTTTCTTTGTAATACCTATAGCAATTTTAGGGCCTCTTAAATTTGTATAATCTAATCTGTTTGCTTGTGTTCGAATGGAATTAATAGTTTTCCATCCACCTTTTTTCATATCAATAGCTATCTTGCCTTTATTAATCAACATAGGCCCTGCTTCAATAGCTGTCTTAATTTCATTATATCCATAAATTTTAAATTCAACAACAGAGTTTTCTTTATAGTATTTTTTATACTTTTTATTAAAAATACTTTTTTTTACTGAGATAATTAATCCTACTGGTAATACATGATATGGTCTTTCATTTGTGTGAACTTTAGCAATTTTATCTCCAGCAAATTGTAATATAACTCTATTATTAGCTTTGATAATCTGTTTGTCAGATAATAAGTCATATATTATTATATCTTTATCACTACTGTTTATTGCATCCTTATTCCATTCGATTGCAGGTGCGTTTTTAATTATTATTTTACCACCAAAATCAAGCCTAGCTCTTTTAATTATTAAATGTCCGCCATTATCTATAGCAAACACTGGTTTATTATAAAGCGGTAAACTTTTGACCTTACCTTTTTTAATTACTAGACCCAAATGAGTACCAATATACTTTTCAGGCAAACCTAATTTACCAATAAGTTCTGGATTAAGTATATAGCCACCATTCCACGCAATGTCAACTTTTTTTTCTGTTCTTCTTTCAACTTTTTTTGCAAGGTAAGTTACTTTCTCAGTTTTATTCTCTTTTCCCATAAGTTCAAATGTAAATCCTGTAATATCAACAATTGCCATCACACCATTGTAAGGATATCCATCTTTGTATACCCCATTAATATTAGTATAATCTACTTTACTCTTTGAGTTTCTAAGCAACTTTTCTATTGATTCTTTTAAAGGAATACCATATTTATCCATATCTTCTTTTAATAATTTTAATGCTTTTTCCTCACTAACAATTTTAATTAAAGATTGATAATTATCAGATTTTAAGATAGATGCAACTTCTTTTGACCTGTAAAAAGGAACAGGATATGCATAACTTGTCCTAAACCCAGCTGGCACAAATTCAAAATACGCTTTTTTCCTAGCAAATCTATTTAATCTAGAAGAGATATGGTCTTCTGTTAAACCAAAACGGTAGCTGTGAATATCAATACAATCTAGTGTAAAAAAGTTATGAGAACCTTTAGCTGTTACAACTCCGCTATGTTTCTTGGATTCATTAATAGCATGGATTAACTCTTTACTAGCTTGTTCTAGGTTAACACCTAAGGATAATGATCCTGTTGAGATTATTTTAAAGATGCCTTGTTTATAATATTTTAACAATGTTGGAAATTTTGACAATAGTCTTTTTATGTCTGATACAGTAGTTTCATTACCACACCTTTCTTTTTTTGCTGCAAAAGTAACTGAGAATTTTTTGTTAGTTTTGCTCCAGGATTTTAGTAATTTTTCTCCCAAGACTTTCATTTCTATTACAAGTTCACCTAAACCACCTGTAAAATGAATCAGATGTGTGGGTCTTTCAACAACTTCTTGTATGAATTTGTTCCTATCATCAACAGAATAATTAACCAACTTATCAAGAGAATGTTTCCTTAATCTTCTACATCTTAGTTTTCTATCAATAACAAATTGAGTTGACATGGTATTTAATGCCCAGTTCCATCCCCCTTTTCTTGATATTAAATTTAATGCGGTTTCTTCTACTATTGTTCTATATTTATTATATGCGTCAAATTTGTTTCCAAAAACATCTCTCATAATAATACATATTACACCAATGAGCTCTTGTTCTGTAAGTTTTCTATATGGGTAGCTTCTATTATTTCTGTGCCTAAACGCAAATGAATGATCAAATATGATATCATCTTTTTCGTTATAATACTTGAATATCTGTTTTACACATTCATAAAAGAACTTTTTATCTTTAACATTCTCCATACATTTAAAACAAAAATGGTATACTCTTCCTCGAAGTTCTGCTTCTTCTACTCTAAAATAACTTGGATCTATTAATGACTTAAGATAATGCATGAACTCAAGGTTCCAATAGCCAGGGATATATTTTCTGTTTTTTGTGTAGACTATCTTATTATTTACTGTCTTTTTTGATTTAAAATATTTTGTTAATGCTTTTTTTACCACAGAAATACATTTTTGATTTTTTGATGTTGATGTCCATAAATTATCATATGCATTTTCAAAATCTGTAATAAGATTATTATAATGAAATCGTTTTTCTATTACTTTTCTATTATGTTTTGCTACATCTATAAGTAATTCTCTATCAAGTAAATATTGAACAATTTGTTCACTAAATTCTTTTGTACAAGGACCGCTAGGGTATTCAATTATATTAATACGATGACTTTCTGGCAAATGTTCTCCTATTACACGTTTAAAGACAGTTACAGGATAATATCTTGAAGCTATTATTCCAGTATAAGCTGCAGATGCCTCTAATAATGGTAATCCTCTTCCTTCAGTCTCGCTTGGTAACATAGCAAAATTAGCAATTTCATAAGTTTCAGAAATTGTAAGTTCATGATGTTTTAATCCAACATCAAATTCTTTGTTCTTAATTTTACCAAAAGCAAACGCAAAAAATAATCTTTTTATAATCCACTTTGGTTTTTGTTTACAAACTTTCTTAATCTCTTTGATTAATTTCTTATAATAATTAAGGTTCCCAGCTGAAATAGGGCCGCTTACTAATAAAACAATATTAATTTTTTTATTTGTTTTAAGAAAAATATTAAATTTATCTGAATTAATGATCTCTTTAATAAGATAGATATCTTTCTCAATATTCTTTCTTTTTATTATTCTAGTTGGTTGCAGAAATAATATTGTTTCTTGGTTAAATATATGGTTACTGTGCACTTTGTCAACACCAAGAACTATTGGAGTCGCATTCTCAATTTTGGTTAATTTATCCTCATTGTAAGAATTAATGTTTGAGTATGATTTAGTATTAAACATTTGATTAAGTTTTTTAATAATGCTATTTTTTTCTTGACTTGTAATATTTCGATAGATTTCAGTTTTTATTGATGTTGTTAATTCATCAATATTATTTGGATTAATCCCCTTTTTTTTAATAAGTTTCTTTGTTTGTAATATATTAATATTCAAATGCATCCATTTATCAGAATTCCATGGATAAATTTGTTCTTGTAAAGAAAATACTTCACCAACATCATAATTTCTAAAAAAATGGTCTCTAGGCCTAGGGTTTTTTCTTTTATTTTTTGGACTTCCTCCTTCCCAATAAAAATCATGGTTAGAATTTAATACTGGCATTCCAAGTTTCTCACTTATTATTATAATTGCCAAAGTTAAAGCAAAATTTCCTGGATTAGACCCAACATTAGTAATAAACATATTAGTAATATCATTATTATTAAAATAACATAGAAGATTTTCAATTATTTCTAAAGTTTCTTCCCATATGTCCAGGATTAATTGGTTATAATCTTTAGAACCTCGTTTAAGTTTAGTATGAAACAGTTTCATATAAGGTGGCCATTGTTCAAATCCGTCCAAGCCTTTAATATTCTGTTTAATTATGTCTGGTCCGTTAAAATGTGTTTGTTTTGGATTAATATGGTCTTGAATCCAATGAATTTTTATTCCAGGAAATATACTTTTTAAAGTAATGGAATATTTTATGTTTTCTATGGTTACACCATCAATTGATAAATAATAATTGATAAATGCAGTTCCTCTCGCGATATATCCTTTAAAATCCTCATAACTTTCAAATTGTTTAGTTTTTGTGTTCTTATCCTTTAATCTATCAAGAAAAAGGCCAATATCAAACCATGTTTTAATATTCTCCTTTCTAAGATCATCTATAAAATGATCTATATCAATTTTCATCTTCTTTAGAATTGTATTAAACTATACCTTATATAAAGCTTTTTGGAATTCATAATCTTTTTTTACTATCAACTTATATTAAAGGATTCTTAAGTATTATTCTTTGGATGAATAGTAAAATATTTATACTCTTATTATTAGAATTCTTATAGAGGTGCTTTTATGGTAAATATCGCAATCAATGGTTTTGGAAGAATTGGAAGATTAGTTCTTAGAGCTGGTATTAAAGACAAAAATATTAAGTTTGTTGGAATAAATGATTTAACTGATTCTGTAACTCTAGCTCATTTGTTAAGATGGGATAGTGTTCATGGTAAGTTTGATGGAACAATTAAAGCTGAGAAAGATGCAATTGTTGTTAATGGCAACACAATCAAAGTTACTGCACAAAAAGATCCTAGTAAATTGCCTTGGAAAAAATTAAAAGTTGATGTTGCACTTGAATGTACTGGAAGGTTTAGACATTATGATGAAGCAGCTTTACATTTGAAAGCTGGTGCTAAGAAAGTTGTATTATCTGCCCCACCAAAAGGGGATAAATCTATGCCTCAGCTTGTTATGGGTGTAAATCATAAAATTTATGCTGGAGAAAAAATCGTATCAAATGCTTCTTGTACAACTAACTGTTTTGCTCCAATGG
>CAZHRT010000010.1:0-47792 GCA_964534665.1 uncultured Methanosarcinales archaeon | reverse complement strand
AAAAAGGTGGAAAGTTCTGAGAAAGACCTTGATACAAGGTTAGCTAATTTAAAGAAAAAAGTTTCTAAGATGAAAAAACCTAATAAAACAACAACTAAAAAGAAAACCGTTAAAAAGAAAAAAGCTGTAAAGAAGCCCTCTACTAAAAAGAAATCTGCTAAAAAAACAAAACCAGCTAAGAAAAAATGAAAAAACGAGCACAAATAGCTGGACAAATGTTTGTCTATGTTTTAGGTTTTATAATATTCGCTTTAGTTTTACTTTATGGTTACAATGCAATAAAAAATCTCGGAGACAAAGCAGAACAAACATCTTTTATTCAATTCAAAACAGAAATTACACAAACAGTAAAAACACTTTCAACAGATTATGGTACTGTCAGAAGAAAAGATTTTGCACTGTCTGGGAGATATATCCGCGTTTGTTTCGTTGATTCAGAAAGGATTGGTAATGGAATTACTCTAGCAAATTACCCCCTTATAGAAGACAGTGTAACATCTGGCGTAGATGTCAACCTATTTTTAGTTAGTGGGAAAGGAATTGAAGACTCATTTAATGCTGGTAAGCTTGATATTAATCGAGATGACCTTATAACAGATAATCATTTTACTTGTGTGCCTGTAATCAACGGTAAATTAAAAGTTAAATTTACAGGACTTGGTAATCGTGTTAGAGTAGAGTCAGATGTATAGTATAAGATGAAAAAATGGAAAAAAAAGCAGTTATTGCCGTACAATTTCATTGGATTTTTGTTATTATAGCTGGAGCATTAATCCTTATTTTCTTTGGCAACTTAATATTTAAACATAAAGATGTTGCAGATGTCCAGATAAGTTCAACAGTAATTACAGATTTTGATGCGATTCTTACAGGCGCTTTGGTAAGTACAGATACTGTTAATATAATAGACATTCCAAAATTAGATATTAATTTTGAATGTGATAAATTTAACATAGGCCAGGTAAAAAAACAGACACAAGACCGCATAATATTTAGTCCTGATTTGATTAAAGGTGGAACCCTGATAACTTATGGTACAGATTGGAGTTACCCTTACCGTATATCAAATATTTTGTATTTAACAACACCTCAAGTCAGGTATATTATTGTTGATGATGTGGGTGAAATGGGTGAATATCTCAATGATTCCTTGCCAACCGAAATCAATAAAGAATTAATTGACCGTTCAGTTATTGATTCAGGAAATTTACAAAACTTAAATGATTATCGTGTAAAATTTATATATTTATCGACAGGTGATTTAAATTTATTAGAGGCAAAATCACTTGCACCATTCCAAGACATGTTAAACCAACATGTTAGCGCAATAGTAGTTGAAAAAGATTCAAACACCCCTGAATTAGGTCATGTAACTTTTTATCAAAAACAAGGCTTAAATTGGGAATTTCAAGAGATTGAACAAGGGTATTACACAAAAGAAAGTCTTATGGGCGCAGTTTACGCAGCCGATTATGATATGTATAAATGCGGGATGGACAAAGCTTTCAAAAAGTTAAATATCATCACAAATATAGTTTTAAACAGGACAACGCGTCTTAAAGACGATTATGGTGTTGGTCATGATTGTTATAGTATTTATGAAGACGCAGAACCAGATTTAAATTCAATTGCAACAGATTCTTCAGGAGAATTTAGTTATAATGCTGCTAATTTTATTTATACTACTTTAAATAATGTTGGTGTTGACTTAAAAGACATAAATCAAAGAGCACAACTATACAGCTGTGTTTTAATTTACTAAAATGAAAAAGAAATCCCAGATTCAAATGACAGAAAGTATCGCCGTTTTAGTAGTCTTTTTCATAATTATTGTTATGGGTTTTGTATTTTACTTTAGAGTTAATCAAACAACTTCAACAATCAAAGAAACAGAAAGTTTAGAACTAAGGTCTGTTCAAGTTGCACAGAAATTTTCATTTTTACCAGAGACTGAATGTTCGGATGATAATGTAAGGCGTGAAGATTGTATTGACTTAAGGAAATTGAATAAAGCATCTGAACTTATGATAACTAATAGTCTAGATTATTATGATGCTTTTGGTTTTGCAGAAGTTACAATTCAACAAGTTTTTCCACGTACAGATACAAATAATGATGGTATTATAGATGATGAAGATGGTAAATGGTTACTATACAATAATACACCTCCCGATTGGACAGATAAACTTTCAACAATAATACCAACTGCTTTACGTGAAGCTAGAAGTAGAGACACATATTTTGGATTAGTAATAGTTGATGTATATGACAAATAAAAGAAAAGCACAAATGGAACTTATGGGTCTAGCAATAGTAGTTATCTTAGTAAGCATAGCTATGCTTTTTGTTATTCGTTTCGTAGTATTACAAAAACCAGCAGATTTTAAAAAAGACTTTGGTCAAAGTCAATTAGCATCAAACATGCTTAATACAATGCTTAAAACTACTAATCCTGATTGTCACGATTTAACATTTACTGAAATATTTCAAGATTGTGCACGTGGTTGTAGTTCTTCAACAGATTGTAACCCAAATGTACAATGCAATTCAACGCACGATTCGTGCGAATACCTCAATGAAACAGCCAGAACAGTATTTGGAAAAACGCTCGAAGAAAGATATATTCAATATGAATTCTTTTCAATAAAAAATAACGATTTTCAAATTGGCGTTGTTCCAGAGATTGTTGGTAATTGTACAGGTGGATATAAATCAAAACAATTTCCTATTCCTGTAGACCCATCAGGTGCAAACACATTATTTGTAAAACTCCATATATGTGAGTAGAAAGATTTATAATTATTTAACTTAATATTCTATAAAATGAATAAAACAGGTAACATGTTCAAACCAGTTGTGATATTAGCAATAATGGGCATAGTATTTGTATTACTTTTCTTTATAGCAACAAAGATTTTGGGTATATTAAAGTGAAGAAAGCACAAGTCAAAGAATTAAAAACAATAATCTTGCTTTTAGTAATGTTTGTAGTTCTTTTTGGTTTAGCAAACAGTATTATTTCAATAATTAAACGTAGCGGAACAACAAAAGCTTGCGAATTAAGTGTACAAGCAGCACATTATTCTAGGGGTGGGCCACCAGTTACATTACAATGCGATACAAACTTTTTATATGAAGATTATAAGCCAGAAGGCAAAGATAATATTCAAAAAAAAGATGATGCAATGCTTACACTTATGCAATTGATGTATGATTGTTGGGACCAATTTGGTCAAGGTAGCTTCAATGCTTTTGAAGGCCGTTTAACAGAAAAAAGTAATCACTGTTTTATTTGTTCCAAATTTGGTCTAAAAGAAGGCACTACTTCTTCTGTAGGCTTTACTGAAGATGAATTCAGAGCAGCTCTAAAAAACCAAGACATACCTGTACAAAAAATCAAATATTATGATTCAATTGAATCAGGTTTATTGGTCTTACCTTCTGAAGCAAAGAAGATTGTTAAAAAAGAAAAAACCTTAGACGATCCAAATGTAAAGAAAACAATTTTTGTTGAAACGCTTTCATTAAACAAAAATGGTGATGATGGACTCATTGGCGGATTTATTGGAACTTCTCTAGAGATTATTAAGGCTTTCCCAGATGTATTCAAAGGCGCAACAGAGGGTTCATGGTCTGCATCTCAAGAACCTTTAGTTGATATAATCTATAACAGATTCTTTTTTGTTCCCACATTAACAAATTTAAATGAGATTGAAATTAATTCTAAAACTAATAACAATCAATATGCAGTTATGTTTATGCAAATAGAAAAAAGTTACATCAAACAAACATGGATCGGCAAATTTTTTGGCTGGGCTTTAGATAAAACAGATTGGGAAATATTTGAAAGTACTGCTCCGCCAGCTTTCGTTTTTGTAACAAGATATGATAATTTACCTAATGTTGGATGTGAAGTGCTTCAAGGATGAAAAAAAAAGGATTAGACATGCAAAACGAGGTTTTGAAAACAGTCATCATTTCTTTAATATTTATTATAGTTTTTTTCCCAATTGTTTCAAGAGTATTCGGTTTTATTAGGGTTAATACAGAAGATTCAAAATGCACAACCACTGTCAAACTAGCTTCACAAACAATGAAATCTTTAGCAGGTCAAACAACAGGGATTTTATGCCCAACTAGGAACCATTCATTAAAATCAGAATCTAGCGATTTAACAAAAAGAAAAGAAAAAGTTTTTGACAAAATTCTAGATGCGCAATACCATTGCGCAAAAAAGTTTGGTTTTGAAGATGGTGTTGCCAAATACAATCCTTTTGCTTTTCAAGGAAGGGCATGCGTTATTTGTGATACTTTTGAGTTTGATACAGATATTAAAGCCCTAAAAAAACAAAAAGGTTATTTTGAATATGCTGCAGAAAAGAAAATTCCTTTAAAAAATAAATATTTCTATGAATTTATTACAGGTAAACCAGTTACTGATGAAGAAAAAAATATAATTAAAACTTTAGATGATACAATTGATTTTGAAAAAGAACAAATGGTTTTATTTACATTATATACAGAATATAATAAAGATAAGCTTGTAAAATATGGTACTCTTGGTGCTGGTGTAGGTACAGGTGTGGGTGGGGCAACAGGCGTAGGTGCAGGTATAACAACGGCAGCTATAATAACTTTAATTCCTGGGGTTAACGTAGGTTTTTGGACAGTTGTAGGCGTAGGTTTTGTTACAGGTGCAGTAACTGGCGCAATTACTGGTGGAGCATTAGGTACAGGTGTTGCTGCAGTAACAAGTAAAACATACCCTGCTTCAATATTAATCATGCCAAAAGATTATGCACTTACTCGTGATTTAGATTGTAAAATATTAGGTAATAAGTATGAAAATCCTTTTGAGGTGGAAATAGCATGAATAAAAAAGCAATAACTTGGGGTTGGGAAGTTATCGGAAAAATAATCTTAGTTTTAGTTATAATAGTTGTTTTAATAGTTGCAATAGGTTTACTAACAGGTAAATCTAATAGTTTACTAGATAATATCGGAAATATATTTGCTTTTGGTGGATAAATGGAAACTCAAGATACAAGTTCTTTTTGGCAAAATATAGTATGGGCTATTCTTATTATGATAGTTGTAACAATATTATTATTTGCAATATTCCCTGGTTTACGTAAACAACTGTTTCAATACAAAGATCTCAACACCACAGGAGAAGTTGGTGAAAACTGGTTTAACTTTGCTGAAGGCGAAATTTCAGTAAGGTTTCAAGCAGCTTACCACCATAATTTAGATAAAAAAGAAATTGGCAAGTTTTCAGATACAGAACTCTTTAGTAAAGATATGTTAAATCAACGTCAAAATAGTACAATTCATCAAAAAGGCAAACCTGAATTTTTTATGGTTGTATTAATACAAGATAAAATTAGTAATGAATTATTCACAAACGATTTAGTAAGAAGTCCAGTTGAAATCACCTTTCCTTTAACAAATGCTAAAGAAGTAGCAGTATACAGGTGGGATAGTAAAGAGTGGATAAGAAGTTACGCTTCTAAATCTAATAGTAACTGGGTATCAAATCATAAGGGTACAGGACTATTCGCAGTCATTAAAGAAAGTTAAAACAAAAGAATTCCCTTGGAATTTTGAGTGTCAATAACAATCCCATTGTTATTGAAACCACCGAAACATTTAAATATCAACTACGTCAAAGTATATATAAACAATTAAAATTTCAAATACAAAGAGGTGTATATAATGAAGAAAAAAGGTCAAGGACTTTCTTTAAATGTTATAATAGTTGCGGCTATTGCGTTGATAGTTCTTATAGTATTATGGGCAATATTTACAGGAAGAATGGGTACGACTGTTGGCGGAATTGAGAAAGCTGATCAGGATGCAAGAGAGGTAGCTGAAAATTTCCGAGGCACTGTTGCATTAGGGGGTGCTTGTAAAGGTAATACTGGAGCCGGCGCTTTGACAGATGGAGCTTGTGCAGCAACCTGTGATTCAGCCAAAAGATTATCCAGTCTTGGAGTAACTGGCGGAATATCTTGTAAGGAAGGCATTTGTTGCGCACCTTAATTTTTTTCTTTTTTTAGTTAATTTTTTATATTATTTCTTTTTTATTTGTTTATTATGAAAAAAGGCATTGGATTATCCATACGATCCATCATCATAGCAGCAATTGTACTGATAGTTCTAATAGTTCTATGGGCAATCTTTGTTGGAAACATGACTAAAACAGCTGGTAGCCTTAAAGAAAACACAGAAAAAGATATAAAAAAATGTACAGATGATTTGGTTGATGGAAAAGTTCAAACAGGTTCACAAACACAAAGCGCAAGACAATTATGCGAAGCAAATGGTGGATTTATCATCCCTGGCGAATATTCAGATGTTACTGGAAACAAAGTCTGCTGCAAGATTATTTAGTCCTATCTATGATTTCATATTCATATACAATAGATTCATTCATTCTTGCTATATTTGTACAATTCAAAGCAATTAAATTACTCCCTTTATACATTTTAAACGGTTTTGTTTTTGCTTTTAGTAAATCTTGATCACTTTTTGCTTTAAATCTTTGCACAAAATTACCTGGTGGATAATAAAATCTACATTCTTCAACAGTATAACCTTCTAATGAAGCATAAATAAACTCAAAAGTTGTTGATTCTCCTGATTTTTTAATTGAAGAAAATGCAAAAACACTAATCCCTAACAATAAAAAAACTACTATCCCTGCATATATTTTTTTCATATATATCTACCTCTTTTTTTATGATTTTATTCCTACTAAAAGTGAATATCCTTCATTATCTAATGTTAATGATTGAACTGATCCAGAAAAATTAAACACATTTTTTTCACTTTTTAATTGAAATGTGCCATCAAAACTTTTAATTTTAATATCATCTCCTTTAATGTCCATAACTATTTCTTTATTATTCAATATTAATTGACCATTTCCCTGAAAATTTATTTTAGGTATATTAATTCTATTAGATGAAATTGAACCTTGATGTATCATTATTACTGTTTCTCCAACATTCTTTAATTCAATTTTTTCACTAGAAATTCTCTTAAAAGTTCCTTCCAACAAAAGATTACCTCTATTTGTACTTACTTTTCCAACAAAACTTTCAATGCTTATTTTTTCATCTCTTAATTCTAATGAGTTTTCGCTTATGATTGTTGCAAGTTTAGCATCTACTACAAGATATGCACCATCTAAACTAAAAGAAGTATCTTCTATTTGGACATTAGCAGATATTAAGTTATCTTTATCTCCTTTAATTAAATCTTCTTTATTACCTTTAATAAAAGAATAACCCACTATATTGGAATCTTTGGATAATTTTCCATATGTGACTGCTCCTGAGATAAGCATTACAACTATTAAGACTAATATTAAGCTTTTTTTCTGTAGATTTACCATTTTTGTCACTTATATATAATAATTATAAATTATATAAAAACAAAGAGTTTAAAAAGCCCAATGAAAAACCAATTGCTAAATGATAAAATCTATTTGACAAAAATTCAATTTTTTTACTAATTAAATAAAAAAATTTCTGTTTTATTCAAAATGAAAACAAAAAATGCAATAATAGACGCTTTGCTGAACGAAAAAGGGTTAGATTTGACTTCAATAAACTCTAAATTAAAGGAAAATCATGGTACCAAATACAAATATCACTCTGTTTATAAAGTTCTAAAACAGTTTTTAGAAGAGGGTACTATTCAAAAAGATAATGAACTTTATTCACTTTCAGATTCATGGGTAAGTAAGAAAGTTAATTTTTCACTTGATTTACAAAAACATCTTAGCAATACCAAAGGTATTAACCACAATTTAAATGATAATTCATTACTTGAATTTGATAATATCAAGCAACTACATAAATTCCTGAGAAACTTAGAAAATGAACACTTACCTATTTTTGACAAAGAAAAAAAAGGTACAATCATATTTGTAATGTATCATTGTTACAATTATCTTTTGCAACCTGCTAAAGAACTAGAATATATAAGAAAATTAAAATCTGATGGTATAGATTTTAAGATACTTTGTTACGGCAATACTCCCCTTGATAATTGGACAAAAAAAGCTTTTGAGAAATTTGGTGCATCTATGAAAATCAATGCCCAGGTTGGTGGCTTAAGCGGTTTGAATATTTATGATGACATGGTTGTTGAGATTTTTTATGGTAGGGAATTTCTTAATGTTCTTAATGAAGTTTATACAAATACACCAACTACGAATGATTTTGATCTAAGTAACCTATTTTATAAGTTAAGTAAGATTAATTATAAGATAAATGTTGCATTATATAAAGATAAGAATATTATAAAATCCTTAAAAGAACGAGCATTAAGCTTTTTTTGACCATAACTATTAAATACAACTATATCTAAAATTCTATTATGGAATTAACAGACGTATCAGTTTATAATTTATTCTGGTTAATAATCATGGCAATAGTATTGGTATATTTACTAGTAAAGCTCTTTATTTTACATGATAATATTGATTTAACAGTAGTTGAATTCTTGTCTTAGAGCAAAATTTATATACTATAAACCTTAATTTTCTACTTACAAACAAAAGGGTGATATCACATGGATAAAAAAGGCGTTTCTATTACGTTCAACACTATAGTTATTGCCGCAATAGCATTAATTGTACTAATTGTCTTATGGGCAATCTTTATTGGAGGAATCAAAAAAGGCGCTGGTGGAATCGGTAATGTTGAAGATGAATCAGTTGCTCAAGTTAACGACGTTTCATGGTGCCTTCCTACAAGTATGACTGGTGGGCCTTGTAAACTTGATAATAGGCCCACATCTGGTTGTGAAGATGCAACCCTTACTGCCGGCACAAAAGATTGTAAATTAACTTGTGATGGAAAAACTGGAAAGAAACATAAAATTGACACATCAAAAACCGCACCCATTTTAAATTGTGGGAACGCACTTACTAGCCCATATTACCTTTGTTGCCAATGAATAAAAAAGCTGTAGAACTATCAATAACCCAATTAATTGGTTTTGTTATAGTTGCAGTTATCTTTTTAGGAACAATAGGTCTTGTTATGAAGATTGTTGGTATTATGGCAGAAAAACCAGATGAAGCAACTATCAATAGCTTTAAAAATTTAATGCATGAAATAAATACTATCGAAGAGGGCCAGATTAAGGTGGTTCCATACTATATAGCAGAAGGATTATATCTAAGAACAGAATGTGAAACAAACCTTATTCTAGATAGAATCGGCGATGATATTTGTATTTGTAAAGATAGTTGCATGAAAAAAAGAGTAACAAGACTATTTCATAAAAACAAGATTATTATTCACCTTAATTCTCCTGGCCACATAACTTACGATAAAACTAAAGAAGTAAATAACGTAGCACTCATTAGAACAGGAGAGGGTATCTGTATAAACGAAGACGAAACCATAACAACATGCACAATTTAAACAAAAAAGGATTTTGGAGTATAATAATATCGGCTGTCCTAGTTACTATTATAGTTGGCACATTGTTGGTTATGTTTAATTTAGGAACATGGAATGGAATTAAAGCTTTTTTGGGTGTTGGAATTGATGAAGAAAATATTACTGGGCATCCAACTTTAGGATGTCAAACGGCAGTTTGTTCTATGAATGCATTAACTCTTGCAATAAACTCAGTTGCAAAACAACAAAGTATTTCAGAAACCCAAGGTGTTTATGACGAAAATGCTCAACCCGCGGTTGTCAAAACACTTGCCGGACTTAAGCTCTTAGAAGAAGATGCTGCAACACTTTATGGAGAGTGGAAATTAGCAGAAGAAGCAAAAAAAACAGGGGGGAGCGCAGAAACACAATTAGCTGGCCAATATTATGTAGAGCTGATAAAAACTCTAACACAAATTCACGCAGCAAAAGAATCTCTTGGCATTGAAACAGAAGATGATTTTGAGCCAGTCCCAATAGATCAAGCAGCATATCAAGAAGGAAAACAGGTAGTGCAACAAATTGATGAATTTGTTGATGAAGATAGGTTAAAAACAGATCCTAGTTATGCAACTGGTATTGCAGACACATTATCTTTCTTTGATATTCTTGATCCGTCTGGTCAAAAAATGTTAGAACTTGCAGAAAGCCATGCTATTAGGGTAGAAATTCCAGTTATAAAACCAATTAAAAAAGACCCAAAAATCACTTCATACGAAATTAAGTATAATGGTCAAATAGAAATTGATGAAAATGCAAATGATATTAGATTTTGGGAGTTTGGAAAAACCTTTGATCCTAAAAGCCAACCTTCTGGAGAATATTGGATTTATGCTGATTATGAATATGGTTCTTGTAATGACGATAATGAAGATTGGGGCTGGCTTAAATGTGATAATACAAATATTAAAGCATTAGGCAATTGTAATTGTGTTGATGAAGATGATGCCAAATATTATGACACTGTTTCTGGAATTAGAACCAAGGTCGCACCAATTCTAGAAATAAATCCACTATATAATGTTCAACTTATAGTAAAATATGATCATGGTAAAACTTGTAGAATTTCAACTAGAACTGATGGCAGATTAACAAAAGGCAGTTCATGGTATACTGGTAACGATTTAAAAACTTGGAATAACAAAAAACAAGCTAATGGTAAAAATGGGGATAATAACAATGATGGAAATCCAGACGAAGGTTGTCAAGATAGCCCTAATTGGCTGATGTGTCCTGGCATAAAGATTAGTTACTGTGGCAAATCTGGTTATAAGACTGATAAAGATCCAAAAGATTATCATAATGGTATTGGTACTGACTTACATTCTGAGACAGGAATAAAAGTAAAAGTTGACATTGATCAAAAATATCCAATAAAAACTTCAGCAGTATCAATTAGAGGAACTGATTTCATAAGGGATAGCACTTGGCAAAGGGCCAAAGATGCAGCTACAGGGGTAATAAGGGCAACACCATTAATTGGGACACCATTAGCAGGAAAAACTGGTTCAACTGTTAGCCAATTAAGTTGCGACGACGGATTAACTGGAAAAGTTAAGGTTGAAGACGGAACATACGTTGAACTTGGAGAAACTTGTGTTAAATGTGAATCAGGTACATGTATTGTAAAAAATTTTGAATTTCCACAAGTAATTGAGTCTTCAATGAATCCTACAAAATGGATTGGTGGTTATGGCGATCCAGAATATTTAGCATATTATGAGGCTTTTCCCCCAGCCGCAACAGAATATTGGCATGTTAATGGGCTTAGTGTTTTTACAGTAGGGGTCTTATTTGGTGGAGCTGCATTAAATATGGTTGGTGCTGGTGGTGGATCAAAAGTAATTAAAGAAGGGGTTGAAACCGCAGCAAAAAAAGGTACAAAAGAAGCAGTTGAGACTGCAGCAAAAAGCAGTATGTCAAAAGCATTAAAAGAAGCGGTAGAATCATTTTTTAAGAAAGTTGCAACCAAAGGGTGGAAACGCGCGCTGAGGGAACAATTTATTGACGCAACTGCTAAGAAATTCACAGGTATAGGCAAAGCCTTAGCAAGAGAATTTGCAGAAAAAGCAGACGATACATTAGGCAAATGGGGTAAATTTAAACGATTATTTCAATCCTCTGCTCAACAAAAAGCCGCGCTTAAAGTAGCCTTTGAACCACTAGTCAAAAAGATAGCTTATATTCCTAAACGTATGGCAAAATCAGTAGCAAATTCACTTACAGAGGGGATAGTTTCAGGCCACATGACCAAAACACTTAAGAAAAAACTTTATGATTTAGGTCTTGAAGATTCAATAGTTGGAATCATCACCAGGGAATTAAGAGAAAAAGGCATTAAAGAAATTCCTGCTGAACTTTCAGAGAGATTATCTATTGAACTCTCTAAGAAAACAGGGGCAGCAGCAGATGCAATTGGTGATTTAGCTAGAAAAAGACTTGGGACTACAGCACCAACTGCAACTGCATTAGAAAGCGCAAAACAGCAAATTAGAGATGAAATAAAAGAAGAAGCTTTGAAAAATGCGAAAACTGCTTTAACCAAGATAAAAAAAGAAGCATTAGAAAAATATAGGCAAGAAACACTTGAAAAACTTACAACAGAAACCTTAGAAACATATGGCAGAAAATTAACTAAAGAAGCAACCGATGAGATGTTAAAGAAATTAACAGTTAGGCGTTTCTTTACAGAATTCTTTGTTGAAGGCGTTGCGTCAAAATCAGGAAAAGAGTTTATTTTTAACCAAAAAGCAATGAAAAAAACAATGGAAGAAACACTAAATGTCTTTACTTCTTTGGATGGTCCAACAGTAAGAAAAGCCATGTCTGAAGGGGATAGATTAGTTAAAGAAATATTAGACGAAGACGGAATACTTGATGTTTACAAATTGATTGGAGAAGAACGAGTTTTAAGAGACGGATATAAATACGCAATTGAAAGAGAGATGATGGAAGCAATGGGTGGTAAAGAAGGTCAAGCTTTGGCAAAAGCAATCGAAGGTAGTGGTTTTGCAGCAACATCAAGCACAGCAGCACAAGACGCTATTACTCAAATAGCTACAAAAAAAGGTTGGATTAGGGGGACAAGAGATTTTCTTTACAAAAATCGGTATCCAATTATGGCAGCAGTAGCTGCATATGCTTGGTATAGGGAAAAACAAAACGAAAAACTAAAATCCGTTGGTTCAAACTCTTTAGGATTAATACAACCTTGGTTATTGTCTGAGGGTGTTGAGGCAAACAGGTCATTCAATCTTGCACCAGAAGCAAATCCTTTCTATATAATGTTACAGCACCAAAAAGATAGGAGGCGGGATAGATTATATTTTGCTAGTCCTTGTAAAGCAGACTTAAAAGTTTATACTGAGAAATGTACTTGTAATGCAATTCCTGGAGAACAATTGTATTATTTTTCACATCCAGATTCAACATTACAAAACCCAGATTATCTTGCAAGGATCAATACAAGAAACATTGAACTAAAACAAGAGTTATTAGACAATGATGCTTTTATTGATAATTTCTTAGCTGAGAGAGAATTACCAGTTATTCCAATCGATCCAGCTATAAAAGACATTGCTGATAAACAAATAAGAGCAAAGTATAATTATCCTTCTAGTCAAGTAATAACAACTGACGATTATGTAATCTTTTCAAGAGAAAGAGTAAAAGAAAACGTTAAAGAATTCTATGATACTATTATTAATGGACAAGGAATTGGTACACCAGCTGCCGCCATATTTATGATGTATGAACCTTTCTTTGATTCAACCAATGCAATGAAACAATGTGGTACAAGGAGTATCGTATCAACAGTAGGTTCAGCAGCAGTTAAAACTTATACTCAAATACCAAAAAATATTGGATGGGGCCTTAAATCATTATTTACTTGGGATAGTAAGCATTTGCAGAATACTCAGCAATTATGGGATGTTGAGATCGACCAAAAAAATAACTTTTGGTTGCAAGAACCTTACCCTGTAGATTGCATGGTTGTTTCAATAGAACGCCATAAGGATTATAATGATGGTAAAAATTACTGTTTTGATGAGTTTGCTTCTGTTGAAAAAGTTGAGAGAGCAGTGATGGTAGGTTCAATAGTTATTGATTTAGTTGTTTCAGGTTTTACAGGTGGTGCAGGAGCACCAGCAGCTATGTTCGTTACTGGCTTAGGTGCAGGATTAATCGATATATGGGTTTCAACATGGGCCAAATGGCCTGGAGTAAATACTCAGGGAAAATCTAGTGATTTTGATGTTGTTGAATGTGATAGTCATGTTAAATCTTTATTTGGGGGTACATGTACATCTTCAATTAAAGTTTCAGATAAAGATATAGAAGTATTAAGTAAACAACAAACAGATGTTGCAAACTTACCTGACGAATTAAAAGAAGACGACGCAATTATTGTAATATAATCGCAGTTATCCCTTCTGTTTTACCTTGGAAAACTTCTGGTGGTGTAATATCCCCAATAATTACTCCTCCGCGCCTTGCCCCATTAAATCCACCAACAAATCGTTCAGGATCGTCTTTGATTGTATCCATATATATTCCTGGGGCAACTTCTGTAAAATTAAATAGTTTGATATTATCAAAAAAGAAACCCCATAATATATTAGTTGAACCACCCATTTCATCTCTCCAATCTTGATCAACAAAAGCATATACTATTGGCACTTCATCAACAATTTCTTCAACAATAATACCTTCCATTATACCATCAGTTGGGTCCATATTTTGACTAATTCTAATTTTATCTTCATAAGAGCCAGTAAAATATTCCCCTTTATATAACCCATCATAAGCAAAAGATGTCCAGACATCATCACGTTTAAATTGCATGTCTGCCCCAGTAAAGTACCCAAAACCCTTTGTTATTCTTTCAACATTTACAATTTTGGTATCTTTTGGTCCATCTTCTATCCATGTTTCTGGTTCATTAGAATGTTGAATTACATTTTCAGGTATATCAGGTATTTCTTTTGATATTAGTAAATAAATAGAAACACCAATAATAAATATTAATATTCCACTACCAATCAACCACCACTTCTTTTCCATATACCAACATTTCATGTTTTACTATATATATTTTACTTAAAATTCGAATTATTTATATAGTAAAAAACTCAAAAACACCTTTAGTATGGGGAAAAGAGGGTTATTTAACTACCGTAAGGCACAAGGTATAGAATCTGAGATGATTTTTATTCTTGCACAACTAGTTATAGTTCTCCTTACACTATCTCTTTGGTGGTTTTTTATTAGTTCAAGTTTAAATAAAGACATTTTTGAAAGAAGATACACAACACAAGACATGTCTTTGTTAACAGACATAATACAATCTTCTCCAAATAATGTTTATACAATTTACAGTTATGACAAAACTCATGGTCTTTCAAGTTATTACAATGTAGAATTTCCTGCAACACTTCCTAAACCTTCAAACCCTCCAGACTTTAACAAAGTCTTGATATATGGTCCAACAGCAGATCGTAAACAAGTTTGGTATCCTTACTCTAATGATAAAAACCTTAATCTAAGGTTACAAACAACACCTGATTTAACAGCAAACAAAATAATGCTTTACAAGATTGGAAATGAAGTTAATATCAAAAATGATTTTAAGAAACCTAATTTATTAACAATTAAATGCCCAACAAATTCACCTAAAACCCTAACTTCAAAATCCTTAACTACAATCCCTTTTGATAACATAACCATTGCCGATAAAGATCTTTCAAATGAAGGTAAAAGATTAAGAGAAATAAGAAAGAAATTTTCATCATACACTTATACTGTAAATCCAACTTCAGACTTAACCCTTATAATATCATTATCTGATAGAAATATTATAAAAGCAAATATTCCTAAAAATGATAACGCTTCAGAAAGGCTTGTGTGTGATACTATTAATCTTTTAACTGATAAAGAATTAGTTGAAGGGTTTGCAATAATTCCTAAAAAAACAACTTCAATCACACTTGAACTAGAAATAAAACCAGGTACAAACATAAAAATCTTACAAGAGACACTTAATAAAATCATAAAATGAACAAAAAAGGAATAATCTCACTTTACATGTCCAATTGGATAATTAGAGCAATATTCTTAGCAGTTATGACTGTTTTAGTACTTTTCCTTGTTAATTATATGTCCAGTGCTGAAGTGCATGCAGAACACCTTAGGGCAGAAGCTCTAGCAGCAAGAATATTATATTCACCCAATGGCTTATCTTACACAGATTCAAATGGGAGATTTCATCCAAAAACAGTCGACCTAGAAAAATTTACAACAACAGATGTAAAATTTCAAGAAAGTCCTTTGTTAAAAGATCTTATTGATTTTGGAGAAAAACAATTTATTACAGCAAAACTTCAACTAAAAAATCTTGAAACAAATAATTTAATTTGTCCATTAAAAAGTACAGCATGTACCGATAAATCATTATATTATAACAAAGAATTATTTGATCAATGGCTCTTGTTTAGTTTTGATAAAAACCAATTTACAAAAGTTGACAAACAAGTTTATGTTCTTATCTGGGACAAAGATAAATTTGTAAAGGGCCGTTTAAACATTCAGGTGGTGACTCCAGTTGGATAAAAAAGCAGCTTTAGGTACAGCAGAAACAGTATTACATTTTATTTCATACTTTTTATTAGTTGCAGTTATCTTAGTTACTATGCTTTCATTCAATAATATAAACAGACAAAACCAATTAAGAATAACTGACGTCAGTTCAGAAGTTGAGAAAAGCGCATTTATGTTAAATTATCTAAGAACACCAATAACCCTAAACAATCAACAGACAACAATTTCTGAATTAGTTGCACTAGCTTATGAAAATGATGATTATAAAGAACAATTAATTAATGAAACAAATACAATAATTAATAGCTTATACGAAGGAGAACTTTTATTCAAATTACAACTATCAGATCAAAAAGTTCCAAAGACAATAACAAATTATAAAATTGCAAAAATCCAAAGAATTATTCTTAGCAGTTCAATTCTTGAAGCTAGTGCAGAAGTTCCAAAGATTTATTCACCTGGTTCAACACTTATTCAAGCAAATATTACCCTTTACACAAAAGCTGCAGAACCAGGAACCTGGTGCTTTACTCCTTGGGAAGAAAGATGTAGTCAAGACCAAGCTCAAATGTGTGCTTGTAATAGGGTAGGTTATAGATTATTGTGGGAATGTACACCTTGCCCACCATCATCAAATAAATGTAATTATGAGGAAGTGATGTGCAAATGAATAAAAAAGCACAATTTTTCAACATACCTTTAGTAATAGGCCTTATAGTAATCTTAACACTTACTTTTTTCAAATATCAAGATAAATATGAAAGTTTTGACCAAAAACTTGGCAAAAGACAATCTTCATTATTCTTAGCTTATGAAAAAGGGGATAGAATTGATTTTTATCTAGACCAATCAGCTAAATTTTCAGGTTATGAATCTCTAAAAGAGTTAGCTGTAAAAGGAGGTATTTACGCTCCACTTGACCATTGTAATGAAACAGATGGTTATAGCTTATGGTCATTTAGAGATAAACAAACTAAGAAAGATAAAGAATGTTATCCCAATTTTAAAACAATAGAAGGAAATTTCACATTATTCTTAGAAGAATATCTTAATGAATATTCAAAACCCTTTAACTTTCCTGAAAATAATTATGCTCTTATTTATGAATATAGTAAAAAAGAAAAAACTCAACTTAATATTAGCTATTATTCATTACAACCTATTTTATGGGACATTATCCCTTCATCTGATATATTAAGAGCAAAATGGGGTTTTGTACCATTACCTTTCTCAGCATATACTTTGTTTTATGCTAGAACAGGAATTTACACAATAAAAAACAATTATCATCATCAATTTAATTTTGATTTAAGAGTTTATGAAATTGTATCAAAAAAAGCAAAAGAATTGTCCGAGAAAATTAAACAACACGAACTTTCAGGAAAATCTTTGTCAGAAAGCACAGATCAAGCACTAAAAGATCTTAAGTTATATAATGCTAAACAATCAAAACCAAAAGAACTAGAACCACAAAGAAAAGAAGGGATTTTAAGTTGGGAACTTGGTTGCGATTCACCTGAAAAAGAATTGTTTGACGATTTTGTTAAAGACATGGAAACGTGTATAAAATCAGAAGAAACAGGGTGTTATTGTCAATTAACACCTCTAAATAATTTACCAGATGATGCGTATAATATTATTCTTGAACCCAATAATCGTATGATTGCAAAATATAAAATTAATAATATCCCTATCAAGAAAACATTTACAGGTGTAGGTGAAAGATTCTTTACAGAGAAGTTTAAAGACCCTTTTGAAGTAAAAAAGATTACTTATACTCAAAATTATAAGAATAACAAGTTCGAGAAAGCAGAGATAAATGGTTGGGATGTAAAAACAGGTAAAGGTGCAAGACTCTACAAAAAAGACAAAACACAACTTGCTTTTATTGATACAGATCAGTATAACGACCCAGGTTACAAAAATCTTAAACCTTGTAAAACAAAAAGAACAAGGTACATTAAAAATTGTGTTGTTTTAAATTCAACAATACCTTCAAGATATGAACAAGAATACAAGGACTATGAAAAAGATTGGGATTGTTGTGCAGCTACAACCATTTCACCAGGATCTTCAAATATTCATTATAGTCCTAGTGAAAAAGGCAAATGTAATGGTGTAATAGCCACAGGGACAACCACATCAATTACTTTAAAAGTAGTAGGAGATAAAAACTGCTCTAATCAAGACAAAGCAAAAATTCAAAACACTACAATCAAATTCGCTTTAGAAATACCTGATCAAGTTCCACCAAAACCTGTGGTTATTAAAGAAGTATATGATAAACTTAAAGATGAAAACTCAGTTTTAATTGCATGGGAAAAGACAAACGAAGATGATATTGAAACATTCCAAATATACTGGTCAGATAGTGAATTTTATTCTATATTATTAGAAAATCATCAAGCGCACCTTGTAAATAAAGTAGAAGTTAATATTGCAGATATAGTAACAATTAAAGACATAGAAATGGTTTGTGATCCAATAGAAGAATGTACTTGTAATTATAAACACCTAGGACAAGACTTACAAGACAATACTTTATACTTAATAGAAAATAAAAATCAATATTTATTAGTTCTAAAAGATCCTGACTTAGAAGACAGTCCTTCTGCAGGTCCAGAAGTTAAACTTCATTTTGGTGTTACTGCAACTGATGATTTTGGTAATGTAGTACCAAGGTTAGCAATTACAAATTATAATTGGGGTAAATCAATTGATGATAAGCCACCAGCTAAAGCAAAAAACATTGTTTATGCTCCATTGGATGATAAGTTAAGCTGGAAAGAGCCAGATGACAAAGACGTAGAGAAATATCATGTTTATTACAAAACAACACCTTTTAACAAACTAGGCACAAAAGAAATTATTGATTTTCCAGATCACTTAGAAACTACAGATAAAGAATTATTCAATGCATACCAAGACATACAATCAATAAAATCAACCACAGACCCAGTTTTTATTGCAGTTGTTCCAGTTGATGAAGAAGGAAACGAATGTAAGATTCAGAACGGAATAGGGATTAAAAGCAATATCCCTGCACCAACTAGCACAACACCATAAATATATGCATTTTACTACCTAAAACTATTTAAAACACCATATCTAACCAATATTACAATGTTACAAATACCTTTAGACCAAATAATAGAAAAGATCAAAGAAAACTCAGAGTTATCAGACAAAGATATTAATGAAAAGATTGAAGCAAAACTTCAACAACTTTCTGGCCTTATTTCAAGAGAAGGTGCAGCGCACATAATTGCAAATGAATTAGGTGTAAAACTTTTTGAACAAACTTCTGGTAAATTACAAGTAAAAAACATTTTAACAGGAATGAGGGATGTTGAAACAACAGTTAGAGTAACAAATATATTTCCAATCACAGAATTTTCAAGAAAAGACGGTTCTCCAGGAAAAGTTGGTTCTTTTATTGCAGGCGACGAAACAGGAACAATTCGTTTTGTTTTATGGGGTGACCAAACAAATACCTTAAAAGATCTTGCAGAAGGTACAATAATTAAAATAAATGGTGGATATGTTAGAGAAAACCAAGGTAAAAAAGAAATTCATATCAATGAACGATCAAAATTAATTCTTAATCCAGAAGGAGAATCTATTGCAGAGATTAAAAAACCAGAAACTCAAAGAAAACCAATAAAAGACTTAACAGAAGCAGATAACAATACAGAAATCTTTGCAACAGTTGTTCAAGTTTTTGATCCAAGGTTTTATGAGGTATGTCCTGAATGTAACAAAAGGGCAAGACCAAAAGATGCAGGTTTTGCTTGTGAAAAACACGGAGTTGTAACTCCAGCTTATGCTTATTTAATCAATTTAGTCTTAGATGATGGTACAGAAACAATAAGAACAGTATTTTTTAGAAATCAAATGGAACATTTAACAGAAAAAACAAAAGAACAATTATTAGCAGCAAAAGATAATCAAGAATCACTTGAAAAGATAAAATCAGATTTATTAGGTAATCAAATCAAAGTAGTTGGGCGCGTAAGCAAAAACGATATGTTCGATAGAATGGAATTTGTAGCTATGCAAGTTTTTCCTAAGCCAGACCCCAAAGAAGAAATAGACAAACTTCAAGAATTAAAAATAGAATGATGTGGAAAACCCACTTAGCATTTGGATTCCTTACAGGACTTTTCTTAATTGAATTTTTCAGACCAGAAAATCAAATTCTTTTCATATCACTTTGCTGTTTAGCAAGTGTTTTGCCAGATATTGATCATCCTGAATCAAAAGTAGGTTCAAAAGTAAGAATCATAGGCAAACTTTTCGAACATCGCGGTTTTTTTCATGGCATCTTTGCAATATTTATGTTTTCGGCAATTTCATATTTTTTATTTAGACAATTTATTTATGCAGAAGCAGTTTTTTATGGATATCTTTCACATATTATTTCAGATGCAATTACACATCAAGGTATAATGCCATTGCATCCAATATCAAGATTTAAAATAAAAGGCCTGATAAAAACTGGCGCAACAGCAGAATATCTTATATTTTCCTGCCTAATTCTTATCAATATTTACAAAACAATTAATTTATAGTTTTAAGGATATATCCTTAACCACAGGACACCCCTTATTCTTGAAAATATTTGAAAATCTAAGCTTAAAAATAGAAAATCACCTTACCACAGGACACAGGACACTTACACATAAGGTATATAAACAACCTCCACCACTTAATATATGGTTGTTAAGAAATTGACAACTACTCCGCTTCCTGGGGTAGTGTCCTCAAACGAGGAGCTGATCCATAAAAGGGAAGTTTGAAATAAGATGCGAAAGCAAGGAGGTGTTTTCTATGGAAAACCCAACAAACACAGGTAACAAACCTGAAAAAAAATTTAGTACTGGCGCAATAAGCGCAACTGTATGGAAAAATACAGGCACTAGTAAGACTGGTGAACAAAACGAATATCGGACAGTATCTCTACAAAGAGTATACACTGATAAAAGTGGCCAGTGGCAAACAACGAATTCTATGCGATTAAATGATCTGCCAAAAGCAGCTTTAGTTATAACAAAAGCATATGAATACCTGGTTTTAAAGAACCAGGACGATACACAAGTACAAGACGATGTTGAGGACATCGTCATGTAGGTGGTATTTATGACTGATAAAAATAAAGATCCTGAGGTGGAAAAAGTGGAACAAGAATTAGAAAATCCTGAAGTTGAACATACAGAAATGGAATGTGAACAAACAGAAGATACTAAAGTTAAATGTAAAGTTAAACAAAAAACAATTTGTGATTTACCTGGCGTAGGAGCAGCTACAGCAGAAAAATTACAAACTGCTGGTTTTCAAGATTTAATGGCAGTTGCAGTAGCAACTCCTGGTGAATTAATTGATGCAACAGGGATGACTCAAGCAACAGCAAAAAAAGTTATTGCTGGAGCAAGAGCTGCATTAGAAATGGGTTTCGAATCTGGTAACGAAGTTCTAGAGAAAAGAAAACGTATCATTAGGATTAGTACTGGAAGTAGTGCATTTGATGCCCTTTTAGATGGCGGTTTTGAAAGTGGTTGTATTACTGAATGTTTCGGTCAGTATGGTTCTTCAAAAACACAAATTGCACATCAACTTGCTGTAAATGTTCAAAAACAATATCCTGGATGTTATACAGTATACATTGATACAGAATCAACTTTTAGACCTGAAAGAATAATACAGTTTGCAAAGGGCGCTGGTTTAGATCCAGAAGACGTTTTAAAACATATTAAGGTTGCAAGAGCATTCAACTCTGATCATCAGATGCTTTTAGCAGAAAAAGTTGAAGATTTGATAAAAAAACAAGGTTTAGATGTTAAATTAGTCATTGTAGACAGTTTAACTGCACACTTCAGAGCAGAATTTGTTGGCAGAGGAACTTTAGCAGACAGACAACAAAAACTTAACAAACATATGCATATCTTGTCTAAATTAGCAATAACTAATAATTTGGTTTCTTATGTAACAAATCAAGTTATGTCAAAACCAGATACTTTTTTTGGTGATCCAACAGAAGCCATTGGTGGCCACGTGGTTGCACACAACAGCGCATTTAGGATCTATCTAAGAAAAGGTAAGAAAGGCACTAGGGTTGCGAAACTTGTTGACGCCCCAAACCTTGCAGACGGTGAAGCAAACTATGTGGTTACAACAGATGCAATCCAGGATATATAGAAAAGTTTTTATTATTTTTTTACTTTCTTATTTTTATGAAATCATACAGAAAAGAACTTTGGTTCCAAACAGATAAAAGAAGACAACTAATTAACATAACACCAGACATTAACCAATGTCTTAAAGAATCAAATATTAAAGAAGGAATCATATTAGTAAACGCAATGCACATTACAGCATCTGTATTCATCAACGATGACGAACCTGGATTACATAATGACTTTGAAGAATGGTTAGAACATTTAGCTCCTGAAAAACCATACAATCAATACCAACATAATGGTTATGAAGATAATGCAGATGCTCACCTTAAAAGAACAATTATGGGTAGAAGTGTAACCATAGCAATAACAAATAACAAACTTGATTTTGGCCCCTGGGAGCAGATATTCTATGGCGAATTTGACGGTAAAAGAAAAAAACGAGTTCTTGTTAAGATTATTGGTGAATAATACTCCTTATACAGATATATTTATAAACCCAAA
This sequence comes from uncultured Methanosarcinales archaeon, assembly GCA_964534665.1. Lineage (GTDB taxonomy): Archaea > Nanobdellota > Nanobdellia > Woesearchaeales > JAHJBD01 > JAHJBD01. The sequence continues at coordinate 25,054 of CAZHRT010000010.1, read as the reverse complement.
ATAACTCCCAATATATATTACCAAAGCTAATGTACGACTATGTGCAAAAAGCAATGCTGCTTGAGGTTATAAAAAAAGCAGAGGAGACATATAAAAATGGCAGATGAACAATTTTTAGTAGCACAAGATTTATACCTAAAATCAGGGATCCATATAGGTACAAAATTCAAAACAAGATACATGGAACAATTCATTTACAAAACAAGACCTGATGGTTTATCAGTTTTGAACCTTCAAAAAATTAATGAAAGAATACAAATTGCTGCAAACTTTTTATCTCATTATGAACCCGAAGACATCTTAATTGTATCAAGAAGGGAAAATGGTTGGAAATCAGTAAAAGCATTTAGTAAAGCGACAGGTGTTGAAGTTGTTGCAGGAAGATATCCTCCAGGAATGCTTACAAATTCAAGTTTAAGTATATTTCAAGAAAAAAAGGTTATTCTAGTTACAGATAGCTGGCCTGATAGAAACGCAATTCTTGATGCAATTAAAGTTGGAATTCCGGTTCTGGCACTTTGTGATACAAATAACCAGTCAAATAATATTGACTTGGTTATTCCCTGCAATAACAAAGGAAAGAAAAGTCTAGGTTTATTTTTCTGGATTTTAGCTAGAGAATATCTTAAAGCAAGGAAAGTTATTACTAAAAATGAAGAATTCAAAGGAAGCATAGACGATTTTAGTGAAGAATAATTCATATCAGATTTTTTAAATCTGATACTGCTTCTTTTAAATTTTTATTTTCAAATAATACTTTGTATGTTTGAGTAGTTAATGGTAAGTTAAGTTCATTCTTAATAGCAAATTCATGAACAGCTTTAGCAGTATGGACACCTTCAGCTACCATGCCACCCATTTCTTTGTAGATTTCATCATAACTTTTGCCTTCTGCAATCTTTTGACCAGTAAACCTATTTCTACTATGTTTAGAACTACAAGTTGCAATTAAATCACCAACCCCTGCAAGACCATAGATTGTTTTTTGTTTTCCACCTAAGAATTTTGCAACAGTATTCATTTCCATTAATCCATAAGTCATTATTGCACCCATCGCATTATCACCAAAACCAATCCCTGCAACAACACCAGTTGCAATTGCAGTAATATTTTTTACAGCCGCACATACTTCCACACCAATAATATCATCATGTGGATAAACTTTAAAATTGGATGTTGCAAATAACTTACAAAATTCTTCACAAACACTTTTGTCTTTATGTGCAATTACTGTTGCAGTTGGCAATTCTTTACTTACTTCTTCAGCATGATTAGGTCCAGACATAACAGCAACAATCTTATTTGGTAAAATCTCTTTTATTATTGAAGAAATCCTTTTGAAAGTTCCTTGTTCAATTCCTTTTGCAACATTAATTATTTTTGCATTCTTAGATATAAAAGGTGCGAACTTAGTTAATACACCACGAACATATTGACAAGGTATGGCAGTAACAACATATTCACAACCATTAACTTTTTTAAAATCATTAACAAAAGTAATATTATTTGGTAATTTAATACCTTTTAAAAACCAAGTATTCTCTTTTTCTTTTTCTAGAATATCAAATAATTCTTTTTCTCTAACCCACAACTTTACCGAATGCCCATTCAAAGCTAGAATTCTAGCAAGTGTTGTTCCCCAAGACCCAGCACCAATTACAGCAATCATTCTTTATACCTCTTTCCTGCTAACTTTCCTATTTCTTTCATAATATTATCCGTTACTTCTCTTGTAACTTTTCTATCTTCATCTTTCCCATAATATTTATCAAAATACATTAATTTTCCTATTTTAATTGTTGCTCTTTTAAATTTAGGTATCCATTTACCTTTTGGTAGTATTTCAAATGATCCATTTATTCCAATTGGTAAAACAGGAACTTTAGCAGCAATAGCTAACCTAGCAACACCGGTTTTACCTTCTTGAATTTTTCCTGTTAATGTTATTGTTCCTTCTGGATAAATTGAGATGATTTTGCCTTCTTGCAATGCATCAATAGCATGTTTTAACGCTTCTTTACCACCAGCCTGCCTATCAATTGGAATAGCTTGAAGGTAATTATGCCATTTTCTTTGTATAAAACTATCAAAGTGCTCTTTTTTAGCTAAAAAATGTATTGCCCTATTAAGTTTAGGTGTTATAATAGTTCCAATAAAAAAATGATCTAAATAACTTCCATGATTAGCAGCTACAATGAACCCAAACTTTTTTTTTGGAAGATTTTCTAATCCAATAACTTCTTTTGTCCAGAACTTCATTATTCCAGATATAATCTTTTTTGAAATTAAATATACCATTTTAATAATTATACTCCTGTCCGGTTAATTTAGCTATTTCTTTCATTATTTTTGTAGTTATATCTTTAAGAACTTTCTGGTTATCTGATTCTTCATAATATTTATCCAAGTAAATTGGCTTACCTATTTTTATCTCACATCGTTTAAATTTTGGAAATTTTACATTCCTAGGAAATACATCATATGAACCTGCGAGTCCAATAGGTAATATAGGAACTTTTGCTGTTAATGCAAGTTTTGCAATTCCTGTTCTTGCTTCCTTAAGTTCACCATTCTTAGAACGGCCACCTTCTGGGAAGATGCCTATTGGTTCGTTGTTTTTAAGATGATTTAATGCTGTTTCAAAAGCTTTTTTGTTAGTATCTTTATTCTTTGTCTGTATTGAAATGGGTATGCACTGAGAAGAATTTAGATATGCTGCAAAGATTTTATTTTTATAGAACCTATCATTACAATACATATGTACAAGTTTTTTTATTTTTAGTATTGCAATTCCAGGCATTAGAAAATCATCTAAAAAACTAGAATGGTTTGCTGCGATTATAAACTTGCCATTATCTGGAATATTCTCTAGACCAGAGATATTTCTTACCCATAGTTTGGCAAGCCGTATACTTAATTTTGTAACAAAACTTGGTTTCATATTATCTATTTAGAACTAATAGCACTTATAAAGTTTTGCCATTCTTAAGCTCTTCAATTAAAGCCGGAATAACCTTGTTTAAATCACCAACAATGCCATAATCAGCAACAGAAAAAATCATCGCATTAGGATCTTTATTAATAGCAACAATTGTATCAGAATTTTGCATTCCAGCCCTATGCTGAATAGCACCAGAAATTCCACAAGCCAAATATAATTTTGGTGTTACTGTTTTACCTGTTTGTCCAACTTGATGATCTTTTGGAACCCAACCAGCATCAATAACTGCACGTGACGCTCCAATCTCAGCACCCAACTCTTTTGCTAACTCTTCAATAAGTTTAAAATTTTCAGGACTTCCAACACCTCGTCCACCAGACACAATTATTTCAGCTTCTTCAAGATTAGCAACTTTCCTAGTTTCTTTAATTACTTCTAAAACTTTGATTCTATCATCTTCCTCAAGTGAAATTTCACATTTAACAACAGAACCTTCTCTTTCTGTCTTGTCAAGCATTTTCATAATACCTGGTCTTACAGTAGACATTTGAGGTTTATGTTCAGGACATTTAATTTCAGCCATTAAGTTCCCACCAAAAGCAGGCCTTGTTTGTATCAATAAACCATCTTCATCAATGTTTAAACCAGTACAATCAGCAGTTAAACCAGTTGCAATCCTTTGAGCAATTCTTGGTGCTAAATCTCTACCAATATGTGTTGCACCATATATTACAATTTGAGGTTTTTCTTTATTTATAATTTCACAAATAGTTTTAGTAAAATTTAAAGTTTCATAATTCTTAAATTTCTCAGATTCAGCTAGATAAACTTTATCTGCACCCCTAGAAATTAATTCTGAGGATAATCCGCAATCTTTATCACATAATAACAAAGCACCAACTTTAACACCTTGATGATCTGCTAACTCACGTGCTTTTCCTAAAAGCTCAAGTGCAACTCTAGCAAATTTTCCTGCACGCTGTTCTGCAAAAATCCAAACTTCTTCACCTTCTTTTACTTCCTCAACTTTATTCTCTTCTTTTTCTTCTTGAATTTCAACATAACCATTATTAAGTGCTTGCTGTAAATCTAATGATTTCTCAACATCAACAAAATCATCTCCTAAACTAAGCATAACACCATCTATTGTAAGTGTTGATCCAGGATAATTATCAGTTAATTTTATTTTTACCATTTTAAAATTCTTGGATAATCTCTTTTTCTTTTAAGATTCCAATTAATTGTTTTGCAATATCTTTAGTAGGTCCATCTAATTTTATTCCTTGGCCTTTTCCAGGAGGAACAAAACTCTTTTTTACATGTGTTGGAGAACCTTTAAGTCCAATTTTTGCAGGATCTGCTTCAATATCATCTGCTGTCCATTTAATAATATCAGTTTCATAAGCTTTATCAATTCCTTGTAATGTTGGATATCTTGGATTGTTAATTTCTTTTACTACGGTTATTAAAACAGGCAACTTTCCTTCTATTATTTCATATCCATCTTCAAGAGCTCTTTGAACTTTTAATACACCCTCTCCAACTTCAATTTTTTGAACATAAGTGATTTGTGGTAAACCCAAATTTTCAGCTAATTGGGGACCCACTTGTGCAGTATCCCCATCAATTGCTTGCCTTCCACAAATTATTAGGTCATAGTCTAATTTCTTAACAGCACTTGCCAATACATTTGCAGTTGCCCATGTATCAGAACCAGCAAACTTAAAATCTGAGACAAGAATAGCTTCATCAACACCCATTGCAATAGCTTCCCTTAAAGCTTCTTCAGCTTGTGGTGGCCCCATTGAAAGAACAGTAACTTTACCTTCACCTTTTATTTGCAAAGCCGCCTCAATAGCATTATTATCTTCTGGATTGATAATTGATGGAACTCCCTCTCTAATTAAAGTCCCTTTAACAGGATCAATCTTAATATCATTTGTATCAGGTACTTGTTTTACACAAACAATGATGTTCATTGAAAATCACCTTTGGTGATTTCCAATCCCTCAAAAAAGAATTTTTGAGTCATTAAAAACCTCTCCCAAACAATTCATTTCCAATAACTAATTTTTGGATTTCTGTTGTACCTTCATAAATCTCAGTAATCTTTGCATCTCTGTAAAATCTTTCTAATGGATAATCTTTCATATAACCATAACCACCATGTATTTGTATAGCTTGTCTTGTAACTTCCATTGAAACATCGCTTCCATAATATTTAGCCATTGCAGCATGTTTGATATAATTTTTACCTTGATCTTTTACATGTGCAGCTTTCAAACATAATAAACGAGCAGCTTCAATTTTAGTTGCCATTTCAGCCATCTGAAACTGTATAGCTTGAAATTTCTTTAAAGGCCTTCCAAACTGTTCTCTTTCACTAACATATTTCATACATTCATCAAATGCTGCTTGTGCAATTCCAACACCCTGTACTCCAATTCCAATCCTTCCAGAATTAAATACACCCATAGAAATCTTAAAGCCTTCGCCTTCTTTACCACTAACTAAATTTTCTTTTGGAACACGCATATCTTCAAACACAAGTTCACAAGTATTTGAACCTCTTAAACCCAGCTTATCCTCTTTCTTCCCAACTTTAAATCCTGGAGTATTTTTTGTTTCAATCCCAAAAATAGCTAATCCCTTATGTTTAGCAGAAGGATCAGTTGTACAAACAATTGGAACAAAATCACATTTTCCACCATTTGTAATAAAAACTTTGTTACCATTAATTATGTAATCGTCTCCATCTCTAACAGCAGTTGTTTGTACATTAACAGCATCAGAACCAGCATTTGGTTCTGTAAGCGCAAAAGCACCTAACCACTCGCCTGAAGCAAGTTTAGGTAACCACCTTTCTTTTTGAGCATTAGTACCATGATTTACAATTGGATAACAACATAAAGAAGTATGTGCCCCCATTGTAACAGAAGTTGAAGCACAAGCACGACTAACTTCTTCCATAATTATAGTTTGAGAAACATTATCAAGTTCAGCCCCACCATACTTTTTAGGTATAGACATCCCCATAACGCCCATCTTAGCTAATTTCTTAATTTGTTCGATTGGAAATATTTCTTCATGATCAATATCTTGAGCATAAGGAATAATTTCTTTCTCTACAAAATTCCTAATAGTGTGGTAAAGCATTAATTGTTTTTTAGTATAATTAAAATCCAAGTTATATCCCCTAAAGAAGGTAAATAAAAACCCTATTTAAAGTTTATTGTACTCAACCAAACATCATGCCGCCATCTACTCTGATTACTTGAGAATTTACATATTTACCCTTATTAGATGCCAAAAACACTGCTAAATTAGCAACATCTTCAGGCTGTCCCATCTCTTTTGAAGGTATTAAGTCCAATATTTGATCAAGCATCATTACAGGGATTTTATCAGTCATCTTACTTTTGATAAATCCTGGGGCAATCGCATTAACAGTAATCTTCATTTTTCCTAACTCTTTTGCAAGAGACTTTGTAAATCCAATAATCCCGGCTTTAGTTGATGCATAATTGCACTGTCCAAAATTTCCTCCAACTCCAGCAATAGAAGATAAAGATATAATCGAACCACCTTCAGGTATAAGCCCCAAAACATTATGCGTTACATTATAGATTGAATTAAGATTAACATTTATTACAGCATTCCATTCTTCAGGAGTCATCTTTTTTAATGTTCTATCTTTAGTTATTCCTGCATTATTTACCAATACATTAATTACTGGGAATTTTTCTTTAATTTGTTCAACCATAGATTTAACTTGTTCAAAATCTGAAACATCTGCATAAGCTGCCATAGCATCAACACCAAATTCTTTTAATTCAGCAACTGTTGCTTCAGCCCCTTCTTTTGCAGGTTCAATATCATTGATAATAATATTAGCACCCTCTTTTGCCATTGCTATAGCAATAGCTTTACCTATACCTTGAGAACCACCAGTTATTAATGCAGTTTTACCTTTTAAGTCTTCCATTTAAACCCCTCCAATTTTCTTTAGTATGTGTACGGCGGTTGTACCACCTGCTCCACCAATATTATGGGCAAGCGCATTTCTAGTTTTACTAATTTGTCTATCACCAGATTCACCACGTATTTGTTTAACAATCTCATATATCATTCCAAGACCAGTTGCAGAAACAGGATGCCCTTTAGCTTTTAATCCACCAGAAACATTTACAGGCATCTTTCCATCAATCTTAAATCTACCATCCCTAATCATTTTATACGCTTCCCCTTTCTTACAAAAACCAAGATCTTCGTATGTTAATAGTTCAACTATTGTAAAAGCATCATGTAATTCAGCAAAATCAATCTCACTTCTTTCTAAACCTGTTTGCTCAAAAACTTCATTGCCAGTTCTTAATGTTCCTTCCCATGTTGTCATATCATCCCTTTCAAAAGGCGGAAGGTAATCAGAACATAATGATGACCCTGCAATTTTAACATCTGTTTTATCTTTAGATAAAACAACAGCTGCAGCCCCATCAACACTTACACTACAATCAAATAATCTTAATGGCGAAGTTATTATTGGTGAATTCTTAATTTGATCCAAGTTAACTTTTTTCCCATAAAAATAAGCATTAGGATTTAAAAAAGCATTTTCATGATTCTTTAACGATATCAAAGCAAGATCATTCATAGTTGTTTCGGGAAATTTGTTAAGGTATGCTTGTGCAACTAAAGCATTTTCTCCAGGAAAATTAACACCTTCAGTTTGCTCCCATTTAGATTCAGCAGCCATACCAAATTCTTTTGTAATCATATCAGTATTTCTTGTATGTCCATGTAGTTTTTCAACACCAACAACCAATACATTATCAAATCCCATTTTATTAGCTGTCCATAAGGCTGTTCCCCCTCCAGCACAAGCAGCAGGCACCCTTATTATTGGTTTATTAGTTTTTAACAAACCAGAAAGCATTGCAGCAAAATGTCTTTGATTTTCCTCAGTAAAAAACCATTCTAACGTACTACAAACAATACCATCAATCTTATCTAAAGACGTATCAGCATCTTTTAAGGCTTGACTAATCGCATCATAAGCTAACATATGTGATTTTTTCTCATGAATCCTATATGGTGTACAACCAACACCTTTTACATACATAATTCCCCACCTTTTTCCAAAGCTTTTTTATTAATATCAATCAATTCTTTTCTCTTGATTACAACATCTAGATTCTTTATGGCTTCTTCTAATCTTATTGAACCTTTTTTCTTAATATATGCTCCAACCATGACCATATTTGTAACTTTCTTATTTCCCAGTTCTACTGCAGCATCTGTTGCAGCAACCTCAACAATTTCAATATCTTGTCTAGAAACTTTTTTCTTACATTCTGATGTATTAATAATTATAACACCACCTTTTTCTACACTCTCTTCAAATTTCTTAAGAGAAGGTTCATTTAATATTAATACAACATTTGGCATTATAACAATTGGGCTACTTATTGGTTTATCACTTACTATTACAGTTGAGTTTGCTGTTCCTCCCCTCATTTCAGCACCATAAGATACCATGCCGCAAGTATACAATCCTTGACGCATTGCAGTGTTAGCTATCAAACTTCCAGCTAAGACAACCCCTTGTCCACCATAACCTGCTATCTTAATTTCATCTCTCATTTCTTACATCCTTGAAAACACCTAATGGGAAATATTCAATCATCTTATCAATAAAGCCAATAGAATCTTTTACACTAACTTTCCAGTTGGTTGGACAGCCAGACAATATCTCTATAAAACTATAACCTTTACCTTCTAATTGGCATTGAATTGCTTTTTTGATGGCTTCTTTAGTTTTCTTCATATTCTCAGCACTATTTACTGCACATCTTTCAATGTATGTTGGACCTCCAAGTACGCTTAATAATTCACAAACCTTAAGAGGTAATCCTTCATTATTATTCCCTCTTCCTTTTGGTGTTGTAGTTGTAATTTGTCCTGGTAAAGTTGTAGGTGCCATTTGACCACCAGTCATACCATAAATTGCATTATTGATAAAAATAACAGTTAAGTTTTCTCCACGGTTAGCAGTATGTATTGTTTCAGTTGTACCAATTGCCGCTAAATCACCATCCCCTTGGTAACATAAAACAAACTTATCAGGATTAACTTTTTTTATAGCGCCCATGACAGCAGGAACACGACCATGTGCACATTCAATAACATCAACATTAAAATAATTATAAAATAATACTGCACAACCAACTGGTGCAGAAGCAATAGTTTTTTCTCGGATACCTAATTCATCAATTAGATCAGCAATCATTCTATGCACTTGAGTATGCCCACAACCAGGACAATAATGCATCCCATCATCTTTTAATGTCTTACACTTCATTTTTAAAAAACTCCTTGATTGAATTAATTATATAATCTATATCATTATTTGAAATACCTGGCCACATAGGCAAGGTAAGGATTTTCTTAGACATTGCTTCTGTTTTAGGCAAATCCCCTTCTTTATAACCATAATTATCTCTATAAATATTTTCTAGATGGATAGGTTCATAGTAAACTTTACTCATTATGCCTTTATCTCTTAAAAATAATTGTAGTTTATCTCTGGTTTCATTATTATTAAGCATAATAGTATATTTTTGAAAAAAGTGGTCAGAATTTTCATAAGGTTCAGATACTTTAACAAATTCTTTTATCCCATCATTTAATCTTGTTCCAGCTTCAATTCTTAAATTCATTATTTTTTCAAATTTATTAAGTTGTGAGAGTCCTAAAGCCGCCCCCATTGTAGGTATCTTATAATTATAACCCACTTCCACATACCCATAATTTTTAATTGATGAAAAATCTTCTTTAGAATTTTTAATTCTTCCATGGCTTTTAATCAACTTAATTTTTTCAAATATTTTTTCATCATCTGTAACCACAGCACCACCTTCACCAGTAGTTATTAGTTTATTCTGACAAAAGCTTAATGCAGCTGCTTGCCCAAATGTTCCACACATTTTACCATTTTTCTTTACACCAAAAGAATGTGCATTGTCTTCTAGTAATAATATGTTTTTCTCATCAGCAATCTGCTTTAATTTTTCAATATCTTTTGAAACTCCTCCACCATAGTTTAAAGTTAAGATTGCAGCAGTATTTTTATTTATTCTAGATAAAACATCTTCTGCATCTAATCCAAATGTTTCATCTTCAGATTCAGCAAAAATTGGCTTTCCACCAGCTAATACAACTGCATTTGCCGTAGCAATAAAAGTAAATGAGGGTACAATTACTTCTTTACCTTTAACATCATATGCAAGCAACATTGCATGCAAAGCACTTGTTCCAGAATTAAAAGCCAAAGCATATTTTCTTTCATTAAATTCAGCGATTTTTTTTTCAAACTCGACAACCTCAGGTCCAGTTGCCCAGGAGCTCCCCCTTCTAACTACTTCATTAATAGCTTCAACATCATTTTCATCCCAATACGTTTGGAATAAAGGAATTTTCCATATCTTATCATTTATTTCTAGCATTCTTATCTACCTTTATATAATTCAGGATTCTCAGCAATTTCTTTAGTAATTTTTGCTATACCTTCTTCAATAGAAACTTGAGATTTAAATCCAAGTATTTTTTCAGCTTTAATTGTGTCAGCTTTTTTTCTTGTTACCAAAACTTTTCTATCCCTAAATCTGGGTTCAATATCTTTACCTAAAGTTTTGATAATCATTTTTGCAAGATCAGCAATAGATGTACTTTGTCCAGTTCCAATATTAAATATTTCATTCTCAACCGTAGATTCAGCTGCAGCTATATTTCCTTTTACAACATCACTTACATGTGTAAAGTCTAGACTTTGATCACCTTTTCCGTTAATAATTGGTGATTCATCATTCATCAATTTATTAATAAAATCTATCACGACAGTTGTATAGTAAGCATGCACAGCTTGTCTTGAGCCATAAACATTAAAATATCTTAATATATTATATTTCAATCCTTTAGTTCCCAAAAATTTCAATAGATGTTCAGCCATTTGTTTGCTTGCAGCATAGGGTTCTACAATATTCAGTTCACTATCTTCAGACATAGGTAAACTTTTTGGTTCCCCATATATGCTTGAACTTGAACTAAAAATTACCCTTTTAACATTATTATCTAATGCAGATTTGAACACATTGTAACTTCCATGAACATTACACTCAATTGCATCTTCCGGACTTTTACCACAATTAATTATATGTGTACCTGCAGTATGAAAAACATAATCTACATTCTTCATAGCTTTATCAACACTATCCCTATTTTTTATATCTCCTTCAAAAAATTCAACTTTACCTTGATCAATTAACTTTTGAATTGTTGCACTTTTACCTTTAATTAAACTATCAATAACTTTTACTTGATATCCTTTCTCAACTAAATCTTCTACTAAATGGCTCCCAATAAATCCTGCCCCACCAGTTACTAGTGCTATTACCACAGTATACACCTATATACTTTTAATGTATTATAATCGTTACATTCCATTTAATTTCTCCAATATCTGTTTTGTATCAGGATACCATCCACCACCACAACCTAAAAACTCAAATCTTCCTTGACATTCTAAATTTAATTTAACATCTTCAATCATCTGTCCATTACTCATCTCTACAACTAAGAAATCTTTTCCTTTATATTTAGATAGAATTTTTTTAGGAAATGGCCACAAAGTTATTGGCCTTATCAACCCAACTTTTTTACCGCTATCACGAGCAATATCAATAGCTTCTTTGCAAACTCTTGCAGTTATACCATAAGCAACAATCAATATGTCAGCATCTTCTGTTTTATACTCTTCACATAAACAAAGCTCATTACTTATCTTTTGATATTTCTCTTTAAGATGCACATTATGCTTAGCCAATGAATCACTAGGTTCTAACAATAAAGTCTTAACAACATGGGGGTTCCTTCCTTTACAACCAGTCAAGGTCCAATTATCTTTAGATGGTAAATCCAAAATCTTTTCATATTCTTTCAATTCAACTGGTTCAACCATCTGTGCAAGAATACCATCCCCCAATATTAAAACAGGATTTCTATAATAATCAGCATAATCAAAACAATTCATTGTAAGGTCATATAATTCTTGTAATGTATGAGGTGCTATTACAATCAATCTGTAATCTCCATGTCCACCACCTTTAACAGCTTGAAAATAATCTGCTTGTGAAGCATTAATATTCCCTAATCCAGGCCCACCACGAACCATATTAACTATCACACAAGGTAATTCGGCAGCAGCAATATAAGATATGCCTTCTTGCTTTAAAGCAATTCCTGGACTGCTAGATGAGGTCATACACCTTACCCCTGCAGCACTAGCACCAAAGATCATATTAATTGCAGAAAGTTCAGCTTCAGCTTGTACAAAAACTCCCCCATCAACTTTAGGCATTAATTTTGACATTGTTTCAGGAATCTCATTTTGTGGTGTTATAGGATAACCTGCATAAAACGTACATCCAGCTTTTATAGCTGCATGAACTAGTGCTTCGTTTCCTTTCATTAATTGTTTTTCAACCATATTTTACATCTTAATTAATTTTGAACCAATAGCTGGCATTAATTCCCTACGGCAAGCATCAAGCTCATCACCAACAACAGGAATCTCTCTTAAATCAGCAGAACCAATTCCTAACTTTTCAGCTGTTTCAATAAGTGGCACTTTTCGTAACATACCAATCTCTTGGAATATCTTATCTAGTGCAACAGGGTCTTTACTAGCAAGTATCATATCAAGAAAAGCAGGATTACCATAATTTAATGGTCCATTACCTTGCATACCAATACTTGCATCACCAACAGTTACATACTTTGGCAAAACCTTGTGAAGATGGCCTATTGCTTCTAAAGCCTTTACAGGATCTTTAGCGATTTCTTTATAATTGTCAGATGAAACAACCCTTGTCATATTTTCTAATGCTCCAGAAACTCCTAACAATAAATGTGTTTTCATAACAGGAACATTAATTATCACATTGTTCTCATACATCAAGTTAGAAATTTTAAACTTAAATCCTTCACTTTCCTTTTCGACAAATTCAGTTGTAGCTAGGTCTACTAACTTAACACCTAATTCTTTAGCTAATTTCTTAAATCCTGATCTTGTTATTGCTTTGTCAAATTCAGAAAACTGTGCTTGTTCAGCAATTGTAATATTTTCTTTTTTAACACCTTTTCCAACAAGGTAATTTACAACACCTCTTACAACTTTTGGATTTGTGGTAATTGCTAAATATGCATAAGCTGCCGACATAATGTTTGGTTTGATTAAAACTTTTGATTCACTACCAACTTCAATATCATTTATCAATTCTAAAGCTTGCTTAACAGCAAAATCATAATCATATTTTATCTTGATTATTGATACAGCACTTTCATCATCACTTTTCTCCCATTTAAACTCATCACCAATTTGATATTCTCTCATTGTTTTTTTAGGCATCCTATTACCATTTTCGTCTTCTAATATCATGGTAAAATAAGGAATAATTGGATGTTCTGGAGAAGATATTGCAACTTTTGTAGTTCCAATTACTTTTAACTTTGTTCCAACTTCTTTACTTATTTGTCCATCACAATAAATACATTTTTCAACTGGATAAATCCATTTTTTATTACACGCTTTACATACCCATCTTTGAATCACTCTAACCACCTACCTTCTTAAGGACGTGAACACTGATTGAAGCACCAACACCACCTTTATTTTCAGTAAGGCCATATTTTGGTGAACTAATCTGTCTATCTCCACAGTCCCCTCTTAATTGTTTAACTATTTCATAAATCTGAGCTAATCCAGTTGGACTTATTGGATGTCCTCTGGCTTTAAGCCCACCACTAGTATTAACAGGAATCTTACCATCTAATTTAACAATTCCTTTTCTTATTAAATTAGCACCTTCACCTTTCTTACAAAAACCCAAATCTTCATATGCCATTATTTCTAAGATAGTAAAAGCATCATGAACCTCAGCAACATTAACCTCTGAAGCATTAATCCCTGCTTGTGAATAAGCTTGTTCAGCTGCTAATCTAGTAGCTTTTAATTCAACCATACTTTCTCTTTCAAAAGTCATCAAGTAATCAGTTGCAAATCCAGATCCTGCAATATTAACATCTGTTTTGTCTTTGGATAAAACAACAGCTGCTGCTCCATTTACACTAATACTACAATCAAATAATCTAAACGGTGAGGAAACAACAGGAGAATTCTTAATTTGTTCAAGACTTACTTTTTTCCCATAAAAATTAGCTTTTGGATTAATAAATGCATTTTCATGATTCTTAAAAGCAACTTCTGCTAAATCATCAGTTGTCGTTCCAAATTTTAACATATGTTGTTGTGCAAGAATTGCATTCTCAGCAGGAAAAACCAATCCTTCTTCTTGACTATAAACTCTTTCAGCAGCACCTAAAATTTCTTTTGTTACTACTCCTGTTTTATTACAAGCAATCTTATCTGTTCCTAAAACAAGTACATTATCATATCCTAATCTATTTGCTGTCCATAAAGCTGCACCACCACCACCACAAACAGCAGGCACCCTAATTATAGGGATTCTTTTCTTAAATAAAGAACTAACAACAGAAGGATAATGCCTTTGTTTTTCATCATTTGCATTAGTATCAACTGTTGATACAACACAAGCTTCAACATCATTTATAGACATGTCTGCATCTTTCAATGCACCTGTCACAGCTTCAAAAGCCATGGCATGAGTGCTTCTATCTTCTAGACTAAATTGGGTCATTCCAACCCCTTTTATATACATTTAAATCACTTATAAACAGGACTATGTTGAGATCTAAATTCTTTTTTGTCAACAACAGCAAGCATCATTCCAGCTTCAGCTATTACATTTCCTTCTTTCTTAGCTTTAGCTTGTACTAAAGCACCTCTTTCGTCTTGGCCCATTAATACAACTTCATACTCTAGTTGATCACCTGCAAAAGCTGGTGCAGTGAATTTAGCATCTTTTATTTTAAATGCTAGAACATCTTTCTTGAAATGTTCTTCAAGATTATATCTAATAAGCAAAGTAGCTGCTTGCCCCATACCTTCTACCATTAATGCACCCGGCATAATGGGAAATCCAGCAAAATGACCTTTTAAGAATTCATCAGAAGCTGAAACATTCTTTATTGCCACTATCTTATTTTTATCAACACTAATTACTTTATCAATCATTAAAAATGGATGTTCATATGGAATAATCTGCTTAATCGCATTCATATCTAATTCTCCTTTTTCATTCTTAAGTTCGTCTATTGTTTTCATTTTTTGTCCTCCTAAAACTCCTAATATTTAAGCTTATATAACACCCTTTTATAGGCAAGAAAAAGGGTTGTTCATTTAAAAACATTTCTATATATCATGACAATAATAAAAAGCTTTAAAAAAGCAAAATGAGCACTAGCATATATGGCAAGAAGAAGGAAAAAAAGGCGTACTGAGAAGATTCTGAATCATCTACTTTCACCTTTACCTAAAGGGGCAAAATTAGTTAGAAAGTTAATGAAAACAACTAAAGATTCAATGCCATATATTTATGAGAAAGTTGAATCTCTTGTTAAATCCCACCTTATTAGTCTTGAAAAAGAAGACCATTTACCAAATTCAACAAATATTGATGATTTTACAAACCTAATCACAAAAAATGTTATGGATAAACTACCAAATCTTGATTCTAATAAAATTCAAAAGATTGTTGAAGAAGACTCTTCAAAATCATTCATTGATATGTTAACCAAAGGATTAAGTCCTGATATGATTAAAGAAAGAGATTATACTAAATTAGGAAATAAAAAGCCATTTAAGAACGTTTTAATTGCGAATCGTGGTGAAATTGCATTAAGGATTATTCGTGCATGTAAAGAACTAAAGATTCATACTACTGTTATTTATTCAAAACCAGACAAAGATGGGTTAGCTGTAAAATTTGCTGATAAAAGCTATAATATAGGCAATCCAAACGCATATCTTGATTTTAAGAAAATTATCAAGATTGCTAAAAAAGCTAAAGCAGACGCAATTCATCCAGGATATGGTTTTCTTTCTGAAAACGCCAATTTTGCCAAATTGTGTGAAGAAAATAAGATTAAGTTTATTGGCCCTTCTTCACGTGCAATGGAATTAATGGGGAACAAGAGTAAGGCCCGTTCAACTATGATAAAAGCAAAAGTTCCAGTTATTGAAGGTGTAAAAGACCTTCTAAAAACACCAGAACATGCTAGGGAATTAGCAGACAATATAGGGTATCCCATTATTATTAAAGCAGTAGCTGGCGGCGGCGGACGTGGTATGAGAGTCATATACAAAAAAGAAGATTTAGAATCTTTATTTAACAGTGCAAAAACAGAAGCTGGAGCTGCTTTTGGCGATGATTCAATGTACATGGAAAAATTTATTGAGGATCCAAAACATATAGAGTTCCAAATTCTCGCAGATCGTTACGGTAATGTGGTCCATTTAGGTGAAAGAGACTGTAGCATACAAAGAAGACATCAAAAACTAGTAGAAGAGGCACCTTCACCAGCAATCACACCAAACATGCGTGAAGAGATGGGTAAAATTGCAATCAAGGCTGGAGAAGTTGTAGGTTATGAGGGTGCAGGAACAGTTGAATTCCTTTTAGATAAAAATCAAAAATTCTATTTTATGGAAATGAATACTCGTATTCAAGTTGAACATGGCGTTACCGAATTAATTACAGGTGTTGATCTTATTAAAGAACAAATAAAGATTGCTGCAGGAGCAAAACTAGCATTTAAACAAGAAGATATAAAAATTGATGGTTGGGCAATCGAATGTAGGATTAATGCAGAATCCCCTATAGAGTTTGTTCCTTCCAATGGAACAATCACTAACTATCTCGCACCTGGCGGCCCTGGTATAAGAATTTGTTCTTCTTCACATACAGGCCACATAATTTCCCCTCATTATGATTCAATGATATCTAAATTAATGTGTAGAGGTAAAACTAGATTGGAAGCAATATCTAGAATGCGAAGAGCATTAGATGAATATGTTATAGAGGGAGTAGATACAACAATCCCTTTCCATAAAGCAGTTATAAGAAACAATAATTTCATCAAAGGCAATGTTACCACAGCATTCATAGATAAAAACAATATTTTAGACGAGGTCAAGAATTTTATGAGCACTAAGAAAAAATTAACTAAGAAAGAAAAACTTCTTATAGTCTCAACTGCAGTAACTAAATATTTAGGCGAGAAAAAACCTGTTAAACAACAATCAAATGAATGGGTAATGTCTGGCAGGAGAGAATTAATGGATCATGACAATTTTTAAATTTAAACAAATTAGTTCTACAAACGATTTAGCAAAAGATTATTCTATTGGTTCTATTTTAATTGCTGAGACCCAAGCTAACGGTCATGGTCGCTTTAAGAGAACCTGGAGTTCTAATAAAGGGGGAATTTATTTATCAATAGTTCTACCTAAGATTGATCAACCACAACTGTACACTTTTATTGGCTGTTTAGCAGCGTATAAAGCAGTAAAAGAAATAACTAAAATAAAAACAGTTATCAAATGGCCAAATGATTTATATTATGAAAAGAAAAAAGTTTGCGGTATCCTTACTACAAACCTTGAAGATAAAACTATTGTGGGAATTGGAATTAATGTAAACAATAAAACCCCTTTACATCTAAATACAAAATCAACTAATTTAAAATCCATTTTAAAAAAAGAAATTAACAAAGAAAATATCCTTAAATCATTAATTAAAAATCTTAATTCTTATACAAAGAAGATAAATAAAAAGAAAATTTTTGAAGATTGGAAGAAATATTCTTTCCTCGGAGATAAAGTAAAAGTTAAAACAATGAACAAAACCTTTGAAGGTATTGCATACAATCTAGACAATGAGGGATTCTTAATAATAAAAAAAGACAACAAGAAAATTAAAATTATTGAAGGGGATGTTTTTATTCAATAGCACGAATATTATCTGGAATTCTTACAGGTTTCATATCTTTATCAATAAACACATTAACTGTATACGCTTCACACAACAATTCTTTTTTAGAATTAAATACTTTATAATTAAACTTAATACTAGAATTCCCTATCTTATCTATCGTAGTTTCTAATTCAACTACATCATCATACTTAGCAGGTTTCTTATATTCAACTTTAATCTCAACAACAGGGGCAAACATACCTTTTTTTTCTAAATCGGCGTATGTAATTCCTTGATCACGCAAAATTTCTGTTCTACCAGCTTCAAACCAATCTAAATAACGAGCATAATACACAACCCCAAAATGATCAGTGTCTGCATACCTAACCCTGTGCTTTGTTATATTCATAAAAACCATTAATATCTACTCATTTATATCTTTTTTCAAAAACTTTAAAAACAAGTGTGTGTTTACATAAATCATGGGGATATTAAAAAGAGTTCCAGTCTTAAAAAAGATTGTAGATCTTTTCTACACAATGCTTCTTATTGTAGTATTAAGCGCAATAGTTGGCTTAATTCTAGCATTTCCAGTTATGTGGTTATGGAACTTTGTTTTTGGAAAATTATATTTTATAAATGTTTTTCAAGCATGGGCACTTAATGTGTTATCAGGAATTCTATTAGGAAGTAATACGAGGGGAAAATGATGGAAGAGATTGAAGAACTAAATGAGATGATTTATCATTTTCAAGAAGAAGCTATTACAAAAGAAAATAAGAGACTTATAGCTCAACTTCAAAGAAATGGGGTTAAAATCAAAGTACAACAACCAAGTTTAGAAGCATCTTAATCTACTATTACTAAAATATCTCCCTTATTAACAGTATCATTCTTTTTAATCTTAATTTCTTTAATAACACCATCTTTATTAGATTTTATGTCGTTTTCCATCTTCATGGCAACTAATTTTAGTATTGAAGTTCCTTTCTTAACTTTATCACCAACTTTTTTAGAAATAGATGCCACTGTTCCAGGCAAAGGTGCAACAACAACTCCTTCTTCTTCACCTTTTTTAGACTTTTCTTCAATAATTTCTTCTTTAATATCTTGTTTTGTTTCAATATCAAAAACAGAACCCTCAAGCATAACCCTTAATTTACCATCTTCTAACTCTTCAACTTGGACACTATGCTCTTCACCATCAATATTTACTTTTATTTCTTCCATTTTATAATGGTATACTGCCGTGTTTTTTTGAAGGTCTTCTTACCCTCTTATTCATCAACATATCTAATACAGAAATAAGTGTTTTTCTTGTTTCACTTGGATCAATAATTATATCTACTTTATTTTGTTCTGCTGCAACATATGGATTTAAGAATTTCTCTGAATATTCTTTAACTTTTTCTTTTCTGATTTTATCAGCATCTTTTCCTAGTAATTCTTTTCTATTAATTATATTAACAGCTTGTTCAGCACCCATTACCGCAATCTCAGCATCTGGCCAAGCAATTACTTTGTCATAACCCATATCTTTTGAAACAAGAGCTATGTACGCCCCACCATATGCTTTTCTCATAACTAATGATATTTTTGGAACGGTTGCTTCAGAATATGCATATAATATCTTTGCACCATGCCTAATTATTCCCTTGTGTTCTTGGTCTGTTCCTGGTAAAAATCCAGTTACGTCTACCATATTAATTAAAGGAATATTAAAACTATCACAAGATCTTACAAAACGTGCAATCTTATCAGATGAATTAATGTCTAAACACCCTGCTAAAACACAAGGTTGGTTAGCAACTAAACCAACAACATTATTATTTAATCTTGCAAATCCTATTACAATATTTTGTGCATAGTTTTCTTGAACTTCAAAAAATGAATTCTTATCAAAAACTTCTTTTAAAACATCTCTAACATCATAAGATTTCTTTGAATCATTTGGTACAATATCTTTAAGATTATTATTTAACCTTTTTGTGTTATCTCCAGTATTTTTTAATGGAGGATTAGCCATGTTATTTTGTGGCAGGTAACTTAACAATTTCTTAATTTTTAATATACACTCTTTTTCGCTTCCAGTCTCAAAATGACATACTCCGCTTTTTCTTGAATGTGCGTTTTGACCACCTAAATCATCAAAACTTATTGTTTCTCCAGTAACAGATTTTATAACATCTGGACCAGTAATAAACATATTACTTGTTTTATCAATCATAAAAATAAAATCAGTAATAGCTGGTGAATATACAGCAATTCCTGCACAAGGCCCCATAATCGCACTAATTTGTGGAATAATACCAGAAGCTAGTGTATTTCTTAAGAAGATTTTACCACCACCATCTAAACCATTAATCCCTTCTTGAATCCTTGCACCACCAGAATCAAGTAAACCAACAATTGGTGCACCGGTTTTAAGTGCAGTATCCATGAGTTCAGCAATTTTATGATTATGCATCTCACCCATTGATCCACCCATAAAAGTAAAATCTTGTGCATAAACATAAATTGGATTGCCTCCAATAGTACCATATCCTGTTATTACACCATCTCTAGCCCTACTTTTTTCTTTAAGATTAAAATCATGGCTTTGTAATTCAGCAAAACCACCAAGTTCAGTAAACGAATCATCATCTAAAAGAAGATCAATTCTTTCTTGAGCAGTTAATTTACCTTTTGCATGCTGTTTCTTAACCCCTTCTTTATCAGTTAAGGCTTTTTTCCTTTCTTTAAATTCAGTTCCCATTTATTCAGTGAATATTTGTTGCATTTAAAAAGCTTCTTAATCGTTACTTTTATCAATACCCTTTTCTACTATTCTAAATAATACATTTCTTTCAGGCTCAATACTTCTATGCCTTTTAACGATTGCTGCACGTTTATCAGTATGCATTTTTTTAAGTTCAATAAGGCACTTTGATCCATATTTTAATAGGTCGCCCCCAACCATCTTTACATTGTTCTTATTATCAAAATCAGCATAAACATGATTTGTGATAAGTATTGGAATATTCTTTTTTCTAGCAATTTCTGTTAAAAATGATATTTGAAGCCCCAAATCTTTGTTAACATCATAAACATCTTTACTTTTACCCAACTCAATCCTGTATAACATACCTATACTATCTACAATAATCAATCCAACATTATCATTAATAGCATCTTTAAGTTTTTCAAAAGCACCCTTTTGTTCTTTAAAGTTTGTAGGCCTAAAAAACACTATGTTATTAACAATTTTCTCATAATCTTGAGCTACTTGTTTTAATCTTTCAACAGAAAATCCCCCTTCTGTATCGATATATATCACTTTTTTATTAGCACGAGCAACCTCTACAGCAGATAATAAACATAATAATGTTTTACCAGAAGCAGCAGGACCATAAACTGTAGTTATTATATCTGTTTCATATCCCCCATTAAGAAGATTATTAATAATGTTTGAGCCAGTTGATAGAATTTTGTTCATATATCTAGTAATACTTGATTTTTTATATAATTTGTCCTTGTTAATAAAGTCCTATACTTTATTAACACCAGAAAATCTTTATTTTATAGATTAAGATTTTCTCGTTGTTCAATAACCTTTATAAATGCAACTAGCACTCTTTAGAATATAAATTAGGTACTTAAAATGACATCAATTAAAACATATATCACTGAAGGAATTCAATTACTTAAGAATCCTGAAAAAGGCTTTATTTTTCTAAATAAGAAAACCTTAGAATATGTTGTAGGCGCTTATCTACGACTATTATTAGTAATTGCATTTGTTGCCGGAGCAGTTAATTTATTATTCTCATTAGGAAGAACATTATTCTTTGATTTAACTAGAACCTTAGAAGTTGATTATGCAGTTATAATTAATTATCGTATGGTAGAATCTTTTTCATTGATTTTCTCTTATTTAATGGTTGGAACATTCCTAATGTTCATTATTAGCACAATAATTAAGATTTTTTATAAAAAACTTAAATATACAGAATTATTAAAGATAATGCTTTACTCTACATATCCTTTGCTCTTATTTTCTTTTGTTCCATATATAGCAATATCTCTTTTGATATGGTCCATTTTTATTTTCTCTATTGGAATGAAAATGCATAAATCCCATAAAATCTCTAAAGATTCAATTAAACAAAGAGACTGAGAATGAAAATAACAAATATCTTACTATTAATATTTATAATCACATTTGTTATTATTTCTGCAAATACTTTATATCAAAGAGAAATTGATAAAAATCCTGAATTTAAGAAACAATTAGAAACTCTTGATTTTGGGGGTTTGATTAAAGATGATATCCCTTCAACAAAATTCTTTAGTTTTTTAGGTAATCAAGATGCTCCCGTAACATTAATTAGCTATCTAGATATAGGGTCAGAAGAAACAAAAAACTTTATAGAGGGGATAATGCCTCAAATAAAGGAAGAATTTATAAATTCAGGAAAAATTAATTATTATCAGAAATATTATATTACCAATAAAGACGTTGAAACAAGAAATTCGCGTTTTATCTTTACTAAGACGTTATTTTGTGTTTCAATGTTAGATCAAAAAAATTATTATAATATCTCTTTTGATTTAATGAAAACAAAAGAGATAAACCATCAAAAGTATAATCTTTCAAAAGATAAATTGAATAGTTGCATACAAAACAATAATTTTGATCAAATAAATCAAGATATGTTAGAAATGAAAAGATTAAACATAATCGGTGTTAAACAGAAGCTATTTTTAGTTTCAGAAGGTTTACCTAACCAAAAAATGGAAGGCATACCTGCTTACACCCCTTTTAGAAGAATGATTATACAAAAACTATTTAGTGCTGGTGAAGCAATATGAGTTCATACGAGTTATCAATATTAATGTATAATATTGCATTATTCCCTGTTGTTTTCTTTTCAGCTTTGTTTTTTATATTAACAATTATTAATCTTGCAGTTGATCGTAAAAAAGAAAGGGCATTTAAACCATTAAAGTCACTTCCTTTTATTTCAGTTCAAGTCCCTACATTTAATGATCCAATTGGTGCTAGATGCATAAAAAAATGTATGCAATTTGATTATCCTAAGAATAAATATGAGATTGTTATTGTTGATGATAGTACTGATAAAAAAACCCAATCACTTCTTAAAAAATTCGCAGATGATAATCCTAATTTCATCAAATATATACATAGGGATAATCGGGAAGGGTTTAAACCAGGTGCATTGAATAATGCAATGGATATTACAAAAGGTGAAATAATTACTGTTTTTGATGCTGATTGGATTCCTAAAAAAGATTATCTTAAAACCATTATTAAACCATTCTCAGACAAAAAAGTTGCTATTGTTCAGACTAGGCAAGGATTTTATAATGCCAAAACAAATAACATTTCAAGATTTGCATCATATCTTTTAATGATATACCATACAATTGTTTTACCAATTAACGATAAAATAAATTGTGTATTCTTTTGTGGTACAGCAGGAGCATTAAGGCGTTCAGCATTCGATAAAGTTGGTGGCTGGAACACAAAAAGTATTACAGAAGATTCAGAGTTAAGTGTTAAATTGTTGGTTGCAGGCTATAAAAGCGTTTATCTTGATTATGAAACACCTAGCGAAGTTCCAGACACATTTGAAAGTTTCTTAAAACAACAGCAGAGATGGTGTTATGGTAATGCAAGAGTATTTTTTGATAATGCTAAACTTATACTTTTTAGTAAAGCACTTTCATTTAAACAAAAACTGGTTATTTTATTTACAACTTTATCAAATTCATCAACAGTAGTTGTTATTTTGATGACTGTATTTGGTTTTGCAGGATGGTTTCTCGGAGAACTTAAACTTTTTACACTTGTAGATTTCCAAGTCTTTTGGGTAAGAATATTATTAACAGCAGGATTTATGTTTGCAGGGATAGTAACCCTTATCAAACGTAAGAAAATGAATGAATTTTTTCACCTAATTTTATCTTTATTTACAATGGGGCTTGTTTTGGCAGTCTCAAATTCTATTGCATTTATTAAAGCTGCACTTAATCAAAAGCTACATTGGTACTGTACTCCAAAAATTGCTAATACAGACGTAATAGAAAATGAGTCTTCTTGAAAGTATTCCAAATATAATTACAATAGTTTTTTTTATTGTTGTTCTTTCTTATTATGTTTTATTATTCATTAAAAAAAAGAAACCTAAACTAGTAAGAAAATTTAATTCTATATCTGTGATTATTCCAGCACATAACGAAGAACGTTATATCGCTCAATGTATAAAATCTGTAATTAAAGCTAGATTTCACGGTGAAAAAGAGATTATTGTTGTAGATGATGGTAGTAAGGATAAAACCTCAGAGATTGCATTAAAATTTCCAGAAGTTAAGCTAATCAAAACACCACATACAGGAAAATCAGCTTCAATTAATCAAGCAATATCTGTTTCTAAAGGAGAATTAATAGCAATTGTTGATGGTGACAGCGTTATAAGTGAAGACGCATTAATCTATACTACTAAAGAAGTTGAAAGAAAGAATGTTGCTGCAGCTTCCTGTGTTATTAAGGTTAAAAACAGAAAACGCTTTATTTGTATGTGGTTTGATCTTGAACAATTATATAATTCTTTAATTAGACAAATATTTTCAAAACTTAATGCAAATATTGTAACTCCTGGACCATTAGGCGTTTATAGAAAAAAAGAACTTCTAGGGGTAGGGGGTTTTAGTGTTAAGGGCTTTTCAGAAGATATTGATATTACCATTAGACTGATTAGAAAAGGTTATAAAATTGGTTTTTCTTCAAAAGCAATAGCTGAAACAAACATGCCTTACAAGCCCAAAGGTGTTCTTAGACAGCGTACAAGGTTTGCAAGGGGCATAATTGACATCTTCAAGAAACACTTGAAAATAAATACTGCTATAATCGACATTTATACTTTACCATTATTTTTATTTAATTATGTACAAGCAGTGATAATGGGTAGCTTTACAATTTACCAAGTAGTTGATGGCTATACAAAATATTTTTTAGCTAAAGGCATATATTTCAGTCCATTGGTCTTAAAATTCTTTTTTGAATGGTTTTCTATTCTTGGATTCTTTAAATGGACAATTAGCGTATTAGCAGGACAAACACCTTTAACATTGATAGCAGTTGTAGGAATCATCAGCACAC